>CBDETS010000006.1:0-19356 GCA_965242975.1 Paracoccaceae bacterium | reverse complement strand
TCGGTATGTTCCTGGACGATTCTAACGCCCTGCGAACTGCGGCCGCTATACACGGATACCGGGTAGTTGTTATGTCAGAGCCGCCCGATGGCGGCCGCTGGAACTCCAGCCTAGTCAAACATATTACCGGCGGGGAACCGGTTATGGCGGAAGCGAAGTATGCACATCCGTTCACGTATCAGCCCCAAATGGTGCTATGGTGGTGTGTCCGTTTGAGAACAGCCCCCCCGAATTGGACTTGGGACTGTATGATAAACTGCGGGCGGAATACGCTGGAATCCTGTACTACCTGCTCAACCTGGCCCGCGATATATCCAGAGCTGAAATAACTACGCCCCGCGTGGTCCAGATCGCAACGGAAAAGCACTTCCGGCAAAGCCGTTACTCCGTCAGCGCGTTTGTAGAGGATTGTATACAGCGGGCTGACCCGGATGCGTTTGTATTGTTTTCGGAGCTATGGATTGAGTACGGGGAGTTTTGTCGTGATCTGGGGCTGGAAGTTAGCGCAACAAAACAAAAGCTAGGGGGCTACCTAACCCGTTGCGGATACGAAAATGATGATAAATGGGTGGATGGGGACACGCGGAAAATCCGATGGGGTTTGCGGATCATACCTAAATCAGAGCGTAACCTTGCCGACACGCACGCGCGCACACACGTGCGCGATTGAAACGGTTCACGGAAAATAACGGCAATGTCAGCAAGGCGCGAAAATGCGCTACCTGCGGGCTGACCGGGGAAGCAAACGAACGCGCTCCCTGCCTAGCGAGGTATAACACACGAACCCCGGACTGTTCTTGGGAATAACAAATGAGTAAGCGGAAAAGCGTCAGCGAAATAGTCCAGGTTGAACAAATCGTGTCAAAGCACGTCCAGGTAGGGACCTGCACGAATCCCGAATGCGAATGCCAGTATATTCAGTGTTCAGTCTGCGGGCGGTCGAAAGAGATCAACCCGTCAAACTGGCCCGCCTGGATACATAACCCGCCAGTGTGCTTAACTTGCCGGAGTAACTGATGACCAATGAGTGAGACACAAAAGCCAGCAAAGCGACTGTATTCAGAGACCGTGATAACGCTGGGAGGGAATTGTCCTTCCTGGGTGATTAAATCCGCAAAGACGTGCCCCGACATTAAACTCCGTTACGAACGGAGGAAGATCTATGGGTGGACTTTCGAGACGTTGAAGAAGATAGGTGTTCTCATCTATATCCCGTATCTGTACGACCCGGATGAACAGATACAGTTTATGGATGAGGAATGGTTTACGGAACGTGAGCGAAGATTACATGAAATGGCAGATTCTTTGGTAAAGCTTGGAGACTTCCGGCAAATAATGCTGGATTCACATATTAGACACACAAACCGCCCGGGAGCGGGCAAGACGAATGAGTAACACACAAAAGCGAAGACCGTTAATTATTGATCCGGTGGTAATGTCAGAATTAAAGCGCGCGGAAAAACATGTCAGCCATGCGAAAGTCTCTCTGATGGTGAAAGAGCCGCACAAGGGAGATCAATTAGGCAAGGCGCGCGAAAGGATCGATAAGGCGCTGGAGATACTGAATGCGCTGATTGACGGGCATTGATGAAGCCTTGGGACCCTGCGAGCAGCGGGTAAGGAGAGCCACACCGTGCGGTTACGCGCGCGTCAAGATTTAGTCCTTTTCCTTAGACCATGAATGCCCTATAAGAGCGCGAACGTTCGTAGGATGCACGCGCGGGATCGCTACCGTACAAAAGCGATTGAGCGCAAGAAAGCGTCAAAGAAAGCGGCTGAGTCGTATCCGCGTGTTCCGGATGATCCAGGCCGGCAGGTCAAATTATTGCGGGCGTGGTCGAGTGAACTGGTAACCCCGCACGGACACCCGCGAGCGGGCAAGCCGCTGACGCTCCCGGACTATGCTTGCGAGTTTCTGGAACGGGCTCTGGGAGTACCTACAAGCGGCTTGATAATTGCGCGGAAAAATGCGAAATCGAGTATCCTGGCATTGCTTTGTCTGGGGTACCTGATCGGTCCCCTGAAAACCCCCAGCTGGCGCGGGGCTATTGTTAGCTTGAGCTTGCCGAAAGCCCGCGAGCTGCTGACGCTGGCAAGCCAGGTCATACGTGCGAATGAGCTGGACCTGCGAATCAAGAAAACACCGTATCCGGGGGTGATCCTGAACGAGCGAACGGGGGGGGCGCTGGAATGCTTGAGCGCGGATAAGCACAGCGGCCATGCCGGGGGCTATGATCTGGTATGCTGCGATGAAACGGGCTTGATGGATGCGCTCAAGCACCGGGAGCTGGTCGCGGGTCTGCACAGTTCATTGAGCGCCCGCCGTGGCAGGTTAATTCATATCACGATTCGCGGCGATTGTGAGCTGGTCGAGGAACTGATATCCCGTTCGGAGCGCACGCCCGAAACTACGTACGTTCGAGTGTACGAAGCCCCGGCGGACTGCAGTATCAGTGATCGCGCGGCCTGGCACGCCGCGAATCCTGGACTGCGGGCCGGCATAAAATCGCTGCAGTATATGCAGGATCGCGCGGTCCAGGTGGCAAACTCCCCGGATGATGAATTGCACTTCCGCGCCCATGATCTTAATCAACGGCTAGCGCCTGGTCGTCAGCTGTTGTGCAGTGTAAGCGAATGGCAACGGGTAGAGGTTGATACGTTGCCCCCGCGAAGCGGTCCCTGCTTTGCCGGTGCTGACCTGGGAGGAAGTCGCTCAATGTGTTGTTTTAGCGTGTACTGGCCTGCCACGGGACGGCTTGAAGTCCAGGGGGCTTACCCGTTCAGCCCCGGGCTGAAAGAACGGGGGACTATGGACGGATGCGGGCCGGCTTACTTGAAGATGCAGGATGAGGGTAGCCTGAACTTGATAGGGGAGCGAGTAACAGACGCGGGGGCTTTCCTGCGAGCGTGTTTTGAGGACCTGACGGGCTGTAAGCTTGTCGCACTTGGAGCGGACCGCTACCGGCGTAGTGAATTGGAATCTGTACTGGAGGAAATCCAGTACTACCCGAACGTAATCTGGCGGGGAACGGGGGCGGGACGTGTAGCGGACGGGAGCGCGGACCTGCGAGCTTTTCGTCGTGCGGTAATGAGTGAACGAATCAAAGTGCTGCCGCTGACGATCTGGCGCAGTGCGCTTCGATACGGGGAGATTCGGCACGATGCGAGCGGGAATCCTGCGCTGCACAAAGCAAAATACCGGGGGCGTATTGATGCGCTGCAGGCAAGCGTGATCGCGATAGGACTGTCCGCGCTGGCCGGCGCACAAAAGCCCGCACGTACGCCCATGTTCTTTATGGTCGAGCAATGAGCAACTTTCACCGCTCAAAGAAATGGCGGATTACAGCTGCTCGATACCGCCGGGATCAGCTGCGAGCTGGGACCTTTACTTGCCGTAGCTGCGGATGCGATGGTCGCTACATCCGGCTGGAAATTGATCACGTGAAGCCGCTGAATGAGGGGGGAGCTGCGTACGACTTCGGGAACCTGCAACCGTTATGCGCTCCTTGCCACGTGATCAAGACGCGGAAGGAGCGCGAAAAGCCCTGCCCGGAGCGTCAGAGATGGATTAACTTGCTAGGATTCTGACGTGATTCGCGTTAGACGCGCTGTAACGCGTCTATACAGCGCGTTTGCCGGACTGGACGTAAGGTATTCCCTGCACAGCGTACGCACAGCCAGCGTAACGTAGGCAAGCGAGCGGAACGTAAGACGCGAAATTGTGGTATATTGGACTTCCCCGCTGATACGGACACGGTGCGACCGGCACGAACGGGTTACAGCAATTCACATAACCCGAACCGTCCGAATGTCTACAAAATCGAAACTGGAACTGCGAATAAGCGAAATCCGCACGGAGCTGCGCAAGATCGCTGAAACGGATGATCTAACGCCGGAGCTGCGGGAATCAGCTGACGCGCTGAAAACAGAACTGGGGGACTGCGAAACGCGCTTGCAAGCTGCGATACTGGCTGAGGCTCAGAAACCTGATCCGGAACCGGGCAAAACGCTTGATCCTGAAATGCGTGAGCGATTGGAGCTGCGCAAGAAAGTAACGCTGACGGGTTACTTGCTGCAAGCTGCAACCGGACGGCAAGAGCCGGAATACCGGGAGTATCAAGCGGCTTGCGAAGCGTCCAGTGCGGAAATCCCGTTTGACTTGTTAGAGCCAACGGAAGCGGAGCAACGGGCAGTAACGCCCGCGCCGTCGAGCGGAACGGGGGTAAATGTTCAGCGGATAGTCCCTGCGGTATTCGCCATGTCAGCGGCCCCGCTGCTGGGAATTGAAATGCCGCGCGTAGGAAGCGGTACATCCAGCTGGTTGCGGATTACTACGAATCAGAGCTCGAGCTTTCAAGCGAAGGGGGGTGCCCAAGCTGCAACCGCCGGAGCCCTGACGCCGGTAAACACTACGCCGCACCGAATCAGCGCACGGTTGGAAATCAATGCGGAAGCGGTCGCCGAAGTGGGGATCGGAACGTTTGAGAGTCAGCTGCGCGCGAATCTTGCGTCCGTGCTTTCGGATGCGCTGGATAAAGCGTTACTGAACGGCGATGGAACGGGGAATAATATAAGCGGACTGATCACTACGAAGGGCGCGCCAACGGCAGAAACGACTACGGACACCTGGACGCTTGCGCGTGCGAAAATAACGGCCCTGACGGACGGTATCTTTGCGCGTTCGATGGGGGATATTAGCTTGCTGCTGGGCGTGGCGTCGATGCGGAAGTTCGATGCGCTATTCCCCGCAACTACGGCGGGCGTGGTCCCGCGTGAATCGCTGTCCATGAACCTGAAATCGCTGCTAATGGAGTATTCCAGTTCAGCGAATATGCCGGCAGCTAAGTCCAGCGTACAAACCGCCGTAGCGTGTCGCAAGGGGCGTCCAGCTGAACAGCTGTCCGTATGTCCGCGCTGGTCCGAAATTAGCATTACGGACGTCTATTCGGGCGCGGCGAAAGCGGAAACGTCCTATAACCTGCACGTCTTGATCGGCGATGTTCTTTTGCTGCAGCCGGCCGCCTACGAAACGTTGAGCTTTAAGCTGGCTTGATCGATGCCCGGGAGCTTGCTATTGATTGCGGGACCTGTATTCAGCGGTAAAAGCGAGGTCGCAAGGCAAGCGATTGAGGATGGGGAGGCTGACCTGCTTTTCGAGTATACCGCGCTATGGGCGGCTACGCGCGCGGTCAAGCGCGATGCGAAAGGCCGGTATCCAGTCCGCGCGGATGATGATGCTTTCAACCGTGAGGGGTTCGGTTCCGCGCTGGTATCAGCTGGCGTAGGTGCCGCCCTGGAAAGATCGCTGCGCGTGATCGTGTCCAGTTCAAAGCGGAATGCAGCTGCGGACTGGCAGCCGGTAGCGGCCCAGTACGATGCTGCGTTCAGTGTACGATTGATTGATCCAGGGGAAACCGTGATCGATGCCCGGATCGTAGCTGCGGGCGATGATGAGGAGTGTGTAAAGGCTTATAGGCGCTGGAATCGCGGTTATAGGCGGCGCTGAAATCGCCCAGAACACGTTTGATCGTATCTAAGTGTGCTGAACAAAGAATTAAATGCTTGACTTAGCCGGTTTTAGACTGATGTTCCCGGAGCTGACGGCTAGGGAGTACCCGGACGCGAAGGTTACGCAAGCCCTTGAAGATGCGGACCTGCTACTTGCTGGCCGTACGACTACGGCGCGTTTGAAGGGACTGGTAGCTGCGCACCTGTTAACGGGGGAGGGTTTGCTACCGATTGAGAAGAATACGGAAGGTCCGGTATCAACTGAATTCGAGTACAGCGGGGAGCGTCCAACAGCAAAATACTGGATCGTAACGACCTACGGACGGCTGTACTTGCAGCTGATCCGTGCAAACCCGAACGTAGCAATAGGAACGCAAAGCCCATGAACATAACCGTACCGGTTGAATTACGCGAATCTGGACGCTTGCACGGCGTTTTACTGACCGAAGGGCGCGCGTCCAGTGATCGCCCGAATGCGAATCGCCCGGAGCTGTTTGTCATGGGATCGGTCGAATGGCCGTCTACGGGCGTCCGTATAAGAAAAAAACACCGGGTAAACCAAGGAGCCGTACTGGCATACCCGTACCGTGAGGGCGCGGAAATCCGCGTAAACGTGAATCCAAGCACGGAGCTACGGGAAGCGGTCGAATCGGGCAAGCGGTATATGTCCGTTGAGTTCCGTGCGCTTGAAGAAAAGACTACCGATAGCGGCGTGAGGGAAATACTGCGTGCGCTATTGATCGGTGCTGCGGTCGTACGTACGCCCAGCTACCGGCAAACGTCAGCTGAAATCCGTGAGCGTCAGCAAGTACTCCCGGATGATTACCTGCTATATCTGTAATGCGAGTGCGATTCTGGAAACGTCCTGAAACGCGGTCCAGCTGGGCGGATGCGGTTGCGCAACTGAAACACCTGATCGCGGGGAGTGATTACGCGGATGCGCTCAAGACTGCGGGTATGGAAATAGCGGCGGGCGTGATCGAACGTGCGTTTGCGAGTGCAACCGTTACGGGTGCAAGCGATCTGATCGCTGCACCGCTTAATCCATGTACGCTTGCTTACGTTGGACGTCAGCTGACCAAACACGGAGAATCCTGCCATATGATCCGGACGTCCAGCGGTAAACTGGAACTGCTACCGGCTCAAAATTGGGAAGTCTACGGACTTGATCCTGACCCGGATACCTGGGTCTATGATATCTTTGCGCCAGCGCCTACGGGTCAATTTAGCCGACGCGTCAGTGCGCTGGACGTGGTCCACGTCCGAACGGGTGCCAGCCGTGACACTCCCTGGTCCGGTCGGTCCGCGCTGCGCAACGCCGCTGACCTGGGGATCGGCCTTGCACGAATTGAAGCGAGCGTAAGCAAGGAACTGAAGGGGGCTGCTGGTCGCGTGTTACCGGCGCCGCTTGATCCCAGCAATGAACCGGGAAAGAAAGCCATTCAGAACGCGCTGAATGCGATAGCGGGCGGTCCGCTGGTAGTTGAATCAATGGCGAGCGGACACGGAAATATCTTGCGTAGTGAGGGGCGAATGTCGTCAGACTGGATGCAGCGCCGTATAGGTCCTGATCCCCCTGCAGCGTTGGTCGAGCTGCGGAATGATCTACAAGTAAGCGCGGGGATCGCGTTGGGAATCCCTGCGGAACTGCTACGTAGCGATGCGAGCGCGCAAGCCCGGCGCGAAGCCTGGCGTCAGTGCTATTTTGGGACCGTGCTACCGCTGGCCCGGCTGCTACAAAATGAACTACGGTACAAGCTGGAAAGCCCGGAGCTGACGATACGGCTTGATGAGCTGGGAGCTGCGGACCTGCAAGCGCGCGGTCGGTCGCTGAAATCGATGGTAGATTCGGGCGTGAAGCTGAAACGTGCGATGCGGCTTTGCGGGTTGGACTGACCGCCGTATATTGGCGCGTGTCAGCTTGGAGTGCCGACACGAAGCCCGGGCGTTTTCCACCAGGTTGACCGTCCGGGCTTTCCTTTTCTACTGGTCGCGCTTCCCGACCGGTAGAAACACTGGCTGAGTTATAGCACGGCTACCGAAAGCCGGCTCCTCGAAGACGACGAGGAACTGATGGTCTGCGGCCAATGCGCCGAAATCATCGACATCGATGTTTTCGGACAATAACCGGATCCAATTGTCTGATTCCGTGACAATAGTTTCGTATATTGTCTTAAACCGTTCTGGCCATAAACCGATAAGACGATGACGCGAACCGAACGTATGAATCAATTCCGCTTGATCGAATGGGCGTTAGAACTTCCGATTGACGGGCGGGCGGATGCCGTACACGTGCGGCGCAAGATGCTGCTATTCCTGATCGCGAATGCGGTAACTGACGAATGGGCGGGCAAGCGCCATAAGGGAAAGCTAATGTACCGGTTCAATGATAAGCGCGAGCTGGCCCGCGATATACGGATCAATGAACGGCGCTTATACCGGGCGATTGACTACCTGGTACGCGCTGGATTGGTCGAGCGTTGCGCGTGGAGCGTCCGGCGGTTGTACCTGGTACTCCCGGAACACCTGCAATAACGGCAATTAGCTGATCCGGAACACGCTGAAAACCCTGGGGCTGTAACAGTTGCAATTATTACATACCGGCTGCTATTGCGGCTATTGGAACACTTTCCGCTGAAGGTTGTACTTAATCTTCGTGAAGGCAGTCACCGCCCCAGGGTTCTGCCTGCCCTGGGGTGCTTTTTTTTAATCGGGCGCAAGTTCACGCCAAAAAAAACCCGCTATGAACCGGCGGGTGACGGGCGTGAGCACCGGTTCCTAGCCGGCGCCCACAAACAGATAAGGAATTATGAGTGCAACACACACCAGGACTAACGGTTCCCCGGATCACCCTGACCGTTACAGCGCGTACGTCCAAGCGTTTGATCCCAAGAAAGTAAGCGGGCAAGCCGTTGGGCCCTGTCCAGTCTGCGGCGGTAATGATCGGTTCTGGATTAAGCCCGGTGGTCAGTTCGGTTGCCGCGGATGCATACCCGGAAGCGCAAGCAATGGGAATAGCCCCGAATCTGCAAAGCGGATCATTACAGAGCTGGATAAGATGGCGGGATACGAACCCCGCTCACGTCCAGGTAACGATATAGTCCGGTCGCACGTTTACGATAGTCAGCCCCCAGTGAGACACGTCAAGCTGCCCGATGGCAATTTTCCGTGGCAGCATTATGACGGGTACGGCTGGAAGCGGGGAATGGGCGGCGTGAAGATGAATGTACTGCTATGGGGGCGCGAGCGATTGACCGATGATGTAAAGGTAGTGGTATTGCTGGAAGGGGAAAAGGATGCGGATACAGCGCACGCGTTTGGCAAGCGGAAAGATGTTGCGTATGTGAGCGGACCGGGGGGTGCTGGTAATGATGCCCTGGACTGGTCGGCTTTGCGGGCGTTGCCGAAGCTGGAAAAGCTGTACGTGTTTTTTGATGCGGATACAGCGGGACGGGAAGGCGTGCAGAAATATGGACGGCGGGCAATGCGGGAGCTACCGAACGTGAAAGTACAGGTACACGCTGCGAACGGCTCAACGGGCAAAGACCTGTCCGATGCCGATGATGCCCGCGACTGGCTTGAAACGCACCTGCGCGAAGCGAAGCCCGTCAAAGAAACGCCCGGTACTCAGCCCGTTGATGAGTACACTTTGCCAAAATGGGCTACGGAAAATGAGCTGGCGGACTGGCTTATCCAGGAACACAAAGAATCGGCCCGCTGGATACGTGGATCAAAGACCTGGATAGTGCGAACGAAAGCGGGTCTATGGATTGAAGAGCGTACAAGCAAACTGGAACGGTCCGCGAAGCGGCTGACCGAAGAAAAAGCCCGCGCCGTAAAACTACGGCGAAAATCCTGCCAGGCCGCCGGTATTGCGATAGCCGGACATGAGTTGGGCATAAACCCGGAAGACCGTGATAACGATACGGACCTGATAGGTACGCCTGACGGGGTATGGTCGCTGTCAAAAGGCCGGCTACTGAAAGCGGACGAATTGGAAGGCAAGTACATAACGAAATCGCTCCCAGTTACACCGGTCAATAGTCAGCCCCAGACGTTCTTTCGGTTCATTGAGGAGGCAACCGGCGGAAATAAAGACTATGCCGAATACCTGTATCAACTAATGGCGTACTCCCTGACCGGAAACCCGAACCGGAAGCTGCTGCCGTATCTGCACGGGGAAAAGGATACCGGAAAATCTACATTTATGAAGGTCTTGGTAAAGATGGCCGGGGGCTACGGTAGACCGGCTGACTTCGGTATGTTCCTGGACGATTCTAACGCCCTGCGAACTGCGGCCGCTATACACGGATACCGGGTAGTTGTTATGTCAGAGCCGCCCGATGGCGGCCGCTGGAACTCCAGCCTAGTCAAACATATTACCGGCGGGGAACCGGTTATGGCGGAAGCGAAGTATGCACATCCGTTCACGTATCAGCCCCAAATGGTGCTATGGTGTTCTGGAAATAACTTGCCCCGCGTGGATGGGCGCGATTCGGGTATGCTGACCCGTCTGCGTGTGTGTCCGTTTGAGAACAGCCCCCCCGAATTGGACTTGGGACTGTATGATAAACTGCGGGCGGAATACGCTGGAATCCTGTACTACCTGCTCAACCTGGCCCGCGATATATCCAGAGCTGAAATAACTACGCCCCGCGTGGTCCAGATCGCAACGGAAAAGCACTTCCGGCAAAGCCGTTACTCCGTCAGCGCGTTTGTAGAGGATTGTATACAGCGGGCTGACCCGGATGCGTTTGTATTGTTTTCGGAGCTATGGATTGAGTACGGGGAGTTTTGTCGTGATCTGGGGCTGGAAGTTAGCGCAACAAAACAAAAGCTAGGGGGCTACCTAACCCGTTGCGGATACGAAAATGATGATAAATGGGTGGATGGGGACACGCGGAAAATCCGATGGGGTTTGCGGATCATACCTAAATCAGAGCGTAACCTTGCCGACATTGCCGATATTTCCCCTACAAAGTCCGTAACGCGGGCGCACGCACGCGCGCACACACGTGCGCGATTGAAACGGTTCACGGAAAATAACGGCAATGTCAGCAAGGCGCGAAAATGCGCTACCTGCGGGCTGACCGGGGAAGCAAACGAACGCGCTCCCTGCCTAGCGAGGTATAACACACGAACCCCGGACTGTTCTTGGGAATAACAAATGAGTAAGCGGAAAAGCGTCAGCGAAATAGTCCAGGTTGAACAAATCGTGTCAAAGCACGTCCAGGTAGGGACCTGCACGAATCCCGAATGCGAATGCCAGTATATTCAGTGTTCAGTCTGCGGGCGGTCGAAAGAGATCAACCCGTCAAACTGGCCCGCCTGGATACATAACCCGCCAGTGTGCTTAACTTGCCGGAGTAACTGATGACCAATGAGTGAGACACAAAAGCCAGCAAAGCGACTGTATTCAGAGACCGTGATAACGCTGGGAGGGAATTGTCCTTCCTGGGTGATTAAATCCGCAAAGACGTGCCCCGACATTAAACTCCGTTACGAACGGAGGAAGATCTATGGGTGGACTTTCGAGACGTTGAAGAAGATAGGTGTTCTCATCTATATCCCGTATCTGTACGACCCGGATGAACAGATACAGTTTATGGATGAGGAATGGTTTACGGAACGTGAGCGAAGATTACATGAAATGGCAGATTCTTTGGTAAAGCTTGGAGACTTCCGGCAAATAATGCTGGATTCACATATTAGACACACAAACCGCCCGGGAGCGGGCAAGACGAATGAGTAACACACAAAAGCGAAGACCGTTAATTATTGATCCGGTGGTAATGTCAGAATTAAAGCGCGCGGAAAAACATGTCAGCCATGCGAAAGTCTCTCTGATGGTGAAAGAGCCGCACAAGGGAGATCAATTAGGCAAGGCGCGCGAAAGGATCGATAAGGCGCTGGAGATACTGAATGCGCTGATTGACGGGCATTGATGAAGCCTTGGGACCCTGCGAGCAGCGGGTAAGGAGAGCCACACCGTGCGGTTACGCGCGCGTCAAGATTTAGTCCTTTTCCTTAGACCATGAATGCCCTATAAGAGCGCGAACGTTCGTAGGATGCACGCGCGGGATCGCTACCGTACAAAAGCGATTGAGCGCAAGAAAGCGTCAAAGAAAGCGGCTGAGTCGTATCCGCGTGTTCCGGATGATCCAGGCCGGCAGGTCAAATTATTGCGGGCGTGGTCGAGTGAACTGGTAACCCCGCACGGACACCCGCGAGCGGGCAAGCCGCTGACGCTCCCGGACTATGCTTGCGAGTTTCTGGAACGGGCTCTGGGAGTACCTACAAGCGGCTTGATAATTGCGCGGAAAAATGCGAAATCGAGTATCCTGGCATTGCTTTGTCTGGGGTACCTGATCGGTCCCCTGAAAACCCCCAGCTGGCGCGGGGCTATTGTTAGCTTGAGCTTGCCGAAAGCCCGCGAGCTGCTGACGCTGGCAAGCCAGGTCATACGTGCGAATGAGCTGGACCTGCGAATCAAGAAAACACCGTATCCGGGGGTGATCCTGAACGAGCGAACGGGGGGGGCGCTGGAATGCTTGAGCGCGGATAAGCACAGCGGCCATGCCGGGGGCTATGATCTGGTATGCTGCGATGAAACGGGCTTGATGGATGCGCTCAAGCACCGGGAGCTGGTCGCGGGTCTGCACAGTTCATTGAGCGCCCGCCGTGGCAGGTTAATTCATATCACGATTCGCGGCGATTGTGAGCTGGTCGAGGAACTGATATCCCGTTCGGAGCGCACGCCCGAAACTACGTACGTTCGAGTGTACGAAGCCCCGGCGGACTGCAGTATCAGTGATCGCGCGGCCTGGCACGCCGCGAATCCTGGACTGCGGGCCGGCATAAAATCGCTGCAGTATATGCAGGATCGCGCGGTCCAGGTGGCAAACTCCCCGGATGATGAATTGCACTTCCGCGCCCATGATCTTAATCAACGGCTAGCGCCTGGTCGTCAGCTGTTGTGCAGTGTAAGCGAATGGCAACGGGTAGAGGTTGATACGTTGCCCCCGCGAAGCGGTCCCTGCTTTGCCGGTGCTGACCTGGGAGGAAGTCGCTCAATGTGTTGTTTTAGCGTGTACTGGCCTGCCACGGGACGGCTTGAAGTCCAGGGGGCTTACCCGTTCAGCCCCGGGCTGAAAGAACGGGGGACTATGGACGGATGCGGGCCGGCTTACTTGAAGATGCAGGATGAGGGTAGCCTGAACTTGATAGGGGAGCGAGTAACAGACGCGGGGGCTTTCCTGCGAGCGTGTTTTGAGGACCTGACGGGCTGTAAGCTTGTCGCACTTGGAGCGGACCGCTACCGGCGTAGTGAATTGGAATCTGTACTGGAGGAAATCCAGTACTACCCGAACGTAATCTGGCGGGGAACGGGGGCGGGACGTGTAGCGGACGGGAGCGCGGACCTGCGAGCTTTTCGTCGTGCGGTAATGAGTGAACGAATCAAAGTGCTGCCGCTGACGATCTGGCGCAGTGCGCTTCGATACGGGGAGATTCGGCACGATGCGAGCGGGAATCCTGCGCTGCACAAAGCAAAATACCGGGGGCGTATTGATGCGCTGCAGGCAAGCGTGATCGCGATAGGACTGTCCGCGCTGGCCGGCGCACAAAAGCCCGCACGTACGCCCATGTTCTTTATGGTCGAGCAATGAGCAACTTTCACCGCTCAAAGAAATGGCGGATTACAGCTGCTCGATACCGCCGGGATCAGCTGCGAGCTGGGACCTTTACTTGCCGTAGCTGCGGATGCGATGGTCGCTACATCCGGCTGGAAATTGATCACGTGAAGCCGCTGAATGAGGGGGGAGCTGCGTACGACTTCGGGAACCTGCAACCGTTATGCGCTCCTTGCCACGTGATCAAGACGCGGAAGGAGCGCGAAAAGCCCTGCCCGGAGCGTCAGAGATGGATTAACTTGCTAGGATTCTGACGTGATTCGCGTTAGACGCGCTGTAACGCGTCTATACAGCGCGTTTGCCGGACTGGACGTAAGGTATTCCCTGCACAGCGTACGCACAGCCAGCGTAACGTAGGCAAGCGAGCGGAACGTAAGACGCGAAATTGTGGTATATTGGACTTCCCCGCTGATACGGACACGGTGCGACCGGCACGAACGGGTTACAGCAATTCACATAACCCGAACCGTCCGAATGTCTACAAAATCGAAACTGGAACTGCGAATAAGCGAAATCCGCACGGAGCTGCGCAAGATCGCTGAAACGGATGATCTAACGCCGGAGCTGCGGGAATCAGCTGACGCGCTGAAAACAGAACTGGGGGACTGCGAAACGCGCTTGCAAGCTGCGATACTGGCTGAGGCTCAGAAACCTGATCCGGAACCGGGCAAAACGCTTGATCCTGAAATGCGTGAGCGATTGGAGCTGCGCAAGAAAGTAACGCTGACGGGTTACTTGCTGCAAGCTGCAACCGGACGGCAAGAGCCGGAATACCGGGAGTATCAAGCGGCTTGCGAAGCGTCCAGTGCGGAAATCCCGTTTGACTTGTTAGAGCCAACGGAAGCGGAGCAACGGGCAGTAACGCCCGCGCCGTCGAGCGGAACGGGGGTAAATGTTCAGCGGATAGTCCCTGCGGTATTCGCCATGTCAGCGGCCCCGCTGCTGGGAATTGAAATGCCGCGCGTAGGAAGCGGTACATCCAGCTGGTTGCGGATTACTACGAATCAGAGCTCGAGCTTTCAAGCGAAGGGGGGTGCCCAAGCTGCAACCGCCGGAGCCCTGACGCCGGTAAACACTACGCCGCACCGAATCAGCGCACGGTTGGAAATCAATGCGGAAGCGGTCGCCGAAGTGGGGATCGGAACGTTTGAGAGTCAGCTGCGCGCGAATCTTGCGTCCGTGCTTTCGGATGCGCTGGATAAAGCGTTACTGAACGGCGATGGAACGGGGAATAATATAAGCGGACTGATCACTACGAAGGGCGCGCCAACGGCAGAAACGACTACGGACACCTGGACGCTTGCGCGTGCGAAAATAACGGCCCTGACGGACGGTATCTTTGCGCGTTCGATGGGGGATATTAGCTTGCTGCTGGGCGTGGCGTCGATGCGGAAGTTCGATGCGCTATTCCCCGCAACTACGGCGGGCGTGGTCCCGCGTGAATCGCTGTCCATGAACCTGAAATCGCTGCTAATGGAGTATTCCAGTTCAGCGAATATGCCGGCAGCTAAGTCCAGCGTACAAACCGCCGTAGCGTGTCGCAAGGGGCGTCCAGCTGAACAGCTGTCCGTATGTCCGCGCTGGTCCGAAATTAGCATTACGGACGTCTATTCGGGCGCGGCGAAAGCGGAAACGTCCTATAACCTGCACGTCTTGATCGGCGATGTTCTTTTGCTGCAGCCGGCCGCCTACGAAACGTTGAGCTTTAAGCTGGCTTGATCGATGCCCGGGAGCTTGCTATTGATTGCGGGACCTGTATTCAGCGGTAAAAGCGAGGTCGCAAGGCAAGCGATTGAGGATGGGGAGGCTGACCTGCTTTTCGAGTATACCGCGCTATGGGCGGCTACGCGCGCGGTCAAGCGCGATGCGAAAGGCCGGTATCCAGTCCGCGCGGATGATGATGCTTTCAACCGTGAGGGGTTCGGTTCCGCGCTGGTATCAGCTGGCGTAGGTGCCGCCCTGGAAAGATCGCTGCGCGTGATCGTGTCCAGTTCAAAGCGGAATGCAGCTGCGGACTGGCAGCCGGTAGCGGCCCAGTACGATGCTGCGTTCAGTGTACGATTGATTGATCCAGGGGAAACCGTGATCGATGCCCGGATCGTAGCTGCGGGCGATGATGAGGAGTGTGTAAAGGCTTATAGGCGCTGGAATCGCGGTTATAGGCGGCGCTGAAATCGCCCAGAACACGTTTGATCGTATCTAAGTGTGCTGAACAAAGAATTAAATGCTTGACTTAGCCGGTTTTAGACTGATGTTCCCGGAGCTGACGGCTAGGGAGTACCCGGACGCGAAGGTTACGCAAGCCCTTGAAGATGCGGACCTGCTACTTGCTGGCCGTACGACTACGGCGCGTTTGAAGGGACTGGTAGCTGCGCACCTGTTAACGGGGGAGGGTTTGCTACCGATTGAGAAGAATACGGAAGGTCCGGTATCAACTGAATTCGAGTACAGCGGGGAGCGTCCAACAGCAAAATACTGGATCGTAACGACCTACGGACGGCTGTACTTGCAGCTGATCCGTGCAAACCCGAACGTAGCAATAGGAACGCAAAGCCCATGAACATAACCGTACCGGTTGAATTACGCGAATCTGGACGCTTGCACGGCGTTTTACTGACCGAAGGGCGCGCGTCCAGTGATCGCCCGAATGCGAATCGCCCGGAGCTGTTTGTCATGGGATCGGTCGAATGGCCGTCTACGGGCGTCCGTATAAGAAAAAAACACCGGGTAAACCAAGGAGCCGTACTGGCATACCCGTACCGTGAGGGCGCGGAAATCCGCGTAAACGTGAATCCAAGCACGGAGCTACGGGAAGCGGTCGAATCGGGCAAGCGGTATATGTCCGTTGAGTTCCGTGCGCTTGAAGAAAAGACTACCGATAGCGGCGTGAGGGAAATACTGCGTGCGCTATTGATCGGTGCTGCGGTCGTACGTACGCCCAGCTACCGGCAAACGTCAGCTGAAATCCGTGAGCGTCAGCAAGTACTCCCGGATGATTACCTGCTATATCTGTAATGCGAGTGCGATTCTGGAAACGTCCTGAAACGCGGTCCAGCTGGGCGGATGCGGTTGCGCAACTGAAACACCTGATCGCGGGGAGTGATTACGCGGATGCGCTCAAGACTGCGGGTATGGAAATAGCGGCGGGCGTGATCGAACGTGCGTTTGCGAGTGCAACCGTTACGGGTGCAAGCGATCTGATCGCTGCACCGCTTAATCCATGTACGCTTGCTTACGTTGGACGTCAGCTGACCAAACACGGAGAATCCTGCCATATGATCCGGACGTCCAGCGGTAAACTGGAACTGCTACCGGCTCAAAATTGGGAAGTCTACGGACTTGATCCTGACCCGGATACCTGGGTCTATGATATCTTTGCGCCAGCGCCTACGGGTCAATTTAGCCGACGCGTCAGTGCGCTGGACGTGGTCCACGTCCGAACGGGTGCCAGCCGTGACACTCCCTGGTCCGGTCGGTCCGCGCTGCGCAACGCCGCTGACCTGGGGATCGGCCTTGCACGAATTGAAGCGAGCGTAAGCAAGGAACTGAAGGGGGCTGCTGGTCGCGTGTTACCGGCGCCGCTTGATCCCAGCAATGAACCGGGAAAGAAAGCCATTCAGAACGCGCTGAATGCGATAGCGGGCGGTCCGCTGGTAGTTGAATCAATGGCGAGCGGACACGGAAATATCTTGCGTAGTGAGGGGCGAATGTCGTCAGACTGGATGCAGCGCCGTATAGGTCCTGATCCCCCTGCAGCGTTGGTCGAGCTGCGGAATGATCTACAAGTAAGCGCGGGGATCGCGTTGGGAATCCCTGCGGAACTGCTACGTAGCGATGCGAGCGCGCAAGCCCGGCGCGAAGCCTGGCGTCAGTGCTATTTTGGGACCGTGCTACCGCTGGCCCGGCTGCTACAAAATGAACTACGGTACAAGCTGGAAAGCCCGGAGCTGACGATACGGCTTGATGAGCTGGGAGCTGCGGACCTGCAAGCGCGCGGTCGGTCGCTGAAATCGATGGTAGATTCGGGCGTGAAGCTGAAACGTGCGATGCGGCTTTGCGGGTTGGACTGACCGCCGTATATTGGCGCGTGTCAGCTTGGAGTGCCGACACGAAGCCCGGGCGTTTTCCACCAGGTTGACCGTCCGGGCTTTCCTTTTCTACTGGTCGCGCTTCCCGACCGGTAGAAACACTGGCTGAGTTATAGCACGGCTACCGAAAGCCGGCTCCTCGAAGACGACGAGGAACTGATGGTCTGCGGCCAATGCGCCGAAATCATCGACATCGATGTTTTCGGACAATAACCGGATCCAATTGTCTGATTCCGTGACAATAGTTTCGTATATTGTCTTAAACCGTTCTGGCCATAAACCGATAAGACGATGACGCGAACCGAACGTATGAATCAATTCCGCTTGATCGAATGGGCGTTAGAACTTCCGATTGACGGGCGGGCGGATGCCGTACACGTGCGGCGCAAGATGCTGCTATTCCTGATCGCGAATGCGGTAACTGACGAATGGGCGGGCAAGCGCCATAAGGGAAAGCTAATGTACCGGTTCAATGATAAGCGCGAGCTGGCCCGCGATATACGGATCAATGAACGGCGCTTATACCGGGCGATTGACTACCTGGTACGCGCTGGATTGGTCGAGCGTTGCGCGTGGAGCGTCCGGCGGTTGTACCTGGTACTCCCGGAACACCTGCAATAACGGCAATTAGCTGATCCGGAACACGCTGAAAACCCTGGGGCTGTAACAGTTGCAATTATTACATACCGGCTGCTATTGCGGCTATTGGAACACTTTCCGCTGAAGGTTGTACTTAATCTTCGTGAAGGCAGTCACCGCCCCAGGGTTCTGCCTGCCCTGGGGTGCTTTTTTTTAATCGGGCGCAAGTTCACGCCAAAAAAAACCCGCTATGAACCGGCGGGTGACGGGCGTGAGCACCGGTTCCTAGCCGGCGCCCACAAACAGATAAGGAATTATGAGTGCAACACACACCAGGACTAACGGTTCCCCGGATCACCCTGACCGTTACAGCGCGTACGTCCAAGCGTTTGATCCCAAGAAAGTAAGCGGGCAAGCCGTTGGGCCCTGTCCAGTCTGCGGCGGTAATGATCGGTTCTGGATTAAGCCCGGTGGTCAGTTCGGTTGCCGCGGATGCATACCCGGAAGCGCAAGCAATGGGAATAGCCCCGAATCTGCAAAGCGGATCATTACAGAGCTGGATAAGATGGCGGGATACGAACCCCGCTCACGTCCAGGTAACGATATAGTCCGGTCGCACGTTTACGATAGTCAGCCCCCAGTGAGACACGTCAAGCTGCCCGATGGCAATTTTCCGTGGCAGCATTATGACGGGTACGGCTGGAAGCGGGGAATGGGCGGCGTGAAGATGAATGTACTGCTATGGGGGCGCGAGCGATTGACCGATGATGTAAAGGTAGTGGTATTGCTGGAAGGGGAAAAGGATGCGGATACAGCGCACGCGTTTGGCAAGCGGAAAGATGTTGCGTATGTGAGCGGACCGGGGGGTGCTGGTAATGATGCCCTGGACTGGTCGGCTTTGCGGGCGTTGCCGAAGCTGGAAAAGCTGTACGTGTTTTTTGATGCGGATACAGCGGGACGGGAAGGCGTGCAGAAATATGGACGGCGGGCAATGCGGGAGCTACCGAACGTGAAAGTACAGGTACACGCTGCGAACGGCTCAACGGGCAAAGACCTGTCCGATGCCGATGATGCCCGCGACTGGCTTGAAACGCACCTGCGCGAAGCGAAGCCCGTCAAAGAAACGCCCGGTACTCAGCCCGTTGATGAGTACACTTTGCCAAAATGGGCTACGGAAAATGAGCTGGCGGACTGGCTTATCCAGGAACACAAAGAATCGGCCCGCTGGATACGTGGATCAAAGACCTGGATAGTGCGAACGAAAGCGGGTCTATGGATTGAAGAGCGTACAAGCAAACTGGAACGGTCCGCGAAGCGGCTGACCGAAGAAAAAGCCCGCGCCGTAAAACTACGGCGAAAATCCTGCCAGGCCGCCGGTATTGCGATAGCCGGACATGAGTTGGGCATAAACCCGGAAGACCGTGATAACGATACGGACCTGATAGGTACGCCTGACGGGGTATGGTCGCTGTCAAAAGGCCGGCTACTGA
>CBDETS010000005.1:0-16521 GCA_965242975.1 Paracoccaceae bacterium | reverse complement strand
CCTCGATGAGATGGAGTTGGTCGATCCGGTTGAGTGGCGGCCGGATGGGCGGGGCGCCTTCGGCTCGCCGGAAGTGCGCGCGGCTATCGAAGGGTTGGGCGGGAAATCCAGATAGCCGCCCGCGACTGTCTCGTCGAATGAGTGAGGCTAACACGCAACTGCGTTGCGCCACCTCGCTCTTTCCACTCC
The DNA here is from genome assembly GCA_965242975.1 of Paracoccaceae bacterium. Classification (GTDB taxonomy): domain Bacteria; phylum Pseudomonadota; class Alphaproteobacteria; order Rhodobacterales; family Rhodobacteraceae; genus JAPPHA01. The sequence goes on along the minus strand of CBDETS010000005.1, from coordinate 16,332 downwards.
ATTTCCCGACCCCAGCGAGCTAGGGATGGTGGAGCATTTTCGCCTAGAACAAGACAAATCGATTTTTTGTCTGACACAGGATCCGCATTTTCTGAATCCCGCCGCCGAGTCACCCTACCCTAGTTCACTGGGGAAGGGCCGGGGATGGGGTAGAAAATTTGACAAGCAATCTTAGAGGCGCTACAGTTCGTTCTGTCTACCGAATAAAAGACTTTATCTACTGTGATCATGTTGGAGATTTTTTCTCAGATTTATAGACCTTCCTTCGTTCTTGCAAGCGGCCAATTCATCCGCTCCAAAAGGCGATCGGGAATCTGATGGCCGCGCCCCAAGCCCAACTCGAACGAAGCGGCGTCGACCATTCCACGCGGGAACCGCTGCTGATCGCGCGCAATATCCGCAAGGCTTTTGGCCATGTACAAGCGCTGAGCGACGCCTATATTGATGTTTGCGCTGGCGAAATCGTGGCGCTCGTCGGTGACAACGGCGCTGGCAAATCGACCTTGATCAAGGTCCTCTCGGGCGCGCATCGTCCTGATGCGGGCGAGATTATCGTCCGCGGTCAATCGGCCGCCATCAACAACCCGAATGACTCATTTGATCTGGGCATCGCCACGGTCTATCAGGATCTGGCGCTGCTTCCGTCGCGCGATGTGGTGGCGAACTTGTATGTGGGAAGGGAGCTCACAAACAGGGGCATCCTCGACCGGCGCAAGATGATTGAAGAAGCCAACCGCGTCGTCCGACAGTTGCGCACCAATCTGCCGTCGGTGCATACGCCGGTGCGCTTCCTCTCCGGCGGTCAGCGGCAAGCGGTCGCTATCGCCCGCGTCGTGCACTTCGGCGCCGAAATCTTGCTGCTCGACGAGCCGACGGCGGCGCTCGGCGTCAAAGAAGCGCACGAAATGCTGACGCTGATCGAGAACCTGAAAGAGCAGAACAAAGGCATCATCGTGGTCAGCCATAATCTGGCGCATGTCTTTCGCATTTGCGACCGCATCACCGTGCTGCGCCATGGGGAGACGGTCGGCACGCTGGTCAAAGAGGAAACCAACTCAACCGAAGTCGTGCGCCTGATCACCGGCGCCGACCTCTTGTGACGCAATCCAGGATTCAGTCCTCCGCCTGCCTAACGGAGCGCAGTTATGACAGCCATCTTTGACAAAGCCAAGCAGCCCGGCGATACGCCAGCCGAAAGTTCGCGTTTGCAGCGCTTGCTCATGCAGCGCGAGGCGCAGTTGCTGCTGGTGCTGGTCGTCTTCACTTTGCTCGTGCGCGCTGGCGGCGCCAAAGGCTTCCTGGGACCGACGCATTTTCCCATCTTCCTCTCCCAGGTAGCGCCGGACATGCTGGTGGTGATCCCAATGGCGATGCTGCTGATAGGCGGCATGTTTGATCTGTCGGTCACCGGCGTCGCCAACCTGAGCGTGGTATTGGTCGGCTGGACCTTCTCGCGCCTGCTGGGCACAATGGACGACACCCTTCTCATTATTCTGGTGGTGGCGATCGGCTTGACGGCGGGCTTGATCGTCGGCGCGATCAACGGCTTGGCGGTCACGCGCTTGCGCATGAATCCTTTGATGACCACCCTGGCGACCTGGTGGATGGCGCAGGGCGCCGCCACTGGCGTGGCCGGCGGTGAATCGCGCCACAATTTCGTCGGCTCGTTTCGAGATATCGCCCGATTTCAACCCCTGCGCGATCTGGGCGAGACCTTCCCCTTCTTGCAGGAAATGCGTATCAGCACCTTGCCGATGCCAGTATTTTATGCGGCGATTGTGATTTTCCTCGGTTGGCTCATCTTGACGCGCACGCGCGTCGGCTGGCATATCTTCGCCACCGGCAGCGATCGGCAAGGCGCGGCGCTCAACGGCGTCAACGTCAACCGCGTAACGCTTGTCGGTTTCATCGCCACCGGCGTGGCGGCCGCCATGTGCGGCATCGTCTGGGCCAGCCGGCTCACATCCGCGCCGCCCAATACGCTCGGCGGCTTGGAACTGCGGGTGATCGCGGCCGCGGTGATCGGAGGCGCGGCGCTCACCGGCGGAGAAGGAAGCGTGCTCGGCGCAGTCCTGGGTCTATTCTTCATGCACATGATCCGAAGCGCGACCATTCAATTGGGCTTGCCCGTCTATTGGGAGTTTTTCGTTTTGGGCGCTGTTCTTTTCACCGCTGTCGCTTTTGACGCCTGGACCAAACGGCGAGCCGACACCCAATAACGAGAACCGCCAAGTCGCGGTCAGCCGGGTAGTGTATCCTTTGCGGTTCAAACAAAAACTTTTACCACCGAGTACACCGAGAAATAATGAGGGCGCCGAGAATCGTATAAGAAATATGCCTTTTCTTTGTGTCCTTTGCGCCTTTGTGGTGAAATTGGATTTCATCCAAATTCGATACACCATCCTTGGCTATGCCAGGGAAATGCCGCACTAGCCCGAGTTCATCGGTCTGTGCGCAAGAAGGGGGCAGATGCGCGCGTGACTCGCATCTGTATCGCCATCGTGGAGATTGACGCGGTCAGTCTGAATGGCAGCCGCGCGATCTATCCCACACAGCGCAACCAGACTTGTTCGGACAAACGCATTTTTTGGAGAGCATAATGAAAAGGTACATGGTATTTCTGCTGGTATTTTCGCTGCTGATTGGCATCGCCGCGCCACTCGTCGCCCAGGACGAAGACGTCTACTACATGGTCGGCGGCAACCTGGGGCATCCCTGGTGGAAGCAGCACTTTGAAGGCATTGAAGTCGCGGCTGAATGGCTGGGCATCAATGTCGAGATCGTTGGTCCACCGCCGACGGATGGCATTGCTCTGGAGCAGATCAAGCTGCTTGAGGAGATTGTCGCCAAGCCGAATACGGCCGGCATCATGATGATCGGTTTTGATGTCACGCTGATTCCCGAGGTATCGAAGCAGGCGATGGCGGCCGGCATCCCCTTCATCCAGTTCAATGGCGACCTCATTGACAAGAGCGCGCGCCACGCCTTCGTCGGCACCGGTGACTACGCCTTCGGTGAATCGGCGGCGCAGTTGGTGCTGGATCGCTATCCCGATGGCGCCAAGATCGGCGTGGTCGCTTTCATCAGCGCGCAGCAGCATCGTGATCGCCTGCAAGGCTTCCAGGAAACGCTGGAAGCATCAGGCCGCGCCTACGAATTCCTCGAACCGGTCGACGACCGCGCTTCAATGGACGGCGCTTACAATGGCGCGCTGAACCTGATTGAAGCCCATCCGGATATGGATATCATTTACTCCGGTGATGCCTTCGCCGAAGGCGTCGCCAACGCGGTGAATGACATGGGGCTGATCGACAGCATCGACGTGGTCGGTGGCGACCGCGCCGATTCACTGCTGCAGGACATCAAGGACGGCAACGTCATGGGCACAATCGCCCAAGACACCTTCGCCGAGGGCTTCTTTGGCGTGCTCTATATGTATGTCGCGCGCCAGGGGCTGGTCGCGCAGGAAGGCGGGCGACTCGCCTTGCCCGATACATCGATCACGCAGTCCTTCACCATCACCGCCGAAACGGTCGATTTCTTCCTCGGCGTCGAACCGGACAAGCCATCATTGCCGGCCGGCACTGACGGAACCTACTATATGGTCGGCGGCAACCTGGGGCATCCCTGGTGGAAGCAGCACTTTGAAGGCATTGAGGCGGCCGCCGATTGGCTGGGCATTAATGTCGAGATCGTTGGGCCACCGCCTACCGACGGCATCGCGCTCGAGCAGATCAAGCTGCTGGAAGAGATCGTCGCCAAACCGGATACCAAGGGCATCATGATGATTGGCTTTGATGTCACGCTGATCCCCGAAGTCTCGAAACAGGCGATGGCGGCCGGCATCCCCTTCATCCAGTTCAACGGCGACTTGATCGACCGCAGCGCGCGCCACGCCTTCGTCGGCACAGGCGATTTCGCCTTTGGCGAGTCAGCCGCGCAGCTGGTGCTGGAACGCTATCCCGATGGCGCCAAGATTGGCGTGGTCGCCTTCATCAGCGCCCAGCAGCATCGCGACCGCCTGCATGGTTTCCAGACGACGCTCGAGGCATCGGGCCGCGCCTACGAATTCCTTGAGCCGGTCGATGACCGCGCCTCAATGGACGGCGCGTACAATGGCGCGCTCAACTTGATCGAAGCCCACCCCGATATGGACATCATCTATTCCGGCGACGCCTTCGCCGAGGGCGTGGCCAACGCCGTCAAGGATATGGGCTTGGTGGACAACATCGACGTGGTCGGCGGCGACCGCGCCGATTCGTTGCTGCAAGCGATCAAAGACGGCGATGTCATGGGCACGATCGCGCAGGACACCTTCGCCGAGGGTTTCTTCGGCGTGGTCTATATGTATGTCGCGGCTGAAGGCATCGTGGCGCGTGAAGGCGGGCGCATCTCCCTGCCCAACACGGTGATCACGAAGTCCTTCACGGTCACAGCGGAGACCGTGGACTTCTTCCTGGAGGGCTAGCGAAGTCTGTTTACAAAACCGCCACCATAGAACAGACAACGCATGGGGCCCCGACACTTGTGAAATTGCAGCGCGTAATTGCAGAGGGTCAGCCACCGGCTGACCCGTACAAACAAAACCTGCAATTGGCTGTAGGGGCGAGCCGGTGGCTCGCCCTCTATTGCGCGAGGTCCCCGATAGAAGGACAGAGTGCCGATGAGACTGATTGACAAAGTAGCGCTAGTCACCGGCGGCGGGCGCGGCATTGGCCGGCATATCGCCTTGCGTCTCGCCGATGAAGGCGCCGATGTCCTGGTCAACTATGCCAGCAGCGAAGCCGGCGCCGAAGACATCGCGGCGCAGATCCGCGACAAGGGACGCCGGTCGATTGCGGCGCGAGCGAATATCGCCGAGCGTAAAGATGTCGATGCCATGTTTGAGCGCCTGCTGGCTGAATTCGGCCGCATCGATATCCTGGTGAACAACTCGGCGATTGATCCGGTCATTCCGTTTCTCGACATGACCGATGAGCAATGGGATCGGGTCATCAATATCAATCTCAAGGGCGCGTATATGTGTTCCCAAGCCGCCGCCAGGCAAATGGTCAAGCAGGGCGGAGGCGGCAATATCATCATCATCGGGTCAATGCACAGCATGGCGACCTTCCCCGGCATGTTGGCTTACGCCAGCACAAAAGGCGGGCTCAACGCCATGACGCGCGCGATGGCGCTGGATCTGTCGCCCCACCGAATCCGCGTCAACTGCGTGATCCCCGGCTCAATCCACGTCGAGAAAGCCTACGAGGTCATCCCAAACTACGATCCGCGCATGATCGATGATCAAATCGCGCTGGGCCGCATCGGCTACGGTCCCGATATCGCGGCCGCCGTCGTATTCATGGCTTCGGACGACGCCGACTACATCACCGGCACGACGCTGAATGTCGATGGCGGCGTGATGGCGCGCATGGCGCTCTGGTTCGACGACCTGGAAACGGTCGAGCGGAAATACGATGAGTAGCGGCGCGGACCCAAAAGATACAACAGGATGAAAGACCACAACGATGAATGAAGTCGAACATGTCCTGTCTCTGGGCAATAAATTGGGAGAGGGTCCCTTGTGGCATTCGGAGGAAGCGGCGCTTTACTGGGTGGATATCGAGTCGGGGCAAATCTTTCGCTACGATGCGCGCAAGAACCAGCATGAAACAGTGCAAATGGATATCGCAGTGGGCGCCTTGGCTTTTCGAGAAGCGGGCGGCTTGATATTGGCGACCGCCAAAGGCTATGCCTACTGGGACATGCAAGACCGCCAGTTGGAATTCATCGCCGACCCGGAAGCGGACAAGCCAGAGTCGCGCTTCAACGACGGCAAGGTGGATCGCCGCGGGCGGTTTTGGGCCGGCACCATGACCGTCGAAGGCGCTACCAGCGCGCTCTATCGCCTTGATGCCGACGCTTCCCTGCGAAAAATGGAAAGCGGCATCACAATCGCGAACGGACTGGGCTGGAGCCCGGACGACAAGATCATGTATTTCACCGATACCATGATCCACACGATTTACGCCTACGACTTCGATCTGGAAAGCGGCAGTATCGCGAACCGTCGGGTATTCGTCCATGATCCGGATCTGCCCGGCCTGCCGGATGGATTGTGCGTCGACAGCGAAGGCTACGTATGGAGCGCGCGCATTCTCGATTGGCGCATCGTCCGCTTCGACCCGGATGGGGTAATCGAACGAGAGATTCGCTTGCCGGTGAAGAACCCGACCAGCTGCGCCTTTGGCGGCGCGAACCTTGATGAGCTTTATGTAACGACGGCCGCTATCGGCTTGACCGACGAAGAAGCCCGAGGGCAACCTTTGGCGGGCGATCTGTTCCGCATCCGCACTGGCATCAAAGGGCAGGTCGAGCCCTATTTCGCCGGCTAGCCATGCAGCGAGTTGAGCAGGTTTCTTATAAGTACTACAGCCGCTGTTATCGTATCAGCAACGAGCTGATTGATCGGCTTGTCACCGGCGAGTTCGGACCACGGTTTATCCGCTTTGGTCAACCGCTGAACAATCTTACCGATGCTCTCGTCAGATTTTTTGTCACATGACAAGCATCACTCGATCACGACAACAGCGTGCAGGTCCAATTCGGGCAATACTGCGCGCAGCCGCCCGCTGGCATAGCGAAATTCCAGAGGCCTATGCGGCGCGCAGTATACGCGCTTTAAGCCATCGAGTTCGATTCGCGTTAGATCGACTTCAATCGTAATATCGCGCAGGGTTATGCCATTGTCATGAAACGAGGGCTGATCGACGCTGCCGCGATAGCGATTGATCAGATGGACGACGATACGTCCCTTCTGCCGGTTCAGCACCACTTCGACGCCGGCAGGCGCATTGGTCGAAAGCAAGGGCTGCTCGATCAGATTTGCCGCCAGCGCGCCCATCAACCGTTTGACCCAGACATTGGGCATGCCCTTCGTCCGCAGGGGCGCGGCGACATAGGTACAAGAGCCTTCGCCGAATTGATTGCGAACGATGCCGGTCAAACGCTTTGACTCGTCGGGCGCGGCATCGCCCCAAAGCACCGTCGTGGCTTCGGTTCGCCGGGACTCGGGTAGAACAAAATGGTGAAGGACCTGCGCGCTCGTCGCCCCGACCTGCAGCGCGACTTCGTCTATCAGGATCGGCAGCCCCGTCACATCAGCAGCCAGCTTGTCCGCCCCCAGCTGAAGATAGACAAAGTCGCTTCCGGCTTCGCGCTGATATTCGACGCCAAATACATCAGCCAAGCCGAAATCGGCGCGGCGCCGCCCATTTTCGTCCCAGAGCGAACTGCATCCAGAGGCAAGCAAAGCCCCGCCACCACGAACATAGTCACGCAGCAAGTCCAATTCAGCGTCGCTGAGCGCCGCCTGATCGGGCAAGATTATCAGTTGGTAGGCGGAAAGATCGCTATCGAGTTGGATGATGTCGTATTGCAGGTGGCGGTCGATCATGGCATCGTGAAAGGCTTCGGCGCCATCCAGCGCGGCGCCCCAGAGATTGGATGCCGTCCGCGGTTTGGGCGCCATCACCAAGCCAATGTCGCTTACGCCGGTGGGTTCCGTCAGCCATGGTTCGATTTCACGAGTTGGACGGAATACTGCAGCCAGACCGGCGAATTGGGCGGGATCGCTGGCGCCATCCGCGAAAGGCGCTTGGCCGAAAACCATGCTGCCGCCATGCGCCAGCGCGATCGCGTTCTCGACGCCCAAGAAAGCAGTCGGTTTCTGATCAAAGCCATTCCAGCCGCCGCCCAGCTCCTGACGCGGCAAGGCGCCCGCCGTCAGGATTTCGAAGGGCTTGCCGCGCGTCTTCGCCCAGCGCGCGTTGAAACTCTGACGTACATATTCTGGCGCATGCCCTTCAATGGAGATGAGATCGGCCGAATCGATTGGATCGCCCGGGGCGCCGGCGGCGTTGTAGGTGATGACGGCATCGGGCAGGTAGGCTCGAATGACGGCATAGGCTCGATTCAGGAAGTCATCGACTTTTCCGGTCATGAATTCGAAGATTCGGTCGGCTTCTTCCGCGGTCGGATTTACCGGCAGCGGCTCGCCCATGGCCGCTTCGTAAGCCTTTTGCGCGTAGAGAGAATAATCGGGGATCGGATGGGGCGCGATCATCCAGAGATCTTGTTGCGCATCGCGGGCGAGCGGGATGATATCGAGCCAGAAGCCATCGACCTCGTAATTCGCCGCCAGTTCGTCGAGCTGCCGCAGCGCGAAGTCGGTGTAGGGCGAGCATATCGACGCCATATAGAAGGGGCGCAGTTTGTAGGGGTCGCCCAGGTGGTTGACCATGCGCCATTCGGGATGAATTCCCAGCGCGTAGTTATCGAAGCAAACACTGAAATAAGCGATGAGCCGGATGTCGCGCTTTTTTAGCTCCGGCAGCAGCTCGCCCAGGATATTGCGTGGATGCGGCAAGCCGAGCGAACAGGGATAATAGCAGGTCCCGTGATGATCCTTGCAGTAAAGTTCGAGGCAGTCGATGGCGGCCGCTTCCAGGCTATCGGCATACTGGACCGGGTCAAAGCGCGCGCCTTGATCTTGCGCCCATTGGGGCGAAACGTATAACTTGTGCAGCTTGCGGAAGGTCTGGCCGAACCAGTTGCTCATGAGAAATTTGTCTCCCTTTTGGCGTGCCATCAGCGCAGGGCGCCGGCGGTCATGCCTTTGCGGATTTGCTGTTGGAATAAGAAGTAGAAGACGAATAGCGGCAGCGCCGTCAGGCTCATGATGGCGAACTGCTGACCGAGCACGCTCTCGGACGTCATAGATGCGGGGCGATAGCCGGCGACTGCCAGCGGCAAGGTCCGTACGCCCTGCTGATCCAGCAGCACCAGCGCGAATAAGAGTTCGCTCCAGATCCAACTGATATTAATGATGGCCATGCTGGCGATGGCGCCGCGGGAAACCGGCGCGACCACGCGGATGAAGGCGCCAAAGCGCGAACAGCCATCGAGCAGCGCCGATTCTTCCAATTCGCGCGGGAAGCTCAAGAAGTAAGCGCGCATCAAGATTATGGTAAAGGGCAAGCCCAGGGTGGCGTAGACCAGCATCATGCCAAAGTGGCTGTTGCGCAAGCCGAGATCGCCCATGAAGAAATACATCGGAATGATCAAGACATGCACGGGTACCGCCAGCGTGAGCAGAAAGCCCTGCTGCGTCGCCGCGTTGCCGGGGAAGCGTCCGCGCGCCAGCGAATAACCAGCCAGCCCGGCGACGAACAGCAGGATCACCAGACTGCCAAAGGTGATAATAAAACTGTTTATAAAAAAGGCCGAAAAGGGTTGAGCGACGCGATCGCCTTGCCAGACGATGGCGTAGTTTTCGAGCCGCAAGGGATCGGGCAAGCCGAAGGGCGCATTCAGGATCTGCTTGTCGGTTTTGACAGATGTGAGGAACATGAAGAGGATCGGATAAACCTGCACGATCGCCCAGACGACCAGGGTGATGGTCACGGTTGCGCCCGGGATGCGCTTGAGGAGCGGGTGGATCGCGCTGTGCTTTAGACGCATCAGAATTCGACCGACTCAACGCGCATTAATCGCTGATACACATAAGTCACGGTGAAGATCACGGCGAACATCACCACGGCGACAGCTGAGGCGTAGCCGTATTCCTGCTTGCGGAAAGCCTCCTTATAAAGAAAGGTGCCCAGCACCGATGTGCTCTCGGCCGGTCCGCCCAAGGTCATCACCCATACCAGATCGAAGACTTTCAGCGAGAAGATGAATTGCAGCACGCCGATCGAGATGAGCACCGGGCGTATGAGCGGCAGGGTGAGATACCAGATGCGCTGAGCTTCGCTGATGCCATCCAGCGACGCCGCTTCGTGCAAGTCTTCTGGGATATTCTCGATCGCAGCCAGCAGTATGATCATCGGGAAGCCGGAGAATTGCCAGACGGCCACCGCGATGACCGAGCCCAGCGCCGTCTCGCGGCTGGAGATCCAGGTACCCTCCAGATGCGCCAAACCGACGCTGCGCAGCATGACGTTGAGCATGCCGAAGTTCTGCTCGTACATGCGCACCCAGAGCGCGGCCGTCACCGCCATCGGCAGCATCACCGGCAGGTAAAAGATGAATCGATACAGGGCGGCGCCCCGAACACGGCGCGAAATCGCCATCGCCAGCAGCAGTCCGATGCCGACGGTGCCGAGCGTGGAGAAGACTGCGAATATCAGCGTGTGGCGAAGCGCGCCCCAAAAGAAGCGGTCATCAAAGAGGTCTTCGAAGTTTTCCAGCGCCACATATTCGCGCGGTCGCAGCCCGTTCCACTCGTAGAAAGCCAGCTCCAAAGACTGGATAAGTGGATAAGCCATAAACATCAGGAGCATGATGACGGCCGGCGCGAGGAAGAGGTACCAGATCAAATTGCGGCGGAAGTTCATGTGGCGATAATCACCCAATCTTCAACAGCGAATTGTAGGGGCGAGCCGGCGGGTCACGTAGACATTGACCTTTGCTCGCCCGTACACGTATCATTATGAGATGGTTGAATGTATGGTCGGGCGACATGATAGTGCGCGTAGACACTGCACTTCTGTCGCCCCTACATCACTTGTCCCAATCTGCGATTCTGGCGCGCATAGCTCCCCTTCCCTCCATGTGGGGGAAGGGGCCAGGCGATGGGGGGTTGCGCAGGGCGAGACCCTAGCCTTCGCGCGCTTCTTCGGTCGCTTCTTGCACCATCTCGGCCGCTTCTTCCGGCGTGATCACACCGTTCAGCAGCAGATCGCAGGCTTGTTTCAGCGCGGAAAGCACATCGGGCGGCACATTCGCTTCATAGAGCGACGGCGCGCCCATAGAACCGACATCGGCAACCTGCTGCGCCGATTCCGGTGTCAGGATTTCGGCGACCGCTTCTTCGGGAATATCGGAGCGTCCCGGCGTGATGCGTGATGCTCGCGCGTAAGTTTCGACGCCGGCCGCCGAACCGAGGTAGCTGACGACCTTTAGCGCCGCTTCCTGATTGCCGCGGTTGAATACGATGAAGCAGTTGGGGATCCAGCTGCCGACCGGCCCGTAAGGCTCGATCATATCGTCATCGTACCAGGGATAATAGAAATAACCCCAATCGAAATCGACCTCATTGCCCAAGCTGCCCGAAGCCCAGGAACCCATCTGCCACATCGCGGCGCTGCCGCCAGTGAACAGACCTTGTCCCTGACCGTATTCGGTGTGCCCGGCGAAGCCATCCGCCAGCAGACCGCGGTCGACCATTTCCTTCATCGTCTCGAAGATGCGCAGGCCGTGCGGGTCGGTCCACTTATACTCGTTCGCCCAGTCCGGCGAGCCGGGATTGGCATTGAGCATGAAGGCGCGGTATTCGTCTTCAGTCCAGGAACGCATCATCAACGCGTCCGGCAAGTGGTTGACCAAGCCCCAATCGTAGAGGTTGACCATCGGTTGATAGCCGCCGGCGCGAACCTTGTCCGCGACCTCGTAGAGTTCTTCCCAGCTTGTCGGCACTTCGGCGCCCACCTCGGCGAAGATGTCCTTGTTGTAGTAGATATAGGGCGTCCAGACCACATCGATATTGACACCATAGATGCTGCCGTTGGGCTCGGTGTAAAAGTCGAGCGTGCCCTGCGGGAAGGCATCGTACCAACCTTCAGCCTCGTAGAGATCGTCCAGCGGAACCAGCAGGTCGGCTTCGATCATGTCCTTGTACTGGAAGGAGCGCGAGCACCACCACCACGACAGATCCGGTCCATTGGCGTCGGCGAACATGGTCGTGGGCGCCGTTGCCTGCCAGTTGACTTCGTCAGCCTGGATTTCCAGTTCGACCTGGATGTCCGGGTTGTTCTCGTTCCAGACCGAGATGGCCGCCTGCAAGCCTTCCGCTACCGGTCCGGCGAGGCCGGTCATGCGCAGGGTCATGGCGTCTTGGGCGGAGACAGCGGCGCCGCCAAGCACCGCCAGCGCCAGCGTTGCGAGCAGCAAAAAGACGAATTTGGAACTTTGCAATTTCATTTCCTCTCTCCTTGGAAAAACATCCGTTGATCAATGGCAAGCTTTTGTGAGCCGCTTGGCTCAGGGTTACAGCCAGTTTCTGCTTCCACCTCCTCTTCCCGCCGCAGCATTCTGTTCGCGCTATCAATAACCCAATGTTACCCCGCCATCAACCTCAATGGCGACTCCGGTGACGTAAGAGGCCAAGTCGGAAGCCAGAAACAGCGCCGCATTGCCGATTTCATCAGCCGCTGCGATTCTGCCCAGCGGATGGATCGAATCGACGTAGGCGCGCGCTTCGGCTTCATCGGGCTGCAAGGCGAACCATTGGTTCACCAATGGCGTCTCGACCCAGCCGGGGCAAATGCAATTGACGCGAATGCCATAGGGCGCCAGATCCAGCGCCAGGTTTTTGGTCAGCGCGATAATGCCGCCTTTGGAGGCGGAGTAGGCGCCCGATTTGCCCTGCCCTGCAAGACCGACCATCGAGCCCATATTGACGATGACGCCGCGCGTCTCTTTGAGATGCGGCAGCGCCGCTTTGCTGACCAGGAAGACGCTTTTCAAGTTGGTATCGATAATCCGCGACCAGTCGGCTTCGTCCGCTTCTTCGATTCCCTTGCCGTCGTGCGCGCCGGCATTGTTGACCAGAATGTCGATCTTGCCGAACTCGTCGGCGATTGCGGCGATGGTCGCGTCGACCGCGGGGGATTGGCTCGCATCAGCGATGAATGCCTTCGCCTTGACGCCCTGCGACTGCAACTGCCGGGATGCGCTGTTCAGCGCCGCTTCGTCAATATCCCAAAGCGCTATGGCCGCGCCAGCCGCGCCCAACACGCGCGCGCAGCCCAAGCCGATGCCCCTGGCGCCGCCAGTTATCACCGCGACCCGCTCAGCCAGGATCGGACCGACGCTCCGCGAAATTGTGTGAGATTCCATTATGTTTGGTTACCGATCAGCAGATTGCCTGTCGGGAGATTCTAATTCGTTCAGCCGATTTGTCAAAAATGCGAGAGGCAGGGGTAGCGTATCGAATTCGGTTGAAATTCTTTGAGCCATCCTCGAGATTATATCCCCAACCCCAAGTACGTATGATTTTGTAGGGGCGACTCTTGAGTCGCCCACTGTTAATTCGCCGACGGGCGAGCCAAGAGTATCGTAGGTCGCGTAGACACTGACCGCTGACACTAACCTACGCTCGCCCCTGTTTACGTTGCGAGCGGCAAACCCCATCCCCCGGCCCCTTCCCCAGCAAGCTAGGGAAGGGGAGCTTAGCGCAGCGAGACGCAAGGTATTTTGCGTGGGCGGCGGCATAGTCGCGCGAGGGTCTACAGACTGTCAGGTGGATGCAATTTACCTATTTCAACCGAAATGGATACACTGCCGAGGCAGGGCGCGGTTCGTTTGACTTGCAGCGAGGTCATGGGTATGCTCGTGTCATTGTTGGCGCGGCGCAGGTGGGTCATTGCCAGCGGCGATGATCGTCCGTCGCGTACATAGGCGAGGCAAGTTCACATTGCGAAATCGTTTCAGCCTGGTTGACAAAGTAGCGGTTGTTACGGGCGCCGCATCGGGCTTATCCCAGGCGATTGCCATCGGCTTCGCCGAAGCCGGCGCCGACCTTGCGCTGGCTGATATCAATTACGATGGACTGCGCGAAACCGCCAAAAGCGTCCGCGCCTTGGGGCAGAAGGCGGAAGTCTGCCGCTGTGACATTTCGGACGCCGCCGCCGTCGAGCAGCTTTTCGAGCGCGTCGATGACGCTTATGGACAGGTCGATATCCTGCTTAACGGACCTTTTGCCTTCAATCGCGAGAAGCCGGAGAAACTCACGCTCGAGGACTGGAACAATGCAATCGCCGTCTGCCTGACCGGCTTCTTCACTTGCGCCCAGCAGGCTGGGCGGCGCATGATTGAGCGGGGCATAGGCGGCAGCATCATCAGCATCGGCTCCATCGCCGGCGCCACCGCTCTCGGGCGCGGCAATTTCGTCTATAGCGTGGCGAAGGCAGGCGTCCATCAGATGACGCGCGAGTTGGCGGTGGAATGGGCGGGGCATGGCATTCGCGTCAACGCGCTGCTGCCGGCGCAGATGCTGACGCCATCGGTCCTGCGCTGGCTGGAAGACCCAGCGACCGATAAAGACTTGGTGGCGCATCTGCTCAAGGGCATACCGCTGAATCGACTGGGGGAAACGGAAGACATTGTCGGACCGGCTGTCTTCCTGGCATCGGACGCAGCCGCCTTCGTCACTGGGACCTTGCTGCCGGTCGATGGCGGCAACCTGGCGCTGAACGCCGGCGGGAGCCATACCTGGTGAGCGCGCCAACAATGGCCGCTACTCATTCCCCCGATTGGAGCGGCAAGGCATGAAGAACGTTGTCGTCGCGCATGAGTCTTATATTATTTCCAAGCTCGAAACCGACGCCTTTCAAGCGATCGGCGCAACGGTCGCGCAAACGGGAAACCTCGAAACAAAGGAAGCCCGGCAAGCCGCCCGCGCAGCCGACGCCTTAATGGTGACCATCCAGACTGTCGACTCCGCGCTCATCAACTCGCTTGCGCGCTGCAAGATCATCGCGCGGGTGGGCACGGGCTTGGACGCGATCGACATTCCGGCGGCGACCGCGCGCGGCATCTGGGTGACCAATGTCGCCGATTATTCCATAGACGAGGTATCGACGCATGCGATCGCCTTGCTGCTGAATCGCGCCCGGCGGCTGCCGAAGATGTTTGCCTCGGTCAGGGCGGGCGCCTGGTATGACGCAAACGCGATTGAGCCGGCGCCCCGTTTGCAGGGGCAAATACTGGGGATCATCGGCTACGGACGCATCGGACGAACGGTGGCGGTCAAGGCGCGCGGATTGGGACTTGAGGTCATCGTCTACGACCCGTTCATCGAGATCGAAGCGGCGCGGGACAGCGTCGAGCAGGTCGACCTGGATACCTTGCTGGCTAACGCCGATTTCATTTCGCTGCACACGCCGCTAAGCGAGTCTTCGCGGCATATCATCAACGCCGCCTCGCTGGACAAGATGAAGCCGAGCGCTTATCTCATCAATACCGCGCGCGGCGAATTGGTTAACGAAAGCGCGCTGCTCGACGCGGTACGAAGCGAGGGTATCGCCGGCGCCGCCCTTGATGTGCTTTCGATAGAGCCGCCGCCACCCGATTTTCCCTTGCTGCACGACGAGCGCATCACGATCACGCCGCACGCCGGTTGGTATTCGGAAGCGTCGAAGCAGGATGTGCGGGTCAAGGCGATTGAGGATGTGGCGCGCGTATTGACGGGCAATGCGCCGCGATCGCCGGTGAATGATCCGATGAGCATTTAATAGCGGATTGTTGCAAGGAGTCGCGAATTTGCTGGGAATCGTCCTATGTCGCTTATAGCGCTTATTTTCACCACAGAGGAAACGAGGCAACACAGAGAACACAGAGTCTTCGGGGGTAATTCTATGCGCTTCGCGTCGGACTTTTTTGTACCAACTTTTACGGAAACGCTCATTTGCGACTGCACGAATTTATTGGCAAGCAAATGAAAGAACTCTGTGCGCTCTGTGTATCCTCGGTGTCCTCTGTGGTTAAGCTTTACAGGATATGCCCTCGGAAAGATCTCGCGATTTTCGCTACTCCCTGGTTTCAAGGAGAATTCTTTTGACAAATAACAAGATTCAAGGGCGCCGCGACGAGTTATTGGCGCTGTACCGCATGATGCTGCTGATCCGCCGGACGGAAGAGCAGCTTGCGCGCTCGCATCAGATGGGGCTGGTGCCCGGTCCCTGCCATACTTATGTCGGCGAAGAGGCAATCGCGACCGGCGTCTGCGCCAACCTGCACGACGATGATGTCGTTTTCAGCACCCATCGGGGGCACGGCCACGCCCTGGCGAAGGGCGTCAGTCCGCGCGCGGTCGCCGCTGAGCTCTTTGGCAAGGCGACCGGCTGCTCTCAGGGTCGTGGCGGCAGCATGCACCTCTTCGCGCCCGAAATCGGCTTGATGGGCACGAGCGGCATTGTTGGTCCCAGCATCTTGCAGGGCGCCGGCGCCGGTTACAGCTTCAAGCTGCTCGGCTCGGACCAGGTGAGCGTCGCCTTCTTCGGCGATGGCGCCGTCAGCAATGGCGCCTTCCACGAAGGGCTGAACCTGGCGGCGATATGGGACCTGCCGGTGATATTCGTCTGCGAAGACAATATGTACGCCACCGAGGTGCCCTTCCGCGAAGCCACGCGCGTGCAAGACGTCGCGGAGCGCGCCAGCGTCTCCTACGATATGGCGGCGGTTTGCGTTGATGGAAACGATGTGCTGGCGGTGCGTCAAGCGAGCGAAGCGGCGGTCGCCCGGGCGCGGGCGGGCGATGGTCCGTCGCTCATCGAGTGCAAGACCTAT
>CBDETS010000004.1:0-37550 GCA_965242975.1 Paracoccaceae bacterium | reverse complement strand
GCGTCCGTCGAAGCGCAGCAATTCCTCCTTGGTCAGACGCCGCATCATGTCCCCGGCATTGACGGCGCGCGTTCCATCCCGTTGCCGACCTTCAAAGCGATCACCATCCAGAAGGGCCATGAAAAGCTGAAAATCGGCTTCCTTGCCGTTGTGTGGCGTGGCCGACATCAGCAGGTAATGTCGGCAAACCTTCCCAAGCAACTGGCCGAGTTGGTATCGCTTGGTGTACTTGGCCTCGCCACCAAACCAGGTCGCTGACATCCGGTGGGCTTCATCGCCGATGATCAGATCCCATTCTCCGGCGTCGAGAAGTTTTTGTTGCAGGTCCTCATTGCGCGACAGAACATCGAGCCGGGCAATAAGGCGATGCTTTTCCGTGAACACATTTCCGGATCGGGACGCCTCGATCATGTCGCGTGTCAGGATTTCGAAGTCCAGGCCAAACTTTTCGCCAAGTTCATCCTGCCATTGTTCAACCAGACTGCCGGGCGCGACGATGAGGCACCGGTCCAGATCACTGCGGGCCGCCAGTTCCCGAATGAGAAGTCCGGCCATGATGGTTTTTCCCGCCCCCGGATCATCGGCCAGGAGGAACCGAAGGGGCTGGCGTGGCAGCATTTCGCCGTAGACGGCGGAAATCTGATGCGGCAGCGGCATCACCCGGCTGGTATGGATCGCCAGGTACGGATCAAAGTGATGGGCCAGTTGTATCCGTGTCGCTTCGGTTACAAGACGCAGGAGATCGCCATCGGCCTCGAAAGACCAGTTCCGGCCTGTAGATGCGATGGACAGCCGTGCCTCGTCGTCGCGAAACAGCGTCCGTTCGGCAATACCCGCATCCCTGTTCCGAAAGACCACGGTCAGGGTATTGCTCCCGACCCATTGGGCGGCAACGACCTCGACAGGTACATCCGGCACAATCCCGTCGATAAGGGAACCGGGTTTGATCTGTTCAAGGGCGGCCATAAGTGCGTTATCCTTAATGGTTGGTTTTCACTCGATAGCTCTCAGAATGGTTTTCCAGTTTTGAGCCTGACCCAGAATGCGGAAAATGGTTAACCGACTCTCATCCGTTTGATAGACAATTATGTGTCGCCCGCTAGGATGGATGCGCACAGGCGGTGTGAATTCCGAGCGTTCACGGGCAATTTCAGGCATCATTCGGAGGAGCTCGAAGGTTTCTTCCAGCGTATCCATATAGCGATTTGCCTGATCGACTGACCATTGTGCAACGCTATAAAGCCAGATTTCTTCAAGATCATTTCGCGCTGCCGGTGTCAGATACGTCGCCAAATTACTTCGTGGCATGACGCTCCTGCATATCCTGTTTGAATTTATCCAAATCAAAAGGTTCTGCCGGTCCGCTGTTCACGCCTTCGTCAATCGCCCTTTGCAGGAGAAAAATGGCTTGCTCCCGCTCCTGATCACACCGGATCAGATGACGCACATAGTCGCTTGTATTGCTGAATTCACTGCCTTTAAGCCGTGTTTCGACCCAAGACTTCATCTGATTGGATAAGGAAACATTCATAGTTGCCAAAGCTTCCTCCTTCAATGGCTACGCGCGTACTATATGACAAAGTTTGCCAACAGTATGCAAGATGTCGTGTGGGTCAGCTGAGCTAGCAGGGTACGACCTGCCATCTGGCGGAAAGCGAGGCTTCTTACCCGGCGTGATCAAAGCTTCAAAAAGCTAGACTGGCACGCTATTCGTATTCGGTCAGAGCGGAACGAATGGCGGTTCTGCCAGTTCAATATTTAAACACCTCTATCGGTAATCATACCCCGGCAAAAATCGGGTGGTCATTGCGCCCCTCTGACCATAGTTTTTTTCGAAGTTCATCGAGAACCGCTTCTTGATGCAAGTAACCTTTCACTTTTCTTACCCATTGTGGGTGCGCACGGTAATCATCTGCGAGTATTTTACCAGAAGATGCACTTAGGTAGCGTTGCCATGGAACCATGATCAAAGCCGCCATGATGTCAGCCTCAATCTCTTCTATTGTATCTGTACGGTTAACCTTCATCGCGCCCTCAATGACTGCGCCGGATGCTTTTACCTCGCTTTCGTTGTCGCTGTAGATTGGGTCAACAACAACAGCCGCACCCTTTGTCATTTTGCCTTTGTGCAAGAGGTAGTGACTTAATTCGTGACAACACAGGTGGCGCTCAAAGTAACCAGTTTGCACGTTCTTGTAGTAATCCATCTCAAGGAAAACGGTTGTCCCTGAATCTGCAAAAACTGTAGATGAATGCTTGCCATTCAGCGGTTTGGGCATTCGCCCCACGACATCCAGATCAAAATCGTCATACTCCAACATCATACGATCAAATAGAAGCCCAACATCCAATTTGCCGTCATTCAAAGACATCCGGTCACGGAAACTCTCCGACAACAGTACCAATTCAACAAAACGGTTAAGTTGGATGTCCGGGCGTTTGGCTTTTTTGCGTCTCGTAGGCTTTTGATCATGGCGAACGATTAAGTCTTCGTCGTCGAGGTGTGCGAGTACGCCTGCGACTTGAGTCTCCCGTGCCTCCGCGCCCAACAGAGCGTTATGTGAAATTCGGGTGCCAAGATCTTCAGAAAGCTTGCCAAGAATATGATCAATCGTCGACTTTGGTAGTTCGTGTCCAAATTGCGATAAAATCGCTACAATTCGGCTTAGGTTGGAGTCTGCGTCCTGCGCCACCCCGCCACCCTTAGCCTGACGCATTTTGTTGGATAGCTGTGCCAATTCACGCAACTCGCGGGTGTCCTGCGCATCACCAGCTAAAACTTTCACATATTTTTCGATCACAGCTTCACTGATGCTCACCCGTTGGTGTTCTAGGTGGCTCACCTTCTGTACAGATAGCCCAACGAGATGAGCGAACTCGGTTTGCGACAAACCACGCTCGAGGCGCTTCTTTTGTGCCAACTTACCCCATGTCGACCTCATTTCGTGCCTCCTATGATGATTTTGGATTAAGTGCTCACTTCTTTTGAAAGAAGGTCGCATAGATTTTGATTAACAGACCTGCAACAGCGATCAGTAAGGAGCAAATGGCTATTATTATGCCAACATCGGTGTATAGAACGCCCATAGAGTGCTCCTTTTTGAGTTTGTTAGATTAACGCGTTGCCCTGATAGCAAGACAAATCTTGCCCATCTTGATAGGCAAGAAATATTAGTCATGCAAGCAAAATATTGTGGTTATTTTTCTTCGACCCACAATTTGTGCCACATTTGGATTTTATTGGCGTAGTGATAGCCCCTATTTTGAAGGAGAAAATCGGGTTCCAAGAGTAATCAACTTGAGAGCCGCATCAACGCGTTGGATCTGACTATCTCAGAGGCAATCAAGGGCTGGCACTTCGCCCCGGTTGTGGCCTGTGCGCATGAATGGAACGGTGAGGGGTCATAAGCCGGTTTTGCAAATATCGAGACAATTGCGACACTGGAAAGAGAAATTTTTATCGTTATTTTTCAATAGATTATTTTCGCATAAATCGAGTGCGAAAAAAGCTCTATTTTGCGATATGTTTTGCGAGGGCTTCGATTTTACTTTTACCAACGCTAAGTCGAGAAACGGAAATTATCATATATTTCAAAGGTCGTTGGGTTCTTATGGCCCCTGGTCGTTCCATTCATGCGTACAGGCCTAAGTCGGGTCTTGTTAGGATGCAGGTCCAACCCAAATCGGGCGAGCCTTGATCTCAGGTCGCTTAGAAAGTTCTCCGCCTCCCACTGGTTTTGAAAGCCAACCACGAAGTCATCCGCATAGCGAACGACAGCCATGTCGCCTTTCACCTTCCGATTACGCCATGACTGAGCCCATAGGTCGAACACGTAATGCAGGTAGACGTTCGCCAAAACTGGCGAAGCTATTGCCCCTTGCGGAACGCCTCTGCCTGTGTCCGCCCAGTTGGTCCCTTCCATGACGCTAGCGTTCAACCACTTGATTATGAGACGGATTAGGCGCTTATCTCCGATGCGGTGTTCCAGAAACTGAACAAGCCAGTCCCGGTCCAAATTATCGAAGAAAGCGCGTATATCGGCATCAAGAATCCAGTTGATTTTACGCTGTTCTATTCCGACCGTGAGGGCGTCGAGCGCATTGTGCGCCCCACGTCCCCGTCGGAACCCGTAGCTGAACCCGAGGAACTCCTCTTCATAGATCGGCACCAAAATTGTGTCCGTCACCGCCTTTTGGACGATTTTGTCCTCAAGTGATGCGATGCCGAGCGGTCGTTTCCCGCCGTCCGGTTTGGGTATTTCTACCCGCCGAACGGGCGGCGCTCGATACGCCCCCCTGTGCAGGCGTCCGTGCAGGTCGTTCAAGCGGTCTTCCAGCCCTTCCGCGTACATTTCCCACGTCACACCGTCCACGCCTGCGGCAACGTCACTCTTGATCGAGTGGAACGCTTCCGACAGCACGGACACCGTAATGTGGTGCAGGAGCGCAACTAGACGCTCTTCTGGATTCCTCTTCGCAGCTTGTCGTATCCGGTCAGCCGCATGTGGCACGCTTTCCCGCTTCTGGGCGCGGCGCGTGTTTTAGCCTTCCAGTTTTCCCTTGGCTGCGGCCCTTGGCTCCACCTGCTCCGCCGGGCGTGGCCGCCCTTTGTTCGCAGGCTTCGTGCTACTATGGCCGCATCTGACTTCTTCAGATCGTTCATCTCAGTTTATGGAGTTCCTCCTTCACGTTGCGGCCCCGCTCGACTGCGGGGCGATCTGAAGACCTCCCAGGTCCCGATGAAGTGCTTCTGAACGTGCCATGGTTCTTAGACCCCGAGATGCCTTCTGTCGCCTCACCATAGCGGCTAAGAAGTATTGCCTTCGACCTCAGTGACAGCCTCGGCGCATCTGAATGAATTAGGATTTCGAGGCTCAATAGCCTGACCCGCTCATGCCGCTACCGACGCTTCGCCGGACACCTCACGATGTCCGGCGCACGGCTCGCGGTGAAAGTTGATGGTTAGTCCTTTCCTTCCTGCGAGACTCTCACTCGCTACACTTCACCAGTTGGCCTGGCGCACCACCGAGCATTAATCTAACCCATTTACAGGGTTTGGCTACTGCTCTTATAAATAGGCACCTCACCTTCAAGTGCTCGGTGACCGGGCTCAAGTGCTCGAACACACTCTTGCACCAAGTCCAAGAATTCTTTTGTGTTTTCTGAACCCGGATGATAACTTTTATCCCTTTGATACCAAATATTTTTTGCCATATCGTATGCCACTTGTGACCTGTTATTGCCAAAGTTCAATTTTTCTGTGGCCATCTCAGCCCTCCCCTGATTTTTACAAAACCCTACGCAACATGCTGTTGCTTCCGATGTCTTGGCTGACCAGATGTAAGCACTGGGTGCGCTTCATGCAATTGATCTCGAATTTCAAATTTCTGCACCGGATCACCCAAATCTAAATCCTCAATGTTATTTATCTGTTGGGATACATACCCAAGGAAGGAACCGTCGATATCACAGCAAACGCTATGCCGACCTTCCTCAATGGCAACCCGAGTTGTGATTCCGCTGCCCCCAAAAAAATCGGGCGCTAAGCCATCTGACCTCTCTGCAATGTGCGATAGACGGTTGCCCTTGAGACGGAGAATATCTCGGCGAGATCGCTGATCGAATGGTCTCTGGTCCCGTGCATCTTGTGAAGCTCTTTCTGTTGTTTTTCAGTTAGTTTCGGCTTCTTCCCCCGCATCTTTGTAGGTTGAGCAGCGGGCATATCCGATCTTTTCCATACACTCACTGTACGTTTATGCCCCCTTCACTGCAATTTTTATCGGACCAGTCATTTGCGACGATTCGTAGCCTTGTTTTTATGGGTGTGGATTTCGAGGCTGGCCTGTTCGTTGAAGGCACGTCTATCGAACGGATGAAAACATCAACGAAGGTGGATCCGAACTCGAACATTCTCTCTGAAAAGGCCTAACCGGCCCGAAGCTGCATATATGGACATCTTAGAACGCAGGATGTGATCGGAACTTGCAACGGGCGAGGCGCGTGGCCTTAAAAACAGTGCCAGTTCCCGTTCATTCTGCCCATGTCGGGCAGATTTACCGCGTCCATTATCGCTGGCATGCGTATTTTGGTGCCGACGTCAAAGTTCATCAGGTGCTCAATCGTGGCGACGGCCAGATTGTCCGTATTGAGCGCGACCCCGGCGTTGTGATCGAGGCACTGGCTTGGGTTCTTGATGCTGCGTTTTGTCATGCATTCGACTGTGGTGCCAGCCGAGTTGCACTCGAAGCTCTTTTCGAACTGCATTCTGTTCTCGGGGAAATGGGATTTCGACGAAGCTTTGAGGGTAACGACTCATCTTCGGAGGCCAGAATGACCAATTCCTTGCTCCCCAAGCAACTTGTATTGCCACTTCAGAAGGCGGCCACACCACAGTTGAACACTGCGGAACACCAGGCAGCGATCACGGCCTTGGCTCGATTGCTTCTTGCGGCTGCAGCGATACAAGGGGGACATCGCAATGAATGAGATGTCCTTCTCCTTCGCGCCGGAGCTCTTGAAGCGCCGCGCCGTCGTTTATGTTCGCCAGTCGACGCAGAGCCAGGTGATAGCCAATCTCGAGAGTCAGCGACGCCAGTATGATCTTGTCGAGATGGCGCGCGGCTATGGCTTCTCCGGCATTGATGTCATTGACGACGACCTTGGTGTCTCCGCCAGTGGTTACAAGTCCAGGCCCGGGTTCGAGCGGCTTGTTGCGATGCTCTGTTCTGGCGCGGTTGGTGCGGTCTTCTGTCTGGAAGTCTCGCGTCTCGCACGCAACGGCCGCGATTGGCATCACATGCTGGAACTTTGCGGTTTGGTTGACGCCCGCGTGGTAGATCATGATGGGGTGTACGATCCGCGGCATCCGAATGACCGACTCCTTCTGGGTATGAAGGGGAGCATCAGTGAGTTTGAGCTGGGCGTCTTACGTACACGGATGGTTGAAGCGGCACGGTCCAAGGCGCGACGCGGAGAGCTACGATACACCCCGCCCATTGGCTATATCTGGGATAAGGATGCCGGGGTCATGCTCGATCCGGACCTGCGGCTGCAGGAAGTGATTGGCCAGATCTTTGCCCGCTTCCGCGAATTGGGAAGTGCGCGTCAGGTTTTGCTGGCCATGTCTGATGAGGGTATACACTTCCCCAGGCCATCGGATGGTGCTCGGCTGACCAGCTTTGAGTGGCGCGCCATCCGCTACCGCAACGTGATCAGCGTACTCAAGAACATGTTCTACGCGGGCGTTTATGCCTATGGTAAAACCGGCAGGCGCGCAGAACTGCGCGACGGACGCGCGCATGTCACTTACAAGAACCGCAAGGATCCTGCAGACTGGGATGTGATCATTAAGGACCACCATGTCGGCTATATCGAATGGGAGGAGTATGAGCGCAATCAGGTGCAATTGGCCAAGAATGCATTTGGGCGCAAGGGCGGCACCAAATCCGGCCGTGGTGGCCGCGCGCTTCTGGCGGGTCTTCTCAGCTGCGCTAGATGCGGCTGCCGCCTGCGAGTGGTTTACACAGGGCGAAGGCCCAGCCCGGTTTACAGATGCGACAGACTCAACCGGCAGTTGGGCCAAAAACGCTGCATCGCCTTTGGTGGTCTGCGACCGGACCAACTCATTGCCGATGCTGTTCTCGAAGTCCTTGCCCCACACGCTATCGAGGCCGCCGTTGAGACCCGCGCCATGGTGAAGCAGGCCATGGAGGACAAGCAGTCGGTTCTGGAGATGGAACTAAGCCAGGCCCGCTACGATGCCTCGCTGGCCGAACGGCGCTATGCCGCCTGCGACCCTGACAACCGCCTCATCGCATCGGAATTGGAGAAGAGATGGGAGGAGGCCTTGTCCCGTGTCGCAGAATTTGAGGGGCGTCTGAATGTCGAAGCGCGAGATGTCCCGGATGTTGATGTCTCGCAACTGGAAGGTCTGGCAGATGATCTGCGAGTGGCCTGGGAGGCCCCCACCACGACGATGCGCGACAAGCAAAGGCTGATCCGCACGCTGATCGAAGACATCATTGCCGATTTCGATGACAGCACGGGTGAGATTGCTCTGGTCGTCCACTGGAAGGGCGGGCGGCACACAGAATTGCGCGTCATGAAGCCAAAACCCGGTGAGCATAGCTCCCGTACCAGCGAAGAGGCGCTCGCCATCATCCGTGACATGGCCGGTCGCTGGTCCGATGAAGCGATTGCCGCCTGCCTCAACCGCATGGGCATGCCGACCGGTCAAGGCAAAACGTGGAACGCGAAGCGTGTGTCCTCAATCCGGCGGGTGAATGACATCCATGGATATCTATCCGCAGATAAAGAGGGGCCGTGGCGCACCATGTCAGAGGCGGCAAAAGAACTCGGTGTGACCAATCATGTCATCCGCAGGCTGATACAGGATGACATCTTGCCCGCAAATCAGGTGGTGGACGGCGCTCCCTACCAAATAAAGGTGGAAGACCTGCATTCCGAAGCCGTCAAAGACGCCCTGGCCCGAAAAGGTCGCCCGTGTCGCGACAAAACAGAAGATCAACTCTCAATGTTTACAAGCGCTTATGAAGGGGGTGCATAATGACCAACCATTCGCCATCGGCAGCATGAGCGTCACTTTGGGTATGCCATCCAAATGTTTTGTTCATTATCTCAAAAGTTACCCAAAATGAACATGAAAACGTGGCGGGTAAGTGTTCAGTAGAGGTGTCATTAAGGGCATACCCAAAATGAACACCTCTCCTGCCCGGATCGGTTATGCCAGAATATCGACTGCCGATCAGAACCTCGACGCCCAGATCACCGCGCTGGAGGCTGCCGGGTGCACTATGATCCGGACTGAAACCGGCAGCGGCTCGACTCTCGAAAGACGACCCGAGCTCAGCACCATCCTCGACTTCATACATCCGAACGAGACTTTGGTGGTCACGCGCATTGACCGTCTGGCAAGGTCGCTCCGGGATCTGCAAATCATAGTCGAAAAGATCAAAGAAAAGGGCGCTCATCTGGTCGCCACAGAACAGCCCGTCGACACTTCAAGTGCTACTGGAAAGGCATTTTTTGACATGCTCGGTGTCTTTGCCGAGTTTGAGACCAATCTCCGCCGAGAACGTCAGGCTGAAGGAATTACAGCCGCCAAACTCCGGGGCATATATAAAGGCCGACCTCCAAAAATCGACATGCAGGAAATCCAGCGCCGCCTTTCCAAGGGCCAGTCTCCGACAAAAATTGCCCGAGAAATGAAGGTGTCGCGCGGAACCGTGTACAAGGTCAAAAGTGGAAAAGCCGGGGATAAGAAAAACGACGAAAACCAGTCAGAAGTGCGGGGCAAACGCGGATGAATGAATCAAGATAAGTGTTCATTGAGGCCGTCATTTGTTCCTCATCTGTTCGTTCAGATGTCCATATATGCAGCTATGGTCCGTTTAGGCCCGATAGGCATACGCGAAGCGAAACTCAAACTGCTTCCTTCTGGCAAATCACTCCTTAACAAACTACAAGCGATGCACTCAAACTTCAATCAGTAAAGGATTTTTGAGATGGCAGTAGAAAACGTTAAACTCAATGCTGGCGACAATAAATCCGACGTGGCTTATAAAATAGCTCTGTCCATGTGGAAACATAGTAACGGACACAATCCACCAAGTTTAGAAAACAAGGATGAGTTTTTGGAGTTAGTTAGAGAGTGTGTGACTGTGCTTAGTGGAATCCGACTAAAAACCTGACCGAAAAGTCTCAGGAGTTCATAAAACCCCGGCCTTGTGACAGGAATCGACCCCGTGCTTGCCGCTCAACTGGGATTATCCCTTTCTCGCTCGGTTTCGGTGTAAATTAATCGCCGATGGCGGGCACTCACCTTTCTAATCTGGCGGGTTTTGCCGTTCAATATCTGAAAGCCTCAGAGGGCGCTCGCCAGATTGTGCACATATCGAATACTGTTCAATGCTTGTGTTTTTGACAATATCCCGATAAAATGATTTGGTTACGCCGTTAATCAGAAAGTGGCACACATCACCTGTTTCTGTTGTGTCTTGGGTAAGGTTAATTTGGTCTGATTTTCTTGTGTCGATTCTGAGGAAAACTGGTGGATTCCCCGAGATGTTCTGTGAGTAGAATGACTCCACATGTTTACAGATTGACTGCGAGCACCTGACGGCACACTCTTCGTCGATAACGGAAGTTCCATCATTTGACGCCTGTATGGCGGTGCTGTTGAAACGACCTCTTTGATAGGAGAAATGTTTTGGGTGAAATAGCCGGATGGCGAATGGTCCGTCCATTTAAGCTCCCTTACAACATCGACGATTTTAGTAATCTCTACTCTCTCACAGTCCAAGATTTGGGTATCATTTTCCTCAATATAAACATCATAGTAAGCATTAGCGCTAACTGTGACGTCTACCTGATAGTTTTGTGCGAACGCTGAAATCACAATTGAGCCATCAACACAAGGGAATGCTTCGAATTTCTCAGCACCTTCTTTGAGCAAAATTTCCCTCATTTTAAGGGCTTTAACAACTATTATCTGCTCTGCCGGAACACCTTCTCCATAGTGCCAGCATTGTGGTAAATCACGAAAACTAAGGATGTCTCTGACAACCTTGTCCGACACTACCCTGCACGAGAAGATAGAAAAATTTTCAACGACAGGCATTATCGAGCGGCTTCCATAGCCTTTTGCACCTCATCCATTGTCAGCAACTCATGACTCGTTGTTTTTTCAAAATGCTCAACCGCTTTGGAAAGATAGTTAGCTAACGACTTAGCAGTGATAAATGACATTGACAGTTTCGCTTGTGGTTGCCCATCAAGCATTATCATGATGCCCAAGTCTGAAAGCGAAGCTGATATATCTAAACCATTGAAGTAGTAGTGCTGAATTTGTATTTGCACCGCGTCCACTTCATCACGTGAGATGTCTCCAGATGTATCAACCAAGTTAGCTCTCCAAGGCTCAGACTCGATATTTATTGAGTATTTTCGGAAAATTAAAACGATACATTTCGTTATCCAGCACTGGGCGGTCCAGATGTCGGATCAATTTTGCGCTCATTCATACCCCTCCTCCTCAAACACCGCCTCCAAGCTCTTGGCGTCCAGCACCCGGTCGATCCAGGCATCGAGTTGGTCGAGGTCGGCCCCGGCGATCCGGTCCAGATCAGCCTGCTCCAAAAGACCGAACCGGCGCTCAAGCAGGCGGATCAGCGACTTGGCCTCACCCTTGGCAAGACCTAGCGCCTCGCCCTCGGCAACACCTTCAGCCCGGCCCTTGGCCTCACCTTCGGCCCTGAGTTCTTCCATGATGGTTCCCAAGATACCCTCCGTCTGACCGGCCCTGGCGGCTGCGAGCTTTTGTTCCAGTTCCTCGCGGGCCGCGCCTTTGGCCGTATCGCGAATATACACCGCAAACTGACTTTGCAAAACCGGGTTGTCCTCCAGAGCCGCGTCGATCTCGTCGAGGTATGCAGGCCCCCGCCCGGTCAGAGCGAGCAGTCCCGCCTGCGACACCGGATCCCGCGACAGCGCCTCGGGCGGCATCTGCGCCCATTGCCGTAGGATGAGGTAGGGGCCGTGCAGGAAGATCAGTTCCGGATTGTCCGTGGCGATCATATCCGCCAGATCGGTCGGCCCCGTCCAGGACCTGGACCCGGAATAGCCCAGAAGCGGAATGATCGGGGCCAGGCTCCTGGCCCGTGCGGCGCGGCCTTCCCGGCCCTTGCCCTTGCGAACGTAGTCCCGCCAGACGCGGACCATGTAGCCCAGCACCTGCAACACCACCTCGGCATCGGGATGGCTCTTGGCTTCGATCAGGACGTAGACGAAAGCTGACCCACCTGCGGCCAGATCGACCTCCAACAGCAGATCGGCCTGGGTCTCGTGCATATCGTCATCGATGAAGGTTCCGGGGACGACCCTGGGTGGCGTATCGGCGAGCAGCCCCGCGATCTCGTTGGGCAACTGGTCGCGCACCAGCGCCTGTGCCTGGGCGGGATCGGAGAACACGGCCCGGAACAGTTTGTCATGCGGGGTAGGTGTCGCCCCCTTGCGCCGGCCTTTCCGCGCCTCGGCAGGGCCGGCCCCGGTCGGAGCCTCGGGATTCGATCTCTGGTCGTCGGTCATACCCGAGGCGATAACAGCGCCCCCGGCAGGCGACAAGCCGGATCAAACAGCCCACACTCAAATCCGGAAACCCTGGCGTACGATTCCGCCCCTTCCCGCAATGTCCAATTCAACACAGGTTCCAGAACGGCAACAATGGGGTCGATTAATGCTGGGTGGTGCGCCAGGCCAACGCTCGAACTGCTGCGCATCGCCGAAGCGTTGAACGAAAAAAAAGCTGGTATACAATCACTTGCTGAACCCTGGGCTGATACAACCTCCCCATCGGGCAAGATGGTCATGACCGTGTTTGGTGGCATTGCAGAGTTTGAACGGGCGTTGATTTTGCTCCGAACCCAAGAGGGCCGTGAAGCAGCCCAGGCACGTGGCGTTGCATTCGGTCGACCGTCCAAATTGCGGGAAGATCAGAAAGAAGTCGCTCGGGATCTCGTCAAAAACGGGCAATCAATCTCTGCGGTGGCGCGGACGTTCAACGTCCATCCATCAACCATCTATCGCTGTCTCGACGAAAAATAGCCCTTATGACGGTTTTCTGTTCCGCTCAGCCCTACATCCCTTTGTCGAGGAAACGGCATCTGGCAGAACGGCTTGGCGCGACCGAAAGATCGCGGCTGTGCTGGATGAGCTCGGGGCCGGCGACATCCTGATCGTCAGCGAGTTATCCCGGATCGGGCGCTCCATGCTCGATTGCATGGAAGTTCTCGCCATCGCGGCAAAGGCGGGGATCCAGGTCTATGCGATCAAGGGCAACTGGCATCTGGATGAGACCATCCAGAGCAAGATCATCGCGATGGTGGGTCTAACGGCATAAAGGTACCGAATCCGCCGTAGGATTTTCGATACCCCTTTGAGATGGCATTTAAATCACCGACTTGGCGGCTCCCAATTTTCGGGGATGATTGTGGCCTGTTTTTTGGGGGGAAGAACGCCGATCGTGTCCTGAAGCTTCTCGTCCGAGAAATCGAACTCGCCGAGCATGTTGAAGCTGCCCCACGATTGCGGTGAGTGAGTTTCGATGATGTTCAACAGCCTGCTCCGCTCTTCCTCGGTCTTTGCCCTCGCAACTTGTCGCGTCAAATAGAGGTAATTCCAGCAGATTATACTGTTCTTGATCAATCGGTTACAGCCTTCGGCGATCTCCTGTTCGGACTTTTCGGCGTATTCCAGACCATTTGGATTGCCGACCGCAATCGCGCGGGTGAACCCGTTCGCCAGTTCGATCTTGTTGAGCTGCTTTTCGATGGCCTGGCGCAGCTCGACCTGATCGATGTAGCGCAGGATAAACATCGACTTGATGATCTGGCCGAAGGCCTTCATCGCCTGGTAGAGACGATGCTGGTGGGAGTAGGAATTCAGTCGCCGGAAGATGCTCGATGCGGTTGCCTCCTTGAGCTTGATCGTCACGATCAGTCGCAACAGGTCATCCCAGCACTCGATGATGACCTTCTCGTTGACGTATTTCTTCGGCGCGATCATCCAGTCGCCGCTCGCGCTCTTGCTGTTACGGAAGTGGTAGAGGGTTTGCCCCTTCAAGTTCTTGAACCTCGGCGCATAGGAAATACCAAGCAGATGGGTGAGGCAGAAAATTGCTTCCTTGAACCCGTGCTCGTCCGTGGAATGGATCGTGCTCTTGACCACATCGTTGTGCATCAGCCCGTCTATGACATAGGTGCTTTCGCGTTCCGCCGGACTGATCACCAGCGAGTACCAGAGCAGCGCGCGCTCATCGATGAAACTGTAAGCGCTGACGCCCTGCAACTGGCCAAAGTACTTGAACGAGTAGCTGGCGTTGAGCGAGGGCTGCCGGACTTCGAATTTCTGCCCGTCGCTGGACGTGTGCAACGCGGTCGTTGAACTGCGGTAGATCTGGGGCAGTTCCATGCGCTCCATGGCTGCAACCACCTTGTCATTGGCGGCAATGATGTTGTCGAGGGAGAAACGCCAGTTGATGGCGTTCTCCAATTCGCTCGCCTCGACCGCCTTGGAAATCCGCCCCATTTTCTCCGTGCCGATCGCACAGCCGAGCCCCATGATTCCCGCAATCAAGACGGCTGGGGGGTGATGGGTTTGCTGCCAGTGCTTGAACTCATCAAGCATCCCGCAATGCTGGTGGACGGTGGCCAGGGCCTCGGACAACGGGATCAGGCGCTTTGGCATGATGCTTCGCATGGGGTCCGTTTCCACATCGCCCAAACCGGGCGTCCTCACATGGAAGTTTCCCGGCCCAACAACTTTCAGGTAGGGATTGCTTCCGTCCGCCGCAGCCTGATTGGTGCGCTGGTATTCCTGATGCAAGTCCTTGTTCAGCGTGTTCAGAACAGTCTGGGGATCGGCAAATTCGGACAGGCCGGCGCGGGTGAGAAGCTCCAGCTTTTCCTTTTCCCAGCGGTCCTTGCTGATCAGGTACTCATCCATCGGGCGGTATTTATAGGACCCGTCCAGATTGAGATTTCCCGCCTTCACCGCTCCGACGACGAGCTGAAACAGGTAGACCTTGCACAGAGTGATATCCTGAAGCCGTCCGAGGTGTTCAACACCGCCTTGCGCTCGTCTGGCGTGAGAAAGCCCAGAGGCATGTTGGCGTCCAACTTCCCGTCTTTCACGCGGAAATATGCAAGCGCGGCAAGAAGATCAGCTGTGCGGTCGTCGCCTGTGAAGGTGATCTGCCTCAGGATCGGATTGATGCGATTTTGCAGCTTCTGGGACTTGGCCTCGAGTATCTTCCGGTACTGAATATCGTCGGAACTGCCCTCACGGATGTTCTTTTGCAGAACAGTAATGGTGTCTTCGTGACCCTGATCGAGAATGGCCCTGATGCGATCAAGCTTCACGGCATCGGTGAGCATGCCGTCATCAATCAGGTTGCGGATTTCCCGCAGGGGATGGAGGGCGTTTGTGTCTATCGTGTCGAGAACGATTTCGAGACGTTTGTTGGCAGATTGCCGCTCCGCAAACACCTGCTCCTTGTGTTCTCTTTCGACCGAATTCTCGAAGGTCGACATCGCGTTGAGCAGCATATCGACCAGCGCGTCCTGCAGCCTGTGATGCTGGTGCGCAATGAAGGCAATAGCGTGCAGATGGCGGTCGGAATCCGAGCGTTGCTTGATCTGCAGTGTTTTGGACCTGGATACGGTTCCCGCGAAATAGCGCATCCCCGCAGTACCAATATCGATGACCTCAAGGACGGGTTTGACCTGACGATACAAGTCCGAAATGGTCTCAAAGTCAGACGCCGTATCCGCAATCTGGCGAGGCTTCATGGATTGCGAGATTTTCTTCAGGAGGGTGAGCCGATATCGGTTGGCTCCATCGTCCTGCGTGAACAGCTCATCAAGCCGCAACCGAACTTCGGCCGTCATATGTGCATCCACGGTTTGCACAAGACCATCCTTGTATCGGTTCAGTCCGGCCCGGATCAGGTCGGTCAATTGCCAGATGCTGGGAACCTGTATCCGCTTCTCGATCAGGAAGTCGACGCAGCGCCCAAAGATCAAACGCGGCTTGAGATGCCCCCGCGCCATTGTGGCGATCTCCGTGACCACCTGGGCCTCCGCCTGATGGTTAAACAGTCGGAACCCCTGCAATTCGAGGATGCGTTTGTGGTTGGTTAACCGCGTCGTGTCTGTGTAGGTTCGCGCTGAGAAGCGGTCTGAAGAGACATCAATCACGTTGGCGACATAGGCAATGTCGCGTGGGTGGAAGTCGTTCGGCGAGAAGAAGCGCCGCGTGGCACGGAAGTATCCATAGGCAAGCAGAAAACCGATCTGGCTGGCTGGGGTCCTCAGCTCTTCCGCAACATCTATGGCAGATCGGGGAAACTCGAAATACCGCTTTCGCTCAGTGCTGTCGAATGTCGGAGGACGTTCGAAGCGGTCCTGCTCGGCCGCGCTCAATATACGCATTCTGGGCATTGGTCTCACTTTTCAAATTAGATCGCCATATAGGTCCACAATCAGTCTGCAGTAATTTCTGGACAA
Organism: Paracoccaceae bacterium; assembly: GCA_965242975.1. Classification (GTDB taxonomy): domain Bacteria; phylum Pseudomonadota; class Alphaproteobacteria; order Rhodobacterales; family Rhodobacteraceae; genus JAPPHA01. The sequence goes on along the minus strand of CBDETS010000004.1, from coordinate 21,468 downwards.
AGTCACTTTGTAGACGGTATTTATGGACGTGCTTTTGCAGTCCAGAGAGCAAGCTATCATTTGTCCATCAACCGTTCGGTTCAGGGACGGCCAAGATCGGGAACATGACATGCCTGACCTCATCGGCTATGCCCGCGTCTCAACTGCCGATCAGGACCTCGGTGAACAACGCCGACGCCTGATCGAAGCAGGAGCAATTCGCGTATTCGAAGACGTCACCTCAGGTCGCACCTTCAAGCGGCCCGGCCTTGCCGAGATGATAGATTACACACGCGAAGGCGACACGATCTGCGTCGTCCGGCTTGATCGATTGGGCCGATCCCTAAAAGAACTATTGGAAACCGTTGACCGCTTTCAGGCCGAAGGTCTCGAATTCCGCTCGTTGGAGGAAGGTCTCGACACCGGCTCGGCAGCCGGCGAACTGGTATTTCATGTCTTTGGAGCCATCGCTCAATTCGAGCGCCGCCTGATTGCCGAGCGTACCCGCGATGGCATCCGAGCCGCGCGCGCCCGAGGTAAGAAACCAGGCCGCCCGCCACTCGATCAGGAAAGGCTGGTCTCTGCAATCGCCTTGGTCAAAGGCGGGCTGTCACCAACCCGTGCCGCCAAACAACTTGGAATAGGTCGTTCAACCCTCTACCGCGAACTCGCCGTCAGAGGATCGGACCCGGAAGCGACGCTCTCTTCAAAAAGCGACAACGCACCAGCGCGAACGCAAGATCGTAACGGTGAAGGTGCCGGATGAACTCGGGAGCATTCTGAAGAAGCGCAGAATCAAGAAATCCAGGCTGTGAATTCCTACGGTGGATTCGGTACCTTTATGCCGTTAGACCCGATGGTGTTCTCAATGGCCGCCGAGATCGAGCGCGGCCTGATCTCCGCCCGGACCAAAGAAGCCCTCCGGGTGAGGCGGGCTTCCGGCCTGCCAATCGGACGGCCAAAGGGTCCGGGCAAAAGCAAGCTGGACAAGCACCGTCCGGAAATCGAAGTGCTGCTCGCCAACGGATCCACCCAGAAGTTCATCGCGAAACGCTACAACTCGTCACCAGCCAACCTCGCAAACTGGATGAAGAAGCGCGGAATCAAGAAACCAAAACTGTGAAATCCTACGGTGGATTCGGTACCTTTGTTGGGTTAGAGCCAAGATCCCACGCGGAAGAAGCTCTAGTTCCGTCAAAATCGACCGGATGTTTTTATGGCCAGTTGCAATCACTTCACATAAGCCCCCCTCGCCTGCGACGGATTTCGCCCGCAGACCTCACAGAACCATACATGAACCTCTCGATTCATACGGCTCTTCTTGATTCACCACCCAATCGCAGGTTCCTGTCCAAATCACACCGTCAAACCCTTCACCGTTCCAATCGCTCATTGCGGCGGTGGTGGGGGCGTCTGATTGCGCCAATCTCTCGGCTTGAACAGCACATTGCACCAGACAAACAGACCGGTATCGAGCGCCCGGTCACGGCAAGCCTGCGTGTGGGTGTCATGCCCTTCGCGCGTTTCGATCCAGGTATAGCGCCACATTCGATTTGCATAGTCATTTGAATATGCATCAAACATCCGCCATCCCGCGTCATAAGCCGTCTCGGCCATGATCCAGCGCGCAAAACGGTCTTCGAGCCCACGCGGCAGCATTACCAAGATCAGCAGGATTGCAACCACCCCGATCACGATCCCGGTGATCAGCCGCCGCGTCAGCGCCGAGTCCTGGTCGCTTCGTTGTCGTCTTCGGTTGATCATTCCATCAAGGTGATGACCGAGCGCCCGCGCCTCATCCATCGCGCGGCGCGACTCCCCGGCAGCCCCTTTCGCATCCTGCACACCATCCCGCAGGGCCTGGATCACCTGTCCATCCTTGCCAAACCGTTGCTCCAGCCCCAGCAACCGCTCATCCACCGACCGCACCAGTTCGCAGAGCCGCGTCATCTCGCCCACGTAATCCGCTTCGATGGCGCTGCGCACGCCCCCCACCGCCCGGCCCGTGCTGGCTTCCAGCGCCTGCAATCTTTGCGCCATGTCCGCCTGAAGCGCCACGATCCCGGCGCGCAGTTCGCCAAGCACCGCCGCCAGCGCCTCGGCTTCCCCGTCCAGCGCGTCGTCCGACCCCCAGCCTGCGAACAGATCCTCGTCATCCGTCATCGTCGTCTCATCCTTCCTGTGCGCTGCCCCTCACCATGGGTCCATGCTGAGGCCGAGGCTCAGTTCCGGCCCCCGGCTCCGCGACAAGGCGCGTTCCCGTTCACGAACAAGCCTGCGTTGCTGTTCCCGTTCCGCCGCATAGCGCTCCTGCTTCCGGATAAACGCCGGATCGCGCGGCACCATCTGGCCCTCGGAACGCTCCAACTCCTTCGCCAGCACCCGCTTCTGAAGCGCCAGCGTCTCGCCGTCCAATGCCGGCATCTCCACCGGCACGGGCGGCGGGAACTTCAGGAAGGCGTCCTTCAAGGCCCCGGCCCCGATCCCGCTCAGCAGTTCAACCGCTTTTTGCGCAACACGCTCCGCCATGCCGGCAACAAACCCGCGCCGGGCCAGGAAGCCTTCCGCGTAATCGCGCACGTTGCGCGCCGAGTCCGCCCGGCTCAACCGCGCGGACAGCCCCGCAAGGTCTCCGAATGTCTTGTTGGCCGCGACAAGCAGCACCGACTCCCGGTGCCGGGTCAGCGCCACGTAGGCCAGATGCCGGTCCATGGTTTTTGATGCCAGCACAAAGGCCCGGTCCACCGTCACCCCCTGCGCCTTGTGAATCGTTACCGCGTAGCCGTGATCGATCGCGGGCCGTGACCCCGTGTCCAGCAGGAGCGCCTCCCCCTGCCCCTCTTGCCTCATGGGCCGCACCGCGATCTTTCCGTCCTCCAGCCCCGTCACCACCCCGAAACTGCCGTTGCGCACCCCGAGGCGGCTGTCATTGGCCAGAAACATCACCTTGTCCCCCACCGTGAAGCGGCGAGGCCCCACCGCCGTCCGGACCTCCTGCTCCCCCGCGCCCAGCAGGCCCTTTTCCCGCAGCGCAGTGCGGATCATGCCGTTCAGCGCCACCACGTCACGCCGCCGGTGGGTGAGCGCCAACCGGCTCTCTCCCGGATGCGCCATCACGTCCAGCGCATATTGCGCCGCCAGCGCCAGTCCAGCATCGCTGTCGCGCGTGCGGAACCGCACCCGGTCGCGCGCCGCATAGAGGCTCAGACCCTCTTTGACCTGCCCGGTCGCGAGATGCTCCGAGGCCTGCCGCTGCCAGTCCTCGCGCTGGCGATGGATGGTATCGAGACCGGCGCTGCCGCACAGCTCCGCCGCCGCCCGGAACGGTGCCCCCGCGCCGATCGGCTGCAACTGCTCGGCATCGCCCACCAGCACCACCTTGGCCCCGGCGGATTTGACCTGCTTCAGAAGAGCCGTCAGCTGCGCCGTGCCCAGCATGCCCGCCTCGTCCACCACCAGCACGTCCTTCGGTTCCAGCCTCTCCTGCCCGCGCTCCCAGCGCCAGGCCCAGGCCCCCAGCGTGCGCGCGCCGATCCCCGAGGCCTCCTGCAACCCGTCCGCCGCCTTGCCCGCCAGGGCCGCGCCCAGCACCCGGTAGCCATCCCGTTCCCAAACCTCCCGCGCGGCGGCCAGCATGGTCGATTTCCCGGCCCCCGCCCGGCCCGTCACCACCGCGATCCCCTCCGGCCCGGCCACATGCCGCAGCGCCGCCTCCTGTTCATCGGACAGTGCCGGGTTCCACAGATCATTTTCCTCGGCCCGAAGGCCGATCACGTCTTCCACTGCCGATCGGACAACCCCATGCGCCCTGCCCCGCGCCAGCCCCGAAACCACCCGCGACATCTCCGCTTCCATCCGGATCGCCCGCCGCGTCGTGTAGAGCGGCCCGTATTGCCGCTCGGACCGTCCCCCGTCATCAGGCGCGATCCGCACCAGTTCCGGTGACGACATCACCGCCTCGGCGGCCTGCGCCCGGGCCGCCGCGTCCCGCACGGCGCGCTCGATCGCCCTGGCAATGTCCCGCTCCCCGAAAACGCTTTTCTCATCCGCCACCAGCGCCAGCAGTTCCTCCGGGGCCACGCCGATCACCTCCGCGTTCCAGCGCGACCGCGCCGGGGACATCGCCGTGCGGATCACCCGCACACCCTTGCGCGCCAGTTGCACCGCATGGACCCCGACATGTTTGGTGGGGGCCAGCGACACGCCCCGCGCGTCATGCGAGCGGTGATCGATCCGGATGTCATGCCCCGCCCGCGCCAGCGCCGCGTTGCCCAGATCGGCCCAGGCTTCCCGAATTTCCGCCAGTTGCTGCCGCGACGAGGCCAGCCCCGCGCGGCGCAGCCAGGCATGTTCGCGCCCGAGGGCGATCTTCGCTCCCAGCCCTTCAGGCGTCACCTCCCGCACGGTGATCATCACATGGGCATGATGATTGCGCCCGTCCCCCTGCCGCGACGGTTCATGAATGGCCCAGTCCGCTGCAGCGCCATACTTGTCGGCCAGCATCCGCGCGAACCCCCGCACCAGTTCCTCCCGCTGCTCCGCGTCCAACTCATGCGGCAGCGCCACTTCGAACTCCTGCGCCGTCTTGGCATCCTTGCGCTTCTCGGCCTCTTCCGCCGTGTTCCAGAGCGCTGCCCGGTCCCGTGCCCAGTTGGCATCCACCCCCTCGGGCAGTTCGATCCCCGTGGCCAGCACACCCGCCTTGCCCCTGAAATCATGCACCAGACCCTCCCGCGTGTTCTCAAGCCGTTCCGCAGACCGGTAGGCCGCAGCCGCAACCGCTGAGCGGCCATTGCCGCGCGAGATGGACTTGAGGGACAGGTGATAGATGGCCATGCAGCCTCCTCCCGGTGAAAACACGCAAGCCGAACTCTTGGCTATGTCCGGCGCGAAAAACCGGGTCCCGAAACCTGCCTGTTCGTCTGTGGCATTGCCAAAACCATGAAACGCAGGTTTCTGCTTCGGACCCTTAATGTTCTTGATAAGTTCCGCGAGTTGCGATAGCAACTCTAAAGTGCGCCTTTCAAGCCTTATCGGCTTCTCAGGATGGCCAGCACGCACCGGGGGCCGCCCGAGAGGCCGCCAAACGCACGGGAAACAGACCATGCCGCGAAAAACACGAAGCGACGCGGAGAGACTGGCGGAACTGGACCGCAAGAAGGCCGCACTGGATGCAAGGCGGCAGGCCCTGCGGGCGCGCATGTCCAAAAAAGCCCGCGCCAAGGATACACGGCGCAAGGTTCTGCTCGGGGCCTTCCTGCTCGACCGGCTGGACGGCAAACGGGATCCGGAACAGGCCGACCGTCTCAGGGCATGGCTGGCGCGGGAACTGCCGGGGTTTCTCAGCCGCGACATCGATCGCGCCCTCTTCGGGGATCTGATCGGAGACGACCGGCAGGACGAGGCTGAGCGAGGCGAAGGCCGGGAAACGGGTGAGCAAGGTTGATAAGCCCAAGCTTGAAAAGCCATGGTGTGCGCCGCAGCCGGATTTGCCACACATCACTTGGAAGGGAGACACCATCTTGTGGCAGGACATCGAAGACGAAGCATGGGAATACGTTCGCACAGGAGACATGGACCGGGCACGCCTGACAGCGCTTCGGGTCATCCAATTGCACCCTGACGCCATCGACAGCTATGTGATCCTCTCCCGGACCTCGAACACTCTGGGGGAAAAGATCACCTTTGCCCGTGAAGCCGTGAGACTGGGCGAAATCCGGTTTGCCGACGAACTGGCTGCCGCGCCATCCAGTAAGTCCGTCTTCTGGGCGGACTTCGACACGCGCCCCTACATGCGCGGGTTGTATGCTCTTGCGCTCTCCCTCTGGGAAGATACGCGCGACGGCGCCCAGGGCAACGCCATCGCCACGGCACAACATGCCCTGCGTATCTGCCCGAATGACAGTATCGGCTTCCGGTTCATGTTGCTGGAATGGCTGGCACGGCATGAGCGCTGGACCGAGGGCCGGGAACTGGCGGAGACCCATGCGGATGACTATCGCACCGAAATCAAGCTCTGGGTGGCGCTGTATGCCTTCCACGCGGCCAACCCGGACCGGGCCGGGGAATTCATCACGCAGGCCCGTGAGATCAATCCGGACGCAATACGCCCGCTTCTGTTGAAGAACCCCCCGAAGATGCCACCTGGAAAATATATAGCCATCGGATCGCCGGAAGAAGCAAAAGCCTACGCCGCTCATGCGCATGATGTCTGGCGCAGGGTTCCCGGCGCAATCGACTGGCTGAAGACGATTGGCAAAAAATGACCGACACACGGGGGCACCCTCCGGCCACCTGCGTTGCGACGGCGGCACCGTCAGCGCAACGCCGCAGCAGGCTAGGGAAACACGCGAACATCCCCGGCCCCGAAACAAGGGTTGGCCTGAAAAACAGCAAGGGAAATCGCCATGAGCAACCACGATAAGGAATCGCTGAACGATGGCTGGATACGGTGGACCGAGATTGTTGAATTAATGCTCAAAAAACCGATCATCGGAATCTCTATCTACCTTGTCGTAGCGTGCGGACTGGGTGCTTCGCTGATCTACAGCATTGACCCGCTCAGCCCTGATGTGCGCAAATTCTTCAGCCTGATCATTGTCGGTGGGGTCGCAATCTTTGTGATCGAGTGGTTCAAATGGTGAATGGTAAAGCGGTTGCAAATCATGGACGACGCGACGGTCCCGTCGGAGGACCGGGCTGATCCGGGCCAGCTGACCCCCAGCGCGGCGCAGTTGTCAGAGCAGATGGCTGCGCTGCACCGCCCCCCCCTTCCCTGTTTGGTTTAGGCTCGATCGGTCTTTGAAATGGAGCACCCTCATCGGTTTGCGCGAAGGGTTTTGGCTATCTCGTTGCGGGTCAGGTTTTTCCCGTTTTCAAAGCAAATTCGGGACTTATCCACATATCCACAGCCTGTGAATAAGGGAACCGTGTGTTAAATATGTGTTAGAGTCTGTGTTACGGAAATGAGAAAATTTTCAACTATATGATTTTTATAATAAAAAAAGGCCTGAATCTGTTTCTCTGTGTGTAGAGTCACGAAAGACTGTGTGTGAAATCACGAAAGAACGTGTGTAGAGTCACGAAAGAACGTGTGTAGAGTCACGAAACATAGGATGTGTGTGAAATCACGAAGCACTTGACGCCCGTGTGTGAAATCACGAAAGTGTAAATATGGTGTGTGAAATCACGAAAGGCATTCGGCCTCCCCTCCTTCCTGATCGTCAAAATCAGAAGGACTTTTTTGTTTGTGATATCTTTGATGCCGCCCCCAAGGGTGACATTGCATCTATGGCGCACCCTGTCTTCTCCCTTTCCACAAAGCCGGATTATCAGCCTCGTCGGTATGAAGACGAAAGCGGAAAAAATTATTTGCAGGTGAAGCCATCCTCCGATGGTCTCGCCACAATCCACGACCGAGATATCCTGATTTACTGCATTAGTCAGATCGTGGCCGCTTTAAACGAAGGTCGTGAAGTGCAGCGAGTAGTGCGACTCAAGGCATATGATTTGCTCAAAGCTACCAACAGAGTGACAGATGGGCGCGGCTATAAGGCGCTACGTAGCGCTTTAGCCCGTTTACAGGGCACTCAGATCGAAACAAACATCACTACAGGCGGCACCGAACAACTGGATATTTTTAGCATCATTGATAGGGCACGCATTCTCCGCGAAACCCGAGATGGTCGAATGCAGGAAGTTGAAATTGAACTGTCAGATTGGGTTTTTAACGCTATTCGCCATCGCGAAGTACTTACCTTGCACCGAGACTACTTTCGGTTGCGAAAGCCTCTGGAACGTCGGCTATATGAACTTGCTCGGAAACATTGCGGACGTCAAAATCAATGGCGCATTGGCCTTTCTGCCCTTCAGCGAAAGTGTGGATCAATGTCCAGCCCGCGAGAGTTCCGCCGCCTTGTTGACGCCATTGTTGAACAGGATAAAGCTCATCAACACATTCCCGATTATGCGATCCAACTTGAAGGCAACATAGTTACCTTCAAAAACCGTGGAACAATGGATGCTCTGAACCATGAATTGGTATCAAACGAAGACATACACCTCAATTCAGAAACTCATGAACATGCGCGCCGCGTGGCCCCAGGCTGGGACGTTCATTACCTCGAACAAGCCTGGCGAAGTTGGATGGCCGATGGAGGGCTAGATGCTCCGCGTGATCCAAATAAGGCTTTCGTTGGATTTTGCGTAAAGTGGTATGAGAAACGCGGAAGGCCTACATGAACAACAATCAATTTGCCGTAAAGCATCCTTGCATGCAAAGCGTATTTAGTGAATAAATGCTTTCATGATTGGCGCTTTTGAGTCAGATGCGTCGCACGATCCAGAGCAACGAGTTGACAGATTGGAGCAGTACTGATGACCTACAAAATTGGGATGGTGTCCCAAAAAGGCGGCGTTGGGAAATCAACTCTTGCACGCATGATGGCGACAGAGTTCGTTGCTGGCGGTTTGGCCACCAAAATTGCAGATCTCGATACGCAACAACAAACCTGCACCCATTGGGCAGGACGGCGCGCTGAAAATCGCGTTATGCCAGAAATTCAGGTACAAAGCTTCGCTTCTGTAAAAACCGCACTCCAGGATGCGCCTCGCTTCGATGCTTTGATTATCGACGGTAAACCAAATGCCTCAGAGCAAACTTTTGAGATTGCTAAAGCATCCGATCTAGTTGTAATTCCGACAGGGCAAACGGTCGATGATCTGCACCCAGGCGTTGTTCTTGCGCACGCACTACGGAAAAAAAGTATATCAACAGAGAAGATCGCTTTTGCGATGTTTAAAACAACCGGAAGCGAGCGCGAAAACGCGAGCGCACGTCAGTATCTGGAACAGGCCGGTTATACTGTACTTGATGGCGTAGTCTCGGTTTCAACAGCTTATGGATCAGCCTCTGATATTGGTAAGGCAATTACGGAAACTTCTTTCCGTACATTAAATGACCGTGCGTCGAAGCTGGCACAAAGCGTTATCGACATGATGGCGGAACTCAGTGAAAGGCAGGTGGCGTGATGCCAACCAATATCGCAAAACTCAAAAGCGGGAAGGGCGCACCACCTTCGATTGATGAATCACCGGATGTGCTTGCCATTGACATACGCGATGCGCAAGAACCTCTTCGACCACTCCAAGTTCGTATTCCTCAAAGCATTTTTGAAGAATTTTCAGAAAGGGCAGGGCGTGAGTTCGGTTTCAGTCACGGTGCAAAGAAACAACTTTTTCTTAAAATGTGGGAAGCATACAAGGAGCAAAAGCTTAAATCATGATTTCATGTATGGCGCTTAATAGGAATGCATGCAAAGCGCTTTAGCGCTCAAGCTCGTTCCGCTCTTACTTCCAAAAGGTTTCGTGCCTCACGCCCACATGCTATCCCAATCAGATGGATCTGTTTGCCGCAATTTCGATACTTATCAGCGTAACCTCTGTCCTGCATTTGGTTGATCGCTGAGTCTAATGCTAATTCCGCATCTTCCGAACCATCAGCCATCTTGAACTCCAGTACGAATATCTGATTGCCGATTTCCACTACCATATCAGCCCGCCCGTGATTGGAAGCTTCTTCAGGCCGTACATCCACGCCCGCCGCGAGCAAGCACATGTAGAGCAAGCTGACATACCAAGCCTCATAGCGCGCTAGATCGCCCGTTGCATGCCACTGGTAGGGAATACCCGAAAGCCAAGCACGTAGTTTCTCACCAAATCCAGAAAAGTCACCCGCAACAAGAAGTGAACCGAATTCGGTGCCGCGCTCCTGCGGTTCAGTGCCTTTCTTGCCCAACCAAGCCATCAGTTGGTCGTTTAGGCTCAATTGAACCTCAAAATTGGGATAGTCGAGCCGATAGAGGGTTCTGTGGCCCTGCCTGTATTCTTCTGCGATGGTCAGGTAGCCGGTTTGGAAGAGCAGGGCCTCAATGTCGATATCTCCTACGTCGAAACGGGAAACCAATGACATATCTGCTATTCGTCCCGCCAATTCCATCGGACTTACCGACTTTTCCATCAACTGGCTGAAAAGAAAGTTGGGAGATCCTGTTTCGAACCAGTAGGGATGGAATTCGCGGTTGTCGAGCAGAAGAAGTACATCATAAGGGTTGTAAACCCGCGTTCCGCCACGCCAGTGATAGCCGTTGTACCAACGACGGATTTCCGCACGATCAAGACCGACCAACTCGTGCCCAAAGGTGTTATCAAGGTCCTCGCCCCTATAGCCGCAAATCGTCGCAAAGCGGGGATCGAGGCTTATGTCTTTAAGGTTATTTAGGCCCGAGAACAGGCTAACCTTGGAAAACATACTCACACCTGTAACGAAGACGAAGCGGATATGTTCAGCACTGCCCTTGATGATGCCGTAGAAACCCCGCAGATAGTCACGGTTGGCCATCGCAAGTTCCGGATCATGGAGTACGTCCAGGATTGGTTTGTCATACTCGTCCACCAGAACGACCACCTGCCGATCAGTTGCTCGATGTAAATGATAGAGGATATTTTGTAGACGTTCCGGTCCCGTATTGGCGACTCGTGGGATATCAAGATCAGCTTCATTTTCAATAATTGCCAATTGGTTAAGGACATTGCGTTCGATATCCGCCGGATCATTGTATTTCCCGTCGAAACTCAGTCGTAGTACCGGATGGGGTTCAGCAGTCCAGTCCCAGTGATCGTGGATATGCAGTCCTTTAAACAGCGGTTCGTGGCCCTCGAACAATGCCCTGATCGTATCGAGCAACAGGCTCTTACCAAACCGGCGGGGCCGGGACAGGAACCAGTAATCGCCCCGATCAACCAGATCTCGGATGAAAGGCGTTTTGTCCACGTAGTAGCTGTTTGTTTCTCGGAGCCTTCGGAAAGACTGGATGCCGATCGGCAGACGGTTACGGCCCATTGCTTGCTCCATGCGAGACATTAGCAATCCACATCCGTGGAATTGATGAGCACTTGAAAGTTTCAGACTTACAAGGCGTCAGTGATTTAATTGCCCACCACTGGTTTGAAGCGGTTTCCGAAAAATCAAGAATCAATGCTTTTTCCATGGCCTATCAACTCAGTCGCTTGTCTTTGAACCCGAGAACCTGCGCATTCTCCATGAGGGTTCGTTGCTTGTTTCGGTCGAAACCGTCCGGCGCTTCTCCGTCGATTTCGAGGCGAAGCGTCACCTGACCGCCCGGTGTCGTGATGATCTGATCGATGATCCCTTCGAGGATCTTCGTCATATCTTTTGCCGGTCGATCTGCCGACAACTCGACTGACCCGTAGAAGCTGGTCGGAAGCACCTCGGGGGATGGCTCAGGGGCGGTTGATGATGGCGCACCTTCAGCGGATGTACCGGCGGGACCAGTGATTACTTTTTCGCCAGCACCCGCTGTTTCTGGTTGATGGGCAGGGGTGGCGCGTTCGTCATCCTTTTCCCTTTGCGCTTTTGCTACATCCGCTTTGAGGATCACCGACCGGCTGTCTATGATGACCGATCCGGAGTTGTCATTCTCGATCAGAAGTCCCTCATACCGACCATCTTCGCCGACATTCTCTGCGTAAGCAAAAGGGCCTGGCGTCAACGCGGAGACGGATTTGATCACGGCCCCCTTGAGCACATCCTTGTCTCTCAGGCGGGGCAGGTAGGTGAACCGGTTGCAATATTCCCAGATATCGGAGAGGGAAAGATGGGGCTTGTCCTTCCAGATCGACGATGACAGGGCCGAGTACAGGCGGCGCGCGCCGATCTCGACAAAGACGCCCTCGGCCGAGACCAGTTTTTTCCCGGCCTGCACGAAAACACCCTCTTGGCCCTGAACCCGGTTGGTATCCCAAACCATGTCATCCTGTGGTCGATCCTGAATTGGATTGATCACATGGCACCAGGCCTCCCGAAGACGCACATCAAGGGCCTCTAGGGTCTCTTTGAGGTTACGTTTGGCCAGAGCCAGATCGCCCATCGTCAGATTCTGTTTACTCTCGGCCTCGGCTATGATGCTTTCCCATGCCAGTTTCTTGCGCATGGCGTCATTGACCCCGGCAATGGCACTTTGATCCGGAGCCAGAAATACCAGCGTATTGCGATAGACGCGGGGCGACTTGCCCCGGTTCTGAAACATCTCCTGCGCCGCGTCCAGTGCGGAAGACTTGGCAGACTTGGCTTTTGCGTTATGCGGGTGGGCATATCCAAGGACCACGAGGCGCACGCCCTCGGCTTCGTCCGGAACATCCGCAGAGCTTCCCGGCGTGACCTGAACGGCGTGGAAGGGACCAAGGTCCTTCAAGCCACGAATATAGTCGTTCAATGCCTTGTCGATTTCCAGGGCAACGAGAGCTTCTTCCTGATTGGCTGCCCGGTCGGTTGCCAGTCTGTTTATCGACGGGCTTCGCGAATACCACACGCCATTCGTATCCGAGTGCAGGAACTTCGCCTGGTTCGAAAGGCGGCGCAGGGCATCCTCGAAAAGCATTGGGCGTTCGCCGGGCTGACAGACCCCGAGAATAGCTTTCTTGGTCTCCACGCCCTGGTTTTGAGCCCGTTCCAACGGTGCCGTGGCTATGAACACTGCACGGGCGATCCGCCGCGTGGCCGAGATCTGACCGAGGTTCGGCGTTGCCTGATCGATCTTGAACGGGGTCGAACTGTCGCCATCCACATCGCCGTTGATAATCGGTCCCCATTCCTTCTGCAGAAAGTTCAGAAGTTCGGGCTGGACCTGCTGGGCGGCCAACGCCACGCTGCCCGGCATGATCATCAGGGACGGATCGGAACTCATCCAGAGTTCATGGATGAGTTTGGCCATGAGCCGCAGCACACCACGCGTCTTCTGGAACCGTTCCATTGATCCCCAGGCGAGGTAGAGCTGGTCGAACAGTTCCGGGTGGATCGGGTAGGACTTCTCGATCTTGCGTCGATAGTCCTCTTCGCCGCATCCAATCGGAAACGCGTCCGGGTTGTCGCGATACAACGCGGCGAACTTCTTGATCACATTGTCGCGGTGATGGAACTTATCTGCCTCAACATCCCGGAACAGTCGCCGCCGGACGATTTCGTAGCTTTCCTCGGTTGTTGCGGCACTCCAGGACGCGTTGATGCGGGTGAAGGTTGTTTGCAGACGCTTCAGCGCTTCCGCTCCACCTTCACCGCCCACTTCGATCTGGGATTGAGGCAGAGAGGCTACGAGGAAAGTGCGAGGGCTGACTTTGACCGCTTCGGTCAGGGACTGGACGAAGGAGAGGTTCGTGTCGAAATTGCCGCCGGGCAGCCCGTCGGTCTTGTAGATGTGACGCAGATAGGCCACCCATTCGTCGATCAGGATCAGGCTGGGGGCGCAGAGGGCGAAAAGCTCGGAGAGCAGCGCCGAGCCCGGTGCGATTCCGGTGCGGTCGTTCTCGGCCACGAGCGCGTATCCCTTCTTACCGCCCAACTGCCATGCCAAATCTCCCCATGATGTGTTGATCGTCAGCCCGTCCGGGGTTTTGAACGGGTTCACCGGGGACCGGGCGGTTCCCACGATGACGGCGCGCGTCACTTTGTCCGGCAGGCTGACGCCTGTTCCGCACAGCAACTGGTCGAGACCAAACAACTCGCTGGCGGGGACATCTCCGCACATATGGTAGAGCGCCAGCATGGAGTGGGTCTTGCCGCCGCCGAAGTTTGTCTGCAGCTCCATCACCGGGTCCCCGCCCTTGCCCGCGAGGCGCTCCGCTCCGCGCACCAGCAATTCGCTGAGACCCGCCGTGAGATAGGTCCGGCTGAAGAATTCCTTCGGGTCCCGGTATTCCGAAGTGGCCTTGCCGGAATGAACCGTCGAGAGATCGGCCGCGAATTCCGCCGTCTGGAAAGTGCCGGACGCAACATCCTCATGGGGGCGAATGATATCACGCCATGGTTTCAGGCCGGGCTGGCCACCGGTTTTGATTGTTCCTCCGGAACTTCCCTTGCGTTCCTCGTTGCGGCGCTGTTCCTCCAGCCGCCGCCTGAGAACCGCGGTTCGCATGGCACCAACCTTTTCGGCGGCTTCACCGGCGGATACGGCTTCCAGCAGCCGTTTCATCGTGTCCAGCGCCCGCTCCGTATCGTCATAGGAAAACGACTGGTCATGGGCGAACCTGTTTCGGACATCGAGAATCTCGCTGACATAGGACCGCTCCACAGGCCCCAGAACCGTCCGAAACGCGTCACCCCAAAATGACATCATGGTTTTCAGCAGTCCGGCGACATCCCACTCGATCCTGCCGTTCGAGACGCGCAAACCTTCGACCTTGCTTTTCACTTTCGCTGGCCAGTGACCCGACAGGGAGTTTTCCAGGCGCTTTTCGACAAAAGAGGTCAGGCCGTCCTTGAATTGATCGAGGGCCTCGAAAATGTAGGTGCGGTTCGACTTGCTCATGGTTCGGTCCTCAAATTCAGAATACCCTGCGGCTCTGCATCATCGCTCACGGTTGCGGCGCGGGCGGTCAGGTCCGGCCAGAGCGCGATCAGTCCGTTATAGGCTGTGGCCTCCTGCGCGTCCTGACGTTTGCTGCCGGTCAGATCGTAGAGGTAATAGGCCAGGTCCTTTATTGCGCCTGAATGCTTCGGGCCGATTTTTTTCAACATCCGGGCCGCGTTGTCCTCGCCTTCATTCAGGGCATGAACAAGATGTTGCAGGCATTCCCAGATTGTCAGGTGCTTGTCGGTGACCGGATCCCAATCCGCTTCGAGTTCATCCCGCTTCAAAAGCCTGACCTTGCCCGCTGCGCTTTCGATGATGCCGGCATGTTTCACGGACTCGACAGCCAGACCCCGCGCCTGACAGAGCGTTTGGGCGGTTCCAAAATCGCCCTTGTCGTAGCCGAATTGTTCGAACCATGTCACCGCAAACCGGGTTTCTTCGTCGAAGTCGCCGGTCAGACTGTTGAGGAACGTATCCAGTTCGGCGTTGATGAGTTGCAGTGCCGTCTTGACCGACATGCGCGTGTCATCGGATTCCAGAACCTCCGCATATCGCGAGAAGATGCCCATACCCGGTCCGATGGCCGATTGGGGCATATCGGCCGGGGCGATGTTCGCGGCCTGAAGTTCGGCAATCGCTGGTGGGAGTTCTCGTTTCAGGGCTTGGACGAAGCCAAGTCGGGTTACGCTTTCCGCCGCTGGTTCCTTCTTACGGCAGACAAGGACAACCGAGTTGGCGAGGGCATTGGTGCCGGATGCAATCATGCGGTTTGCCATCTCGGTTCGCATCGGCCAGGTGCCAACCACTGCATACCCTGCTTTAATGACCGCTTGCAGGAACGTTGCCCAGCCTGTTGAACTAATCCCTTCCTGATCGATTTCGGATTGCTTGAACGCATAGTAGATCGTGGCCGGAAAATCTGATGCGGACTGGTCGGCCATGTTTGCGACCGCGCGGCTCATGCCGGTCATGAAGAACTCTTCAGCCGCCTCACGTCCCCCATGCCGATATGGTGTGGCGACCAGTTCCTCAGATTTTGGAGTTGCCAGAACACCAAAAAGCTCCGGATAAACAGGTCGAATAGCGGGCTTCATCCATGTGAAGAAAAAGTCCGACAGGTCCGCGTAACCGATATTGTCGTAGTAGGGCGGGTCGGTGGAAATAACGGTTTGCTCAGGATAAATTACAGTCTGAGCATCTTGGTTTTGTTCTTGGCCTTGACCAACGGGGACAAAAAGGCCAACAGCCTTTGCTACCCAATCTACATTGTTCAGTATATTTCCACTTGCTGACGAAAATGGGTTGCCCTCTGCGAAATCCCATGTCATTGGGATGGCTTGGCGAGAAAACGTATTTCGGAGGGCTTGCATCTTGGGAGATGAATCCCAGGTGCAAATAGACGATCCTCGATCAACACATCTGTTAACCGCAAACGCCAGATATACGCTCACGGCCTCTGCATAGGCTTTGGCTCCTGTTCCACCCTCGCGGAGCGGGGTTTCATCAGCACTCATGCCCGCCGCCAGAGCATCCTGCTCAACCTGCGACCGCGCCTCGTGAACCAGATCCGAAAACGTGTTCAGCGCGACCAACTGGCGGTCAGTGAACAGATCGCCGAAGGTCGTTAGGCCGTAATTTGGAGTTTTGAAATCGCGGGTGTTATCTGGGAGATCGGCATCCGGTCGCCATTCTGGTTTTGCGCTCTTTGCTATCTGTTTATGAACTTCTGAGGGTTCGACGTAAACTCGACCGCCGGCTCCTTCGGCAACAATTGCAATTAGCGTCTCCCCAAGGCCGTTGGTTTTACCATAGCTTCGAATGTAGTCATAAGTGATCGGTGCGTCGGAAATTGGACATACAAAGGCTTGCCGCTTACCAGCCGTCGTACCCTTCTTTGCCGTCGCGATCTCAGATTTAGTACCACCTTTTCGAATGCGGTACTCAATTGTCTTGGTCGCACGATCAATCAGCGGTTCAACCCAGACTTCTCTGCCTGCTTTCGAACTGACTAAGAAACTCGAAACCAGAGGCACCTGCACATCCGAAAAGGCCGGGTCCGGGCTGGGGACAGTTCTCGCCCAAATCCAGGCAATCACGGTCGCCTGTTTCTGCTCCATGCTTCTCACATACTCTTTCGGCAAATCGACCTTCGGATAGAGATGTCCAATCTGTGCGAAGGCGCGGTCCCGCATCCATTCGCCGTAGTGTTTCACGTCCTCGGCCAAACCTTCCGCATTGCGGTGAATGGATCGATCCTTGATGCCGGGATGGATCGGTTTCATATCCTTGAACCTTGGTGGTATCTCGATCATGGCCTTGCCGATCATCACGGCCACCGGGTTCAGATCGGACCCGTAGGCGGGCAGTCCGAGACGCTGCGCTTCCAGGGGGATCGTGCCGCCTCCCGAGAACGGATCATAGACTGGTGGCAGATCATTCCCGCAACAGCGCCGTATCTCGGCGCGCGCACGTTCCAGCACCGCTTCATTGGTCGAATTTTCCCATTTCACCAGGTCCTCGATAATTTGGAACAATCGCTGGCGTTCCAGACCGGCGGCGCAACCCTCCAGGGTTGGCTTGGGTATGGTCACTTCATCACCTTCCTGCGCGTCCTGGCGCTCTTGCCAGGCCGCGAGTTGCTTTTCCAGTTCCTCCTTCGCCAGTCCTCGGATTTTAGGGTCACTGAGAAGCGTGTCGGCATATCCCGAAGGATCGTCCACGAGCTGGGCGAACAGAACCGCGCGTGCCGCCGCAAGAGGCCGCCGCGCCCACCACAGATGCAGGGTCGAAGGATGCCCGTGCCGGATCGACTTCTCGCGTGCGGATGCCGCGTTGATCGCCGCGAGAGGCAGGGCCACTTCGATGAGTTTCTTTTTGTGGGGATTTGGCATGTGTTTTAGCTGACCCTCGTTGCTAGGTGAGATGGAAGCCAACCGACAACTACTTGCCTCATCATTTCATCCCAAAAAAAATACAATCGGAAGCAATGGCGAGGTTCGCGACTGTTCCCCTTTTTCAGGTGCCGATCCAGTTCAATGCGTCTCTGACCAACACGAACAAAATATGTGTCGCCTTGTTCTGCAGCACGATTGCCTGAGAAAGTAGGCTGTTCTTGAATACCAAGTTCTTTGCAACGGCTCTCAAACGACCGTTTTAGTTCGCCGCCTCCCTTACGGCGCATCGGAACATAGTAATCCCTGAGCAGAAGGAGTGCCTCGTAAATGAGAGAAACATCTTCGTATTGGGCGGTTTTTGCCCCTCGAAGTGCGCGGTTATGCAGTTCAACGGAACCGGAAAGGTTACTTTCGGCCCAGAACTGAAGTTCATCTAAACTATCAGGGATTCTCACGTTTTGATGCTTACCGACAACGTTCTTTGTCTGAAGCGCATCAACACGAGACTGAAGTGCCATATATTTGGCTTCCATTTGGCGAAGATCAGTTAGTGCCTGCTCTTTCTCAGCCTCAGCGCTTGCTGCGAGTTCCAGACTATGATTTGTCTCAAGTTTCGCAGCTTTCACTTCTTCATTTGCTAGAACAAGCAATTCATCAGCACTTTGACCGGTCGCCTTGGCAGCACTTCTCGCTCTCTCTACAGACAAGCGTTTGACTTGGTGAAACGGCCATTGCTCGCGCTCTAAGATGTATCTTGGTCGAGTGAGGCGCAGCGTTTGATGCACCAGAAATTCCAAAAATGCGCCCTCAGCCTTGGTTTCCCATTCTTGAATCCTAGCCGCAGTCGCTATCGGGTGGTCGGAAGAGAGGTCGCTGTCTGGGTCAAATCCTGGATTGTAAGTTCGAGTAGCTTGGCGATAGACGGAGAATTCGCGCCCTAGCTGATCCGTTAACGCGTAGGATGCTTCTGATGTCAGAACTGCCGTGTGTACAAACCCTACTGTACGGCGGATGAATTGATTTGTTTCGATGATCGTTTCATTGATATCATCGCTGTTTTTTGGAACGGTAAAAACGACCACTGGGTGCTTGCGCTGAGGCGATTTAAGGAACGAAATTAATTCACTCACATCGTTTTGGCGCTTAACAACCCAAGGGTCCGGTGAAGTAGGACGACCATCAAGTCGAGCGTTTTGTGTAAACGCTATTCCGCGAACGAACTGCGGTATTGACCGCGGAGCGGACTCTGAATTCCCGCGCTGAGAGCAGATCAAGCGGCACCCAAAGATCGCGTCAGTTTTCCTAATCCCCGCGAGGCCCACTTCCGTTGTCCAAATTCTATTCCGATCTTTAAGTCTTTCGCGCAATCTGAACGCCCAATACTTTGGATCATCCAACTTGACCGCAGCAGCTCCTTCAGAATTATCCGCATCAATTTCGAACGACTCTCCATCCCACGCGCCATCCGGTATGCCCTTTAGATTGCGTTTCGGATCAAATGCCCATTTCAAAATGCGCTCTTGAAGCTCTCGGAAGATGTTCTCTCCACTTACCTCCAAAGAGACTTGCGAGGAAACCTGAGCGAATATTTTGTTTTCGTGATCGAACGGACGTACCGATTCATTTGAAAGGTTCATGTCGGCACCTCTGATCGTTCAAGCAGGCGTTTGATCTTGAATTGAATGGCGTTCTGGTCGAAAGGCGGCTCTCTCGTATCGAGGGTACCGCGCACATATCGCGGTGCCTGCCCAATTCCATCAACGACTTCGACAAGAGCGAGAATGAAATTTTCCGGTTTGTTGAGCGAGGTGATCAGTTCCTGGCGGGTGATCATCACCGTGTCGGCACCGGCCACACGGCCCTTCACCTCGATGAAGCGCGGATCACCGCTTCCGGGAACAAGAGACCAGATATCGTAGCCAACCTTGTCTGCCGATACATCCTGAGGTTCATACCCCAAAGACCTCTCTGCAGCCATCACGGCCTCCATGGCCGCGTCTTCCACGGCTTTTCGCGCCTCTGCATCGTGAGAAAACATTGCGCCGCCTTGGCCAGTTTCGCGCACCTGAAGCAAACCAGCGGGAAGCACGATCATCCCACCCCGGATTTTAGGGCTACCAGCTGAGATGAACCGTTCGCGGTCGATCTCGGCCAATCGTGCCTGAAGACGATCGCTGATCGCATCAGCCCGTCTCTGGGCGTTCTGCCACCCCTGCCGCGCTTTGCCCTTCGCAGCCTCGGCCTCACGCAGTTGCATGGCGCGGTTGTCCCAATACCGGATCTCCGATTTGAGCCGCGCCTCAACCTCTCTCTGCACCCTTTCGATTTCAGGCAAACGCCACGCGCGGATCTCTTCCAGATGCTCACGGGCAAGCTCCGTCGTGGCATAGTTCAGAACCGTGCTTTCCAACTCCTTGCGCAGCCAGTCTGCGTCGAGCGCGTCCCGGCATTGCTGGATGTCCGCCTCGGACGCCGCGCGCAGGTTCAGGTGTGGCGCGATCCCTGCATTCCGGACAACGCCATCCGCGTCAATGCTCGCAAACTGCAAGCGTTCCGATATGACGTTGGCCTCGCCCCGGCCAGACACGCGCCCGTCCTGAACCTGGTGTTCCAGCAGAAACAGTGCCCGCACATCCGTGCCAGTGTCGGTATCGTCGACCAGCACGGCCCCCTGTTTCATCAAATGGCCATACTGTTCCCGCACAAGGCTGATCACGGCATCCATCAGGGGATGGCCCGGATAGAGGAAGCTCGCCACGGGTTGCTGATCCACTTTGCCGGATTCGAAACAAACCCGCTCATAGCGTTTCTGGACCGGTGCGCCATGCCCGATCTGCCGGTCCCGTTCGCGCACGGCCATGGGCACATGGGTGATTTCCCAGCGACCATGCTCGCGATCCCGTATATCCCCGCCCAGACGCTTGAGGGCCTCAACAAAGAAGGATTGCACATGATGCGGCTGAAGACGTTGCGCATCCGCGCGTTCCATCGCCAGACGGATTTCTTCAACCTTTGCTTCGGGCATACTGTCATTCGTCAGCGCCCGCTTCTGCAACAGATCGATCAAACGGCTGTTATCGACCGCGCCGTCCACGGTTTCGAACAAGCGTGCCTTGACTTCGGTACGCTCTCCATACTGGATTGCTTCGAAGAGAAGGTCGCGCAGGGCGACCCCTTCGAAGAGTTCCCCCAACACATCGTAGACCCGTCCTCCAAGTGCGGCGCGCGCGGCTTCCAGCTTCTCAAGCAACCTTGCATAAACTTCGCCCTCGCGGGTCTCATAGGCGACAAGGTTCCAGAGGTGGCACACCTCGGTTTGACCGATCCTGTGAATCCGACCGAACCGCTGTTCGATTCTGGTGGGGTTCCAGGGAAGGTCGTAATTGACCATCAGGTGACCCCGCTGCAGGTTCACCCCTTCGCCCGCCGCATCATTGGCAATCAGGACAAGAAGCGTCTTGTCGGTCATGAACCGCTCAACGATCTTGCGGCGCTCTTCCCGCGTCACGCCACCATGGATCACCGCGACGGCATCTTCCCGGCCAAGGCGGTTGGTGATCCTGTCCCGCAGGTAGAAAAGGGTATCCTTCGGCTCTGTGAAGACGATCAGCTTGCGCCGGTTGCCATCAGGATCGCGCATGAGATCATCATCGAGAATCCGGTCGAGTTGGGTCCACTTGGCGTCTTCTCCGGATTTCAGCACCTCGAACGCCTGTGCTTCGAGTTCCTGAAGCGTGGCAATCTCGATCCTCAGCTGTTCTGCATTTTCCGCCGAAGTCGCAGAGGCCGAAAGCGCATCCTCGACCTGATCCCGCTCAGCCGGGTCGTATTCCTCCATCTCGTCGAAGTCCGTCAGGATGATATCCTTCCAGCCCTCTCGCAATCTCTCAGCCCGGCCCTTAAGCATGGCCTCGGCCAGTTCGGCTTCCAGACGTTCCCGGCGTCGTTTCAGGGACTGGTGGATCGCCGCTGGCGATGAGGCAAGACGCCGCTGAAGGATTTGCAGGGCGAAGCCGACATTATTCTTCTTCCGGCCATCCGTTTCGGCAAAACGGGCAACACGGTTCATCTCTTCCCGGACATACGCGGTGACGGCATCGTAAAGCAGAACTTCCTGCGGTGAGAGATCATACTTGACGGTGTAGGCGCGGCGCTCCGGGAACAGGGGG
>CBDETS010000003.1:0-20751 GCA_965242975.1 Paracoccaceae bacterium | reverse complement strand
TGGATGGGTTGATGGGTTTGGATCATGTTTTGGCGTCGCGGCGTTTGTATTCGGATGGTGTGGAGTTGTTGTTTG
This sequence comes from Paracoccaceae bacterium, assembly GCA_965242975.1. GTDB lineage: Bacteria > Pseudomonadota > Alphaproteobacteria > Rhodobacterales > Rhodobacteraceae > JAPPHA01. The sequence goes on along the minus strand of CBDETS010000003.1, from coordinate 20,676 downwards.
ATTATGCGGAGGAGCGTTGGGGTGGGTTTGGTTTGTCGGGTTTGGTGGTGGTGCGTAGTGGGCAGAGGGTGTTTGCGGAGGTGGTGATGGGTTTTTTGGAGAATATTGTTTATGGGGAGGATGGGTATCCGGTTTTGATGCGGGTTCCTGCCTATGAGGTCGCCGAGGTGGTAGTTGACCCCAAGATGTCTTCAGGGCAACCGATTTTCAGTTGTGGCGCGGCACGTGTGGAGGATGTTTTGGACCGCTATGGGGCGGGGACGTCTCTAGAGGTGGTTTCCAAAGATTACGGTGTTCCCACCGACCATATCGAGGACGCTCTGCGTGTCGCATCCTTCCAGGCTGCCTGACCTCAATGGTAGATCAACCCACGTCACATCAACCTCAGTCCCAGGTGAGCCGGAAATGGACGGGATGACCACAGTTCGGTTTCTGGCGGTCTCGGTGTAGTAGGAGACAAGAAAATGTCGGATAACAGCTCTATCCCGAGTGGTAGCCCACGTATCGAGAGCCAGATATTGCAATGGGCGAATATAGCAACAGATCACCATACCGTTCGCCCGATTTCGGACCCGCCCGGATATGTGGCCACAGTAGATCAGGTAGAGGGTGCATGGGGATACGGAACCACGGTAGAAAAGGCAGTGTCCGATCTTCGTTCGGTCTTAATCGACTGGGCCAGACTCAAGCTTGAACACGGAGATGACGATATCCCAAGCATGGGGGGAATGAACTTACCAGCAGAATGAGCCTCGGCAATCCGGGACTGAAGAAGTTGAGCCGAGGCCTTGGCACCCGGGGAATGGCCGGCGAGTACCCAGGGCTACCCGGCCCGTCCGTTGATGTTTGGGTCATGCCAGGGTACCGACAGGTAGGTGATTATGGCTTGGCCCTTCCCTCTCTCCCCTCCTTCAGAGCCTATAAAAGCCCCATATACAGGTCAGATGCGCTTTGCAACGTTTTAGAGGTTTGTCGAGCCTAGGGAGTTGCCAGTTAGCTGATACAGGGGTATACTCAGAGATATGGATATGTTAGAACCTTTATCACATCAGTTTAGAAGCGATAATAGAATACCTTGTCAAGGAGACGGGTTTCTCCAAGTCCTTCTCCGCCACGACTTCACCAAAACAGCTTGAGGACGTGGCCGACCACCGTTCTACTCGAGACCATGAAGGGAGTGACATGAGTTATTCAGAGTATTTGTCCAGGAAGATAGAGGAGACATTGGAGTACCTGGTTGAGGAGACGGATCGTTCGATGTCCTACTACCGAGAGAGGCTGGCCGAGGTTGAGATAAAGACGATCGAAGACCTTGAGGACTTTGAGGACTACTTCCATGCGACTTATATCATGGAACGTATCGAAAGCGGACAGGACCAGCTTATTCCTCATGATGAGTTTTGGAGAAGGCTAGGTCTATGAGGTCAAAAAAGGTGTGGGATATTGAATACACCCCTGAGGCTGAAAAGCAGCTGGACAAGCTGGGCACTTCCGTTAAAGCTCGAATTAAGAGGTACCTGGAGACCAAGGTTGCTCCGTTGGAGAATCCCAGGAAAGAGGCCTCGAAGCTCAAGGTCGGCAAGTATGCGGGGTATTGGCGTTTCCGGGTGGGGAAGTATCGAGCGATTTGCGATATCCACGATAAGTCGGTTCGAATTGTGGTGATTCGGGCTGCCAAGCGAGACGAGGCCTATCGTTTGGATCTGCCCCGGGTTTCTGACCCTTGGACTCTGGTCATTCGGATTTCCGACTTGGCCGACGAGTTTGAAGAGGAGGTGGTACCCCATGGGACCAGAGGCTAAGCCTGCCCCGGCTCGTAAGAGCTATGCAGAGTATTTGTCGGAGCAGATCGAGGTTACGTTGAACTACCTGGTTGAGGAGACTGATCGTTCGATGTCGTACTACCGGGAGAGGCTGGCCGAGGTCGATATCCAGACTATCGAAGACCTCGATGACTTTGAGGACTTTTTCCACGCGACCTATATCATGAAACGGATACGCATCCCGATGCATCCAGTGTGGAAAAGTGATGTTGGTCCCTCGGCTACCATTGTTTTGACGACCAAGCACGAAAGGAATGTGTTCCATGACAGCATCGGTGTCCATCTTGGACTGCATCTGGGACAGGTGCGAAGCGGTCTGGCAGCACCCTCGCCGGTTGAGCGGTGCCTACGCGTTCTCGGGGACCAGGGTGCCGATCGAAGCGCTCTTCAACAACATCAACGACGGAGCCTCCATCGACGAGTTCCTGGAGTGGTACCCGGGAGTAGAGCGATGGCAGGTCGAAAGCGTTCTCCAAACCCAGCTGGTTCGCCTCGAAGAAGTACTTAGGACGTGAGGAGGATTCTCCTTAATCACTGCACGCCCATACAGGTGGGTAGGTTCTTTCGGGAGCACTGCGTTGACGCGGCGGGAGAAATGGGCTGGGCGCAATATAGGAATGGGAAACTCCTACGCTCGGCCGAGAAGTCTGGGTATGACTTACTTATCACTAGCGACCGCGACTTTCGTCGCGAAAGAACACACCTGACGAGTCCAACCGTTGCCGTGCTTCTTGTGCTTCCCAACAGCTGGGTGCGCCTCCGCACAGAAAGAGAAGAGATCCGATCAGCTGCAGATAGGCTTGGCCAGGGCGATTTTGGTGAAGTGGATTGCCGGCAGGCCTAGCCCAGGTGTAATCAACTACTCAGCAAGGCACCGTGGCTTCTCGCAAAACTTCCCTGGGGGTCGCCCGCCCGCCCCCTCACTATATATAAGGCATATAGGGACCCCGAGAATCAGCAAGGGGCGGCCATTCGCCGAGATCTTCCAACTGCGTCCGAATCCCGAAGGCCCCCCGAACCCCACCGCGTTCCTTAAACGACCCGCCCCGCCCCACCTCCCCATATCCCTCAAAACCGCCCCCGAACTGCCCTTGAAACCCCACTGAAGTGGCCTTCCGCACCCCCAGCCTGCCCATTTCGACCGCCGCCCCACACCGCCCCAATCCGAACTTTCCCGAAAAAGACAAAACTATTCCCGCCAAAAGCATGGATAGCCGATCCGAAACCACTACACTCACCCACCTAGGGTTCTGGACGAGTGGCTCCTGGCCAAGCAAACCTAAGGGTCAACCGGCCCACCAGGAACCCCCCTCAGGCTCTGAGGTGCCAGTACCCCGGCTAGGTTTTGCGTTGCCTGTTTTCTACAGGTAGCGTTACCCTGATAATTGGAAAACCAAGACCCGCCGCAGGCTAAAGTATCCTCTGGAAAACAAGATGCTGCTTTAATCAAGCGTGTGGGTGGGCGGCATGTTATATTGATGGCTGGCCGAGCCTTTTGGGTTGCTCCGGTAACCCCCGACTCGGCGGCTGACAAGCATACGAAGAAAGGAAGGGAGGGCAAATGCCCCTTATAGCGAGGCAGCGCTCGCGACTGGCTGTGCTGGCCGTGGTGGCCTTGGTGGGTTCGCTTCTTGCCGTTTCTGCGGTGCCGGTCGCCGCTGAACACCTTGACGGAAGAGATGATCACCACGCACAACATACGGCCTGCATAGGACCAGCAACCGACACCGCCGGATTCACCGACACCGTCGGCAACACCCACGAACACGCCATCGACTGCTTGGCATACTACCGAATAACCACCGGAAAAACCCTAAGCACCTACGACCCCAACACCGCAATAACAAGATCACAAATGGCACTATTCCTACACCGAGCCGCCGCCCCCGCAGGCGTCAACCTCCCCACAACAGTCACAGACCAAGGACTCATAGACATCAGCGGCCACGCCCAAGACGAAATCAACCAAATAGTCGAACTCGGAATAATGGAACCACGCACCAACATGACCTTCAACCCCAACGACCACGTCACCCGAGCAGACATGGCCCAACACCTACACCAATTCCTCGGCCTCGCAACACCAGGCCCAGGCGGAACCGACATCAACGACAAAAACTACGAAGCAGCCGACCCCCCATTCACCGACATCAACAACGAAACCAAAAACACCTACGACGCCATAACCGTCATATCAGACCTAGGCATAACCACCGGCCAAACCCACACCACCTACAACCCCACCGGGCCAGTAACAAGAGCACAAATGGCCTCATTCATCACCAGAACCATGGCACACACCAACACACGACCACAAGGCCTCACCATCCAAGGACTCGACCCGCACTACTTCACCGACCAAAACCTTGAACCCGTATGGGTCTCCGTACGCGACACCAAACACCTACCAGTGAATGAAGCCGCTGTAGATTCCTTCTACTACAAAACCGGTGACGACATAGAACCATTCAACGACGACGGCAACTGCAACGATGTTGTGATGGACGGTTGCGATGATCTGGGAGGCTACCTAACTGACAGCGAAGGTAACTTTGCTCTCCCTCTTGCCGCATCTATTGTTGATGCTCCCGGTGATTACCGGGTCTACGTCTGGACCGGCCAAGACGGAGAAACATTCGACTCGGACGACCATTCCGCCGAAACCGCTGATATCGAAGTGACCAATAGTGCCACAAAGGTGAAGGTAACTACTACCCATGGAGACACACGAATAGGCAGCGGCGATCCGGATGAAGGTGATCGAGCCAAATTTGGCGAAACCGCCACCGTCACCATCCAACTACAAGACGACGACGACGGGGATGTGCCCGACCCCGAAAAGAAGATCCTCATTTCGGTTGTCAAACAACTGGGTACTGACGGTACAGACCTGCAAGATGTGCTCTCTCGTGAAATGGAGTCCTCCACGGTGGAGCATGACACTGACGACGACGGCAAAATCGAACTCACCTACACCAAAGAAGACCCCAACCCGGGTGATAATGATCGAGAGGATCGCGGCAAAGTTACCGTGACGATCCCAGGCACAGGCACCAATCCACAAAATGCCCTTGTAGGAACAGAAGATATTGTTGTAACCATTATTTGGGAAGATGCCAAATCGGTTGCTACAGATATAGAACTAACCCCCAACAAGGATTATTTCAAACTCCCCAAAGATGGTAAGTCAAACGCCAGGGTTTCAGCGAAAGTGCTCGACCAGTACGGCGAAGAGATGCCAGGGTTAAGGGTCAATTTCCGCTCAAGCTCAGTTCCCGTCCCTGATAGTAGTAATGGAGTAACCACTGATCTAGGCGACGACGACGATGGTGTACACGAACCAGAAAGAACCTCATTACCCATTTCCTATAGCGTTGATAAAGATGCAACTCATAATCCCGGCGCTACCCAGAGCTTCGGTGCCTTTTATGACCCTGATGATGATGAAGACAAAGACCCCTTGACCGGTTATGTTGTAAGGGTGGGCCTTGATGAGTCGGATAACTCCGTTGATGACGCCTCCGAATCTTTGAAGAAGATCTATTGGGCGATTGATGCTACTCTTTCTGAAATTCTCACAGGAAATGTCGCTTTAGCTGATATAGACGAAAACACCATTGTTGTTACTCACACCGGTGGTGCTCTCTATGTCACCTACGACAGTGATGACCAATTCACTATTGATACACATACTGCAGAAGTAGGCAGCGATCCAATTCCGGCGAAAAATGTGCTGTTGTCAGAGTTTGAGAAGGCTCTTAAAGATGGTCAGGGTACCCTGACATGGACTAATAATGAAGATGACAGCGGCGCTGGAGTTAACCGCTTCACCTATGCTCCACCTGACGCAAGCTAAACTTTGAACTCTCAATCCCCAGAGGAAAAACAGGGGATTCGAAAAGTAACGAAAGGAAAGGGGACCCGAAATCGGGTCCCCTTCCCCCTTTTTGGGGGATGCTGCACTAAGGAAGGATTCGCACGCTTACGGCTGCGGTGATCGGGTTCCCAGGGGCGGCCGAGGAAGTTCCAGGCCCCTGTTCGAGAGGATTGCCGCAGCCGGCTAAACTACGTCCCTTCCCTCCTCGTCAGTGTGCCACTCAATCTCCACAGGAAGACCAGGTCCGAGCCGCTTCTCGTCATTGTCCAGATCGACGACTACCACTTAGGGAGACACTTATGAACTATGCCACAAGAGCCCGCGGAGGCCTTCCCGCCCGGCGAATACCTGCGTGACGAACTTGAGGAGCGCGGATGGGACCGTCACCCGAGTTCGCCGACATCCTAGGCCAACCTGTGCAGGCCGTATCGGAAATACTGAACGCCAAAAAGTCAATTACCCCGGACACGGCACTGTCACTCTCCGAAGCGCTTGATACCAGCGCGGAACTATGGCTCAACCTTCAGACGGCCTATCTGCTGCATAGCCAAATCTAGGTAAGGTGACCGTTCGGTTTCAAATGACCCGAATCTGCCCTGGCGTATTTTTGAACGTGTCAGCAGAAGCATCCGACTAGGCCGAGTAACAGCTACATAAAAGGCACGCAATTCGGCACTCTTTTCTTGTTCGGTTTTAGCTCGGAAGTCGGGGAATTGGCCTTTGTTCATGCCTACAACCGCAACCGCCCGAAACTCGCGGCCCTGCGATTTATGAACAGTTAGGAGCCGAACTCCTGGATCTATAGGGCGCTCCCGCTGAGCCCAGATAATATGCCGACTGAAGGCGGTCCAAGTACGATTCGCTTCTCCTTTTCGCGAAGCGAATTGCCGCCATGTCTCCTCGATCAGTTTGATGTCGTCCGACCAGTCGGCCTGGGCCTGAACGTCAAGCGTGTTCATCAGGGATATCTCAGGAAGAGTCTTCACAAAAACTTCTGGGGTGTCTGTGGTGCACAGCGGCACGAGGGTTCGATAGTTCGGGTTCTCGTCCAATATTTTCGAGAGCGCCTCGATTGTCCTTACGCCATTTCTATCCAACTTAAGAAGTCGATCGATCCGCCACCAAGCTGATCGATGTTGTGGGTTGGCGTGCAAATCCATAAGGGCCAGAACCAACCGACCATGTAGGGAGGACAACCAATCTTCTGGCGAAGCTGCGGAAGCGATCTCGATATCTAGGTTTTCCAACGCTCGCCGGGTATAGGATAAAGCCGTTGATGTTCGTCCGAGAACCGCTATGTCTTCCGGAAGTACCAGGCCTGATTCATCTGGAGCCAATGACTCACGAGGGATACCTTCCCTCAAAAGTTGTTTAACCCAATTGGCTACGTTATCTCCTTCTTCTTTTTCTTCAAGTGCCTGGTAGCAATCTATATTTCCACGAGCCGGATATTGCATCTGAGAGGGTTCTGTAGGTCGGGATGATCCGAGTTTTTTGGCCACCTCAGTACCAAGCCGCGCTATTGAACGTGCTGAACGAAAGTTATCCCTGAGTTCGAATCGCTCAGCTGAGTAGTCCGTGGCGAAAGCCTCCATAAGACGGTGGTCTGCGCCCGCGAACTCTACGACTGACTGCTTTGCATCTCCTACCAGCATCGCAGGTACCCTTTTATAAGGATCGTTAAGAGACCCGATCAACAAGGTGAGCAGGCGATATTGTGCCGGAGTCAGGTTCTGTGCTTCATCAACAATGACCTGCCCGTACCGAACCGCCGCATTCCTACGTATCGGAGCCAGGTGCAGCAAATCTATTGCGCCAGAAATCATGCGAGGGTAGTCAACGGCACCTATGGAAGACAGCGCGGCTTCCCACTCGCATAGTTGTGGATGATCTTCCAGCCTCGCCTGAGCCAGGTCCAGTTCGGCAAAAAAACGCCTTGGTTCGGACAGTGCCATACCTCTATCCTCACTCCAACGACCAATCAACTCCACCCGGTCTTCAAGGCGCGTGAGTACTTCGATATTGAGAGGTAGACCTATATAGGTCCCGGACTGCAAAAGCAGCGAATGCGCAAACCTGTGTATGGTCACTGCCTCAACATATTGATCTAAGCTACCGAGGCGGCGGTGAATCCGGTCCCGAAGTTCGTTGGCGGCCTTGACTGTGTAGGTAAGAGCGAGAACGGGTGAAGGGGGAGAACCCCTCTTTAATAGATGTTCTATGCGCCGGGCACTACCTCTGTTTTCCCGGTTCCCGCGCCTGCCGTAACCACTATGGCCGGAGCACTGCTCTCCACTATCTTCAACTGATCCGGTGTGAGTTTACAAGAAGTATCAATCACTTTCCGCTCCATGCAACAATATTGAAGACTCTAAACGTTGTACCAGATTCTGTAGAGGAGTAGGCCAATCTGCGGCAATATCGGGATACTTGCTAGAGAAGGCGTTGCCGAGGCTACCGCCCGCTGATCCCTTCAGTTTTCTCAAAAGCCGGTCTGTGCTTCGATGATCCAAGTCCGGTCGAATCGCTAAACCAACCTGTCTGCACAGTTCCTCATCCCAGATGAGAAGCATCCTCTCAATGGCCTCGGCTCCCTTGGCCTCATTTTGGACTGAGATTACTCCGCTTTTGTTTGTGGGCCACTTAAATTCGCCCGCTTGCGACTTCGGTGATCTGGAGCTCACCCCTTAGCGAGTTGGGCTGAGGTTCGTATATCCGTGACACCACAGACGATCCACCGGAAGGGCTATGATGCCTGTTTCCTTGCCGCTATAGCGGATACAGTGGGCACCGGTATAAAGTACTACCCCGGCTTTAAAGCGATCTCCCAGCGCATCACGCAGGATCCGCAGGCCCTTCCTTTCCCGGGAGTAGATCCTGGTTCCGGCCTTGACTTTGATGCCCACAACGGAACCGTCCCGCCCGTCTTCAACCACAATGTCCACCTCGGGACCGTCATGAGTGCGCCAATGGCCGACAAAGGGCCAATGCTCCATCCAGGAGGCCTGCTTGAAGACTTCGCCCACCACAAAAGTCTCCAACAGGTGGCCGAACTGTTGCATGGTGGTGGGATCAGGCGATGCCAGTTTGTCGGGCGGGAGACGGAGAAGTCGGGCCGCTATCCCGGAATCCAGCATATGGAGTTTGGGGCTTCGCACGACCGACGAGCGCAGGGTCTTGCCCCAGGCCGGTAACCGGCGCACCAGAAACGCCCGCTCGAAAAGTCTCAAATAGTCTGAAGCGGTACTTGTAGCCAGGTCCGCTGCGGCCCCCGCTCTGGAGATGTTGAGTAGCGAGGCGGTCTGTGAGGCCAGACGACGCAGCAGGGGTTCAAGCGCAGAAGGTTGTCGTACCCGACCGACTTCCTGCAGGTCGCGCTCCAAGCTGAGGGCAATGTAGTCATCAAACCATCGGGCTCGGGCCGCCTCGGATCGGCCCAAGGCCAGGGGAAGGCCCCCCTTGGCGATCAATTCCGCATATCCGGCCCGGGTGGTAACCGAAATATCGGACGAAACCGCCCCCTCGGGATCATCAAAAAGGGATTCCAGCAAGCTCTCTTGCCCTCCTCGGATCTCGCCCTGCGAAAGGGGCAGTATCTCCACCCGATGCAGCCTTCCGGTGAGCGACTGGGAGGCGACCGGAAGGGCATCGAAGCGGGTTGAACCGGCCAAAACGAACCTGCCCGGCGACCCATCTCGGTTCAGTTCGGCTTTGATCGAGTCAAGAAGAAAAGGCACGTGTTGATATTCATCTATGAAAACCGTACTCCGACCAGACACGAACAGCCCGGGATCATCTCGCACCGCATCTCGAGTTGTGGGATCGTCCAGGTTTATCACCCGACCGCCAAGACGACCGGACAACACCCTCAACAGGGTGGACTTCCCCACCGTTCGAGGACCCTGCAGCAAGATGACCGGGGCCTCCGCCATCCTACTGATTGCGACTTCCTCTAACCGGCGCGGTACGAGTCCCGTATTCCTCATTGACCCTGCTCTCGTAAATCCTGATCTAATTCTACCGTAAAATTTAGGGGTTTATGCCGGCAAATTTGGGCACAAAGTTTCGTGAAATCTACGAGCCTTGCGTGACGGCCTTCTCAACCCAGACGTCAAAGGGCCCGCCCACGGGCTAACCGTGAATCGACTAATTTCACCCACGCAAATCACATAGTTTCTCTCAAGAAAATCTACTAGTTTTCTCCACGAAAATCGCATAGTTCGGCGGTCCGGTAGTTAGAATCCCCTGCAACCATGAGAGATCCATACCCGAGAATTGTCGAACGCCTACTTGACCGCGAGCTTCTTCCGGCCTTCCCGGCGTTGCTTTTGGTGGGGCCGCGTGGAACGGGGAAGTCCACCTCGGCTGCTCGGTTCGCAAGCACCATCATCGATCTCTCGGTACCCGGCCCGAGAATCTCTGCCCGCCAAGACCCGGATGGGCTCCTGGCGTCCGCTTCCGGCACGGTGGTGATCGACGAGTGGCAGGAAGCACCTGAGATTCTGGGAGCGGTAAAGCGGAGGGTCGATGCCGAACCTTCAGACACCGTCAATCGGATAATACTCACCGGCTCGGTGCGGGCAGCCCACCAAACCACCACCTGGCCCGGCACCGGACGCCTGATACGAGTACGAATGTGGGGCTTAACCCAAGGCGAAATAGAACATGACCACACCTACAACCCGATCGAGCAGCTTTTCGCACCTCCTCAGCTTTTCTCGCAATCTCATCTCTCGTCGGCTTCAGTCCCTCCCCTCGGAGGTCCCTGCAACCTCACCAGATCGGACTATATCCAGCGCATTGTCGCCGGTCGTTTCCCCTATATACAGGAGATGTCCGATCGTAATCGGTCGCGCTGGTTCGCAAGCTACGTGGAACAGCTAGCCGAGTTCGATGCCCCTCAAGTAGCGGTCGGAACCCCAAGACCTACCAAACTACGATCAGTGCTGACCTCATGCGCCGCCCGAACCGGCCAGGTGCTCAACCAGGCGGCCACCGCCCGAGATGCAGGTGTTACCAGTATCACCGCCGAAGCACATCTGCGCCTGTTGGAGGATCTGTCGATAGTTGTTCGCCTACCGGCCTGGCACTCCAAACGCCTGTACCGTCTTACCAGGTCTCCAAAGGTTCACATTGCCGATCCGGGCCTGGCCGCCCATCTAATGAACACCAACGAGACCCACCTAGCCCAGGACGCCACCCTGGTAGGACAGCTTTTCGAGACCTTCGTATTGAGCGAGCTCCTACCGCATCTCGAAGCGGTCTCTACCACCACCGAAATGTTCCATTTCCGCGATCATGCGGGACGGGAGGTTGACTTCATTGTCGAACGAGGAGGGCAGATCGTCGGGCTGGAAGTGAAATCATCCACCAAAGTAGGACGACAGGACGCCAAGAGCCTCCTCTGGCTACGTGACCAACTGGGCGACCGCTTCCACCTCGGCGTGGTGCTCTACGCCGGACAGTTCCCATTCCGAATCAGCGACCGAATATGGGCATTACCGCTGGGAGCGCTGTGGCGGCCCGTCTGACGAACCCCTCAACCTCACCCGAGCCCTCCCTCCACTAACTGCGTTCCTGCCCCCCTAGGCACCCTTGACCGGTCTGTATGCCCAGGTTAGGTAACGTTTGGGTCGAGTTGCGTACCGAAGGTATTGGAACGCGAAAAAAGGGGGTAGTCAACCTCTCTTAGACATGATACGTTAGATATCAAACGTAATCGAACGACAATGCCTGATCTAGGACGGAAGTGGATGCTTTCTGGCCGGACGAGCTATACTTCTCGGAAGGAGAAGAAATGGAATTTCTGAATGAGATCCCGACCACTTGGCTGGTCGGAGCCATAACCACTGCCTACCTCACCATAATCGGTGCCTACGGTGCCATCATCCGATATTTCTTTAAACAACGAAAAGAAAGCCAAAGGGCACGACGCGAAATGAGAGCGCTAATCGGGAGCCTCGACACCAAAATGGAGGCCGGGTTCACCGAACTTCGTAGGGAAATCCAAGCGGGAGACGCCGCACTCAAGCAGGAAATCGGCAGGCTCACGATAGTGGTGATCGGGTTGGCCGAGAAGGTGGGGGAGACTCGGGGGCGGCCTGAGGAAGTTCCGGCCCCCGCCGAGCGGATCGCCGAAGCCGGCTAAAACCCGCCGTCCTCGCTCTCTCGCCGGTGGGCTGCTGAACCTAGCAACCCTTAAACCTCAAACCCCGATCCCTGCTCCCTCTTACCGAGTTTCCTTCTTCTAGATATCGTTTTAATCGGGACGTCTGCCCTGGTTAAATGACGTTTGGGTCGAATTGTGTACCAAAGGCATTGGAACGCGAAAAAAGGGGATAGTCAACCTTTCTTGGAGATGATACGTTAGATATCAAACGTAATCAAACGACAATGCCTGATCTAGGACGGAAGAAGATGCTTCGGGACCGGACAGGCTATACTCCACCGAAGGAGGCGGAATGGAAGTTACAACCCAGATCCCAATAACCTGGCTAGTCACCGCAGCAGGCGGTGTCTTAGTCGCAGTAATCAGCTTCTTCACCACAATAATCCTCGTCTACCGCTCCATCATCAAGAAAATAGACGCCGGGTTCGCCGAGGTTCGTAGGGAGATCAGCAGGCTCGACACCAAAATCGACACCGGCTTAGGCAAGGTCGACACGAAGATGGAGGCCGGGTTCACGGAGGTTCGTAGGGAGATCCAAGCGGGAGATGCCGCGCTACGCAAGGAAATCAGAGAAGGAGACGCTGCCCTCCGGAAAGAGATCAGAGACGGAGACGCTGCGCTCCGAGAGGAGATTCAAGCCGGGGATGCCGCACTCCGGAAAGACATCAGAGACGGAGACGCTGCGCTCCGAGAGGAGATTCAAGCCGGGGATGCCGCACTCCGGAAAGACATTCGCACCCTTACGGCTGCCGTGATCGGGGAAGCTCGTAGGCGGCCCGAAGAAGTTCCGGCTCCTGTAGAGCGGATTGCCGAAGCGGGTTAAACCACCGTCCTCGTCCTCGCCGGAGGGTGACGAGGGAGCGTCCACCTTGGTTATGGTCTTGTAAATCTGATAATCGTTCCATTTGGGACGGCAACGGAAAAGGAACCACCACGATGAAGTCACGTAGGGGTTTGATGGCAGCGATCCGCCGCTCGCCGTTTTGGGACGGAGTATGTTGGTGTATCGGATGGACGTGTATTGGCTGCCCCGATCCGAGTGGTGAACCAGATCATGGTCAGGGTCGGCTGGGCGTGCCCAGAGCGCTTGTTCTAGGGCGTCTAAGGCAAGGCCGGTAGTGAGATGTGCCGATACCCGCCAGCCCACAATGAACCGTGAGAACGCGTCGATCACGAACGCTGCGTAAACGAACCCTTTCCGGGTTCTTATATAGGTAAGGTCTGCTACCCATAGACGGTTCGGGCCCTCCACGGTGAAGTCACGGTCAACGAGATCTGTGGGGTGGTTCTGGTTTTCTTCTGATAGAGTCGTTCGAGGTGTCTTCTGGCCTCTGACCGCCCCTTTCAGCCCATGTTGGCGCATAAGACGCTCCACGGTGCAGCGGGCTACCTCCACCCCGTCACGGCGAAGCTGGCACCAAACCTTACGAGCCCCATAAACCCGATAGTTCGACTCCCAAACCTTCCGTATCAACCCAACCAGCATCTCGTCACGCACCGTCCGCTCCGACCGGCGATCAGGTTCACGTTCCTGCCGTTTCCGTTCATAATAGGTAGACGGAGCGATCGGTAACACAGCACAGATCGGCTCGACCCCGTACTCCTCACGGTTCAGGTCAACAAAAGTAATCATCTCCGAAATCGGCGGTCGAGCTCCGCCTGGGCGAAATATGCAGACGCTTTCCGCAAAATCTCATTAGCCCGCCGCAGCTCCCGACACTCCCGCCGCAGCTCCCGCAGCTCGGCCCGCTCATCCAAAGACAAACCAGACCCCAAACCCTGATCCGCCTCAGCCTGACGCAACCACCTACGAACAGACTCAGGCGTACAACCAAGACCATCAGCAACCGAACAAATCGTCGCCCACTCAGAACGATGATCCCCACGATTCTCCAAAACCAGCCGAACAGCACGCTCCCGCACCTCCGGCGCATAACCAGAATTTCTTCTCATAACTCTCATTCTCCCAAACTAACCACCCTCCGAAAAACCCGGAACGGTTCACCTAGTGAAGCTGGAAAAACCCTTAGCGTGAGGATTTCAGCAGAGTTCTTAGACCAGTACGGTGATCCGGCGAAGGGCGAAATAGGATTGGTATCTACCGAAGCCACCGGTGTTCATAGGCCCAGCTCTCGAACCGGAGGTTTCCCGGTTGCTTACACAACTAAAGAAACTGAAAACGGCGCTGCCCAGGAGTTTGGAGCCTATTGGGTGACCGGTAAGGGTGACGATGAAGACGACCCGAATGACGATCCCATCACCACTGGAGATGGCGCTACCGGTTCCACCCGTAATGACGCTGACCTAGATACCACAACTAGTGAATTGACGGTGTACTGGGCTGTTAAAGAACCATCCAGTGGAGAACAATCAGATCTAGAGATTGTTGACTTTGATACAGATGAAAACACCATTGTAGTCTCTGTGTCTTCAGTTATAAAGTACGCCGATTATGACAGTGGTGACCAATTCAGTATCACTGATTCAAATGGCACCCGTGCTGTATTGATGGACACGTTTGAAGAAGAACTTGATACTGAACATTCAATTGATTGGATCGTCAGTGACAACGGGGTATCCACCTTTACCTTGGATATAACGTAAAAGTTCGTTCAACCAAAAAGCGAAGGAAGGGGACCCGAAAGTCGGGTCCCCTTCCCTTTTGTTGTGGAGCGGATTCGTAAGCCGTATAAACCCCCGCCGCCCCCTCGCCGGTGGGTCGGTGACAACAGCCACTCCCCTCTTTGTGACCTTAACTCCCTTGCCCCCTCTACTTCTTTTGACATCACGGAAAGCTGGATACCCAAAGTCGATGTTTGATGGCTGCGCTCGGGGGAAGGAGATTGGACAGTGGCTTTTACGACTGTCGTGATCGGGTTTGCTGATAGCGTTGGGGAAGACTCCGAGGGCTGACCCCGAGGGGGAAGTGCCGTTTCTCCGCCTAAGACCCCAGCAGCTTGGACGACCCCCACTCCAACAACCTTCTTGAAACAAAGGAAAGGGGACCCGATCTCGGGTCCCCCCTCCTTCGCACTTTTACTATGATCCCCCTTCTCTCCCGGGAGGTCACTTTTTTCTCAAAAATGTTTAGTTTGCTGTCAAAGTGAAGGTGGAGACTTCGTCCCTGATTGTCCAGGTAATTGTACGTCCTTGGTCAAGCTCTTCTTGGAACTTATCCAACAGTACAGGGGTGGCGCCAATTAGGAATTGGTCATTGCTGTCGTAAACAGCGTATGCGGTCTGCGTGTCGCTGCTAACAACAATAGTGTTTTCATCTTCGTCTATATGGACAATACCTGTTTCTGTCCTGAGGTTATCTTCTTTGACAGCCCAGTACACTGTCTTGCCGTTATCAGTTCTGCTATCTGCCTCCACTATCACAGGTGCATCGGCTTCGGTGACATCAGTTCCAACAAATGATGAGTCATTAGGTGTCCCAAACCAGGCTCCAAATGCCTCGGCGGCACCACTATCGTTCTCAGTAGGCACCGTGTATGTCACATGGAATCCTAGAGATCGAGCTCCTTTCGGGAGTTTAGTAGCCTCAACCTCGGATGACACTAGGGTTACAGCTTGTTTGATAGGATCACCGTACTGGTCATATACCCGGGATGAAATGGTAACCCTTGCGGTTTTGCCTGGATCCACAGGTAGTTTGACATAGTCGCGGGTGCTGGAGAGCTTGATGGTGGTGGCCTTAGCATCAGCGTCTGACCACCGGATGGTTTTTATGGAAGCTATAAGATTCGACGATCTGTCATAGCCACCTAAAGTCGTTGTACCACCATCATCAGAAGTATAGGTAACAATTACAACCGCGGTTCCCATATCCCCATCTTTATCAGTAGGGTCTTCCTTAGTAAATGACAACTCAATCTGGCCGGATTCATCTGTTTCATGGATTGAGGTGGAATCCTCTGTGTTCCCTTGACCATCATCCTTTTGGACACGAACCTCTACCTCAACGCCAGATTCGGCTACGGGTTTGGCGTCGTCTGCAACCGTGCCATCGGCGTTAGCTTTGTCGACTAGTTGGATGGTGATGGTGGCGGTTTCGCCGTATTCAGCGTATTCAACCTCATATTCATCATTTAGGTCGTCATCGGTGCCTAGGTTACGATCAGGACCGACAATTAAATTTTCTCCGCCGTGGGTTGAGGTCACCTTTAGGGCGGCGGCTGCTTTGGTCACGCTGATGGCGTAGCTTTGGTGTTCTGATTCGTTGAGGTTGAAGTCGCCTTCTTCTCCGGTCCAGAAGTAGACCATGACGTCACCGACTTCACTACTGATTTCTGTTCCAAGGGGCCAGTCGAAGTTGCCACCCTCTTCGGTTATTTCACCGTCTAGGCTGCATCCGCCTAGGACAGGTCCATCCTCGGTGGTGCTTGCATCTGCATCGTCTTCCCGGCATTTTCCTTCGTCGTCGCCTTCGTCTTCAAAGGGGGCGTTGTCGTCGTCTACTACATAGTAGAAAGAATCAACTAGTGCTTCTTCTATGGGCAAGAAGTTGGAATCACGAAGCGAGATAGTGGGGTCGGCGGGGTCGGCTCCCATAAATAAGCTGGGGGCATGTCCTTGGATGGTGAGGCCTTGTGGTCGTGTGTTGGTGTGTGCCATGGTTCTGGTGATGAATGAGGCCATTTGTGCTCTTGTTACTGGCCCGGTGGGGTTGTAGGTGGTGTGGGTTTGGCCGGTGGTTATGCCTAGGTCTGATATGACGGTTATGGCGTCGTAGGTGTTTTTGGTTTCGTTGTTGATGTCGGTGAATGGGGGGTCGGCTGCTTCGTAGTTTTTGTCGTTGATGTCGGTTCCGCCTGGGCCTGGTGTTGCGAGGCCGAGGAATTGGTGTAGGTGTTGGGCCATGTCTGCTCGGGTGACGTGGTCGTTGGGGTTGAAGGTCATGTTGGTGCGTGGTTCCATTATTCCGAGTTCGACTATTTGGTTGATTTCGTCTTGGGCGTGGCCGCTGATGTCTATGAGTCCTTGGTCTGTGACTGTTGTGGGGAGGTTGACGCCTGCGGGGGCGGCGGCTCGGTGTAGGAATAGTGCCATTTGTGATCTTGTTATTGCGGTGTTGGGGTCGTAGGTGCTTAGGGTTTTTCCGGTGGTTATTCGGTAGTATGCCAAGCAGTCGATGGCGTGTTCGTGGGTGTTGCCGACGGTGTCGGTGAATCCGGCGGTGTCGGTTGCTGGTCCTATGCAGGCCGTATGTTGTGCGTGGTGATCATCTCTTCCGTCAAGGTGTTCAGCGGCGACCGGCACCGCAGAAACGGCAAGAAGCGAACCCACCAAGGCCACCACGGCCAGCACAGCCAGTCGCGAGCGCTGCCTCGCTATAAGGGGCATTTGCCCTCCCTTCCTTTCTTCGTATGCTTGTCAGCCGCCGAGTCGGGGGTTACCGGAGCAACCCAAAAGGCTCGGCCAGCCATCAATATAACATGCCGCCCACCCACACGCTTGATTAAAGCAGCATCTTGTTTTCCAGAGGATACTTTAGCCTGCGGCGGGTCTTGGTTTTCCAATTATCAGGGTAACGCTACCTGTAGAAAACAGGCAACGCAAAACCTAGCCGGGGTACTGGCACCTCAGAGCCTGAGGGGGGTTCCTGGTGGGCCGGTTGACCCTTAGGTTTGCTTGGCCAGGAGCCACTCGTCCAGAACCCTAGGTGGGTGAGTGTAGTGGTTTCGGATCGGCTATCCATGCTTTTGGCGGGAATAGTTTTGTCTTTTTCGGGAAAGTTCGGATTGGGGCGGTGTGGGGCGGCGGTCGAAATGGGCAGGCTGGGGGTGCGGAAGGCCACTTCAGTGGGGTTTCAAGGGCAGTTCGGGGGCGGTTTTGAGGGATATGGGGAGGTGGGGCGGGGCGGGTCGTTTAAGGAACGCGGTGGGGTTCGGGGGGCCTTCGGGATTCGGACGCAGTTGGAAGATCTCGGCGAATGGCCGCCCCTTGCTGATTCTCGGGGTCCCTATATGCCTTATATATAGTGAGGGGGCGGGCGGGCGACCCCCAGGGAAGTTTTGCGAGAAGCCACGGTGCCTTGCTGAGTAGTTGATTACACCTGGGCTAGGCCTGCCGGCAATCCACTTCACCAAAATCGCCCTGGCCAAGCCTATCTGCAGCTGATCGGATCTCTTCTCTTTCTGTGCGGAGGCGCACCCAGCTGTTGGGAAGCACAAGAAGCACGGCAACGGTTGGACTCGTCAGGTGTGTTCTTTCGCGACGAAAGTCGCGGTCGCTAGTGATAAGTAAGTCATACCCAGACTTCTCGGCCGAGCGTAGGAGTTTCCCATTCCTATATTGCGCCCAGCCCATTTCTCCCGCCGCGTCAACGCAGTGCTCCCGAAAGAACCTACCCACCTGTATGGGCGTGCAGTGATTAAGGAGAATCCTCCTCACGTCCTAAGTACTTCTTCGAGGCGAACCAGCTGGGTTTGGAGAACGCTTTCGACCTGCCATCGCTCTACTCCCGGGTACCACTCCAGGAACTCGTCGATGGAGGCTCCGTCGTTGATGTTGTTGAAGAGCGCTTCGATCGGCACCCTGGTCCCCGAGAACGCGTAGGCACCGCTCAACCGGCGAGGGTGCTGCCAGACCGCTTCGCACCTGTCCCAGATGCAGTCCAAGATGGACACCGATGCTGTCATGGAACACATTCCTTTCGTGCTTGGTCGTCAAAACAATGGTAGCCGAGGGACCAACATCACTTTTCCACACTGGATGCATCGGGATGCGTATCCGTTTCATGATATAGGTCGCGTGGAAAAAGTCCTCAAAGTCATCGAGGTCTTCGATAGTCTGGATATCGACCTCGGCCAGCCTCTCCCGGTAGTACGACATCGAACGATCAGTCTCCTCAACCAGGTAGTTCAACGTAACCTCGATCTGCTCCGACAAATACTCTGCATAGCTCTTACGAGCCGGGGCAGGCTTAGCCTCTGGTCCCATGGGGTACCACCTCCTCTTCAAACTCGTCGGCCAAGTCGGAAATCCGAATGACCAGAGTCCAAGGGTCAGAAACCCGGGGCAGATCCAAACGATAGGCCTCGTCTCGCTTGGCAGCCCGAATCACCACAATTCGAACCGACTTATCGTGGATATCGCAAATCGCTCGATACTTCCCCACCCGGAAACGCCAATACCCCGCATACTTGCCGACCTTGAGCTTCGAGGCCTCTTTCCTGGGATTCTCCAACGGAGCAACCTTGGTCTCCAGGTACCTCTTAATTCGAGCTTTAACGGAAGTGCCCAGCTTGTCCAGCTGCTTTTCAGCCTCAGGGGTGTATTCAATATCCCACACCTTTTTTGACCTCATAGACCTAGCCTTCTCCAAAACTCATCATGAGGAATAAGCTGGTCCTGTCCGCTTTCGATACGTTCCATGATATAAGTCGCATGGAAGTAGTCCTCAAAGTCCTCAAGGTCTTCGATCGTCTTTATCTCAACCTCGGCCAGCCTCTCTCGGTAGTAGGACATCGAACGATCCGTCTCCTCAACCAGGTACTCCAATGTCTCCTCTATCTTCCTGGACAAATACTCTGAATAACTCATGTCACTCCCTTCATGGTCTCGAGTAGAACGGTGGTCGGCCACGTCCTCAAGCTGTTTTGGTGAAGTCGTGGCGGAGAAGGACTTGGAGAAACCCGTCTCCTTGACAAGGTATTCTATTATCGCTTCTAAACTGATGTGATAAAGGTTCTAACATATCCATATCTCTGAGTATACCCCTGTATCAGCTAACTGGCAACTCCCTAGGCTCGACAAACCTCTAAAACGTTGCAAAGCGCATCTGACCTGTATATGGGGCTTTTATAGGCTCTGAAGGAGGGGAGAGAGGGAAGGGCCAAGCCATAATCACCTACCTGTCGGTACCCTGGCATGACCCAAACATCAACGGACGGGCCGGGTAGCCCTGGGTACTCGCCGGCCATTCCCCGGGTGCCAAGGCCTCGGCTCAACTTCTTCAGTCCCGGATTGCCGAGGCTCATTCTGCTGGTAAGTTCATTCCCCCCATGCTTGGGATATCGTCATCTCCGTGTTCAAGCTTGAGTCTGGCCCAGTCGATTAAGACCGAACGAAGATCGGACACTGCCTTTTCTACCGTGGTTCCGTATCCCCATGCACCCTCTACCTGATCTACTGTGGCCACATATCCGGGCGGGTCCGAAATCGGGCGAACGGTATGGTGATCTGTTGCTATATTCGCCCATTGCAATATCTGGCTCTCGATACGTGGGCTACCACTCGGGATAGAGCTGTTATCCGACATTTTCTTGTCTCCTACTACACCGAGACCGCCAGAAACCGAACTGTGGTCATCCCGTCCATTTCCGGCTCACCTGGGACTGAGGTTGATGTGACGTGGGTTGATCTACCATTGAGGTCAGGCAGCCTGGAAGGATGCGACACGCAGAGCGTCCTCGATATGGTCGGTGGGAACACCGTAATCTTTGGAAACCACCTCTAGAGACGTCCCCGCCCCATAGCGGTCCAAAACATCCTCCACACGTGCCGCGCCACAACTGAAAATCGGTTGCCCTGAAGACATCTTGGGGTCAACTACCACCTCGGCGACCTCATAGGCAGGAACCCGCATCAAAACCGGATACCCATCCTCCCCATAAACAATATTCTCCAAAAAACCCATCACCACCTCCGCAAACACCCTCTGCCCACTACGCACCACCACCAAACCCGACAAACCAAACCCACCCCAACGCTCCTCCGCATAATCAAACAACAACTCCACACCATCCGAATACAAACGCCGCGACGCCAAAACATGATCCAAACCCATCAACCCATCCAAA
>CBDETS010000002.1:0-758322 GCA_965242975.1 Paracoccaceae bacterium | reverse complement strand
CTGAGGCGCTGTGAAGGATGTCCGCACTGTCCACGGCGGCATCGACATCCTGCGCAGCCGCCACCGTCACCGTCTGCGGCGCGTTCCAGTTCACCGTGGTGAAGCTGAGCGTGGTCTGGTTATTGCTCGTGACGGTGTCGGTATCCACCGTCACGTCGGTATTGGTCGGCTGGGTCAGCGTCACCGTCACCGTCCCTGTCGGCTGGGTCGCCAGCGCCACCGTGTAGGCCGCGCTCCCGCCCTCCGACACTTCCAGCGGGTCCGCAGCCTGCGCAAACACAAGAGCCGCCTCGTCATCATCGGTGACGGTGACACTGACCGTGCCGGTCACCGATGCGTAGCCCCCGCCTGAGGCGCTGTGAAGGATGTCCGCACTGTCCACGGCGGCATCGACATCCTGCGCAGCCGCCACCGTCACCGTCTGCGGCGCGTTCCAGTTCACCGTGGTGAAGCTGAGCGTGGTCTGGTTACCGTTCGTGACGGTGTTGGTATCCACCGTCACGTCGGTATTGGCCGGCTGGGTCAGCGTCACCGTCACCGTCGCCGTCGGCTGGGTCGCCAGCGCCACCGTGTAGGCCGCGCTCCCGCCCTCCGACACTGCCAGCGGGTCCGCGGCCTGCGCAAACACAAGAGCCGCCTCGTCATCATCGGTGACGGTGACACTGACCGTGCCGGTCACCGATGCGTAGCCCCCGCCCGAGGCGCTGTGAAGGATGTCCGCACTGTCCACGGCGGCATCGACATCCTGCGCAGCCGCCACCGTCACCGTCTGCGGCGCGTTCCAGTTCACCGTGGTGAAGCTGAGCGTGGTCTGGTTATTGCTCGTGACGGTGTCGGTATCCACCGTCACGTCGGTATTGGTCGGCTGGGTCAGCGTCACCGTCACCGTCCCTGTCGGCTGGGTCGCCAGCGCCACCGTGTAGGTCGCGCTCCCGCCCTCCGACACTTCCAGCGGGTCCGCGGCCTGCGCAAACACAAGAGCCGCCTCGTCATCATCGGTGACGGTGACACTGACCGTGCCGGTCACCGATGCGTAGCCCCCGCCTGAGGCGCTGTGAAGGATGTCCGCACTGTCCACGGCGGCATCGACATCCTGCGCAGCCGCCACCGTCACCGTCTGCGGCGCGTTCCAGTTCACCGTGGTGAAGCTGAGCGTGGTCTGGTTACCGTTCGTGACGGTGTTGGTATCCACCGTCACGTCGGTATTGGTCGGCTGGGTCAGCGTCAACGTCACCGTCCCTGTCGGCTGGGTCGCCAGCGCCACCGTGTAGGCCGCGCTCCCGCCCTCCGACACTTCCAGCGGGTCCGCGGCCTGCGCAAACACAAGAGCCGCCTCGTCATCATCGGTGACGGTGACACTGACCGTGCCGGTCACCGATCCGTAGTCCCCGCCCGAGGCGCTGTGGGAGATAACCGCACTGTCATCGGCGGTATCGACATCCTGCGCGGCCGCCACCGTCACTTGCTGCGGCGCGTTCCAGTTCACCGTGGTGAAGCTGAGCGTGGTCTGGTTATTGCTCGTGACGGTGTCGGTATCCACCGTCACGTCGGTATTGTTCGGCTGGGTCAGCGTCACCGTCACCGTCCCTGTCGGCTGGGTCGCCAGCGCCACCGTGTAGGTCGCGCTCCCGCCCTCCGACACTTCCAGCGGGTCCGCGGCCTGCGCAAACACAAGAGCCGCCTCGTCATCATCGGTGACGGTGACACTGACCGTGCCGGTCACCGATGCGTAGCCCCCGCCAGAGGCGCTGTGAAGGATGTCCGCACTGTCCACGGCGGCATCGACATCCTGCGCAGCCGCCACCGTCACCGTCTGCGGCGCGTTCCAGTTCGCCGTGGTGAAGCTGAGCGTGGTCTGGTTACCGATCGTGATAGTGTCGGTATCCACCGTCACGTCGGTATTGGTCGGCTGGGTCAGCGTCACCGTCACCGTCGCCGTCGGCTGGGTCGCCAGCGCCACCGTGTAGGTCGCGCTCCCGCCCTCCGACACTTCCAGCGGGTCCGCGGCCTGCGCAAACACAAGAGCCGCCTCGTCGTCATCGGTGAGCGTGATCACGCCGCTGCCGCTGCCCGTTGCGCCGCCGCCGAGACCCGTCGCGCCCAGAACCGGCGCGCTGCCCGTATCCGAGGCCGGGATGGTCACCGTCACGCGTTCGGAGACCGCGTCGTCATCGTCAGAGGCGATCAGCAGCACCCTCGCCCCTTTGGCCGAAACCGGATCGCCGCCAGTGAAGGTCACCACGCCCGTATTGGCATCGAGCGTCACCCCGTTGGGACTGCCCGAAAGCGCCAGCGTGAACGCCGTGCCCAATGCCCCGCCCGAAAACTGCAGCGGCACCGTAAGGCTCTCATCCGTCACCAGTCCCCGTTTCAGTGTCAGTTTGATCGCGGCCCTGTCACTCGCGTCCCCCTCATCTGCGCTGGTGTCCGGCACTGTCAGCGTCACCGCCGTCGCGTCGTCGTCCTCCACAAACGAAAAACCAGTGAAGAAAAAAGGCGGAATCGATCGGTCCACCGCGTAGTCAGACCCCGGGACAACCGCGACTGAAACAAGGCCGGATGGCTCGTCGATGCCGTCCGCGACGGTGGCAACGGTGAAGTCGGCGGCCGTCTGTTCACCCGGGATGGTCACCGTCTTGTCGCCCTCATCGCCGGAAGCCAGGAAATCGCTTCCCGCAACATCCGCGACGCTCAGGCTGACCGTCAGATCGCCTGTCGGGGCCGGGTCGGCCGTCACCGTGAACACCGCATCGCCACCCTCCGTGACCGGTAAAAGCGGACCTTCAATGGTAACGGTGGGGGTGGCCGGATCTTTATCAGAGACCGTCACCCCGACCGAAGCGATGGCGATTTCATTATATGCGGCATCCTGCGACCCGGCCGCGTGGGTCAAATCCAAGCTTAATACATACTTCCCTGCGAAGTCGTCGTCCACACCGGTCACTGTGACCGTCTGCGGCTGGTTCCAGGTTGCGGGTGTGAAGGTCAACGTGTTCTGGTTGCCCTTCACCATGGTATCCGTGTCCACCGTGATGGCCGCCGGATCAACGCTAGAGAGAACTTCCACCGTGACCGTCACGTCATGGGTCGGCGCGCTGTCCAGCACCATCGTGTAGGTTGCCGTTCCGCCCTCGTTCACCGCCAGAAGGTTCTCCGAGAGCGATATGCCGGGCACCGCAGGGGCGTCGTCATCGCTGACGGTGACACTGACCGTGCCGGTCACCGATGCGTAGCCCCCGCCAGAGGCGCTGTGAAGGATGGCCGCACTGTCCACGGCGGCATCGACATCCTGCGCAGCCGCCACCGTCACCGTCTGCGGCGCGTTCCAGTTCACCGTGGTGAAGCTGAGCGTGGTCTGGTTACCGTTCGTGACGGTGTTGGTATCCACCGTCACGTCGGTATTGGTCGGCTGGGTCAGCGTCACCGTCACCGTCCCTGTCGGCTGGGTCGCCAGCGCCACCGTGTAGGCCGCGCTCCCGCCCTCCGACACTTCCAGCGGGTCCGCGGCCTGCGCAAACACAAGAGCCGCCTCGTCATCATCGGTGACGGTGACACTGACCGTGCCGGTCACCGATGCGTAGCCCCCGCCTGAGGCGCTGTGAAGGATGTCCGCACTGTCCACGGCGGCATCGACATCCTGCGCAGCCGCCACCGTCACTTGCTGCGGCGCGTTCCAGTTCACCGTGGTGAAGCTGAGCGTGGTCTGGTTACCGTTCGTGACGGTGTTGGTATCCACCGTCACGTCGGTATTGGCCGGCTGGGTCAGCGTCACCGTCACCGTCGCCGTCGGCTGGGTCGCCAGCGCCACCGTGTAGGCCGCGCTCCCGCCCTCCGACACTTCCAGCGGGTCCGCGGCCTGCGCAAACACAAGAGCCGCCTCGTCGTCATCGCTGACGCTGACCGTGTCAGTGACAGGGCCGTCGAGCGTATAAGCCGGGTCGGCTTTGACTGTCACCCTGACCGCGCCATCCGCTTCATCAATGCTGTCAGCGGTCGTAGCGACCGTATATGTGGCGGAAGCCGTGCCCGACTGAATGATCACGCTCTTGTCGCCCTCATTTGTCGAAGCCACGAAATCGCTCGTGTCATCGTCCGCCACGGTGAGCCTGACCGTCAGATCTGCCGACGGCGCCGGGCTGGCCGTCACCGTGAACTCTGCGCCCGTCCCCTCCGTAACAGCGGACCCGCCCGTGACAGTGATCTCCGGGAGCGGGTTGTTCACCGTGAGGGTGAACGTGTCGGAGACCGTTCCCCCATTGCCATCGCTGGCCGTCACCTTCACCATCAGCGTACCCGCATCCGCCGGCGTGCCCGAGAAGGTCCGTGTGGCGCGAGTGAAGCTCAGCCAGGCCGGCAGGTCCGTCTCGTCGGACTTCGCCGCTCTATAGGTCAGCGTGTCGCCGGAATCGACATCACTGAACGTGCCTGCCGGGAACGCATAGCTGAAGGCGGTTCCCGCCGTCGCCATCTGATCCGGTATCACCGTCGCCACGGTTGGGGCATCGTTCACTGCGCTCACATTAATGGTCAGGGTATAGGCGTCCGCGCTGTCATCCGTGCCGTCATTCACCTTGAACCCGAAGGTCGCGTAAGGCGACCCGTTCGCGTCCGCCGCCGGTGTGAAGGTCAGTTTGTTGGCGTCGATGTCGGCCTTCGCGATCACCTGGTCCGCCGTCACGTCCGTGCCGTCGAGCGCCAGCGCGCCCGCGCTTTCCAGGGCCGTGATCTTCACGCCCGACAGCGTGTCGCCCGGATCGGCGTCGGAAAACCCGAAATCCGCCGCCGTGAACGTGTAGGCCGTATCCTCATCCGTCGTCACCGTCCTGTCCGTCCCCGTCGGCGCGGTGTTGGCGTTGCTTGCGCTTATCGTGATGTCGAACGTGTCGGAAACCGTGCCGCCGTTGCCGTCGCTGGCGATCACCTTGATGGGTAGCGTACCCACGTCCGCCGTCGCCGGGGTTCCCGAAAAGGTCCGCGTGTTGGCGTCAAAGCTCAGCCATGTGGGCAGGTCCGTGCCGTCGCCCTGCGTCGCCTTGTAGATCAGCGTATTGCCGTCGACATCGCTGAACGTGTTCGCCGGAAACGCATAGCTGAACGCGGTTCCCGTCGTCGCCGTCCGGTCGGGGATTTCGTTGTCCACCATCGGCGCGTCGTTCACGGGGATGACGGAGACCGTCATGGTGTAGGCGTCCGCGCTGTCATCCTCGCCGTCGTTCACCTTGAAGCCGAAGGTCGCGTAGGCCGTCATGTTATAGGCGGTCCTGGTGGCGTTGTTGCCGTTCGCCGCCGGGGTGAAGATCAGTTTCCCGATGTCGGCCGCAGCGATGACCTGGCCCGCCGTCACCGCCGCGCCGTCGATGGGCGCGAACGTTCCGGCGTCGGGCAGCGTGGTGATCTTCACGCTGGCCAGCGCGTCGCCCGCATCGGGGTCGGAAAACCCGAAGTCATCCGCGTCAAAGGTGTACGATGTGTCCTCCCGCGTCCGCACCCGCCCGTCGGCGGCGATGGGAGCGGTGTTGAGGTCGGCGACGGGGGTGGCCCGGTTCCCCGCCGACGGGCCGGTCCCGACTTTGTTGACCGCGCGGACCTGAAAGAAGTGCTCCGTCCCGTTGGTCAGACCGGTGATCACAACTCTGGCATTGCCGTCCGCGTCGATGGCATCGTCGCCGACGGTCAGATTGGTCCAAGAGCCGTATCCGCTCCCGCTTGGCGCAGACCGATACTCATATCTGGTCAACGCGGCCTGTCTGCTTTGCAACGGGATATTGGCCGGGCGGTCCCAGGCAAGCGTCACCAACCCGTCGCCCGGCGTGGCGTCGAAGTTCGTGGGGGCATCGGGCTTCGCGAGATAGAGAACATCGTCGAAGCCCCTTGCACTGGGGTTGTTCGAGGCGTCCACCGCCGCCCCCGCCGGGATCGTCAAAATCATCGAGCTGCCGTTGCGCGTCGGCGTCAGACGAACCGTCCAGGTCGTGCCGCTCATCGTCTCGGTGAAACCCGACGCCACGCCGCGCGTGACAATAAGATCGTCCGCGGCAAAGCCCGTCACCGGCTCCGAAAACGTGATCGTCGCCGTCACCGGGCCAGTGATCGCGGCGCGGGCGAGCCTGCGGCCGCCGGGAATGTCGACGGTGACCGTCGGGGCGTTGTCCACATTGGTAATGCTGAAAGACACTGAGCCACTGCCCGCAGCACCGCCGCCCAGATTGGTACCGGAGTCGCCATCGAGGTTCCCCAGGTCGATGGTCACGGTCTCGTCGACTTCCGCTTCGTCGCTGTCCCCGGCGGCGCTCAGGGTCAGGGTGGCCGTCGGCGCGGTCACGCCGGTTTCAGGCCCGGTGAAGGTGACCGTGGCGCCACCGCTGTTCAGGTTGGCATAGCTCACGCCCGTGGCGGTGGTACCGGTCACGGTATAGTCCGTTCCCGGGGTGGCCGCACCTGAGAAGCTGAGGGGCACCACCAGACTCTCGCCGGCCACCAGTCCCCGGCCCAAGGTGACGGTGAAGTCTTTGGTGCCGCCCTCGGTCACATCCCCCGTCGTGCCCGCCAGCGTCACCACAGTCGCATCGTCGTCGGTGATGGTCAGCGTCACGTCCTCTGGAGCGGCCACCCCGCGCCCGCCGCCGACGGTAGCCGAAACCGTGACCGCCTTGCTGGGGGTGTCCACATCGTCGTCAGTCGCCGCGATGGTCACCATCCCGGTCGAGGCGGTCTCTCCTGCCGCGATGGTCAGCGTTGTGCCCGTCAGCGTGAAGTCCTCCGCTGCGGTTCCGGCCCCGGCGGCCGCCGCGACGGTGAGCGTGAGTTCCGCGCCCACCGCGTTCGAAAGCGTTGCTGTGACTGTCGCGGTTTGCCCTTCGCCAATCGAGGATGGCAGGAGCGCCAGTGTCGCGGTGGGCTTCGTCTCGTCATCGGTCAGCCGGATGGCAGCGTGCGTTACTTTAACGTACGCGAGCGTGCCGACGATGCTGATCGTCTCGGGCCCCTCGTACAAGCTGTCATCGACCGGGGTGATCTGAAACTCAACAGAGGCGCTCGACTGTCCGGCGGGGATTGTAATCGACTGGTTTGCCACCTCCTGGTAATCCGTGCTTTCCGTAGCGCTATCATCGACAGCGCCGACCGCGATGGGCACCGTCTTCGGCTCCGCGAAAGTAGCCGGGCCATCAAGCGTTGCCGTCACCCGCACGGTCTTCGTCCCGACATTCTCTGCAAGCCTCAACAGCGACCCGGTCGTGCCGGTGCCAGCATCCAGGGTCAATGTCAGCGCGGTAGGTATATCTTCATCATCGGTGACGGTCACCGTCACGCTGCCGGCATCCGCGATGGTGTAATTTGTGTCCGTCGAACGCGCCGCGTGGGAGATCGACACCGTGCGCTTGTCGCCCTGATTGTCGACAGCGTCATCGACCCCCGTCACGGTCACCGTCTGCGCCGTGTTCCAGTTGCTCGTGGTAAAGGTCAGGGTCTGGCTCGCCCCCGCGCCGCCGCCGACCTTTTTGACCGTGGCCGTGCTCGCATCGGCGGAGGTCACCGTGACCGTCACCGCATGCGTCGGCTGCGTGTTCAGAACCACCGTGTAGGTGTCCTTACCCCCAGCCTCCGCCACCGACAGGGACCTGGGAATCAGGGCAATGCCGGGCACCGCTGTATAGGCCGCGCTGGCCTGGGTCGCGGCTGGATTCGGGTTGCCGGCGGCATCCATGGCCGCGCCCGCCCCAACATCCACGGTAACCGTGCCGTCTGCCGTGGGCGTGATCAGGGCGGTCCAGACCATGCCCGCAATGGACACGGTGAAATCCGAGACCGCGCCGTTGCCCACCGTAATATCCTCCTGCGCAAAACCGCTCACCGTCTCGGAGAAGGTAAAGGTTGCCGTCACAGGGCCGGATAGGGTGCCGCTCAGACCGCTGACCGCCACCGTCGGAGGGGCGTTGTCGAGGTCATAGGTCGCATCATTCGGCGATGGCGTCGTCGTGGTGTCCAGAACGTTGCCAGCCTTATCCTGTATATACTGATCGGTTGCAAAGCCCAGCGTCACCGGGCCGTTCAAGCTGGCCAGGTTGCCGCCCGAAACGGTGACGTCCACAGTCGTGCCGGCGTGGCCGACCGGCATTGCCGACAGCACGGCGTCGGTGCCGGTTACCATAAAGTCCGATGCGGCCACATTCACCGCCTCGCCGAACGTCACACGCCAGGTCAGGCTGTTCGCATTGGTCGGCGAGGTCGAAGGGCTCTGACGCGCGACCGAGGTCACTGTCGGGGCAGTATTGTCCACCACATAACTGTTCTCATTGGTGCCCCTCGGCGTGGTTGCGCTCAGAGGAGTGCCATCATTGTCCTGAATATTCTGATCGGCTGCAAAGGACAGCATCACCGGGCCATCGAAAGTCGCGAGATTGCCGCTAGAGGCGGTGATATCCCAGGTCGTGGCCTCCTTGCCCGTAACAGTGCTCACAGTCAGAGTGGTGCCCGCGTTCGGACCCGTCAGCGTGAAATCGCCCGCATCGACATTCACCACCGCTTCGTCGAACGTCACACGCCAGGTCAGGCTGTTCGCATTGGTCGGCGAAGTCGCCGGATTATACCGCTCAATCGACACAACCGTCGGTTCCGGGGCGTCGTCTGCCTCATCAGTCAGCAGGATGGCAGCAGGCCTCACCACAACATCCGTAAGAGTGCCAGCAATGCTGATCGTCTCGGACCCCTCGTACAAGTTGTCATCGACCGGGGTAATCTGGAACTCAACAGAGGCGCTCGACTGCCCGACAGGGATTGTAATCCGCTGGTTTGCCACCTCCTGGTAATCCGTGCTTTCCGTAGCGCTATCATCGACAGCGCCGACCGCGATGGTCACCGTCTTCGGCTCCGCGAAAGTAGCCGGGCCATCAAGCGTCGCCGTCACCCGCACGGTCTTCGACCCGTCCTCCTCGACAAGGCTGGTCTGCACCCCCTCCGCGCCGGTATCGGCATCCACGCTCAGCGTCAGCGCGGTGGGTTTGCCATGTTCCTGCGGGTTCGCGAAACCCCGAAGCCGGATTTTCCGGGCGTAGCCGCCCTGTACCGTGGACCACTGGATGCCGCTGGCCCGGAACAGGCTGCCATCATCAATGCTCCAGCCCGGCGCGGCTCCCGGGTCCTCCTTGTCCGAAAGCGTATATGCAAGTCTGCTGTTATCGACTTTCCCGGTCACATCCAGAACCAGGAAATACCGCGTGTTCGCCGAAAGTTTGACCCCACCCTTGGGCGCGGTGAAGATGGCACGCCGCCCCTGGCTGCCGGAATTTGCCAAGGTGGCGACAACGTCACCGGGGCGTCCGCTGGCGCTGGTCCGGACGGTAACTTCCAGTTTCGAAAAGTCTGTGAGGGTCCCAAGCCGCAAAAACGCCACTTCGGCACTGTTCAGCGTGTACCCCGTACCGTTGCCGCCGGTCATGAAGCCCTGGGCATAATCGTTTTGCAAGCTGGAGTATCCGGCATCCGGCTGGCGGATATTTTTAACCAGCGCCTTGACCAAAAGAGGAGGCAAAACCGGGACGCCATCGTCGCTGATATCAAAGCTGAATGTGTTTTCCGTGGCCGAAGGAGCGGCACCGCCACCAACATTGGTATCTCCATCCGCATCGAATCGCCGCTTGCTGCCAAGCGAAACAATCAGCGTCTCCCCGCCAGTTTCCACCACATTGTCGTCGAGCGCCGCAATCTCCAGGGTCGCCGTCTGCGCACCAGTTCCCTCAAAGCTTATGGTCGGATTGCGCCTGCCCGATCTTCGAAGCGTGACGCCCGTATTGAGCGAAGCACCGCTCTTTGTCGACAGCGTGAAATCCGACGCCTCAATACCCGCGCCGGAGAAAACAAGCGGCACATCAATGCGCTCGTCCGCAACCAGCGCCCGGCCCAGCGTCACCGTAAATTCCGCCTTGCCCGAAGCGCCTTCGGTAATCGACCCAGAGCCCACCCGCGCCAGGCTTACAATCGTCGCGTCGTCGTCCTCCACAAACGAAAAACCAGTGAAGAAAAAAGGCGGAACCGATCGGTCCACCGCGTAGTCAGACCCCGGGACAACCGCGACTGAAACAAGGCCGAATGGCTCGTCGATGCCGTCCGCGACGGTGGCAACGGTGAAGTCGGCGGCCGTCTGTTCACCCGGGATGGTCACCGTCTTGTCGCCCTCATCGCCGGAAGCCAGGAAATCGCTTCCCGCAACATCCGCGACGCTCAGGCTGACCGTCAGATCGCCTGTCGGGGCCGGGTCGGCCGTCACCGTGAACACCGCATCGCCACCCTCCGTGACCGGTAAAAGCGGACCTTCAATGGTAACGGTGGGGGTGGCCGGATCTTTATCAGAGACCGTCACCCCGACCGAAGCGATGGCGATTTCATTATATGCGGCATCCTGCGACCCGGCCGCGTGGGTCAAATCCAAGCTTAATACATACTTCCCTGCGAAGTCGTCGTCCACACCGGTCACTGTGACCGTCTGCGGCTGGTTCCAGGTTGCGGGTGTGAAGGTCAACGTGTTCTGGTTGCCCTTCACCATGGTATCCGTGTCCACCGTGATGGCCGCCGGATCAACGCTAGAGAGAACTTCCACCGTGACCGTCACGTCATGGGTCGGCGCGCTGTCCAGCACCATCGTGTAGGTTGCCGTTCCGCCCTCGTTCACCGCCAGAAGGTTCTCCGAGAGCGATATGCCGGGCACCGCAGGGGCGTCGTCATCGCTGACGGTGACACTGACCGTGCCGGTCACCGATCCGTAGTCCCCGCCCGAGGCGCTGTGGGAGATAACCGCACTGTCATCGGCGGTATCGACATCCTGCGCAGCCGCCACCGTCACCGTCTGCGGCTGGTTCCAGTTCGCCGTGGTGAAGCTGAGCGTGGTCTGGTTACCGATCGTGATAGTGTCGGTATCCACCGTCACGTCGGTATTGGTCGGCTGGGTCAGCGTCACCGTCACCGTCGCCGTCGGCTCGGTCGCCAGCGCCACCGTGTAGGTCGCGCTCCCGCCCTCCGACACTTCCAGCGGGTCTGCGGCCTGCGCAAACACAAGAGCCGCCTCGTCGTCATCTTCAACCGTGACGCTGACCGTGCCGGTCACCGATGCGTAGCCCCCGCCCGAGGCGCTGTGAAGGATGGCCGCACTGTCACCGGCGGCATCGACATCCTGCGCAGCCGCCACCGTCACCGTCTGCGGCGCGTTCCAGTTCACCGTGGTGAAGCTGAGCGTGGTCTGGTTACCGATCGTGATAGTGTCGGTATCCACCGTCACGTCGGTATTGGTCGGCTGGGTCAGCGTCACCGTCACCGTCCCTGTCGGCTGGGTCGCCAGCGCCACCGTGTAGGCCGCGCTCCCGCCCTCCGACACTTCCAGCGGGTCCGCGGCCTGCGCAAACACAAGAGCCGCCTCGTCGTCATCTTCAACCGTGACGCTGACCGTGCCGGTCACCGATCCGTAGCCCCCGCCAGAGGCGCTGTGAAGGATGTCCGCACTGTCCACGGCGGCATCGACATCCTGCGCAGCCGCCACCGTCACCGTCTGCGGCGCGTTCCAGTTCGCCGTGGTGAAGCTGAGCGTGGTCTGGTTACCGATCGTGATAGTGTCGGTATCCACCGTCACGTCGGTATTGGTCGGCTGGGTCAGCGTCACCGTCACCGTCCCTGTCGGCTGGGTCGCCAGCGCCACCGTGTAGGCCGCGCTCCCGCCCTCCGACACTTCCAGCGGGTCCGCGGCCTGCGCAAACACAAGAGCCGCCTCGTCATCATCGGTGACGGTGACACTGACCGTGCCGGTCACCGATGCGTAGCCCCCGCCCGAGGCGCTGTGAAGGATGTCCGCACTGTCCACGGCGGCATCGACATCCTGCGCAGCCGCCACCGTCACCGTCTGCGGCGCGTTCCAGTTCACCGTGGTGAAGCTGAGCGTGGTCTGGTTACCGTTCGTGACGGTGTTGGTATCCACCGTCACGTCGGTATTGGCCGGCTGGGTCAGCGTCACCGTCACCGTCGCCGTCGGCTGGGTCGCCAGCGCCACCGTGTAGGCCGCGCTCCCGCCCTCCGACACTGCCAGCGGGTCCGCGGCCTGCGCAAACACAAGAGCCGCCTCGTCATCATCGGTGACGGTGACACTGACCGTGCCGGTCACCGATGCGTAGCCCCCGCCCGAGGCGCTGTGAAGGATGTCCGCACTGTCCACGGCGGCATCGACATCCTGCGCAGCCGCCACCGTCACCGTCTGCGGCGCGTTCCAGTTCACCGTGGTGAAGCTGAGCGTGGTCTGGTTATTGCTCGTGACGGTGTCGGTATCCACCGTCACGTCGGTATTGGTCGGCTGGGTCAGCGTCACCGTCACCGTCCCTGTCGGCTGGGTCGCCAGCGCCACCGTGTAGGCCGCGCTCCCGCCCTCCGACACTGCCAGCGGGTCCGCGGCCTGCGCAAACACAAGAGCCGCCTCGTCATCATCGGTGACGGTGACACTGACCGTGCCGGTCACCGATGCGTAGCCCCCGCCCGAGGCGCTGTGAAGGATGTCCGCACTGTCCACGGCGGCATCGACATCCTGCGCAGCCGCCACCGTCACCGTCTGCGGCGCGTTCCAGTTCACCGTGGTGAAGCTGAGCGTGGTCTGGTTATTGCTCGTGACGGTGTCGGTATCCACCGTCACGTCGGTATTGGTCGGCTGGGTCAGCGTCACCGTCACCGTCCCTGTCGGCTGGGTCGCCAGCGCCACCGTGTAGGCCGCGCTCCCGCCCTCCGACACTTCCAGCGGGTCCGCGGCCTGCGCAAACACAAGAGCCGCCTCGTCATCATCGGTGACGGTGACACTGACCGTGCCGGTCACCGATGCGTAGCCCCCGCCAGAGGCGCTGTGAAGGATGGCCGCACTGTCCACGGCGGCATCGACATCCTGCGCAGCCGCCACCGTCACCGTCTGCGGCGCGTTCCAGTTCACCGTGGTGAAGCTGAGCGTGGTCTGGTTATTGCTCGTGACGGTGTCGGTATCCACCGTCACGTCGGTATTGGTCGGCTGGGTCAGCGTCACCGTCACCGTCCCTGTCGGCTGGGTCGCCAGCGCCACCGTGTAGGCCGCGCTCCCGCCCTCCGACACTTCCAGCGGGTCCGCAGCCTGCGCAAACACAAGAGCCGCCTCGTCATCATCGGTGACGGTGACACTGACCGTGCCGGTCACCGATCCGTAGCCCCCGCCCGAGGCGCTGTGAAGGATGTCCGCACTGTCCACGGCGGCATCGACATCCTGCGCAGCCGCCACCGTCACCGTCTGCGGCGCGTTCCAGTTCACCGTGGTGAAGCTGAGCGTGGTCTGGTTACCGTTCGTGACGGTGTTGGTATCCACCGTCACGTCGGTATTGGTCGGCTGGGTCAGCGTCACCGTCACCGTCCCTGTCGGCTGGGTCGCCAGCGCCACCATGTAGGTCGCGCTCCCGCCCTCCGACACTTCCAGCGGGTCCGCGGCCTGCGCAAACACAAGAGCCGCCTCGTCATCATCGGTGACGGTGACACTGACCGTGCCGGTCACCGATCCGTAGCCCCCGCCCGAGGCGCTGTGAAGGATGTCCGCACTGTCCACGGCGGCATCGACATCCTGCGCAGCCGCCACCGTCACCGTCTGCGGCGCGTTCCAGTTCACCGTGGTGAAGCTGAGCGTGGTCTGGTTACCGTTCGTGACGGTGTTGGTATCCACCGTCACGTCGGTATTGGTCGGCTGGGTCAGCGTCACCGTCACCGTCCCTGTCGGCTGGGTCGCCAGCGCCACCGTGTAGGCCGCGCTCCCGCCCTCCGACACTTCCAGCGGGTCCGCAGCCTGCGCAAACACAAGAGCCGCCTCGTCATCATCGGTGACGGTGACACTGACCGTGCCGGTCACCGATGCGTAGCCCCCGCCTGAGGCGCTGTGAAGGATGTCCGCACTGTCACCGGCGGCATCGACATCCTGCGCAGCCGCCACCGTCACCGTCTGCGGCGCGTTCCAGTTCACCGTGGTGAAGCTGAGCGTGGTCTGGTTACCGTTCGTGACGGTGTCGGTATCCACCGTCACGTCGGTATTGGTCGGCTGGGTCAGCGTCACCGTCACCGTCGCCGTCGGCTGGGTCGCCAGCGCCACCGTGTAGGTCGCGCTCCCGCCCTCCGACACTTCCAGCGGGTCCGCGGCCTGCGCAAACACAAGAGCCGCCTCGTCATCATCGCTGACGCTGACCGTGTCAGTGACAGGGCCGTCGAGCGTATAAGCCGGGTCGGCTTTGACTGTCACCCTGACCGCGCCATCCGCTTCATCAATGCTGTCAGCGGTCGTAGCGACCGTATATGTGGCGGAAGCCGTGCCCGACTGAATGATCACGCTCTTGTCGCCCTCATTTGTCGAAGCCACGAAATCGCTCGTGTCATCGTCCGCCACGGTGAGCCTGACCGTCAGATCTGCCGACGGCGCCGGGCTGGCCGTCACCGTGAACTCTGCGCCCGTCCCCTCCGTAACAGCGGACCCGCCCGTGATCGTGATCTCCGGGAGCGGGTTGCTCACCACGATGTTGAACGTGTCCGAGGCCGTGCCTCCATTACTGTCATCGGCCGTTACCTTCACCATCAGCGTGCCCGCATCCGCCGCCGCAGGCGTGCCCGAGAAGGTCCGCGTGGCCGCATCAAAGCTCAGCCAGACCGGCAGGTCCGCATCGTCGGACTTCGCCGCTCTATAGGTCAGCGTGTCGCCGGAATCGACATCACTGAACGTGCCTGCCGGGAACGCATAGCTGAAGGCGGTTCCCGCCGTCGCCATCTGATCCGGTATCACGCTCGCCACGGTCGGGGCATCGTTCACTGCGCTCACACTGATGGTCAGGGTATAGGCGTCCGCGCTGTCATCCGTGCCGTCATTCACCTTGAACCCGAAGGTCGCGTAAGGCGACCCGTTCGCGTCCGCCGCCGGTGTGAATGTCAGTTTGTTGGCGTCGATATCCGCCTTCGCGATCACCTGCTCCGCCGTCACGTCCGTGCCGTCGAGCGCCAGCGCGCCCGCGCTTTCCAGGGCCGTGATCTTGACGCCCGACAGCGTGTCGCCCGGATCGACGTCGGAAAACCCGAAATCCGCCGCCGTGAACGTGTAGGCCGTATCCTCAGCCGTCGTCACCGTCCCGTTCGCCCCCTTCGGCGGGCTGTTTGCGGGCGTGGCGGTCGCGGTCTTGCCCGCGCCGTCGCCAGCGGCGTTGACGGCGCGGACCTGGAAGCTGTAGGCCGTCCCGTTCGTCAGGCCGGTCACCACATAGCCCGTCTCATCCGTGACATCAGCGCCGTCGTCGTCGCCGTCGGGAACGTCGGTCCAGCTTTGCCACGTCACCGGGCTACCCGTCCCATAGCGATACTGGTATTTCGTCAGGGCGGCGGTCCCCGCGCTGTCGGCGGGCGCGGTCCACGCCAGCGCAACCCGCGCATCGCCCGCAGTGGCGCTCAGCGTCGCAGGGGCCTGCAACGGACGGGTGTAGGCGGCGGTATCCTCAAACGCGGCGTTTGCGTTGCCCGCAGTGTCCATCACCGCCCCCGCCGGGATCGTCAGCGTGATCGGCGTACCGTTGACCGAGCCGGAGCCTGGGGCGACCGTCACGGTCCACACCGTGGTCGGGTTGGACGTGTCCGCCGCGAAGTTCGACGCCGTGGCTCCGTTGTCCACCGTGATATCGCTGTCCGAAAAGCCGGTCACCGGCTCGTCAAAGGTGAGCGTGACCGTGGCGGACGCGGCGGCGAAATCGGTGGGCAGGTCGGTTGTCACCGTCGGAGCGGTGTTGTCGACAATATAGCTATTGTCGTTCGGCGATGGCGTCGCCGTGGTGTCCAGCCCATTGCCGGAACTGTCCTGGATGTTCTGATCGTCTGCAAAGCCCAGCGTCGCCGTACCATCGAAGCTTGCAAGATTGCCGCCAGACGCAGTGACATCCCAGACCGTGGTCTCTGCCCCCGCCACCGTCGCCACAGCCAGACCGGTGTCCGTGTTCGGCCCCGTCAGGGTGAAATCGCCCGCATCGACCCCCGTCACCGCCTCGTCGAACGTCACACGCCAGGTCAGGCTGTTGGCATTGGTCGGCGAGCCCGAAGGCGTCTGACGCGCGATGGATGCCACCGTCGGGGCCGTCGTGTCACTCACCGTCACCGCGACCGAATCGATACTCATACTGCCCGGATAATTGGTGGTGTCATCGCTTGAACTCACCGCATGGCTGATATTGGCGCTGCCCGCCGCCACCCCGGTCACCGTCACCTGCTGCGCTTTGTTCCAGTTGCTCGCGGTAAAGGTCAGTATCGCAGGGCTGACCGAGGCCGTCGCCCCGGCCGAACTGGTCGGAGTGATCTCCACATCGCCGTTCGGCTCCGTGTCCAGCACCACATCATAAGTCCCCGTAGCCCCCTTTTCCACCTCCAGAGACGCCGGGGTGACAGTCACACCGGGGGCGATCGGGGGAGGAGGAAGGGACACCTTCCCAGAACCCTTGACCTGGAGTTGATAAAATGGGTTATTAAAAAGCAGTATAGTAGTTCCGAGTATGACCGCGTCATTTCTATTACCACTACCGATGCTCCAACCCGCCACGGCTCCAGCATCAACGTCTCTACTGGTGGTTCGAAGCCAATTTGCACTTCGAGTAGTGCTTAATACTACCCAGTAATCGGTGTTCGCCGCCAGTGTGGCACTGTCCGGTGCGCTGAACTCATTGAGACCGTTTGTGATCAGAGTAGACGGATTGGTCAGCGTGAAAAGGGTGGAACTTGGTCTGCCATTCGCATCATTACTCTGGATTCTGACAGTCGGTCTTCCCAATAGAGAGCCTAATTTCAAAACGACGCTGTCGAGATCGTAGCCGGCCGCATTGCTGCCCGTCCGGATGCGCTGGCCAATAGCAGCACCAGAAGTTGCAGTACCAATTGAATCAGATAAATCTTTCCCGGTATTGCTCACCAGTATGGAACGCTGCCCGGGCTCATCATCATCGGTGACGGTCACCGTCACGCTGCCGGCATCCGCGATAGTATAATCATCGTCCGTCGAAATCGCCGCATGGGAGATCGTCACCGTGCGCTTGTCGCCCTGATTATCGATAGCGTCGTCGACCCCCTTCACGGTCACTTGCTGCGGGGTTTTCCAGTTGCTCGTGGTAAAGTTCAAGGTCTGGCTGGAACCCGCACTGCCCCCGGACTTGTTGACAGTAGCCGCAGTCGCATCCCCCGAAGTCACCGTGACCGTCACCGCATGCGTCGGCTCCGTTTTCAGCACAACCGTGTAAGTGCCCATCCCGGCCTCCGCAACCGACAGGGAGGACGGCGTGAGCCTAATGCCGGGCACCGTCGCAGAACCTTTGACCTGGAGTTGATAAAAGTTGTGGTTCCGAAAAGCATGAAAACCATTTGAATTTACTTCCGCAGTATTTCTATTTCTTGTATTACCACGACCGATGCTCCAACCCGCCGCAGCGTCAGAATCGACTCCTGTACTTGTGGTTCGCCGCCATACTGAAGCTGTACTAGTACTGTTTAATACTACCCAGTAATCGGTGTTCGCCGCCAGTGTGGCACCGTCCGGTGCGCTGAACTCATTGAGGTCATTTGCGGTCACAGTCGACGGACTGGTCAGGTTGAAAAGAGTGGAACTTGGTAAGTCATTCGAACCATTACTCATGATACGAACAGCCGGTTCTCCCACTTGACCGCCCAATCTCAAAACGACGCTGTCGAGATCGTAGCCGGCCGCATTGCTGCCCGTCCGGATGCGCTGGCCAAGACCTGAAAAACCGGCAGCACCAGTATCATTAGCTCCATCTTGCCCGGTATTACTCACCAGTACGGAACTCTGTGCCTGCGCCTCCACTGCGAACCCCGTTGCCGCAAACAGACCCAGCGCAAGAGCCGCGCCTATGCAACGCAGGCCGGTGCCGCACAGGACAGAGAGGCGGCGCAGGCCGGTGGAAATATGGTGCTCTAATCGCGCAGGCCTGCGTGTGCCGGAGGGCTCAGGACAATCAGCGCAGACGCGTCTGGAAGTGGCCTGTCCGGGCCGCCATGATAGGAACCTCATGACCGCGCTCGCGGACGCAGTAATGAGGCGTTCCGGCGTTCCGGCGTTCCGGCGTTCCGGCGTTCCGGCGTTCCGGCGTTCCGGCGTTCCGGCGTTCCGGCGTTCCGGCGTTCCGGCGTTCCGGCGTTCCGGCGTTCCGGCGTTCCGGCGTTCCGGCGTTCCGGCGTTCCGGCGTTCCGGCGTTCCGTGAAAGTGTGGGCTGGAAAATCAGGCTGTCAACACCAGGGATACCAAAAACGAAATTCAAAATTCTTCCGGTCAACATCATCGGCAAGCCTTTCAGGAGCCATCCGCCCCTTGATGCTTCAAAACGATGTGCCACGCTCTCCCGCCATTCCGAATGCCGAACAACGCTGGCGTCCGTGCGCCAGGCGATTTTGGATGCAACAGGCGGGACCGCATGAGCCGACCGGTTCGTCTCCGGTGAGGCGCCGGACGATCTTGCAGATCAAGTTTCCTG
Source organism: Paracoccaceae bacterium (assembly GCA_965242975.1). Taxonomy (GTDB): domain Bacteria; phylum Pseudomonadota; class Alphaproteobacteria; order Rhodobacterales; family Rhodobacteraceae; genus JAPPHA01. The sequence goes on along the minus strand of CBDETS010000002.1, from coordinate 739,795 downwards.
CATCGCCCGTGACAACACCGCTGCGGTGCGGCGCGTGGCCGAGCCTGTCGACAGAACGGCCTTGGGGGAAATACCAACAGGGCGTCCAGGCCGGGTGACAGACACCTGCGAAAAATCCGTGACGCGCCTGACCTACATCCTCGCCTATGCGATTACCCAGGCAAGTGACGCGGAAGCCGTGGCGATTGTCCGGGTGACTCACACGTCGCGCGACTGGCCTGCCGGCACAGCCGTGGTGTGATCTTGCTCACGGGTCCGGTCGGGTGAGTCAGAAGGCGCAGAAGTCCGGTCCGTTCCCCTGCTCGACCACCTGTCCGCCAAACCGCCGGATTGATGCAATCTCTTTCTGATCCTCCCTCAATCCGGATGGTCGGTCGAATACAGCGCCACGCGACCGGGTTTCCTGACGGCCTTCCCGTTCTGTCCGGCGTTTCGCCGGAACCAGTGAACTCTCCGCCCGTTCGAACGTCAGACCGTCCACTGGACGGTTTGCCGCTGCGGGGAGCAGTTCTCGCTACCATTTCCATTGCAGTGTTGCGCCTCCGCTGGCGCGGTCGTTGGCGGCTGTTGGCGGTTCGGTCCAGAAGTCGAGATTGACGTCCGCCGCGTGGTCGGCGTCGGGTTCGATGCGGTAGCCGAGGCGCGCGCCTGTGGCGCTGCCCGAACCTGCGGCGGTGATCGTGGTATAGGGCGAGCCCACCCGGCCCCGGCCCCGGCTGACGCCATAGGCCGCCTCGACGCTCCAGCTTCTGTCCCCACCCCCCGTCGGCGAGGCCTCCGGGAACAACCGTGGCCCCAGCAGCGCGTCCACACCTCCTGATGACGCGCCGCCGAATGTATGCGACAGCCGGGCCGCGAAGCCCCGCTTCGTCTCCGGTGTCGGATCGTAGGCGAGGTCGAGGGCCAGGCCCCAGTCCTCGAAGTTCCCGTCCTGATGCAGCGCCAGCGTCCGGCCCCGCAGCCCCAGTGACAGGCCGCGCGACGGATCGGTGAACTCCACACCGCCCCCGACCTCCAGCCCGAACCCGGTCTCCGCATCGCCCCCGTCATAGCGCAGCCCCGTTTCCAGGCGCGGGCTCAGCGTGGCCGCCGACGCAAAGCTGTGCTCCCAGCGGCTTTCCAGCCCCAGCCGCAGCCGCGTGGTCGAGCCAGACGTTGCCTCAAGGCCGGGCACCGCATCCGATGTGGTCCGGGTCCACAGCGCATCCGCCAGCCACCGCAGTTCCGCGCCGCCAAGCGCCGCGACCGACCCCAACGCCCCGTCAGCGCCCGCCGCCGCCATGCCCCAGTCGATATCCGTCCTGAACTCCGAGCCATCTTCCGGCCTCAGCCTCATGTCGCCGGAGCCCAGACCCGCAGCCCCCCAGACCGACAGACGATCGCTTACATCCCAGCCCATATAGGGCACCAGCGCCGTCAGGTCCGTCTCCATCTCGCCGGACGCCTCGCCCAAACTGTAGTCGATCTCGCCCCGGCTCCGCGACAGCATCAGACCGAACACCCGGTCGCCCCGCGCCTGATCCGCCCCCAGCATGAAACTCGTCACCTCGCCCTCCAGGCCGAGATCACCCGCACGGCCGCTGAAGCCCGATTGCGCTCCCCGGCCCCAGAAGGCCAGCGCGGCACCGTTCTCCGTCTCCGACGTCAACGCGAAGGACGTGCCCGGCAGGATATCGGATGTCTCCTTCGCCTGAACTTCGGGGGTGCCTCCGGGGCCACCCGTCAACCCGTTACTCCAGGCGGCAACGGATGGATCGGCAGGCCTGCCGGACCCGGGTTCATACCTGCCCTGCCCGACGCAATTCCGGCGCCGGTCGTCGTCTTCCAAAACGTGATCCGGGGCAGACTTGCCGTCGTCGCAGATCACGTCCGGCAGCGCCTCTCCGGCGAAGCGGCCTTCGAACCCCGGGGTCCGGGCCGCGCCCAGCCGGTCCGTCACCGCGTCCAGCACCTGTTCGCCCACCGTGCGCCCGAACCGCGCCAGCGCCGGACGCACCACACGCTCAGCGTCACCGTCGTCGACGATCGTCAGCACATGCTGCGACGCCTCTCCCGGGCTGTAGCCCGACCCGTTCTCAAGCGTCAGGATAACCGTCTCGTCCCCTTCGACCAGGGTATCGTCTACGATCCCCAGCGGAAGGAGTGCGCGGCTGGCTCCCGCCATGACCGAAACCGTGCCAGCGTTCACGATGGTGAAGTCGCTGTCTTGCGTGGCCGTGCTTTCGACCCCAATGCTGTAGGCGAGCATAATATTCTGGCCCGGAACCGGATCGAGGCTGAGGGCTATCTCGTGTTGACCCGCCGTCTCGCGCGTTCGTGAGACAGGGTCCTCGAACCCAATGGCGGGCATGTCATCGTCCAGCACCGTCACATCAACGGCGTCGATGCCGATCCCATCATAATTGGGGTCCTCGGACGTCGCAACATGGCTGATATTGACCGTCTGGTCCACGCTCTGATCGATATCATCATCCAGCCCGGTCACCGTCACTGTCTGCGGCTGGTTCCAGTTGCCCAACGTGAAGGTCAGTGTATCAGAATCGACCGTGGCCACATCTGGATCGCCCGAAGTGACCGCAATCGTCACATCATGGGTTGGCACTGTGTCCAGTTCCAGCGTATAGGTCCCCGAACGGCCTTCCTCCACGTTCAGGATCGTCTCGGTGACGGTCACACCGACCTCGTCGTCATCGGCGAGCTCGATCACGCCACTGCCGCTGACGCTGCCCGCCGCGCCGCCGCCGAGACCCGTCGCGGTCAGAACCGGCGCGCTGCCCATATCCGAGGCCGGGATGGTGACCGTCACGCGCTCGTCGACCGCGTCGTCGTCTTCCAGAGCCGTCAGCAGCACCCTCGCCCCTTTGGCCGAAACCGGATCGCCGCCGGTAAAGGTCACCACGCCCGTATTGGCATCGAGCGTCACCCCATCGGGAATGCCCGAAAGCGCCAGCGTGAAGTCCGTGCCAAGGGTTGCGCCCGAAAACTGCAGCGGCACCGTCAGTATCTCGCCCGGCACCAACTCCCGGCCAAGCGTCAGTTTGATCGCGGCCGTATCACTCGCGCGCGCCTCATCTGCGCTGTTGTCCCGCACGCTCAGCGACACAGACGTCGGGTCGTCATCGGTAATGTCAACCGTTGCCGATGCCGCCGAGGACGACAACATGTAGAGGCTGCCGGGACTCGGCGCCAGCGCCACCGTAACCGCGCCATCCGCCTCATCCTTGCTGTCGTCTTTCGTGTTCACCGTATAGACTGCGCTGCTCTGACCGGCAGGAATCGTCACCGTCTTGTCGCCGCCCTTATTACCGGCGGCCACGAAATCGCTCCCTGTCACCTCCCCGACGATCAGGCTGACCTCCAGGTCGCTCGCCGGTGCCGGGTTTGCAAGGACCACAAACGTGGCAGCGGCACCCTCCGCCACTGCGGGTCCAGATCCACCAGTGATCGAAATGACCGACTGCTCGGTTACCGCGACACTGACAGGGTCCACCGGAATCCCGCCATAGGTGCTGTCATCAGACGTCGCCACATGGCTGATACTGACCCTCCGGTCCTCGGCGTCATCCATCCCGGTCACCGTCACCGTCTGCGGATCGTTCCAGTTGCCCGACGTGAAGATCAGTGCATCGGAATCGACCATGGCCACATTTGTATCGCCCGAAGTCACCGCAATCGTCACATCATGGGTTGGCTCCGAGGTCAGCACCACCTGATAGGTCCTCGAACGGCCTTCCTCCACGTTCAGGATCGTCTCGGTGACGGTCACACCGGCCTCGTCGTCATCGGCGAGCGCGATCACGCCACTGCCGCTGACGCTGCCCGCCGCGCCGCCGCCGAGACCCGTCGCGGTCAGGACCGTGCCGGTGCCCGTATCCATATCCGAGGCCGGGATGGTGACCGTCACGCGCTCGTCGACCGCGTCGTCGTCTTCCAGAGCCGTCAGCAGCACCCTCACCGCTTTGGCCGAAACCGGATCGCCGCCGGTGAAGGTCACCACGCCCGTATTGGCATCGAGCGCCACCCCATCGGGAGTGCCCGAAAGCGCCAGCGTGAAGTCCGTGCCAAGGGTTGCGCCCGAAAACTGCAGCGGCACCGTCAGTGTCTCGCCCGGCACCAACTCCCGGCCAAGCGTCAGTTTGATCGCGGCCGTGTCACTCGCGCCCCCCTCATCTACACTGTCGTTCAGCACGCTCAGCGACACAGACGTCGGGTCGTCATCGGTAATGTCAACCGTTGCCGATGCCGCCGAGGACGACAACATGTAGAGGCTGCCGGGACTCGTCGCCAGCGCCACCGTAACCGCGCCATCCGCCTCATCCTTGCTGTCGTCTTTCGTGCGCACCCTATAGACTACGCTGCTCTGACCGGCAGGAATCGTCACCGTCTTGTCGCCCTCATTGCCGGAGGCCAGGAAGTCGCTCCCCGCAGCATCCCCGACGATCAGGCTGACCTCCAGGTCGCTCGCCGGTGCCGGGTTTGCAAGGACCACAAACGTGGCAGCGGCACCCTCAGCCACTGCGGGTCCAGGTCCACCAGTGATCGAAATGACCGGCGGCTCGGTCACCGTCACCGCGACCGGATCGATACTTATGCTAGTCGGGTAATTGGTGGTGTCGGCGCTTGAGGTCACCTGATGGCTGATGTTGGCGCTGCCCGCCGCCACCCCGTTCACCGTCACTTGCTGCGCTTGGTTCCAGTTGCTCGAGGTAAAGGTCAGCGTTGCGGGACTGACCGTGGCCTTCGCCGTGGCCGAACTGGTCGGGGTGATCACCACATTGCCGGTCGGGGCGGTGTCCAGCACAACATCATAGGTCGCCGTAGCCCCCTCTGTCACTTCCAGAGCCGCCGGGGTGACAGTCACGCCGGGCGTATTGACCTCGCCGTTGATCGTGATTTTGAAAGGAAGCGATGATGCACTGCTGCTTGACGAGCTCCAAGCGCCACTGACAGTCCTATCTCTTGTTCTCTTGTTGCCAATGCTCCAACCGGCCACACCGCCTGCATCCACAGCACTGTTAGCTGCGATACGCAGGCGATTGTTTTTATTCAATGCCTCAGTCACATCAATCGTGAAAAAGTATGTGGTATTCGCCTCAAGGCTGATGCCCGACGGCCCGGCTGAAAAGGTAAGCACATTACGTGAAGAATTCGACGCTGTCAGCGTGCCAAGCGATGTGCCCGGGACCCCGGAATTATTCGCATTGATGCTGGCCGTCAGCTTCGAAGCGATAACATCCCTGTCTCCCAGCTTCGCAAATTCAATGACAACGCTGCTTAAAGTATAACCGTTGCCATCGGCACCAGTCGTGAAAGTCTGGGCAATATCAATTGAGTTTAATAATTCTTTTTGATTACTATCGGATTGTCCATCATTACTCACCAGTACCGATTGCGCCTCGGCTCCTGCGGCGAACCCCGTTGCCGCAAACAGACCCAGCGCAAGAGCCGCGCCCATGCGGCGCAGGCCCGTGCCGCACAGGACAGAGAGGCGGCGCAGGCCGGTGGAAATATGGTGCTCTAATCGCGCAGGCCTGCGTGTGCCGGAGGGCTCAGGACAATCAGCGCAGACGCGTCCGGAAGTGGCCTGTCCGGGCCGCCATGATAGGAACCTCATGACCGCGTTCCGGCGTTCCGGCGTTCCGGCGTTCCGGCGTTCCGGCGTTCCGGCGTTCCGGCGTTCCGGCGTTCCGGCGTTCCGGCGTTCCGGCGTTCCGGCGTTCCGTGGAAGTGTGGGCTGGTAAATCAGGCTGTCAACACCAGGGATACCAAAAACGAAATTCAAAATTCTTCCGGTCAACATCATCAGCAAGCCTTTCAGGAGCCATCCGCCCCTTGATGCTTCAAAACGATGTGCCACGCTCTCCCGCCATTCCGAATGCCGAACAAAACTCCGAAACGCAGCGCGGCTCCCAAACCCCCATCTCCGTTCGCGCTTCGCCCTGGCGCTATCTCGCTACCATTTCCATTGCAGTGTTGCGCCTCCGCTGGCGCGGTCGTTGGCGGTGGTTGGCGGTTCGGTCCAGAAGTCGAGATTGACGTCCGCCGCGTGGTCGGCGTCGGGTTCGATGCGGTAGCCGAGGCGCGCGCCTGTGGCGCTGCCCGAACCTGCGGCGGTGATCGTGGTATAGGGCGAGCCCACCCGGCCCCGGCCCCGGCTGACGCCATAGGCCGCCTCGACGCTCCAGCTTCTGTCCCCACCCCCCGTCGGCGAGGCCTCCGGGAACAACCGTGGCCCCAGCAGCGCGTCCACACCTCCTGATGACGCGCCGCCGAATGTATGCGACAGCCGGGCCGCGAAGCCCCGCTTCGTCTCCGGTGTCGGATCGTAGGCGAGGTCGAGGGCCAGGCCCCAGTCCTCGAAGTTCCCGTCCTGATGCAGCGCCAGCGTCCGGCCCCGCAGCCCCAGTGACAGGCCGCGCGACGGATCGGTGAACTCCACACCGCCCCCGACCTCCAGCCCGAACCCGGTCTCCGCATCGCCCCCGTCATAGCGCAGCCCCGTTTCCAGGCGCGGGCTCAGCGTGGCCGCCGACGCAAAGCTGTGCTCCCAGCGGCTTTCCAGCCCCAGCCGCAGCCGCGTGGTCGAGCCAGACGTTGCCTCAAGGCCGGGCACCGCATCCGATGTGGTCCGGGTCCACAGCGCATCCGCCAGCCACCGCAGTTCCGCGCCGCCAAGCGCCGCGACCGACCCCAACGCCCCGTCAGCGCCCGCCGCCGCCATGCCCCAGTCGATATCCGTCCTGAACTCCGAGCCATCTTCCGGCCTCAGCCTCATGTCGCCGGAGCCCAGACCCGCAGCCCCCCAGACCGACAGACGATCGCTTACATCCCAGCCCATATAGGGCACCAGCGCCGTCAGGTCCGTCTCCATCTCGCCGGACGCCGCGCCCAGAGTGTAGTCGATCTCGCCCCGGCTCCGCGACAGCATCAGACCGAACAGCCAGTCGTCGCGCGCCTGATCCGCCCCCAGCATGAAACTCGTCACCTCGCCCTCCAGGCCGAGATCACCCGCACGGCCGCTGAAGCCCGATTGCGCTCCCCGGCCCCAGAAGGCCAGCGCAACACCGTTCTCCGTCTCCGACGTCAACGCGAAGGACGTGCCCGGCAGGATATCGGATGTCTCCTTCGCCTGAACTTCGGGGGTGCCGCCGGGGCCACCCGTCAACCCGTTACTCCAGGCGGCAACGGATGGATCGGCAGGCCTGCCGGACCCGGGTTCATACCTGCCCTGCCCGACGCACTTCCGGCGCCGGTCGTCGTCTTCCAAAACGTGATCCGGGGCAGACTTGCCGTCGTCGCAGATCACGTCCGGCAGCGCCTCTCCGGCGAAGCGGCCTTCGAACCCCGGGGTCCGGGCCGCGCCCAGCCGGTCCGTCACCGCGTCCAGCACCTGTTCGCCCACCGTGCGCCCGAACCGCGCCAGCGCCGGACGCACCACACGCTCCGCCAGATCGCTGTCGTCATCGGTGATGGTCAGCGTATGCGTGGTCGTGCTCCCCAGTCTGTACTGGCCGCCGCGATCTTCGATCAGTGTCACAACAACCGTCTCGTCCGCCTCCTGCTCACCATCGTCGAGGATCGTCACGGGAAGGGTGACCTCGCGCGCCTGCGCGGGCACCCGCAGCACGCCGTCCCCCGCCGTGAAGTCACGCCCCGCCGTCGCCGTGCCGGACAGGCTGTAGCGCAACTCCAGCGGCGCGGCGGACACCACATCGAAGCGCAGCGTCACCTCATGCGTGCCCGCCCGCTCAGGCACCGTCGAGGCCGCCTCCACGAAACCCACCGCCGCCTCGTCGTCATCTTCAACCGTGACACTGACGGACGCCACCTCAATCCCGCCATAGGCGGTGTCTTCAGACGTCGCCACATGGCTGATACTCACCGTCCGGTCAGTGCTCTGATCGATATCATCGTCCACCCCGGTCACCGTCACACTCTGCGGCTGGTTCCAGTTGCCCGGCGTGAAGGTCAGTGTATCGGAATCGACCGTGGCCGCATCCGTATCGTCCGAAGTCACCGCAATCGTCACATTGGCGCTCGGCTGTGTCGCCAGCACCACCTGATAGCTGTCCGTGACCGTGCCATCCTCGCTCACCGTGGTGCCATCCTCCATCTCGGTGACAGCCACCCCGGCCTCGTCGTCATCAGTGACGCTGACACTGACCGTGCCGGTCACCGATCCGTAGCCCCCGCCAGAGGCGCTGTGGGAGATGGCCGCACTGTCATCGGCGGTATCGACATCCTGCGCAGCCGCCACCGTCACTTGCTGCGGCGCGTTCCAGTTCACCGTGGTGAAGCTGAGCGTGGTCTGGTTACCGTTCGTGACGGTGTCGGTATCCACCGTCACGTCGGTATTGGCCGGCTGGGTCAGCGTCACCGTCACCGTCGCCGTCGGCTGGGTCGCCAGCGCCACCGTGTAGGCCGCGCTCCCGCCCTCTGACACTTCCAGCGGGTCCGTGTCCTGCGCAAGCACAAGAGCCGCCGTGTCATCATCGGTGACCGTGACACTGACGGACGCCACCTCAATCCCGCCATAGGCGGTGTCGTCAGACGTCGCCACATGGCTGATACTGACCGTCCGGTCAGTGCTCTGATCGATATCATCGTCCACCCCGTTCACCGTCACACTCTGCGGCTGGTTCCAGTTGCCCGGCGTGAAGGTCAGCGTCGCGGGGCTGGCCGTGGCCACAGACCGAGATGACGGGGCGACCGCAATCGTCACATCTGCGCTCGGCTGTGAATCCAGCACCAGCGTATAGGTCCCCGAACCACCTTCCTCCACATCCAGATCGGTCGGGTTGACGATCACACCGGGGGTGGCGACAATCCGCACGTCAAAGCTGTGCGCCGTGGTCGAACGCTCGGTGCCACCCCCGACATTGGTGTCACTATCGTCACTGAACGCTTTGTTTGTGCCAAGCGCCACGGTCAGCGCCTCGCCGTCAGCTTCCGCCACATTATCGCTGAGAGCCGCAATCTCCAGCGTTGCGGTCTGCGTGCCCGCACCCTCAAAACTGATCGTTGGCGCAAGCGTGTCTCCATTCCGAAGCGTGACGCCGGTATTGAGCGAGGTGCCGCTCTTTGCCGACAGCGTGAAATCCGACGCCTCGATGCCTGTACCGGAGAGATCAAGCGGCACATCAATGCGCTCGCCCGCCACCAGCGCCCGGCCCAGCGTCACCGTGAATTCCACCTTGCCCGAAGCGCCTTCGGTAATCGGACCCGTATTGCCCGCCGCCCGCGCCAGCGACACCACTGTCGGGTCATCATCACGGACCGTGACGCTGACATCCACCTCAATTCCCTCATAGCTGTTATCGGCGGTGGAGAATGCCCTATGGGTAATAGTTGCCGTCCGGGCGGCGCTCTGATCGGCATCATCATCCACACCGGTGACGGTCACCGTCTGCGGAATGTTCCAATCGGTCGTGGTAAATTGAACAAAGCCACCTGACATGGCGCTGGCCGTGACCACATTCGTATCGTCTGAGGTGAATACCAAACCCACACTTGCGCTCGGCTGTGAATTCAGCACCACCGTATACGTATCCGAACTGCCTTCCTCCACATCCAGATCAGTCGGGTTGACGATCACACCGGGGGTGGCGACAATCCGCACGTCAAAGCTGTGCGCCGTGGTCGAACGCTCGGCACCACCCCCGACATTGGTGTCACTATCGTCACTGAAAGCTTTGTTTGTGCCAAGCGCCACGGTCAGCGCCTCGCCGTCAGCTTCCGCCACATTATCGCTGAGAGCCGCAATCTCCAGCGTTGCGGTCTGCGTGCCCGCACCCTCAAAACTGATCGTTGGCGCAAGCGTGTCTCCATTCCGAAGCGTGACGCCGGTATTGAGCGAGGTGCCGCTCTTTGCCGACAGCGTGAAATCCGACGCCTCGATGCCCGTACCGGAGAGATCAAGCGGCACATCAATGCGCTCGCCCGCCACCAGCGCCCGGCCCAGCGTCACCGTGAACTCGGCCGTACCGCCCTCGGTCACCGCCCCGGAGCCCACTCGCGCCAACGACACCACCGTCGCGTCATCGTCGCGGATGGTCAGCGTATATGTGTCCGGCCCGGACAAACTGACGGGATTATGGGCCGGGATCGCGCTCTCAAGCAATGTGAACGTGACCGTCTCGTCCGGCTCGTCAATGGCATCATTATGCGTTGCTGCAGAAACAGTTAAGCCCAAAGCTGCTTTGGGTATATCCACAGGAAAAAAAGTCTCCGAGCGCGCGCCGTCAGAACAAGCCCAACTAGGATTCGCGTTATAATCTTGTCCATTCGTCGCAGTGCCCCCGACACAGCTATATACCACAGTGCTTTCACGATTAGCGGCGTAATCCTCCGCATAGGGCTCGGACAGAACCAGTCGGGGCCCCTGACCAGAACTCAAATCCGCAGATTCTTGCACTGTTTCGGTTGTGGTTTCCCAGGATATGGTTCGACCGACGTCGTCGCGCAGGGTGATTGTGGCGCTGCCGGACCCCGTCGCGCCGCCGGGCAGACCCGTGGCGGTCAGGGTCGCGTCGCCGCCCGTGGACGACGAGTCCGGAATGCTCACCATGACCTGTTCATGGATGGTGTCGGCGTCTTTTTTCGCCGTCAGCTTCAGCGTGACCGCCATGGCCGAAACCGGATCGCCGCCGGTAAAGATCACCTTGCCGTCAAGAGTGCGCGTCAATGTCACCCCGTTGGGACTGCCCTCAAGCGCCAGGTCGAAATCCTGGCCGGGTTTTCCGCCCGTGAATATCAGCGGCACCTCAAGGCTCTCACCCGTCTTCAGCCCCCGCCCAAGCGTCAGCTTGATCTGCGCCGGATTGGCCGCATTCCACTCCTGCGCCAGCGTGTCCGGAGCACTCAGGGTGACGGCGAGCGGCTCGGTCACCGTCACCGCGACCGGATCGATGCTCGTGCTGGTCGGGTAATTGGTGGCGTCGGCGGTCGTGGTCACCTGATGGCTGATGCTGGCGCTGCCCGCCGCCACACCGCTCACCGTCACCTTCTGCGCTTCGTTCCAGTTACTTGCGGTAAAGGTCAGCGTCGCAGGGCTGACCGTGGCCGTCGTCCCCGCCGAACTGCTCGGGGTGATCACCACATTGCCGGTTGGAGCGGCACCCAGCCTTACCTCGTAAGCCGCCGTAGCGCCCTCTGCCACCGTGAGCGCATCCGCCGAGACATCCACACCGGCCATAGCCGTATCATCGTTCCGAATTGTAAATGTCGCACTGGATTTGCCAAGCGTGACACCCGCAGGCGGGTTCACCAGAGACAGGGTTGCAATGACCGTCTCGTCAGGCTCGACAACAGTGTCCCCCTGCCGCCTGATGCCAAGCCGATACGTTGCTGTCTTGTCCCCCAATGCAGTACCGGCATAGCTGAACAGATTATTTTGTGTCCGATCGCCGGTTTGAAATTCCTTGTATATTTTGGCCGATAAACAGCGCGATCTCAGCGGATCCGTGACAATCTGCGGAATGAATAAAAGCGTTGTCGTCGCCTCAATCCAAACCTGATAGTCGCCGGTGGTAATGGGGGTCGCCCCGGTCGTATCAAGCGTCGCCGTGCCGGAAAAGCAAACCTGAACCTCTATGTCTTCCGGGACATCCGAAGACGCAGAAACCGAAAATGCACGGAAAGTATTGGGGTCCACCCCCTGAGCGTCCCTTACGCCCTCATTGATGTCCCCACCCGACAGGTTAAGGTTGATGGTCTGGGCTTGCGCCTCTATGCCCAAGCCTATCAAAAAAGCCGCCAGCAAGCCGCGTCTCAGGTGGCGGGCAGCGGAGGACGTGGGTGGGGAGGCTGGTCGGTGGGGGCGCCGCAACCACGGCAGCCATGTCGGCGCGCTCAAGCCCGGGGCGCAGACACCAGTTACGGCGTTGCGGAATGCGGATATTGGTGGGGAAATCATCCTGTCAAAGACAGTGGCCTCAAAAACGAAATTCAAAATTCTTCCGGTCAACATCATCAGATAGCCTGTCAGGAGTCATCCCCCTCTCTTGCTTCAAAACGATGATCCACACCCGCCCGCAATTCCAAATTATGGAAAACACGCTCAAAAGACGAACTGGGCACCTTTTTTGGTTGAGTTATCTATTGCATGAGGTGTCCACCGAAAAAGAGGTGCACACCAGGTTATGGAAGATTGTGATTGGAAATTACGGGTTACGTCGGTGCATCCGAGCGGGCGGCGGGGTATTGCCAAGTTGTTTGCCGGGTTAGATTGCGCTATGCCAAAATCATGAAAATTCCAGCCAATCTGGCCGTTATCCGCAATCACTGGCAGGTGGAAAACAGCTTGCATTGGGTTCTTGATGTCACCTTCCGACAGGACGATTGCCGCATCAGAAAAGCGAATGCGTCTGCCAACTTCGCGACAATCAATCAGGCGGCGATGAACTTGTTGCGGCGGGTTCCCGGCAAGAAAATGAGATTGCCACAAAAACGGCGGTCATCTGCTTGGGACGATGACTACATGGAAGCAGTCATCCGGCAATAATCTTCAGTCGATTCCCCTGTTGCTGCCGTTGGTTTCATTCAATTCGAGGTCCGCTCTGCGGCGTGAGGAAGTTACGTCATCTCGTGCAGGAGGGTGGCATAAATCCGTCCATGATGTTCGCGAGATAGTCCAGCCGGTTCGGCATAATATTTCGCACCGCCGCCTCGACCTCAGGGGGCAGTCGTCCGGGGTGGTAGGTCATTGTCCACGCGAATAAGGCGCTCTCGGCGATGTCTTCCTTTTCCGGATTTTCAGCAGCATAGCGTGTGATGAAACCACCATCAGAAATCTGATTTGACTGCCAGTCTGGATCGCGATTGAGCATGGGATCGAGTACCATATGTGCGGTTTCATGAAAGACCGTTTCATCCAGATTGCGGAATCTGGTGACATCCGCCCACCGATTCTGAAAACATCCGCCCGGGGATTCTGACGCATCCGCCCACCCCTTCTTGGGCTGCTGAGAGGCAATCTGAAGCTAGCTATTTTCCAGTTTGTTTTTAGGACTGGAGAAAGCTCAATGAAGAGATTGCCAATGGAGAAGACCCGAGAAGTTTTGCGTCTTGCGGCACAAGGCTTGTCTACCCGGAAAATTGCCAAGAGCCTTGGCATTGGGCGAACGACCTTGCGTGAGTATCTGGCCCGCGCCTCAGCTGCAGGTGTCAGCTGGCCATTGCCGAATGACTTGTCTGATAGCGCGCTTGAACGGCTGCTGTTTCCGCGTCCACCTCAGAACACGATCCAGCAGTCGAGCAAACCCGACTGGGCCTACGTGCATCAGGAGCTTCGCCGTCAGGGCGTGACGCTTGCTTTGCTTTGGGAAGAGTACCGGGAGGTCAATCCGGACGGGTATTGCTACAGTCATTTCTGCCAGGTTTATGCTCGGTGGAAGGGAAGGCTGTCCCCTGTGATGCGCCAGCATCATCCGGCCGGGGAGCGTCTGTTCGTGGATTACGCCGGCATGACGGTTGACGTGACCGATCCGGAGACTGGCAAGACCCGTGCGGCACAAGTGTTCATCGCGACCATGGGCGCGTCGAGCTATACCTATGTCGAGGCAACCTGGACTCAGAAACTGCCGGACTGGATCGCAAGCCACGTGCGCGCCTTCGCATACTTTGGGGGTGTCACCGCGCAGGTGGTTCCCGACAACTTGAGATCGGCGGTCGCCAAGGCCTGTTTTTACGATCCCAAGATCAACCGCAGCTACGCGGATTTGATGGAGCATTACGACACGGTTGCCATCCCGGCGCGGCCAAAGAAACCGAAGGACAAGGCCAAGGTTGAAAGCGGGGTTTTGGTGGCTGAGCGCTGGATTCTGGCCAAGCTGCGCAACCGCCAGTTCTTCAGCCTTGAGGAATTGAATGCCGCGATCCGCCCGCTGCTGTTGCAACTCAATGAAAAAGTCACCCGTCATCTTGGGGCCAGCCGACGCCAGTTGTTCGAAACGCTGGATGTGCCAGCCCTGACCCAGGTTCAGCAAATTTGACATACACGGCTCCATAAGGTCATGATACAAAACGATTTTATTTTCGGAAAAGCCCGATATGGCACTACATTTTGTGCGTCAGGAGGTCGGTTGGAATGGCCTCGACCGTTACGGGTTTTTCAGTTTCCGGATACGCCTTTCAAGCGCGTATGGTACGCCCGCCGCCTTCGCAACCCCTGCCGCCACCGGGTCTGGCCGAGCGTCCGTTCTGACCTCGATCCGTGCGCCGTCGACGGAGGTGAAGGACGTGGTGGCCCGCTGCCAGCGACCGAGCTTGTTGCGCACAGAGGCCCAACTGTCGTGGACCCCCTGCGCAGCGAGACGGGTCCGGATGACATTGACGCCGTACAGCGCCAGCACCGCGATGAACAGATGGCCCTCGATCCGCCTGGACAGTTGGTGCCAGATCGGGCGCAAGCCGAGTTCAGACTTGAGCGTCTCAAACGTCGCTTCGAGTTCGGTCAAACGCCAGTAGGTGCGCACCGTCTTCTCAAGGCCCCATTCCGTGTGGCTGGTGCGCAGCACATAGAGGCCCGCGCGGGCATCGCGTGTATTGAATGCCGCATTGGGTACCCATGTCACCGCGCTGGCCTTGCCATCCGAACCCTTTGTGACGCGGATGTCATAATGCTGATTGACCATAGCGTAGCGTTCCCGCAAACGCCCGAGCCGCTCCAGAACCTTGTCGTATGTCTTGACGGAGCGCGGCTTGCTCAAGCCGTCGTGCAAGGCGGTAAGTTCTGCCTCAAAGGCGTCCCGCTTCTTGGCCAGAATGGCTTCATCACGCTCCTGTCGCGCCTGGCTCCAGATGCAGAGTTGCGCTTCGTTCTCAGGCTCGTGGGACAGGTTCCAGATCCGCGCCTCATGCCCCGATCTGGTCTCGATCGTTGCATCAGGATCCCGCGCGCCTGCAGCATCCGCCTGATCCGGCTTGACCCCACCCCGCCTGACCGTGATCCAATGATAGCCCCGGTTGCGCAGTTCGGCGAGGTTGTTTTCGGTAGCGATGTCTGCATCCATGATGACCGTGGGCTTGTCCTTGTCCTCCGGTGTGGCAAGGCTGTCCAGCGCCTCGAACAGCGTGCCGGGTTCGCTGACATTGCCGGGCAGAACGCTGGAGCGGCGCGGGAAGCCGCCCTCGTCGGTGGCCATCGCGAGCGTGACAAGAGGGCAGTCGTTCCGTTTCTGCTTGGAGCGTCCGAACCTGGCCAGATCGGACGCTGGACGCCCGGTCATGTAGGTGTTGGTCAGGTCATAGAAGATCACCGCACCGGAACTGCCGAACAACGTGCGCTGACGGTCAAACAGCGCGTCTTCGATGGCCTCGTGGTGTTTGACCAGACCGTCACTGAGACGATACAGCTTGTCGAGATAGAGCGCCGGCCCGGTATTGAGGCGCAGAAGTTCAAACGTGGCACTGTTGGTCTCCAACCATCGCAAAGTCTCCCGTTCGCTGGCGGGATGCACCATGCGCGCAATCACCAGCGCCATGGCGATCCGGGCGTCTCGATCCGACAGGCCGACATTCTTGAGCACCCCAAGAAAGCCCAGAGCCTCCAGAGCGGCCAGGGCAAGTCGCTCACAGCCCACAGACCGCGCGTCTTCAATCTGTATGCTGTCGAGACGGATATTTGCTGTGCCGCCATCCAGGGCCTCGGCCGCCGACTGGACCAACGCGCGGCTGCGCAACTTCTGCACAATGGTATCCGCCATTGTCGCCAATTCCGGTTCAGGATCGAACAGAGGCGTTTCTCCCGTAATCCCCGCCTGAACGAGTTCGACCAGTTCGGGCCACTGCGATTTGGGGATCGGAAAGGCTGCTCCGAGGTTCAGGAGCGTCTTTTGTTGCACCTTGCGGCCCGTTCTAAAATTCTCGACCAACCGGACGGATCGGTAGCATTTGTCAGCGCGGCGGCGGGTCAGGGTCTCACGAATAAACATGTTCCTACATTAGGACCGCTGCACCCCACTGGGAATCCCGAAAAGCCCTCAGGAAGCACATTATGGCACCACTTCGAAAATCCAGAAACTCACCTCAACAAAATCAACGCTTTACCGGCCAGAAAGCGGCAATTTCGACCGATTTCAGCAAAAAAGTGCGGAACTTGGGCTGAAACCGCTGCCCGTCGAGCCCCATGTTTATGCCGAGTGGAGGAAGTGCCGTGCTGGGATCGATTATCATGTCGAGGTGAAGCGGCATTACTACTCGGTTCCGTATCAACTCGTGAAGAAAGAACTGTGGGTGCGCATAACGTCCCGCACGGTCGAGATTTTCTGCAAGGGCCAGCGCGTGGCCTCGCATAGACGCACTTCAGGCAATCGCAAGCACTCGACCGTGCGAGAGCACATGCCGTCCAACCACCGGTTCCGTGAGGATTGGACGCCGCGCAACATCTACACCAAAGCGGCGCGGATCGGGCGCAATGTGGCCACCTATACCGAAGTGGTGATGCGTGGCCGCAAGCATCCCGAGCAGGGTTTTCGAACCTGCCTTGGCGTCCTCCGCCTGGCAGACAAATTCGGCAAGGACAGGCTGGACGCGGCCTGTGAACAGGCGCTGGAGATCAATGCGCTTTCCTATTCCTCGGTACAGTCGATCCTGAAGAACGGGCTTGACCGTCAAAACCGTCAACGCCCGCCGGAAGGTCCATCGATCACTCACCCTAATATCCGCGGCTCTGAATACTTCCACTAACAACAAGGGGACACCATGCTCAAACACCCAACACTCAATCGCCTGGAGGCGCTGCGCCTCGATGGCATGGCCGAGGCCTTTATCGAGCTTGAAGCGCAAGACAGTTCGGCGGACCTGACCCACCCGGAATATCTCGGCCTCCTCGTCGACCGGGAAGAGGCCAGTCGCGAAACCAAGCGGTACCAAAACCGCTTGCGGACCGCAGGGCTGCGCCATGTCGGGGCCTGCCCGGAGGATGTTGACTACCGGGCGCGGCGCGGCCTCGACAAGGGTCTGTTCCAGCAATTGCTGACCGGCAAATGGATTACCGGCAAGCGCAACTTAATCATCACAGGGCCATGCGGCGTTGGCAAAACCTGGTTGGGATGCGCTTTGGCACAAGCCGCCTGCCGCTCCGGAACCACCGTTCTCTACAAGCGCCTGCCACGGCTCTTCGAAGAGCTGGAACTCGGTCATGGTGATGGGCGGTTTCCGCGCCTGTTCCGTCGCCTCACAAAGACCCAGTTACTGATCCTCGACGATTGGGGACCGGAGCAACTCACCACCACGCAACGGCGCGATCTGATGGAGATCGTCGAGGATCGATACGGCACCGCGTCAACAATGATTACCAGTCAACTGCCCCTGAAATCATGGCACGATGTGATCGGAGATCCGACCTTTGCCGACGCGATACTGGACCGCATCGTTCACAATGCCTACCGGCTCGAACTCGAGGGAGAATCCATGCGAAAAACCACAGCAAATATGAGTGACCAAGAAGCCCGAAAGTGATAACAAAACCCAAACGCCTCACAGCAGCCCAAGAAGGGGTGGGCGGATGCGTCAGAATAGGTGGGCGGATGCGCCAGAATGCGCACACTGACCTTCGCGTCGAGACGATTTGTGAGAAAGTTGCGACAGCTCACCCTTCGGAAAGGTTGAGCGAAGCATTGGGAACATCTGACTGCATACTTGATCTGACGGCGTCTCTTGGCGCTAGTCGAACGATCAGCTCGTTTACTCACCGAAGCCGAGCGATCTCAGCATTTTTCAATCCTACCGGAAGTTCCGTCGTAGTTCTCCAAGAAGATACGTCTAAAACACTCGACCTCGCCACACTCGAGGCGCTCTACTACGCAGAAATCTGCCAAACCCCTTCGTTGTTTGATCATTTGCGGCCCGGGGACCAAGCAGTAGTCTCAGGCGGTCAGTGTCGGGCTGTAACGAGTAGAATTCCGGCCTCCAGAGCGGCAATGTTATCGAGCATCGCTGCCAGCGAGCTAGGAAGAATTCTATCTTCGCCTGAATCGGCCATCATGATCGCTAGCGTCGGCGAAGATGGCGCGACAAAGATACATCGCACAAAACCGTCCGGTGAAAAAACAATTTTGGAAGCTGACGGCTGGAAAATCGGCTTGGCTGATACGGTTGCACAGAGACTTCAAACTCTGAGAGAAGGCAATTTGCCCAGTGAGACAGGGGGTATGCTTTTGGGCGTCGTTGACCATGCACGCAAACGGATAGAAGTATCAATGGGATTAGTAGCTCCACCTGACAGTTCTGGTTCACCGTCATCATTTGAGAGGGGTGTACAGGGGGCAATCGATAGCATTGCAGAAGCGCGTGCGCGGACGATGCATCAGCTAACGTATATTGGCGAATGGCATTCCCATCCCCGCGGCGCACGGACGACACCCAGTCTGACGGACGCGGCGCAACTGGTCTTGCTCAGAGAGGAGCTCCTGGCCGAGCAACGTCCACCGGTTATGGTTATTGTCGGTGACAGTGGCTCCAATCCAATATCTTTGGAGATTTCCATGTGAATTTGGATACTCATGAGCATTTGGGCAATCATCCAAGGCACGTTACGTACACTCGCACCTTGCTCCCAAATGTTTCCCGTTTTCAGTATCTGTTTCAGCGTGCTTGTTGGCCAATTTATGGAACTCGCACGAATAAACGAATAGATGGCTAAAGACTCGGCGATCATCCCAGCTCTCTTTCGATGTAAGCATTGAATGCCCAAGCCGAAGGTCAGCTAATGGACAGCCTGTTCGATAAGGCTGCAACCGCAGAGAACGCCCGGTTTCCGCCCAACTTACAAAAACACCCAGATATTCCCCTAGCTTGAAAGTCAGAAAAAAGTACTATATTTTCTGACAAGGAGAAAGCTATGATCACCTCATCGATTAGACAACGCATCATCGGAAAAGGCCGGGGCGCAATCTTTGCGCCAACCGACTTTCTGGATATTGGCTCCCGCGCAAGCGTGGATCAGGCATTGTCGCGTTTGGCGGATCAAGGGATGATCCGACGGTTAACACGTGGGCTTTATGACTATCCGAGAAAGAGCGCCCGATTGGGGCTGTTGTCTCCGTCAGCCGATGACATTGCCAAAGCGATTGCACGCAAAGACAATCAGGTTCTACAGCCCTCCCCTGCCATGGCAGCCAACCAGTTGGGGCTGTCGACCCAAGTGCCGTCCAAGCCGACTTATATGACCGACGGCCCGACCCGCACCAAGACAGTTGGTCGACAAGTCATCCAGTTTCGAAATGCATCATCCAAAACGCTAGTTGGTGCAGGCCAGAAAACCGGCGCCGTATTTCAGGCGTTACGCTATGTTGGCAAAAACCGGGTGGATAGCCGCGTTGTCGACACGCTGGCCCGCAATCTGGATATTAAGGACCGCGCCTTGCTCGCAAAACAAAGTAGATATGTACCGGCCTGGATGCACCCGGTAGTGCAGCAAATCGTGGCGCGGAACTGATCGTGGACCAGTTTGCCAACGATACTCCAAAGAACCGTGAGGAGGCTTTTCAGGAATCGGCCGCACAGCTTGGTTTGTCCAAAGCAATCGTCGAGAAGGATTTCTGGGTCTGTTGGTCACTGAAACATCTATTCGCCCTGCCCTCTTTTGGCGCTCACATGATCTTCAAGGGTGGGACATCGCTATCCAAGGCCTATGACATCATCCATCGGTTCTCAGAAGACGTGGATCTGTCTCTCGACCGGGCACAGCTCGGTTTCGAGGGCGCACGTGACCCCGAGCACCCTGCCCTTTCCGGCAAAAAACAAAAGCAACTGTTGCAGGAACTTCAGGATACGGCCACCAAAGTAGTCTCAGGACCGCTTCTGAAAGAAACCAAGATCAAGTTTGGCGCCGCGCTGGATCAGCACTTTTCCCTGTCGGTCGATCCTAATGATGCACAAACCTTGCTTTTCGCCTATCCATCCGAGACAAGTGCGGCCAGCAGCTACATCCAGCCGGTAGTGCGGTTCGAATTTGGCGCCCGTGGGGTTCACCTACCAGCCGAGTCCCGCAGGATATCACCTTATGTGCATCAGGCCTTTCCAGACCTTTTGGGGGAGGGCGACGTCGATGTGAAGGTCTTGGGTGTTGAACGCACATTCTGGGAAAAAGCCACGATCCTGCATATGCTCTACCATCAGGACATCACCAAACCTCTGGCTGACCGTATGTCGCGCCATTATTACGACATGGCTCAATTGATCACACACGAGTCCCATTCTCGCGCTATCGAACAGATCGACTTGCTGGATCAGGTTGCACACCACAAGTCCGTCTTCTTCAAAGCGGCTTGGGCTAACTACGAGAATGCCAGGCCCGGATATCTAAGGTTGCTACCGAACCCTGAGCTGAAAGCAGCGCTGCGCCGGGACTATGTGGGGATGCAAGAAATGATCATCGGGGACACCCCGTTGTTCGATGACATTCTGAAAACTATCGGAGTGTTTGAGGCCAAACTCAACGGTTGAAATCAGCAATTTCGGTGATCTCAAGGCACAGCGTACGACCTTCAAATCTGGATTGTTAGCCGAGCAGACACACTTTCTGAATTCGCCCGAACTCGAGCTGGACGGCTCCAAGTAAAGGTTTCAAATGGTGAGACTGAATGTACTGTGCGATGAACTTGCTGGGTGCGCGCAAGGTGATTGTCTGATCTTGCATTTCAACAAATTTGAGTTCGCGATACCAACTTTCAAACAATAATGCTTCAGATTCTGATAGGCGCCGAAGCGCTCTGCCCCATGGATCCTGAAGGTCTTGTCCCTCATGTTCAATAGCCACTGGTCTTTCTTGGCCAAACTGAACATGAACAACCTTTTCGGTTGGTTTTGGGTTTTGTGTCTCCATACGCGATACAAAATCAGAACCAACATTTTGCCAAACCGGTTCGCTTAGACGGTAAATTTCCGCGTAGTTGAGTCGATACGCTGCAACGCGGCCTCTAACCCCAGGCCTAAGCTGGAGAAGTACATTAGAATCCGTCAACCGCTTAATTTCTCGCTTGACGGTTCGTTCGTCCACGGACCAGAGGCGGGCCATTTCTTTTTGACCGACCGTCAGCTCATCAGTGCGCCAGTTGTATCGGGCCGTTATCAGCGCAATGAGCCGCATCATCGAACATTGAAAACCGGGTGTGCCATTCAATCCCGCAACAGAGATTGCAGTCAAAAGATCGTACTTCTGAGAACCGGCCTGATATCCTGTAAATCGTTTTATTTCCATTTTGATACTGCCACTGTGCCTCGAGCGGATCGGTTTCGCCGACCGATTCCATCAATTGGGTTCAGTGTGATGAAATCCCGTAGATTGTCAACGGTCTTAGAAAAACAGGATGGCCGCCTCTTTCTTCAAAATCAAAAGAAAATTGGGTTAATAGGTTATGGGTGACACTGTACTGTCACCCTATTGGGGGCCGAGTGTCACCATATATCTGGTAACTGACCGCTGCCTGTCACCAAAACATAGCTTCACTTTCGAAATACCTCCCGTTTTTACCGATTCGACGGCGAAAAAGCGGAAATTCTATTCTTTACGTTTTGCAGTTTTCCAAAATCGCGTTATTAGAAGACATTCGTGATATAACAAGAGCAGCACCATGCGTGACCACACCGACCTTCAAGCTATGAACGAACGAAGCCTGGCTCAACAGGCTGCCGTCCGCCGCGCTACTTTCTCGCCCGCTGACGAGAAAGTGCTTCGACCATTCTCGATCTGGGAAATTAGCCAGTTCATGTTTGATGTCCCGGCGGACACCTTGAGAAAGAAGTTGGCGGAAGACCCGTCTCTTCCGCAAGGGGCGACTGAAGATGATGGGCGGCAAAGATGGTTTTCTCTGGCAGAGATAAATGAGTTGAGACGGCGCCTGAGATTTAGAGGTAAAAGCCTTCTGCCTCAAAGGCCGGCTGGCCGGGCCATGAGAGTAGCGGTTTCGAACTTTAAGGGTGGTGTAGGCAAAACCGTCGTTGCCCAGCACTTGGCGAATGCGGCCGCGCTTGATGGTTACCGTGTCCTGGTGGTGGATTTCGACCCCCAGGCGACACTCACGCATTCAATGGGTCTGGCTGAAGTTAGAGAGTGGAATACTGTCTGGGGCATTATGTGCCGCGATCTCTGCCGTGAGGCGAACCGGATCGCTGACGAATATGATGATCCCGCAGATTGCCCCTACCCTACTGCCGACGAATTGCCTGAAGATGTTCAGTCGATTGGCGCACAACGTGTACAAGACTTCATTCAAAGAACTTCATGGTCGACGATCGACATCATCCCGAGCTGTGCGAACGCGGCCTTCGTTGAATTTGCGTCCGCTCAGTACAGGTCCATTCATAAGGCATGGAGTTTTTTTGGATGCGTAGCAAGATATCTCGATGAGTTGCCTGACGACCAATATGATTTGATTGTTTTCGATTGCCCGCCGGCAATTGGATACCAGTCTTTGAATGCGGCCTTCGCTGCCGACATCCTCTATATTCCGTCTGGTCCTGGTTATTGGGAGTATGACAGCACAACGAGTTATCTTGGTCAGCTTGGCGATGCCTTGGAAGACATAACCAGCGGGTTCGAACGTATTGCACAGGATGCCGGTATCACGCTTCCCAAAAGGTTTGATGACATACGTGTTCTCATGACTCGCTTCGAGGCCAGCAACTCTTTGCATGTCGCGATGATGGATGCTTTCAAAAATGTCTTCGGCGCCGATGTCTGTCAAAATCCCATCGAAATGACACGTGCGGTCGAGCAATCTGGTAGGTTCCAGATGTCTGTTTACGAGCAGGACTACAGACAGATGACTCGGGACACATGGAAGCGAGCGCGTCAGTCCTTTGATAATGCATACAGCGAATTTAAGGATGTCGTCCTACGGGCCTGGGAGGCGCGTACTAAAGTTGAGGAGCGGGTAGAATGAGCGGTAACAAATTTGGCTTCACTCCGATTGATGAAGATGACCTCAAGAAAACACGCCGCCGCGAAGTGGGTCCAATGGGGGCTGCAGTACGCGAAGCAGCAAACAGCTTAAATGAAAGCACTGAGAACCGTGTCGAACAGCGACGGCAAAATGCCTCCGATGCAAAGGAGTATCGCAAAGCTCGTGATGAGGGGCGAGTTTTGGTTGCGGTCGGCATCAATGAAATTCATACGACAGACCTGCCAAGAGATCGCTTGGATCTTTCGTCCGTCGCAAGTTCCGATGAGATGGATGAACTCAAGGCTTCTATTCAGGAACGCGGCCAGAAAGAGCCCATAGAGCTTTATAAGGATGCAGATGGTCGCTTCCAGCTCAAAAAGGGTTGGAGACGAGTTACTGCTCTTAAGCAGCTTTTTGAGGAGACCGGTGATGAACGGTTTTCCAGTGTTACAGCGCGAGTTGCCGAATCCCATAGCGATCGCATCGACCTCTACATTGACATGGTTGAGGAGAACGTAGTTCGGGAGGACCTGACTTTTGCTGAGATGGCGCAAGTCGCAATTCTTGCTTCCAAAGATTCAGAGTTGGGGGCAGGGGATGCAGAAGCTTTGGTCGGAAGGCTGTACTCATCCCTGCACAAGATGAAACGTTCTTACATTCGCAGCTTTGTTTACCTGCTCAATGAACTTGAGGGTGCGTTGCCGTTTCCAAAGAGTGTCTCCAGAAACCTTGGCGTTGAGGTTGCGCGTAAACTTCGAGCGTCATCGGAGTCAGCTGCTGGGTTAAGAGATGTGTTGACGCGCGCATCCACAGCCAGTGAGCAAAACGAGGCGCTGGATGCCTTCTTGGTAGATACTGATGCTGAACCGGGTAGTGGCAAGCGACGTGAGAAAGCCGAGAGCGTGAAGTATGAGTTCCACGTGGGCGGCTCAAAAGTCACTGCGCGAAAGGGAGAGTGCAGGATATTGTCCGGTCAGGACTTTAGTTCGATTGACCGGTCAAAGCTCCAGAGAGCGGTTGAAGCTTTCGAAGCTGTTTTGAACGAGTAGTAACCCGCGGGTTACCCATGCTCAGATTTTTTGATTTCAAAGGCGGTAACCCACGGGTTACCGCCTTCTTCGTTTAGCGCCAGCTCACCCCAACAGGTCCGTCGCCGGGTTTTCGGCGATGTCCACATCGTCATAGTATTTCTGCGCCTGGGCTATGGAGCGGTGCAGGGACAGGCGCATGGCAGCCTGGATTGGGGCGCCGTCCAGTGCGGCTTGGGTTAGGAACCCAGAACGCAGACCATGCGGCGAGGCGAACCCCTCCGGCAACCCTGCCAACTGTAGGCGATGTTTGACGATCTGATAGATGGCGTCCGGCGAAAGCCGACGTTTCAGCACACGATCCGCTTTTGAGACTGGTCGGAACAGTGGCCCGTTCTTAATCTGTCCAACCTCGATCCAATGGACCAACGCCTGGGCGGCGCGGCCTTTCAACACCAGCCGCGGCGTTTCGCCTTTGGTTGTCGTCTTGGTCTCCAGCAGTGAAATCCAAACCAGGCTCTTCTCGTCGAACTCGTTCAGCGAGACGTCTTCAAACATCAACCCGGTGATCTCCGAGCGCCGCCTACCACCAGAAGCCCACCCCAGCATAAAGATGGCGCGGTCGCGGCAATCCCGCCGGGATCCTCGACAAGTGGACAGCAACTGCTCGAGCACGTCGCGGGTGATCGGATGGGCGGATTTTGGGGCAGGGGGGCGGGCTGCGGCGCGGCGGGCCTTGGCGCGGGCCTGTTTCACCTGGGGGGCATCAAACGGGGAGACGAGGTTTTTCATCCGGTGAAAGGCCAGCCAGGAGGCAATCCGCCGGTCCAGGGTGGAGGGGGCCGGGCAGGCGAGGCTTTTCCTCAGCCCCTGCACGATCAGAATCTCGGCGGTTCGGCGCGCGATGTCCTCTTCTGGCGCGTCATTCAGATCGCGGGCGTGATCGAGAATGAAGGCGAGGGCGGTGGCCTCAGATTCCGGCCAGTCCAGCGTGGCTGCAAACCGCGCGGACTTCCAGGCGGTGACATAAAGCAGATCCCGTTCATAGGCCCGCAGCGTGTTTTCCGGTGTGCCGCGCACATACAGGTCTGTCAGCGCCTCCTGATCCGCCTTTGACAGGGCAGGGGAGGGGGCAGGCAGATAGGGAGCAGGGGGCTTCATGGGTGTCGATTTTCCCAAACCTGTAGACTACTCTCGCTTGTTTTGACCATTTTTCAGGGTTGGCCTTGTGCTGTGCTGGTCCTTTAAGTGTAGACTGGCGCTGGATTTGTGCCAATACTTGTTTACAAAATGGCAGATTTCAGCGCGGCGGAGACGAATGGGTGGTGTTGAGGCGATTGACGATGCTCGTTGGGCGGAGGCCGTGCGGCGTGAGCGGGAAATCCGCCCCCTGAGTCAGCGACGGGGCAACCGGGCCGAGGTTGCACGGGCGGCCCGACGGCTGAACCTCTCCGTGGCCTGGGTGTACCGGCTGCTGAACAGATATTCGGAAGATCCCCGAACGGTGTCGCTGGTCCCTGCAAAAGGTGGTCGCCCAAAGGGACATCGTTTGCTCTCGGATGCGGTTGAGGTCATCATCACCGATCAACTGGACCGGTCTTATGCGTCGCGACAAAAGCCGGCCCTGTCTGCCGTACACCGAGAGATTTCGAGGCTTTGCAAGGCGCAGGGATTGAAGCCACCGAGTTTAAAGGCGGTCAGATCCCGTGCCTTACGCCTGAATCAGGTCAAACTGACACGGTCACGGGAAGGGTACAGGGCCGCTCAGTCAAAGGTTGGGCCGTCCAGAGGGTCTCTCCAGGCCACTATGCCCCTCAGTGTCGTGCAGATTGATCACACGCTTGTTGATGTCCAACTGGTCGATGATGTTCGGCGCAAACCGATCGGCCGACCCTGGCTGACGTTGGTCCTGGATGTTGCCACCCGCATGGTGCTGGGATTTGTTGTCTCTCTGGACCCGCCATCCCGCCTGTCGGTCGCCCTGGCCATTGCACAGGCCGTCGGGGACAAGGCGGATTGGCTGGCGGCGCGCAATCTCGCACATATTTGGCCCTGTACAGGGCTTTTTGACACGATCAAGCTCGACAATGCGGCAGAGTTTCGGGCTGTTGCATTGAAACGGGGGTGCGAACAATACGGTATGGCGCTGGATTTCCGCCCGCCGGGTGCGCCCTGGTGGGGTGGCCATATCGAGCGCTTGATGGGCACATTGATGACCGAATGCCATCTGTTGCCAGGCACGACGTTCTCTAACCCGGTCGAAAAAGGGGCGTATGACAGCGAGGCCCGAGCCGTCATGACGCGCGCTGAGCTGGAAACTTGGCTCGCGGGCCGGATCACCGGTGTCTACCACAACCGGGTACATACGGCGCTTGGACGCACGCCGTTGAGCGCCTGGAGAGCGGCCGAGGCAACAGGGTGGGTGCCCAGAACTCCAAAAGATCCGGACCGGTTGTTGCTCGATTTCCTGCCCTTTGCATATCGCACGCCGCGCCGCGATGGGCTGCAGCTGTTCAATATCGCTTATTGGCATCCAGACATGGCGGTTTGGGCTGCGTCAAAGCCCGGCAAACTGCCGGTGCGCTATGATCCCCGGGATTTGTCCTGTGTCTGGCTTGAGACGCCGGAAGGGCGGTTGGAGCGGTTAACCACCAAACATGCGGATCGCCCGCCGATCACCCTTTGGGAGCACCGGGCGGCCCTTGCTGCGTTGCGCGAGGCGGGGCAGGGGACGGCAAATGAGGCCGCTGTGTTCGACGCCATTGAAGCGGGCCGCCATCTGGTGGCGGCTGCCGCCGGGAAGAGCCGGGCGGCGCGGCGGGCTGAGCAGCGCCGAACTGATGCGCATGAGGGGCTGAACGCACCAGAAACCGGTGCTGAAGCTGAGGTGCCAGACCCGGATTATGTACCAAAAATCTACGACTCCGAACTCTGGTGAGGACATGAAAGCATCTTTCACGCATTTACCGCCCGCAATACGCCCGCTGGCGGCTCTGGGCGACGCGGAGCGCGGGCGGATTATCCGGTCTGATCGTTGGGTGAGCTACCCGCTGGCAATGCAGACGGTGCGGCGGGTCGAGGAGTTGCTGCAGCGGCCCAGGGTGTCACGAATGCGCTCGCTGTTGATCCATGGCCCGTCCGGCATGGGCAAAACCCTGATCCGGCGCAAACTGGAACGGGATCATGCGGACGGCTTTGCCGTGCCGGGCAGCGACAGGCCGCATCCGCTGGTATCGATGCAACTGCCGGCCCGACCCGATGAGCGGCGGTTTTACGCACATCTTCTGGACCGGCTGGGCGCCCCTGCGCGCCCGCGGGACACGCTGGACCAGATCGAGATTGCCGCCATTCGGCTGTTGCGGCACCTGCAGCCGGCGGCGCTTCTGCTGGATGAGTTCCAGCATGTGGGGGCATCAGGGGTTCGGGATGTTCAGGCGCTGCTGAACCTGATCAAGTTTCTGGCCAACGAGCTTGAAATGCCCGTGATCGCCTTCGGCACCGATGCCTCCCTGCATGTTCTGAAGCTGGATACCCAGGTCGACAGCCGGTTTGACAAGCATGGCCTGCGGGTCTGGCGAGATAATGAGGCATTTGCGGATCTGGTGTGCAGCATCGTGGCCGCAATGCCGTTGCGCGCCCCAAGCCCGGTGCAGGACAGGGCTGTGATGCGGGCGCTTGTGGCCCTGTCGGGCGGTATCACGGGGGATGTATTTCATCTGCTGACGACGGCTGCGGCAGCAGCGGTCGGGGGTGAAGAGCGTATTACGTTACAGGGTCTCGAAGCCGCAGCTGCGGGGGAATGGCAGGCTCTTGCCTGACAAATTGCCATTTGTCCCCACGCCTCGGGCCGGAGAAAGCCTTTCGGGCTGGTTGAGTCAGCGGGAGGCGCTGTATTTTGGGACGGAACGGCGCATGTGGTGGTGGATGGGCCAGCAAAACGGCCCCGCGGATAGCGATCGACCCGATCACGCCCATCTGGAGGCGCTGGCCCGGTGCACTGGCATCGATGTTGCGCGGCTATCTGCGATGGTGTTGCCGTGGGTCGAGGAGGCGTCCAGGCTTGCGGATCGGCTTCGGGTCACAGCTGCTCCATGGCGGATCGGGCCGTTCCGGCTGTTGGATGGCACCCGGCGCTCTTGTCCCCTGTGCCTGGCCACGGCCACGCCGCTATGGCCGCTGCACTGGCGCATGGGCGGTCCGGTGTGCCTGACGCATCACGTGTGGCTTGAGCGGGCGTGCAGCCACTGCCAGGAGCCCTTGCCTGTGACCGGCCTGCCACTTACCTGTTGTGCCCGCTGTGCCACGCCCTACCGCGTCACCCCGGTTGATCCGGTCGATCCCAGGGCAATGGCGTGCCTGGCCTCGATCCATCGGCGTATCGTGAAGATCGTGTCGGACCCTGATCGGACACGGGTCCGGGCGATGACCGGGGCTCTGGATTGGGCCGCGCTGGGACAACTGGCCGGGCAATACGGACATCACCTTGCGGCAGGCACATCTGTTCGAGACTGGCGGGCGGCCTTGGAAGCCTGTGCAATCGCGGCCTCGGAACAAAACGTTGTGCTGGCCGATATGCCGGTCTTGGCGGCGCGCGCGGCGGCTCCGACCAAGGGTAAGGTGCGTGTCGCACCGGCGCGCACAGCCATGGTGACACCAAAACCTCCGCAGCCGGTCTCTGTTCTCGACGGGCTGAAGGACCGCGTAGGGGAGGCCCTTGCGCAAGCCCGCACAGATTTGACGGCTCAAGGCCAACCGGTCACAGCAAAAGCACTGCGGCGACGGGCAGATCAGATTCTTCGAAAACAGGGTGTCGGGCAGGGCAGGGGTCTACGGGTTTTGGGCCAATGCCGTCGCGAGTCCAGTGGTTAAGGAAAACCGACAATGGGGCCTATTCTGCGCAGATTCCCCGGCAAAATCAATCATACGTGATAAGGGATACTTATCGGGTATAACAGCGCCCTCACGGAAACCCCCGGGTAAAACCCAAAAACCCCGTATTCTGATCATCACTGAAACAATGCCCAGACTATACTGACGATTCCGGCGGCATCTCCCGGCCGATCCGCGGCCCGGACGGTTGACGCGGGGCCGAAGAGCGAATGCTAGGGTCCAACAATCCGTCGGACCTGCTTCATTGTCATGAACATCCGGGCCTCATTACTGGCAAAGCTCTGAAAGCCGAACTCTTCATACCAACCCTTTCGCCTGGCAAAGGCATCCGCATCACCATCCGACATAACGTCGAGCAACACTGCATGGCATCCCGCTTCATCGGCGACAATGCAGGCTTTCTCGAAAACATGGTGCATCAGAAGGCTTCCGATCCCAAGGCCCTGAGCCTTTAGACCGACGGCAACCTGACCTATGAACAGAACCGGGATTTCGCCATGGCTGGGGGTGCCTCTTGGCGGTTTGGCGAGATCGGCGACATTCATGGTGCCGACATTGATTGCATGGTAGCCGAGTATAGCTTTTTCCTCTGGCTCAACCGCGACATAGACCCGCGTCATGTCATCCCTCAGTTGTTTTTTTGCAGAAAGTCTAAGGAAATTGTTCAATCGTTCGACGCCACAGTCAAACCCGGAGCGATCATGTCGCCCCGGGTTCCAACTTTCGATGTTCAGGGCAGTATCCTTAGTCAGCATTTGCCACGCGATGCCGGTAAGAGGCGGCTGCTCTGAGCGCGCGCGGCGGCGGTGCCTTGTCGAGGGCCGCTGAAAACAGTCTGGCGTCTTCAGCCGTCAGCACATGACGCGAACTGTCCTCGATGACCCGTTGAGCTTCTTTGGCTATCGCATTACGAAGGAACACCGATTTCTCAACTCCAAGTGCCAAAGTGGCGCGTTCAATCAGGGCGGCCAGGCTATCGCCATGCCGCACCTGCGTGGTTCGCGTCTGTTTCTCGTTACTCAGGCCAGTCACCTTCAGATCCAGCATTTCAGATCTCCTTGTTCGCCTGAAATGTAGTGCATATCGCATTACGCATCAAGTAACAATCAAGTAACAGATGCCTTGTCCCATAAACAAGAAACGGCAAGAACGAGCCATTTTCAGGGCAAAGGATCAATCAGTATCGCGTATATCGGGCACGAATTTGAAGTTCGCGCGAAACATATATTGAGCAATACGGACGGCTTTGTTGCACAAATCGGCTGAGGGATTCACTGTTTGAATCCAGCGTGCTAGCTGGCTGTCATGAGCAGTTGGTCCCCTACGAAGTACAAGACCAGGAACTGGCCTTCGTACAACACGGCGCTGAAGCAGCGCGGTTCTCTTTCAATCTGGTTTGATCCCGAGATGCCCTGGCACGCGGCTCCGACGGGTAGGCGCGGTCGTCAGCCCGAGTTCAGCGCCGCAGCAATCCAAGTTTGCCTGACGATGAAGGTGCTTTTCGGTATGCCCCTTCGGCAGACGGCGGGGTTCGTCGAAAGCCTGTTGCGACTGGCTGGGCTCGACTGGAAAGTCCCGGACTTCAGCACTTTGTGCCGCCGCCAGAAGACGTTGAATGTCTCCATCCCTTACCGTGGCGGAACGGGGCCGTTGCACCTGTTGATCGACGCGACAGGGATCAAAGCCCCCTCTCGGCAGCATCCTGCGGATGCGCCTGCCGGGCAGTGGAGGGCGAAGGGGAGTGGAATGCGCGCAAGCATGGCGGGAGCAAGAAACGCCTGTGGCGCAAGCTTCACCTCGGTATGGACGAGGAAACACTGGAGGTCCGCGCGGTCGGCGTCACGACAAGCAATGTCGGCGATGCACCCATGCTGCCTGACCTGCTGGAACAAATCCCACCCGGCCAGGAGATCGCCACCGTCACCGCTGATGGCGCTTATGACACGCGAAGATGTCACAATGTGATTGCCGCTCGGGGAGCCGCCGCCATCATACCTCCGCGCAAAAATGCCCAACCTTGGAAACCAACCACGGCGGGCGCTATCGCGCGAAACGAAGCCATAAGAGCCTGCAAATATCTCGGGCGTGCTTTGTGGCGAAAGTTGACCGGATATCACCGCCGGAGCCGCGCAGAGACAAAGATAAACCGCGTCAAACTGCTTGGCCAAGGCCTCATGGCTCGAGACTTCGACCGGCAGCTGGCTGAGCTCCAGATCCGGATAGCAGTGCTCAACCGCTACACAGCTCTTGGCATACCCGTCACTGAGCCCGTAGGATAAGTCCGTCCGGGGAAAGGGGAAGTCCGTTCACACCACGATTTGTGCAACAGAGCCCCTTCACGGCATCAAAGATGCGCGGCCGAATGACATCCAGCCTCACTTTGCCCTGCGACCCAGCATGTCATCGCCGATCGTCAGGATTCACGACGGCGAAACTGAAATTTGCAATGCCAGATGGGGGGTAGTGCCGTCGTGGTGGAAAAAAGATAAGCCGCCTGGAAAGACCTTTAACGCCCGGCGAGAGTCGATCGAGGATCAGCTTTCAGGCAAGAGGGGCATGTGGGCACCCCCGATGAAGGCAAACAGGTGCCTGGTCGTGACAGGAGGATATTTCGAGTGGACCGGGCCGAAGGGCGATAAACTGCCCTGGTTCATTAATATGCCAGACCGGGAAATGTTCAGTTTCGCCGGCCTCGCTGGATGGAACCCGGATTATGGTGTTTCATATTCGATCATCACCCAGCCGCCATCAGCCAACATCGGGGATCTGCACCATCGAATGCCAGTTGTGATCAGGCCAGAGAATTATTCCGGATGGCTGTCGGCCGATACTTCAGCTGAAGATGCTCTTTCGATGCTCAATGATCACGGTGACGGAAAACTTGTGTTCTATCGGGTCTCAAAGGATTTGGTGAATTATCAGAAAAACGTGCCGGAAGCGATCGAGCCCATTGCGGCGTAGTCTATGGGCGCTGACCAAGCAATTTAGTAACTTCCTCGACACTATCCAACCATTGTGCGGTTCCAGGACGTCGCCATTCAACTATCCGCCGTATGTCATCACGATCCTTTGCGAGATTACGCGCAAAAATGGGTTCGTGATGTGCAATGCGGTTCCGAAACCGGCGAATGCTGTCTATCGTCGCGTGCACCTGGCCCCGCGCTTGAGGAATCGTCAGGGCTTTATCGTATCCTGGAAAAGCTGAAGCAAAGTGCTTCTTCCAAATCCGACTATCCTGACCTTTGACAAACACGTTCTGCCAAAACACAAACTTCAGATCTGCGACCACTTTTCCCGCTGTGGAGTGTTTGTTCGCACAGTTCTTCAGATCTTCCGCTGGCTGATAGTTCCTTTTGCCTTTGTGCTTGGGTAGCGAGTGCCGGAAACCTATGTTCCAGTGCCAGTTCGGCCCAAACTCCGCCTCTATAGCCTCAACCGCGCCGTTGCGGATCGCTAACTCACAATACTGAAGCATGACGTAAAACGCTGATGACACGTCTGTATTCCAGCAATACAGTTCCATGGCCCTATGTCGATCGCCGCCAGTTTCGTGCAGATAGGTGCCAAATCTGGGTGGGGAGAGCACCGCTTCAAGATCATTGATTTGGGCGGGCGTGAAGGTGTAGGGCATCGGGCGTCTTGTTACCATATATTGACACTTATTGGCCTACACACTATCTATAGACCAAATGGCTTTGAGGTTCGCGGACGTTACAGCGTCTTCCCTCATCGTCGCGAGAAAATGAACCCGTTACCGTCAGGTAGCGGGTTTCCTCTTTTTTGGACCGGGATTCAAGTGAGTAAGCCCGCGTCACGAACTGTCATCACTGATCATTATCACAAATGCCGATATGAGATAGCTCGCCACCCAAACTATCATCACCGCTTGGAAGAACAGAACATTGTAGATCCCTCCCCAATTCAGCGTGGATGGGATCATGTATATCCATGCTGCCGTACATCCAAACACCAATATAGCAGGCGTCAAATGCCGCAGCGCCAACGATCGGGATGCAAACTTGATGCCCAACACGAAAATCCAAAGGCTCGTGAGAAGCACTGCAACAGCAAATGCCTGACGTAGATCGAACGCCGAATGATCAATACTGGACCCCAAATAGGCCCCCAAAGACGCGCCCAATATTAAGTCTACAGCCGCTAGCTTTTAACCTGAGGCATAACCAGCTTCACAAAAATAGTTCCAGCACTCTTCTGGGTTGAAGAGGTCACAGATTTCGGCGATTGCATCGAACATTTGTTCGAAGGTTCTTGCGCCAATTCTGCGTAAATGAGCCTTGAGTTTGGCGAAAGCCATTTCGATGGGATTGAGATCAGGCGAGTAAGGCGGCAGATAGAGGAACCAGCAACCATGCGCTCTAAGTGCCGCAGCGGCTTCCGCGTTTTTGTGTGTCGCCAGATTGTCGCAAATTACGGCAGTGCCGCTCTCCAACTCCGGCACAAGCACTTTGCGGATGTAGGCCGCAAAGGCGTCCCCATCCATCGCCCCTTTGATCACCCATGGTGCGATCAGGCTGTTATGGGTCAACCCCGCAATAAAGGTTTGGGTTCCCCATGCCCCGAAGGGTGCATTCATTTCCAGGCGTTGCCCTCGCAAGGCGCGTCCGCGCAGCCGTGTCAGGTTGGTTTTGACTGCGGTCTCGTCAATGAACACCAACCGTTCAGGCTGCGCGCGCATCGCTGGCACACGGTGCTTGAACCAGTCTCGCCTGCGATCCTTTACGCTGGCGTGCAGGCGCTCGGTGGCCACCAGCGACTTTTTTTGAATGTGTACCCCAGCTTTCGAAGAAATCGACCGATGGAAGCCGCGTGTGCGACAACGCCTGTGGCGGCTTCAAGAGCACCTGCAAGTTCCGGCATGGTGATGTCTCCATCCTGAGCCACTAATTCTTCGAGAAATGCTTGATGGGCAACCAACTTTCCGGCTCCGGGTGGACGGCCTTGCGGCTCAGGATCAATGGATCTGGTGTCCAGCAATTTGCGTCTCCAACGCACGCCAGTAGCCGGTGATAATTTCAGTCGCGCTGCGGCCGCTCGACCGCTCAGACCTTCTTCGATGTACTCCTGAAACCGCGCCCGAAGCGCGGATGGCAATGGTGCTGTCATTATACTTCCTCCCGGGAAGCTTGAATCACATCAATACCACTTTGGAAAACTATCGATTCTAGTTTTTAACTCGTCGCTTTATGGGTGTTTCGGTGCTTAGTTCAGCTCGATAGATTCTGGCGCGTTCTTCAACTGTAATCTTGAATCCTGTCATAATTCCTCTTTCATTCTTGTTAGCGCCCCGAAATTGGTGCGCTTGTTGTTGATATAGCTAGAGAAACGTCCTGTCGGAAGGTGACATCAAGGACCCGATGCAAGCTGTTTTCCACCTGCCAGTGGTTGCGGATGCACTGCGCCATTTTCTCTGGATTCTCAACGAATGATGCGATGTAGAGCCGTCGGACCGTTTCGCATTTCCCTCTGATTTCGCGTGTGTATTCCGTCATGATGACGGCTTTCAGGCCCGGCCAGTCATGGCGAAGCCTGAGCCATTCAATGTCCGAGCAGACCGTATAACGGCGCGTTTCAATCCGCCCATGATCGGCGTCAATGGTTTCGCTTTGCTTGACAAAATCCCCGCCGATATCCCGCTCCAGATGTTCGTCAAAAAACAGTTCGATATCTTCACGCAAGCTACCCTGATTGCCCTTCAGGTCAATCACATAATCCGCATCTTGATCAATGATTTGCTGGTAAATCTTGCGGTAGCGTCCCATCACATCAATGGTCACGACCGCACCTTTGAGCACCAGTAGTGCGAGCAATTCCGGGATGGCCGTGATCTCATTGGATTTGTCATCGACCTTGCGGTGCCCAAGGATGAGTTGGTGGTCACAGGCCCAGGCTGAAACCATGTGAATGGCGGCTTTGTTGGAGCCGGTATCGAATGACCGTCGCAGGGTTTTACCGTCTATGGCAACGACCCCTCCAAACATCCCATTCAGGCTTGCACCCCAGCTTATGAAGCAGCGTTGGAACGCCTCCATATCCAGGCGAGAAAACAGAATTCCCAATTGGTCATGGCACGGTGTTCCGGTCTCAAACGGCAGGAAACGACGTAGAAGCTCAAGTTTCTTTTGGCCATAAAGCGCGATGGACGTCCAACCGTCAGCGCCTGATATCACAGCGCACAGAACCAGAAGCAGACTTTCGCCCAGCGGATAGCTGACTTTCGTTTGCTGACGCGGATCCTCGACAGCTTGAAAGTGCGTAAGAAAGTCCGGGGTCGTGGGGGTTTTGGGGGTGCAGGACATGCCAAATCTCCGAAAAAAGACCGTTCCAAACCTTTGCTTCAGAAAAATGCAACTTTGTCAGCAAGTTGTTCAGTCGATTACCCTGAACCGTGACCTTGTTGGGCTTGCGTGTTTAGTGGGTTACATTACCGTATCAGGTCCGGTTATTTTTGGCGCGTTGACACGCGGGTCACGGAAATGTCAGCTACGTTGACCCTAGGTCATAATTTAGACCGGTCAACAATTTCCCTATACACTGCCTGTTTTCAGATTGGACTGGAGAAAGATATGACGGAAGCAAATGCGCGATACGAAGGCACTTACGGCGACGATACGCTTGTCGGCACGGACGAGGCGGAAGTGTTAACAACTTTCGCTGGAAATGACCTGCTCAGGGGTCGTGGCGGGAACGACGCACTGGATGGGGGCAGAGGTCAGGATAGTCTCTACGGCGGCAAGGGCGATGACTATGTCAATGGGGCTTTCGGTGACGACTTGATCCATGGCGGTCGGGGTAATGACTTTCTGGATGGAAAGCGCGGCGATGATACGCTCAGGG
The DNA here is from genome assembly GCA_965242975.1 of Paracoccaceae bacterium. Taxonomy (GTDB): domain Bacteria; phylum Pseudomonadota; class Alphaproteobacteria; order Rhodobacterales; family Rhodobacteraceae; genus JAPPHA01. Next base: position 704,136 of record CBDETS010000002.1, on the reverse strand, counting down.
GCGGTCGTGGCGATGATAAGCTTTTTGCCGGTCGTGGTGACGACACGCTTTTTGGCGGCAAGGGCAATGACAGCCTGTGGGGTAATGGTGGCAGTGACGTTTTCATGTTCAGAAATTCGGCCTTCGGGCAGGATCGCGTGAAAGACTTCGAGGACGGATATGACCAGTTGCAGTTCGCCAGACATGTCACCTGGGAGGACCTGACGATCGAGAACGACCACGGGAATGCCGTGATCACGGTCGCGGGTTATGACGAGTCGTCGGTGACGGTCGAAGGGATTGGCGCACATCTTCTGACCGAGGCCGACTTTATCTTCGGCTGAAGACGCTCGGTACCACCAGCTTGCACCCGGCAAGGCGCGCAGTGGAGGCCGCGATCTCCGCCGCGCAATGCGCGGCCTGCTCCCGGCTGGAACAGAGGATCATCCGCACAACGGTGGCCTTGTCCTCCTGAACCAGCCGATCCTCGACAACGAAAAACACCGTCACACCCCCTGCGTCCGTTCCCAACTCGCAGCAGTCCAGGCCGATGCGATGAGCTTGCGCCTTTTCAGACCGGGCAGGCGCGCCTTCCACGCACGGCGCTGGTCAGGGGGCAGGTCCTCCCACCATATCCGCGCCTGCGCCATGGCCGCGCGGGCACCGGCCTTGTCGATGTCCGGAACCTCGACCAGAGGCAGGCCGGCAGCCAGCACCCGCCGGACGATAATCCCCAGTGCTACGCTCTCGCGGTCAGCCAGAGCGTTCAACCGGCGTTCCACCCTTCAGGAGAAAGGCGAAAAAATTCCGCACCATCTGATCCCGCATCTGGCTCCGCTCGGTTGGGAACACATCATCCTTTCAGGTGACGTCAACTGGCAATTGGACCTGTCGGAAAACACTGTCGGATACTTATCACTCAAAAATCCGGACGCCGGATTGTTCGCCGCATAGGACAATAGACCCCCTTACAACAACCCAAGCGAGAAAACTGCCTGCAAAACCTGTATGTTCCCATTTTGTCCGCTTATGTCCCAAGGCCTTTATCAACCAAACAACGCAATCTCCGATTTGATGATGATACCGCCGTCTGGAGTTCTGCGCATCTGTCGTCCAACGCTGGTTCGAAAGACGTTTGGCAATTGCAGGGCCGGAGACACGCGGGACCAGAGGGTTCGGGTGATTTTGCGTCCTTTATGGTTTTTCCGGGTGGATGTTCCGGTCACGACACGTTGAGACCAGCGGAAACCGATTTCGTTAAAATACAGGTCCGCATGTTTCAAACTGATGTGATGAAAGACACCGGTAATTGTGCGCTGGACCCGTGAACCGAACCCTTCGGTCGAATTGATATGGACCGAGCCGCAGACATATTCGCCGCTTGAGTGATTGACGCTTTCATGTCGGGCGAAGCTTTCGCCGAACGTCATAAACGCCTTCCATTCGTCGCTGACAAGAGTGGTCTCTGGCGGGATCTGATGTTCGGCGATCAGTTCCACATCATTACATGAAAGACTGGATACAACGGCGGCCCGTGCCTCACCGGCTGGAGTGCCCGGAACTGTATCCTGAGGGCGCTGTACCATCGCCAATACTGCGGTTTTGCGCGTTTTTTTCTGACCTTTCCTTCCGTAATGGCCCTATCCGTTTCAAGCGCTGCATTGGCAACCGGGCGCGCCGCGAGACCGATTTGGTTTTCGCGGGGCCAGTCATATGCAGAGCACACAGGTGTCATGGCCCTGGTTCTAAGAAGATTATGTTTCATCATGTGTTTGGCGCGTCCGTGCCTTTCTGCGTAGCTTATATGTCATCACCGGGCTCTGCCTTCCATACGTGTTCAATGCACAACGCCGTTGCTGTGATTGCCAACTTGATACTTTGTCCAGTGCAGTCCCAAGTGCCAATCTGCCTCACGTACTCAGCCCATCAGGGGCTGGCGACTAGGGCCTGTTGACAATTATCTGGCGGCAATGATCGTTGCGCAGAGGTACCAGTTGGCGGCATAGCTGGTGTCTGTCTTGTCGTACCGAGTGGCTATGCCCCTGAACTCCTTTATCTTTGCGAAATAATTTTCAATCACCTCGGACATCAGCACTTTATAGCTTGCTGCTTTCGTCGTCTCTACTTGGGCTGTCGGCAAAAACGGGTAGACATCAAGGTCCAGCTTGGGTGGGCGGCGTTCGATCCGGCACAAAACCAGGTGTTTAACCGCATCATAGCCAATTGCGCCGAGATCGAGCGCCTGGCGCACGGCACCGTGGACGTGGTCCATCTCGAAGCTTTCCAGTAACCGCAAGACCTGGACGTACTCGCGTTTTAGCGATCCATTCCCGCCGCCCCCGGGCTGCTGCGCAGCAGCCCGGGGGCGATATCCGTATCACACGGACACGGATACCTGGAAAATCAATAGACAAGCTTTTGAGACGGGGCATCGAACCAGGTATCTTTATACTGTCGGGGGTTCGAGTCCCTTCTGCGGCACCATTTTTTTCCTGAAACATAGTCGAGCTACTCAGGCTGCGAAGTCGGAACGTTGTACCGGTACTGTGTCGGTTCAAGGTCTAGATCCTTCGGAACCCACCCCTGAATGACATGCGTCTTGCCACGTGACGCGACAGGATTACCGTGCAGAACAGAGACCTGTATTTCACTCACAATGAAGAGATCAGTAATGGCGGAGGGCTCTCGAGCAGCGTTTACCTCGCCTGCTGTCAGAGTGACAACAGAGGCAGAGCCTCTTGTTCCTTTGACCTCGACCCGCCGCTGCTTGGCCCCCGGCTTAGAACACAGAAGGTCATACGGACAGTTCTCTGAAACATCTTCAACCTGATATCCATTGCGTTCGTATGCTCTAGTTGCGGCCTCCATTGCACGTAGTTCGATTGCGCGTCGAACCGCTGGGTCAGACTCGTATCCCTGACTTGTGCTAGCCGTCTTTTCGCGCTCCCGTGGGCTTCCAGAGTCCGCTGAGGACTCTGATCCGGAAGATGCAGAAGCGCTTCCTGTATACTGTTCAATTTGACGAATCTTAGCTTCATATATCCAGTTTACGAAATTTTCGAATTCCGTTGCTTGATCATCTGTCAGCGCAGCTACTCTGCGGGTAGTATGCCTCAACAGATTCATAGCTGCTTCGCTACGCTCTTTGTGTTCTTCGAATCCTTTTCTTAGGATTGGTCGTGTAAAGAAAATCACATCTGAAAAATGAACGGACAAACGCTTGTCGTCTGAGGTGACATTAGAATTCTCAGCCGCCGAACTAATAATCGCCCTTCCGACAAGACCAGGACTCAGACGGTCTCTTTCTTTCCTGTGTTTAACATGAAGCCATATCCAGCATTCGTCCCCGGCTTTTACTTCGTGAGGTTTTAGACGGCGTCCATCAAGAGTACGGGGCCACGGCACATCAAACTGACCTGCTTCCCAAAGTTCAGGACAGCGATTGTCAAAAGTGTCGGCGGGGCAGTGCTCCGGATTAATCTTAAAAATAAACTTACTCATACGGCCCTCACGCTGGGAGCATTATCAATTTGAGAACCATATAGCTTATCTCGTTTCATGACCTCTAAATTACTGAGTGGTATAAAATTATCGACTGGTGGATCAGATTTCATGGACTATCACACTGTCTCCGCAAACGTTCTTCGCGAGATCAACTACATGTTCGTGGTGTGTGAAATACAGCGCCTGACCTTGCATCGAAATCTCTCTCAATAGCCCAAGCGCTGCGGCAGTACGTGTGTTATCGAAGGTTTCCATGATGTCGTCAGCTACAAACGGCAGCGTCGTGCCGCTTGCGCTGTATTGCCGATACCCTGCGAGGCGAAGCGCAAGGTAAAGTTGGAACCGCGTGCCCTTTGACATTTCAGCTACTGTGATCGACCGTCCGTCGCGTTTGCGCAGAGCGAGCAGTATTTCGCGCTGGCCATCCGATTGTGTTCGTAGCTCGCTGTACTCGCCTGCTGTTAAGGTGCGGAACGCTGCTTCGGTGTCCGCTAGCATTTTGCTGCGGTGGTCGTCTCTGTATTTGGAAAGCGCTTGCTCTGCTGCAAGAACCCCTAATCGAAGCCGAAGTACGGCCTTCGTCCGATCTTCGAGATCAATCAAAAGCGTTTGGCGTCTCTCATCCAGTTGGGCTGGGGCGTTGTCTCCACCAATCTTCTCGAGCGCGTCCTTTGCCGCACGCAAATCCCCGACCTTTTGGGCATAGTCCGCTTCGGCATCCTCAAGGTCTTTTCCAATCCCTTCGCGACGTGCTTCCAACTCCGGTATGGTCTGATCAGCAAGTAGGTTTTGGGCTTCCGGCACATCGTCCACGCCCAATCGTGTCAGAATACGCTTGCGTAAGTCGGCTGCATCCTGGTTTGCTTGATCTACCTCGGACGCGTGCCGAAGCGCGTCTATCAAGTCGTCCAAGTTTTTGACAGTACGAACATCGCAAAGTGGTTCTGCCATTTGCATCAAACGGTTATTAATTGCATCCAGAACCGATTGAGCTTTCCGAGCCGTTTCTTGTGCGTCTTCGATTTTTGAAGTGACGTCATCAAATCGATCCTGAGTTTTTTCGGCTTGATCGAGGCGACGCTTCAAACGCTCTGCCAAAACGAGAGGTTTTGCATCTTTCGGTTCGTCCACGCTTTCAGCAAGCTTTTCGGTCTCTTCGACAAAGCGCTTATGATCTTCCGTCATTGCTTTGATTCGACGCTCAAGCTGGCGCTTGTCGCCATCTTTCGTGGTCAGTCTACGCAAGGTCGAGACCTTCCAGCGAAACTGCTTCAGGCCCTGTAGGGCAGGGGGAAGCGCCACGACTTCGCGATCCCAGCTATTCTTGATGTCGGATAACGCCTTGGACAGCTCTGCAGCGTCGGCCTCTCTGCTCTGAACCTCCTCTTCGGCTTTCTGAAGCGCAAGCTGGTGACCCTCGATTTGCGCTTGCGCTTTGGTGACCAGTGGGACCTGCGCGCGCGCCTGACTGCTAAGTTCCCTAAAGCTCGGCGCATCATCGGTGATACAGAGCGCGCTCTTTAGTTTGAGCTTTGCATTCGCCGCCCTTTCCTGCACATCTTTTGCCGCCGTTCTCTTTGCGTCTAGGTCCAACTGGCATTGCTGTGCTTGTGAGAGATGGGACTGCCATGCGGGTAGGTCTCTTGGATCGAAATCAACTGGCAAATGGAGTTTGTTTAGCAAAGAGGCCGTAGCCTCGGTCTGTTCCGTCAGTGACGCTTCTACCGCTTCAAAGTGACCAGTGCGGGTTTCAAGGGCGGTCTTCGCTCCAGCTACCTCAATCTCCAGCTCTTTGAGACGCGCCAATTTATCTGCGAAGCCGAGTCGAGCCTCTTGCAGAGCATCGTCTTTCGCCATTGCATTTTCGTAAGGCTTCGGCGGAGGCCGTCTAGCTGATTTGATTATCCGTGTTTACGGTTATGGAATGTATGATGAAAGCCCCTCCATAGAAGTTGGCCTGGTTTCTGTTGGAACTCAGCCCCCCTGTCGTCACCTTTCGGATGAAGAGAAGCTCCGGCTTGTAGAAGAAAGCCATGAGAGCAGCGTCGTTGAGACGGCCCGACGTCACGGCGTCGGTCGGTCGTCCCTGTCCCGGTGGCGGCGCCAATATCGTGACGGCATTTTGTCGGGGCCTGGAGCCCAGCCGCAGTTTGTTCCCATAGTTGCTTCTGATCCTGGGCCTTCCATTGGAGGCTCCAAAGAGTTGGGCAATCCTGCGGGCGCGGAAACTGAAGGCCAAAAGGCAGATATCCTGCTGGTGAACGGGCGCAAACTGTCCGTAGCGGTTACGATTGATCCGGATCTCCTGTCGCGCCTTTTGACTGTATTGGAGCCGTCATGATTGCTTTTCCAGCAAGTGTAAAAGTTTGGATAGCCGGGGGCGTGACGGATATGCGCCGGGGGATGAACACGCTGGCGCTGCAGGTTCAGGAGGGGCTTGGACGTGATCCGCATGGCGGGGAGATTTTTTGTTTCCGGGGACGTCGTGGCGATCTGGTGAAGATATTGTGGCATGATGGGGTTGGCATGTCGCTGTATCTGAAGCGGTTGGAGGCGGGGAAGTTCATCTGGCCCACGAGCGGTTCGGGTGATGCGGTAGCGATTTCTTCGGCGCAGATGGGCTATCTTCTGGAGGGGATTGACTGGCGCAATCCGCGCTGGACGCAACGGCCAGAAAAAGCGGGATAAATCGCCGTTATCCTGCTGTTTCCCATGGGCTTTTCCGGGTCGATATAGTAACTTTCGACCATGTCGGATGCTGCCTTGGAAATCGCTGAATTGCGTGCTGCGCTGGCCTCTTCGCAGGCCCATGCAGAGGTCTCTGCCGCGCGGGCGCGTGCAGCTGAGACCGAACTGGCACAGGTGCGCGCCACGGTCAGTTGTTCCGAGGCGCTGATCAAAGAGTTGAAGCTTGAGATCGCCAAGCTGCGGCGGGACAAATACGGGGTGTCCTCGGAACGTAGCAAGCGGCTGATTGATCAGTTGGAGTTGCAGCTTGAGGAACTGGAAGCCAGTGCGACCGAGGACGACTTGGCCGCACAGCAGGCAACAGGTGAAACGACCATTGTCAAAGGCTTCACCCGTCGCAAATCATCGCGCAAACCGTTTCCCGATCACCTTCCGCGTGAGCGCGTGGTGGTTCCGGCCCCGACGCAGTGCGACTGCTGCGGTTCCAGCCGGATCGTAAAGATGGGTGAAGATGTGACCGAGACGCTGGAGGTCATCCCCCGGCAGTGGAAGGTGATCCAGACGGTCCGCGAGAAGTTCACCTGCCGGGAGTGCGAGAAGATCAGCCAGCCTCCCGCGCCATTTCACACCATTCCCAGAGGATGGGCCGGACCCAGCCTGATCGCCATGATCATGTTTGAAAAATTCGGTCAGCATCAGCCCCTCAATCGTCAGGCCGAACGGTTTGCGCGCGAAGGCGTAGACCTCAGCCTGTCCACCTTGGCCGATCTGGTCGGGCATGCAGCCGTTGCTCTGGCCCCGATCCACGCGCTGATTGAAAAGCACGTTCTGGCCGCTGGCCGATTGCACGGGGACGACACCACGGTACCGTTGCTGGCGCGCGGTGGCACCAAAACCGCGCGGCTTTGGACCTATGTGCGTGATGACAAGCCGTTCAATGGGGGAGCGCCCCCGGCCGCGCTGTTTCATTTTTCCCGCGACAGGGAAATGATACATCCCAATAAGCATCTGAACCGATGGCAGGGTGTTCTACAGTCTGACGTCTATGCAGGTTACAACGGTCTGTACGACCCGGACCGGGATCCCGGTCCCGTAACCCCTTCGTTTTGTTGGGCGCACGGGAGGCGCAAATTCTTCGAATTGGCCGACATTGCTGGCAACGTTCGCAAGAACAAGCCCGCCCATCAGATATCACCGGTCGCGCTGGAAGCTGTGCGCAAGATCGACGCGATCTTCGATATCGAACGCGAACTGAATGGCCTGAGTGCCGCAGACCGTCACGCCGCGCGCCAGAGCCTGGTCCGCCCGTTGTGCGAAGAGTTGCATGCCTGGTTCATCGACCAGCGCGCACGGATGTCCAAACACAACCCTGTCGCCAAAGCGATCAAATACATGATCGGAAAAGAGGGCCGTTGGGAAGCATTCACCGCGTTTCTGGATGATGGCAGGATTTGCCTGACCAACAACGCTGCCGAACGCGCGCTGCGCGGTGCAGCTCTGGGTCGGAAGTCGTGGTTATTCGCCGGATCGGAACGTGGTGGGCAGCGGGCAGCCTTCATGTACACGTTGATTATCACCGCAAAAATGAACGACATTGATCCGCAGGCCTGGTTGGCCGATGTTCTCAAGCGGCTCCCTGATATGCGCGTTTCCCGTGTCCATGAATTACTACCCTGGAACTGGAAACACAAAGAGTAACATCCAGAAAACGTCAAGGCAGAATAGCTGCGGTGCTCACCGGATGATTACGCATTTTCAAAACTGATCGCAGAGCTTTCGGTAAAGTCTTTACAGTGCTCGGCCCAAAGATCGTCTCGCTCAGCGCGCGCATGTTTCGCTTCATCATCGACGGAAGCTGCATCCCCTGTTTCAAGCGTTTGTAGTCGCGCTAACCGCTGATCGTGCTCTACCTCGGCGTCTTCCTTAGCTGACTTTGCTTTATCTAACTTGCCAAGCAGGTCATCGTAGCGCTCCGCTGTTCGCTTGGCCTCGCGTTCTGTGAAACTCAGCAATTGGAGATCGGCCACCTCAACTTTCCATGGCGCTAGCTGAGCCAAAGCCTTGTTCAGAGCCGTTTCTGCTAAAGATAGTTCTCTGTTCGCTGTCTCGATCTCGGAAACCAGGCGCTCGGGTTCAATCTCTGCAAGCAGTTGTTCCAGGTTTTCATCGATAGATATGGCTTCGGGGGTAAGAGCATCCTCATTTGTGAGGTCTTGCAAGTTCTGCTTTGCAGTGGCTACCTCTTTATTGGCTGTCGCCAGACGGGTTTGAACATCAGAATATAGCCCCGCGATGTCTACAAGCTGAGACAAAAGCACCTCAGACAGCACTCCATCGTCTGCATGTTCAAGTTTCAGCTCCGCTGCCAAATCAGCAATCTCTTCCTCTAGTCCAACTAACTCGGCTTCTCGCTTGGGTAGATCTTCTTCAGCAGTCTGGGCGCGTGATTTAGGTGCATCCAAAAGGATCTTAAGCGCTTCTGCGGCCTCTAGGATTTTGTCATCAATTTCAAAATAATCCCGCTTTTTTGCCTCTGCTGTTAGCCGAAGGTTTGCTTGCCGGAACTCGGTTTGTGCTTCGACTTGCTTCAGCTTCAACTCCTGCGCTTCAGTCGCCCAAGTTTCCGGCAGGCTCGGATAAGCCGCGGTATCGGCGAGCTTATCTTCATGTTCGTGGAGTGAACGCATGAGCGGAATACATTCGATCATCGCGTCCAAGCGTTGTCTTTCGTTGAGCAGCCCATCGCGCGCCGTCTTCGCCCCTTCCATGAGCTTTTGCGCGCTATCACGCTCTTCTTTCAGCTTTCGAAAGCTGCTCGCGGGTACATCAAGTTCGCGGATTTCATCATGCAGTTCTTTCAACGCGCGCTTTGCGTCAGCGAGTTCCGTCTTTCTGGCCCGCTTTTTATGGAAGAGGTCCACTTCCGCCCTGGCAGTTTCAAGAACTGAACCAAGATCGGATAGCCCCGCAGCAGCCGAAAATAGGAGCTCGCCCAAGTTTCCTTGGCTCGCGAGTATGTCGTCGCCCCCAGCTTCAATGGTCTCATCATCAAGTGAGAACATTGCCTGATACTGATCGCGGTCGATCCCGTCCAGCGCATGCAGGAGTTGGGCGGGGATGACCAAATCTCCTGAAGGCGTGATGAGGTCATTCTTGTTGCGTTTGATCCGAACGAGTTCAGTCGGAGCTCCTTCGATCTCCAGCACAGCCCCAACGCGCATGTTTTCGTAGTCGTGCAGGAAGTTATATTTGCTCCGCGCAGGGATACCGAAGAGGAGATCGAGATAGCCATCAAATGATGTTGTCTTGCCTGCTTCATTCGGTCCGAAAATGATATGCAGGTCTGGCTTGCCCTCTTCACTTGGACCAAAATCGAGCGAGAAGTTGGTAAAATGACCGAACCGGGTTAGATCAAGCCGACGCAACCTCATGATCGGACCTCGACGTTGCCCGCCATCATCCGGGCCGTAATGTCCTTGATACCTTCTTTGAGGAGTTTACGAATGGCATCCGTATGATCGGCTTCGCTCTCGCCAAATGTTTGCCGAAGCTCAGGGGGAAGATCAGCTATTAACTCCTCAGCATTTTGCTCCGCGCGCATCAAGAAGGTGTCATCGCTTGCAAGCCCGTCCATCAATGTCGCGAGTTCTCGTCGCGGGTCATCGCCGGTAGCAGGCGCTGGTGGCGGAGATAGGCGGTTGATGATCTTATCGATCCAGACAGAACCCTGCACACGGGCAAGGTTTGACACTTGTTCCAAAAGCAAATCGTGGTCTCGCCGTAGCCGCCAAGCAAGGGGAGACGCGCCCACAAGCACAAGACGCAAGACGGTATGGTCCGAGTGCGTCATGGCGGCCGATTTTATCTCAGTATCGACGATCTCGAGAGCATCTCTCCAATCATCAACAGCATCGAGATTGATCGCCCTGCGGTCGAATTCCACAGTAGAAGTAAAGCGTTCTTCTAGAGAAACGTAGCCGTCATTGACAGTGACAAGGGTGACGGATTTTGGACCGGCTTCGCCAATGTCTCGTCCCTGTGGTATCCCAGGCATAACAATGTACGGAGCCTCAGAATGCACTCGTCGGAGATGAATATGACCTAGTGCCCAATAGTCAAAGCCATGTGACTGAAGATCATTTGTGCTGCAAGGCGCGTATGTGTCGTGCCCGGCTGCACCCGCCAAGCTCGTATGGAGCATGCCAATGTTGAATGAACCCGGCACAGGTTCCTTGTATTTTGGAAGAAGGCTTTCGGGGGCCAGTGGCTTGGCAAAGCTAACGCCGTGTATCGCCACACCTTGATCAGTGAGTTCCACAGTACCGCCATGCCCTGTGAAAACGTGGACATTAGGTGGGAACTCGAGCTCGCGAGTGAGAACGCTTTCTGCATCGTGATTGCCCCTGATCATGAAAACTGAAACGCCAGCACGGTGCAGACGCTCCATTTCGCTCACTAGAAATGCAGCAGTCTTCATGCTCCTCATGTCGCCGTCGTACAGATCACCTGCGATCAGTAGAGCATCGACTTGTTCCTCCAAGCAGAGGTCCACAATACGTTCGAGTGCGCGCCTGGTTGCGTTGCCAACAAGATCAGCAAGGTCTTTGTCCTTCAGCGCTAGGCTGCGAAGTGGAGCATCAAGATGAAGGTCAGCAGTGTGAACAAAGCGGAACATGCTAAGTCTGCTAGAAGATATCGATCTTGGTTTCCAGGTATGGTCTCATAGAAAAGTCATTCGCGCCGATCATGAACCAGCCTTCGGGTCTTTGGTAGAAGTCCAGACCTCATCCGATCTTGATGATCCAGCCATCGTCAGTCCTGATCTCCCGGCCATGGATTTTGCTGTCGATCTCGACAGAAAGAACGACATCTCGCTCAAGTAGGCTTATATGAGGAACCGGTTGTCAAGCCCGTGATCTGACATTTTAGAGCATTTCGTTTTCCTTCGTTCAGGCGGCATTGCTGGCTTGAGATTTCGTGTCGGAACGTTTCTTTGCAACGGTTGAGCTTCGTTTGCGCATCACCAAACTTATATCCGGGTGGCTTCCAGCGACGCTGGTACTCTCCCACAATCCCGCTTCCATAACGGGTCCTGGGTTGTCAAGCGCGCGACATCAGCCGCGAAGCGCTACAGGATCGCGGGGATGGCATTGAGCAACGTGCCCTTTGGGGCGTTTTCAGATTTGATTGTTTTGCCCAGCCCACTTCTGTGATGGCTCACCTCATATGTCCCTGCCAGGTGCTGGCTTCCATCCGTGATCGGCGCAGAGACCGTCATCGCTATACCATGTCCAAATCGGTTCCCGAGATCCTATGAGAAAGCGGCGACTGGTGCCAAGATCGCGCCGTAATCTACGAAATAGGAGAACGAAATGTCCATCTCGAACACCAGCCCAGCACCAGTCTTCGGCGAGAATAACACGGTCTACGTCGCAGTGGAAATATCACGCAAGTCTTGGGTGGTCGGGATTAAAAGCCCGACCCGGGATCGGATCGGCCTGCACGTGCTTCCAGCGGCAGACACGGACGCCCTCAAAACCCTGATCGAAGAACAACAGGCCAGGGCAGAGCGAGTGCTTGGCCAGCAGGTGCGCGTCCTTTGCTGCTATGAAGCTGGTTATGAAGGCTTCTGGTTGGCCCGCTGGCTGGATCAGTTCATGTCGATTGAGACAATCGTACTGGATCCGGCCAGCTTGCTGGTCAATCGCAAGGCTAAACAGCGCAAGACCGACCGGATCGATGCCAAGAAGATGGTGCGGGCGCTGTTAGCGCATGATCGAGGCGACAGTTCGGTTCTCAGCCAGGTGCGTGTTCCGAATGTTGAACAGGAAGACCGTAAACGTCTGCTTCGAGAACGTAATCGATTGGTCAAAGATCGAACATCTAAAACAAACTCGATCAAGGGGTTGCTGAAGCTGCACGGCATCTTCGATCTCGACCCTCGGAGCAAAGACTTTGAAGCGCGGTTCAATGAGGTGAAAACCGCCTATGGGACGCCGTTCCCTGCACAGGCCCGCAAGGAAATATTGCGGATTCTGGATCGGATGCAACTGGCCGAGAAACAGATTGCGGAGGTTGAGGCTGAACGTGACGAAGTTGCCTGCAAGGGCGCAACGATAGCGATAGCTGATACGGTCGCAGGCAGCGATGAACAGGTGGCCGCAAAGATTGCGACACTCAGCCAGCTCAAAGGGATCGGCGCGAACGATGCCACTTTGCTGGTCAATGAGGTCTTCTACGTGCGCCGTGGAAAGGCGCGTTTTCCTAGCGGGTGCGAATCCCGCCTAACAATTGTCGCTTCGGTTGGTAGCAGCCTGAGCGGATCACGGAGGTAACGACATGGTCTGAAGCACTCAGGTAGAAGGGTTGCGAGAGCAACTCAGCGACCATGCGGGCCGGAACGCGAGTGAACGCCGAGCAGGCCTCGAAAAGGTTAATGCGGGAGACGACCCACCACGTATCTGGGGAAGTCCGACGACAGACTGGGAAGCAAGCGACATACGCACCAGTCTGTTCCCGCCGGGGTATTGGCGTCGGCACGTATGGAAGATGGAAAACGTGGCAACACGGGAAGCCCTGTCGGTGGCGCGCGCACGCCAACCGGTTCCCCGCAAGGGACAGACCGGGCCGACAGGGTGGCGGACAGGCCCGTAGTACCGAGGACGCCGGGTAATGCCGGTCGAGGAAAGGGGCCTGACTTCAGAAGAGTATGGAGAAGGAAGCAAGGCATGACCACTGGTCAAAACCTAACAGGGTCACAACGTGTTCAGAAACTCCAGACCATGCTACATGCGAAAGCGAAGGAAGAACCCGACCGGCGCTTTCACGCCCTCATCGACAAGGTGTGGCGAATGGACTTTCTAACGGAAGCCTGGGACAGGGTGCGCCTGAATGGCGGCTCCGCCGGGGTGGACAGAGAGACAGTCGACCACATCGAAGCGTATGGCGTGGAGCAATGGCTCGGGGAATTGTCGCAGGACTTGAAGGACGGAACCTACACACCAAAAGCGGTGCGACAGGTTCTGATCCCGAAGAAACAGCCCGGCCAGTTCCGGCCATTGGGCATTCCCTGCATACGGGACAGGGTGGCGCAGACATCGGCGACGCTTGTGCTTGAGCCGATCTTTGAGGCCGATCTGCAACCGGAGCAATATGCCTACCGACCGGAACGGAGCGCGACGGATGCGGTCAATCGCATTCATCGGCTTGTGAATACCGGACATAACGAGGTTGTAGACGGCGACTTGTCCAACTACTTCGGCGAAATCCCCCATGCCGAACTGATGAAGAGCATTGCCCGCCGCGTGAGCGATGGGCGGATGCTCGGCCTCATCAAGGCATGGCTGGAAATGCCGGTAGAAGAGGAGGACGGAAAGGGCGGCAAGCGCCGCTTGAACCGCGCCCGCCACGAGCGGAAGGGAACACCCCAAGGTGCCCCCATCTCACCGCTCCTCAGCAACCTTTACATGCGCCGGTTCATTCTGGGCTGGACAGTGCTGGGCTACGCCCGGCGCTTTCGGTCAGAGATCGTGAACTATGCGGACGACTTTTGTGTTCTCGGCAAGGCCCCGGCGGCAGAAATGCTGGCGGCGGTCAGGCAGATCATGGACAGTCTGAAACTGGCGATCAACGACGAAAAGACCCGATGCTTGCGATGCCCGGAAGAGGCGCTTGAGTTTCTGGGGTATCGCATCGGACGCAACTACCGCCCGCAGGGGGGTGCCTATATTGGCACCAAACCCAGCAAGGCGAGCGTCAAAAGCATCTGCCGTAAGATCAGTGCGCAGACCGCTGCAAAGTATGGGCTGATGAGTTCTGGGGATATGGTGCGCCGTCTCAACTGGATGCTGTCCGGCTGGGCGAACTATTACCACCTCGGACAAGTCAGTTCGGCCTATGCGGCGATTGATGCGCACACGACCAAGCGGCTGCGACAATGGCTCTGTCGAAAGCACAAGGTGAAAGCTGGGAAGTATGTGCGCTACCCGGACGAACGGCTGTGGAACACCTACGGCTTGCTACGCCTTGCGCCAATGACGAAGGGCCTTCCGTGGGCGAAGGCATGACCTGTCGGAAAGCCGGATGCGGGAAAGCCGCACGTCCGGTTTGATGAGCGGGGACGAGGAAACGTGGCCATGGTGAGGACTGAGGCACCGGCACTACGCGAAAGCCGCCGGATAACAGCTACTCCCCACACCTACAGCAGGGCGCGCCTCTCCCCGACTCTACCGTAAACAAATGTGTTCCCCGCACACGCGGGGATGAACCGGCGCGCTATGCTTAAGCTTCAGGAAGCGCCCGGGTGTTCCCCGCACACGCGGGGATGAACCGCACCAGGGCGGAGGCGGAGGCGGCTCTCAAGGGTGTTCCCCGCACACGCGGGGATGAACCGGGCCGGGGGCCGATCTGGTCCGCTGCGATTTCGTGTTCCCCGCACACGCGGGGATGAACCGTTTAGTAGATCAAATATGATGGCGGCAGCAATGTGTTCCCCGCACACGCGGGGATGAACCGCTGATTAATCAGTGATCGGTGGGATGGTGACAGCATCACTTTGCGATCCTTGCCGCCCTTGCCCTGATCGACGTGGATCAGCATCCGGTTGCTGTCGATGTCGCTGATCTTGAGGTTGCACACTTCCGAGGCGCGCAATCCCGCGCCATAGGAAATGCTGAGCGCAGCTCGGTACTTCAGCCCGGGCCCCGGTGTCGCCATCAGCAGGTCCGAAACCTCCCGCACGCTGAACACCACCGGCAGCTTCTTCGGCTGGGTCTTGAATTGCATGAAGCGCTTCATGTCTTCGCGCCCACAGGTGATGCCGAAAAAAAATCGCAGCGCCACGATCCGCGTGTTGAAGGTCGACGGCGTGACCCCCTGTATCGGTCATGTGTAACTGATACGCCCGAAGATCATCCGAACTTGCGGTATCCGGCGATCGCCTCAAGAATTTGGCAAAATCCTTGATCGCCCTGATATGCGACTTCTGGGCCTTGTCGCCCATCCCGCGAATGCGCATGTCTTCCATCATCCGCGCACGCAGCGGGCTCATCTTCTCCTGTGTCATGGAAACCTCCTGTCCGATTGAGAAAACTCAATCGTCAGGCGGAAAACCCAGTTCTCAAAATGAGCCTAAATCTGTTGGGAAGAAGAACGCTCAACACAAGCGCCATTGCCGCGAAAGCGGCTTCGTCCTGGGGCCGTCCTAATCGCCACACAACGCTGCCACAGCATGAATTCAAGCGTTTTTTCTGTGCCGTCAACCTGAAACAAAAGATTGCGACAGAACCCTGGCGATGGCTTCAGCGGCTTTTGTTTCCTGCTGAGCTGATACCAATCGCCGCCAAAATCACCAGCCCGGTTGTTAGGTCGCGATAAAACGGGTCGGCATTCAGGATATTGAAGCCGTTGTTGATCAGTGCCAGCAGAAAGACTCCTGCGATACTGCGCCAGACTGCACCAACCCCGCCGTAGATACTGGTGCCACCCAGGATCACCGCGGCAATCGCCTGAAGCTCAAATCCGGTTCCGGCCGAGGCTTGTCCCATGGAAATACGAGATGTTGCTATCGCCGAGGCTAAACCTGCCGCGAGCCCTGCAATTGCAAAGGTTGCAATACGCACACGGTTGGCGCGAATGCCCGAGAGGATCGCAGCGTCGGCATTGCCACCCACGGCCAGCACCTTGCGGCCAAAGCTGGTGCGCGTCAGGACAAAGGTGAGGATCAGCGCAAAGATCACCAATACCCAGATCGACAGGAACACACCGCCCAGTTTACCACGTCCAATCCATGTGAATGCGTCCATGCGCACCGGGATCAACCTCCCGTCCGAGATGACAATCGCAACGCCTTTGAAAATCAGACTTGTCGCAATCGTCGCCAGAAAGGAATGCACATTAAGTGTGGTGATGACAAAGCCGTTGAGCAGCCCCAGACACAACCCGACGACCGGCGCGATCAGAAGGCCGAGATAGGGATCAACATGAAGAGCCACCCAGGCTGAACACACCGCGCCCACGGCAAAGATGGCGCCCACGGACAGATCAAAACCGCCCGCGATGATCACCAGTGTCATGGCTGAAGCCATGATTGCCAGCGGTGCATTCTGGTTCAGGATGTTCAACAGGTTTCCCACGGTCAGAAAACTGTCGGACAACAGCGTCAGCGTCAGAATCAACAGGGCAATCATGAGGAGAACGGCGTAGGTCTGGCAGAATCTGAGGACTGCGATCTTTGTCATGCCGGGATGCTCTCGGTCTTGTCGGATTGATACTTGAACAGCAATTTCAGCACGTCAGCGGGTGTCACGTCGTCGGTGCTGACCTGGAGCCGGATGCGGCCGCGATCAACGAGGCAGGCGCGATGGGCGACGCCCAGAACTTCCTCAATCTCGCTGGAAATCAGCAGAACTCCGACACCGCGCGCAGCAAGCTCTGCAATCGCGTCATGGATCAGTTGCCGGGCTCCGACATCCACACCACGGCTGGGTTCATCAAAGATTACAACCTTTGGGTCATCTACCAGCCATTTCCCGATCAGGATCTTCTGCTGGTTGCCCCCCGAATAGCGTGAGATGTCGCCATCCACGCTGTCTGGACGTACCTGAAAAGTCCTGATCGTGTCTTTGGCCTGCTGGCGCTCGCGTCGGAACGAAAGGACACCGTGAAGAGAAAAGCGTTTGAGATGGGGCAATGTCACATTCGCGCGCGTCGGCATGGTCATCACCAAGCCTTGCTTGCGCCGGTCCTCGGGCACAAGAACAACGCCCCGGTCAGTCGCACGCGCAGGGCTGCGCGCGTCAAAAGATGTACCTTCGAGCACCACGGAGCCCGTTGAGGGATCAGCGCCGACCAGCGCACGGGCGATCTCGGTCCGGCCTGCTCCGACGAGGCCGGTCAGACCCACGATCTCTCCCACGCCGATGGTCAGATCCACGCCATTGACCCCGTGGGGGCTTCGAAGATCGCGCACCTCCAGAAGCGGAGCAGGATCTGAAGGCCTGCGTTTGCGCGGGAAAGGCGTCTCGGATGTACCACCACCTAACATGGCCGAAACCAGATCAGCCTTGATCTGAGTTGTTGTATCCACCGTGTGCACCAGATCACCGTCGCGCAGCACCGTGATCCGGTCCGTCACGTCCAGAATATCATCCAGAAAATGTGAGACATAAATCACGGTCCGTCCCGCGTCCCGCAGTGCCCGCATCGTGTCGTGCAAATGATCGATCTGATCCCGGGCCAGCGAGGATGTCGGCTCATCCATCACGATGACCCGCGCGTCGCGGGCCAGAGCGCGCAGAATTTCCACTTTTTGCCGATCTGCGATAGACAGGGTCTCGGCAGTGTCATCCGGATTCAGGTAGAACCCTGATTGATCCATCAGAACTGCAAGCCGCGCATTTTCTGTGTTGCGCAGCACTCCGCCACGCTGATCTTCGATGCCCAGAAACACATTCTGTGCGACGGTCAAAGCGGGAACCAGCTGCAACTCCTGGTGCATGATGGCGACACCCTTTGCCAAAGCCTCGGGCGGCCCCCAGGTTTCGACCCGGTCGCCAAAAACATCCAGTGTCCCGGTACTGGCGGTGTAGTAACCGCCAAGGACCTTGCCCAGTGTAGACTTCCCTGCCCCGTTTTCACCAACCAGCCCGTGGATTTCTCCACCCATGATATCGACATCCACATCGCGCAGAACTGACGTTCCGCCAAACGCTACTCCGATCCCCCGCGCGGCTATGGCAACGGACCGGGCTGTCACTGTCGGGGCTCTGAAGCGGCCAAATCCACTTCACCTGTTTCAGAGACTGCAACGCCGTAGAGTTCCAAGGCGGCTTCGCGGCTGACCAGACCCCGCGCCACATCACGCTGCACATCGTCAAAAGCGCGGGCCTTCGGGTTTCCATTGCCACCACCACCACCGGTCATGGTCTCTATGACAGTGCCTGCCTGGCAAGCGCGGGCGCGCATCTTGAGAATGTTCTCTGTGCTACCGTCCGGATGCGTGATTTCGATGAATGGCCCGGCCCCTTCGCCACCACCATTGAGACCCCAGGCCGGTGTTTTGGACCGTTCGAACCACAGTGCTCCATAGCAATCCTCCAATATGCGATAGCGTCGGATTACGCCGCAGCCGCCGCGATACTTACCAGCACCGCCGCTGTCAGGCCGGATGGCAAACTCGTCCACGCGGACCGGGAACTTAGTCTCATAGACTTCGGCGGGCACGTTCCGAAAACCGCCATTGACCAGATTGATCAGTGCGCTTTCACCGTCGCTGTCGGCACGTCCGCCCCATCCGCCCGCAGTGGCCTCAAGCGCGATCCACTGGCCCCTTTCGGGGTCGACCGAAAAGAAACCTGCCACCATGCTGTCGCCGTAATGCGCGGCGGTCGAGCGTTCCGGTAACGCCTCGGACATGCACGAGATGAAGAGATCGGCCAGAAGGCCCAGGCCGGTGAAATACCATTCACAGGCCGCAGGCTCACCTGCGTTGAACATACAGCTGTCGGGGACGATCACCTCCATCGTCTCGAACGAACCGCCAGTGATCGCATGTTCGGGATTGATCATGGTTTTATAGGCCAGACGCAAAAGCGACTCCGTCTGCTTGATCCCACAATTGATAGAGCCGGGGACCGGGCCGGAAGATCCGGTGAGGTCCACGGTCAGCCGTTCCCCTTTGATCGTCAATGTCAGGCAGACTTTGACCGGATCGGTGCCCACTCCGTCATCGTCCAGCCACCCTTCGCGCGACCAGGTTCCATCCTGAATGGCGGCGATCGCCTCGCGATCCAGCTTGCGGGCTTGTTCAAAGATGTTCTGACAGGCGTCGCGATACACCTCGGACCCGATCCGGTCGAGCAGCTGTGCCAGACGGCGCTCACCGGTGCGGATGGCGGCGATCTGCGCGCCGAGATCACCAATCGTGGCATCCTCCAGCCGGGTATTCAGCCGCAGGTGGTCGTACCATTCCCGGATTTCCTTGCCTTTGCTGATGATGCGGGTGGGGCCGAGGCGGATGCCCTCCTGATAGATGTTCGTGGACCCCATGACCGATCCGGGATCCATTGCGCCGATATCGCCCCAATGGGCGCGTGCCGCCCCAAAACCCACCAGCTCCCCATTGTGAAATATCGGGCCGACAGCAGTGACGTCATGCAGATGAGTGCCCTGCATGTAGCTGTCATTCATGATGAAAACATCGCCCTCGTGAATATCGTCACCATAGTAATCTTTGACCACATGCACACAGGCATCAATGGCACCGATGAATAGCGGGACACCAGTGGATTGTCCCAGCATGTTGCCATACTCGTCCATTAACGCGACCGCACTGTCCTTGCCTTCGTAAATCACCGAAGAATGCGCCGACCGCCAAAGCGATGCGTTCATATCTTGTGCGCAGGAGATCACAAAGTTGCGGACCACTTCTGTGGTGATCGGATCTGCCTTGTTCATGCCGCCTCTCCCTTGCTGAGTGCCATATGGCCGCCTTCGATGACGCGCGCGGTCCAGCCCGGAGGCAGTAAGGTGGTCGTTGTGCCCTCTTCGATAATCGCCGGTCCTGCGAGGATTTCACCCTCAACAAGGGCCGCGCGGTCAATGATGCGGGTCTGCCTTGGCTGACCGCCGAAATAGACTTCACGTCCACGCTCCGGTTGCGCCGGCGGCAAATCCGGTTCGGCGCTGTCAGGGCGCGGGATCACCCCCAGCGCGGCAAGACGGATATTGGCCATTTCGACCCGTCCTTCCGGGCTTGAATGCCCATATTGACGCTCATAGGCAGAGTCAAAGCTCTGGCGTATCTGATCCATATTGATCGGACCATCCGGTACAGGAATGGTCAGAACGTATTCCTGCCCGTGATACCGGAAATCAATACCGCGTTCGAAACGAATATTTTCTGGCGCGACATCCTCGGCCAGCATATACGTGCGGCCTTTGTCCTCGAGCGCAGAAAACGCCGCGTTCAGTTCGTCGACCGATATCAGGTCCCAAAAACCGTATAGCGTCTCTTTGAAGTCATGCTGCATATCCGTCTGCAACATACCCCAGGCCGAGAACGCGCCAGGATGGCCCGGGATGATCACCTCGGCAATCTGCAACTCTTCGGCCAGTGCGACGGCTTGAGAGGGGCCCGCGCCACCGAAGGCCACAAGCGAGAAGTCTCGCGGATCGATACCCCGCTGGATCGTAATCGTGCGGATTGCGTCGGCCATTTTGGCGTTGATGATGTCGACCACACCTTGTGCCATCTGTTCAGCGCTCATTCCGAAAGAGGAACCCAAATCTGCAAGCGCCCGCGTAGCTGCGTCACGGTCCAGGGTCATGTCACCGCCGAAATTGGCGCTGTCGAGCCGCCCAAGCACAAGGTTGGCGTCGGACACAGCCGGCTCTGTTCCGCCGAGCCCGTAGCAAACCGGACCCGGCAAGGAACCCGCGGACTGCGGCCCGACACGCACGGCCCCTGCCTCTTTCCACGCCAACGAGCCGCCGCCTGCGCCAATCACGTGGATATCCACCACCGACATTTGCACCGGCAAGCCCTCAAGGCTTGTTTCATTGGATACGGAGGGCTGGCCGTTGATGATCAGGCTGGCGTCAAAACTGGTGCCACCCATATCAACGCAGATCAGGTTCGGTCGCCCGGTTTGTTTCGCCAATGCCTTGCCGCCAATTGTGCCGCCCACAGGTCCGGACAACAACGTTTGAAGGGCATTTTCACTGGCAGTGCGCGCACTCATCACACCGCCATTCGATTCCATGACGTGCAGGCCGTGCCCTTCCGGCAGACGCGTTTCCAGTTCAGTCATGAGGGTAGAAAGGTATTTGCGCACGACCGGGGCAAGGTAGCTGTCCATTACCGTGGTCGAGGTCCGGTCGAATTCGCGCCATTCCGGCGAGACCTGATGAGAAACGGTGATGGCCACGCCCGGCAACCGCTCTTGCAGATAAGCTTTGGCGGTCAACTCATGTGCCGGGTTCACATAAGCAAAGAGGAAACAGATTGCGATGGCTTCATAGCCTTCGCGCTGTGTCGCTTCGACCAGCACATCCAGATCATCTGTTGAGAGTGGATCAACCTCGGACCCGTCCGCCGCAAGGCGGCCCGATGCCACATAGGTGTGTTCCAGTGTGGCCAACGGTTCTGGTTTGTCCCAGCGGATCGAGAATATCTCGCCGCGATTATTGCCCTGGATCGTGTATATGTCTCGAAAGTTGCGCGTCGTTAGCAGCGCCACTTTTGCACCCTGACGCGTCAAAAGTGCGTTCAGGCCAACGGTTGTACCATGCACAAAGAAATCGATTTCCGCATCCGCAGGAAGTGCTGTGTTTATACCCTCCAACACAGCCAAGGCCGGGTTTTTTGGTGTAGACAGCACTTTGGTGGCGCCGCACGCTCCGGTTTGGCTATCCTGATACACGATATCGGTGAACGTGCCACCGATATCGGCTGACACACGAAAGCTAGATGCCACTTCCGGCCCTCCTGCTAAATTAGATCAGGGGGCTGGATGCCCCCTGTTGTACCTTGCCGACTATTGCTGCCACTCGGCCTCGAAATCCGGGTTGGCGTCCAGTACTGATTTATCGATCAAAGCCTGAACCGGGCCCTCGTGATCCATGTTAATGGCGTTTCGCACCGGTTTGCCTTCGATTGCGTTGGCAATCTGTTCCATGGCAAGCGCACCCATGGTTTTAGGGAAGTAAGCAAGCGTGGCGTCCCAGCGCCCATCGCGAATGGCCTCAATCGCGACATCTGCTGCGCCGCCGCCCATGATGTAAAGGTCGGGCACATTGTATCCCGCCGCCTCAAGCGCAATTTCTGCCCCTGCCATCTGCTGGTCGGCATTCGACAGTACAGCATGAACATCCGAATTGGCCTGCAACATATCTGTCATCGCATTCAGCCCGACCTCGGGCGAGTAATACCCTTCGCCAACGGCTAACACTTTGATGTTGTCATGCTGGGCGAGAACGGATTCGTAAGTTTCCAGCCGCAGGTTGTCGAACGGGAATATCTTGGCGCCGATCAGGATGATCACATTGCACGGATCCTTGTCCGCGCAAAACTCCACTACGCCCTCGGCCTGCAGCGTTGCGCCCGGCACTGGCGGAGAAGCCACGGTTGCTGTTATTCCGGGAACCTGCGGATCAAGGCTGTTCATTTCCGGGCCCACCGGAAACAGCACCGTTGCAATGGGTTGACCGGCGGCGATCACCTGTTCGACCGCGCCCGCGATACCCACATTGTCATTGGGCGCGATGATGTATCCAGCGAAATTGCCGCTGGCGAGCACGTCTTCAACCTGTGCAAATTGGATGGCCGCGTCGAACTGACCATCGAACACCTCAGTCTCATAGCCGCGCGCTGCGGCTGCTTCCTGCACACCTTCATAAGTAGCCTGATTGAAGCCGTTCTGAGATGCGGCAGCGAAATAAGCGATCTTGCCTTCGGCAAAGGCAGCTCCTGAAAGCGTAGTGGCCAGCAATGCGGTGGCAGCGATTTTACGTTTCATATCTGATCTCTCCTGTTGGCGAGGTGGCGGCTTTTTGTGGACAGCCGCTCCACAATAATACAAACTTAATACAGGAAACCTGTCAACTGCTCAGAGCCTCCCTGAATGAACAAAGACCATGCTTCACCCAGCCCCAAGCCCCGCCGAGGCGGCCTGGCGATCCACGAACAGATGCGCGACGATATCCTTTGGCTACGGATCGAGCCGGGAACTGCAATTGACGAAATGTCACTTGCCCAAAAATACGGAGTGTCGCGAACACCGGTCCGCGAGGCGGTTTCGCGGCTGGCGTCCGAAGGTCTTGTTCACTTCCTGCCGAACCGCACATCCATCGTTGCCCCTTTGGTTATGCGCAAACTCCGGGCCTTCTTTGACATGTACTATCTGCTGTCACGTGCGGTTGTCAGAGACGCCACCGTAAGGATGACGCCCGAGGCAGTCACAAGGTTGCAGGATGAGCTCGACGCGCTGTGCACACGGATACCGAGCGGAGTCGGAGAAGAAATGCAAAAGGCAGAGCTCCACTTGCGGTACGAAATTTCAGCCATTTCCGACAATTTCTTTCGTGACAATGCCTATCGTGTGATCCTCGACGCAGGGATACGGCTTAAATTTCTCTACCTGTTCCCCGAATGTCGCGACCCGGAGCGTCGGCATCTTGTACAAAATTGGCAGAATCTCTGGACCGGGCTCCAATCCGGGGATGCTGACACCGCCGATCTGGCCGTCACGCGGCAGATCGATTTCGAGGCAAAGATCATCGAACATATATTCATTGCGAAAGAGGGGCCAAATATGACGGTGACGCCACCAGCAACGGAAAGCATCTGATGTCTGGCCCTCTGGTTATGAATGCGAGGCACATCCTGGGGTCGCCAGGACCGCTTTTGCAGTTCCTATCGATCTCGAAGGAGCGCTGACATGGGCTTGGATATTGCGCAAGCCTTGGCAAGTTCCGATCAGCCCGAAGCGATTTTCGCCGCTGTTGCACACCGCGTTCAGGCCGAGATCGGGGCGAGGCTTTTCACATTAACGACACTAGACCTGGCTGGCGGGTGTGCACGACGCTGCTATTCCAATATGCCCGAAGCCTATCCGGTGAGCGGTGAAAAGCCGATCACACCCAATGCGTGGACGAAGACTGTCATTGATCGCCACAAGATTTTTCGTGCTGACACGATCGCGCAAATCGCTGAAGTCTTTCCAGATCACAAGCTGATACAGTCCCTTGGCTGTGAAAGCTGCGTGAACATCCCGGTGATTGTAAGAGGCAGGCTGTTGGGAACTATGAATTGCCTCCACGAAGCGCACTACTATGCTGCCGTCTCTGAGGATCGATTGATTGGGCTCAGCGTTTACGGTGCGCTTGCATTCATGATGCAGTCCTGACCGTCCTAACAAGGTTGTGTCGCAAACTTTTGCATTGCAATCATGTGTGCACGCAGCTGATGGCAGTCTGGGTTGCGTCTGTTAGATGGGCATGTCGAGAGCATAACGGTCCCAGAGACTGAAAGCATCGGTTCTGGCGTGACGACAGGAGGCGGTGGAGAGTCGATGGCGGCAGCCAAGCTTAGCGCTCCGCCAAAGTTGGGCGAAGATACCAAGAATATCTCCGCTCACATCCCGCACCCACCAGTGTCGGAATATCCTTCCGTTGATCGGGACGACCACTTCGCCCAAAAGCCGATTGCCCGCCGCCCCTGTCCAGTCTCGCCTGATGTAATTCGTGAAACGGCAGCCAAAGCGGTTGATCCATTGTCAAATTGTTTCCCGGCTGACCGTCACGCCACGTTCTGCGAGCAAACTTTCAACATCAGCGGTGCTGAGCTCAATACGACGATAGGTCCAGACGGCTGAGGCGATGAACTCGCGCAAAAAATGAAAATCCTTCATACACGGCCTTTAGATTGTTATCTTCATGCGTGGGCGGTATCCAGTTCAGAACGAGCAAACATGATCCGAAGCCGGCAACTCAGCTAGCTTCAGATTGCCTCTCAGCAGCCCAAGAAGGGGTGGGCGGATGCGTCAGAATCCCCGGGCGGATGTAACCAGATTCCGCACGCCTTGATACAGGAACGGGTTCAGGCTCATCCAGCGGGTCGAACCCCGTCTCTTCGTCCCATTCATCCGTCATTGTCTCATCCTTGCCCGGAATTTCCGCCTTCAAGCCCATATCGCTGAACGTTGACCGCAACAAACGTGCCGGGTTTTCGCGGGCTGGGCTCCAGGTCAAACCGCACCTTCTGGCCAATCTCCACGGCGATGTTGCCATCCACAAGGTCGGACACATGAAAGAATACGTCCGATGCGCCATAGCGCACAATGAACCCAAACCCTTTCCCGGCGTCGTAGTGCCGGATGGTGCCCTGATCTGACGGTAAAGACCCACGCGGGGCAGGGCGCTGCGGTGCGCCTCCATTTGAGTTGTGCGGGGTGTCCGACGCAGCGTCACTCATCAGGAGGTTCCTTCCTTCATGGCTGTCTTGAACGGTCCCGTCGCCGCGATCCGCACCTGTCGTGTGGCCGCGGCGGTCTGCATTTCACCTGTGGCCGGATTGCGCACCTGCCTTTCGGGCACATCCACGGCCGAGAACGTCACCAGCGCGGGCAACCGCACTGTCTTGCCGTCGGCCACCAGCCTGGCGACAACGGACTGAACGCTTCCCAGCATGCGACGGGCTTCCGGCAGTGAACACTCGTGCTCCACTGCGAGCGCCACGATGAGATCGGCATGCGGGATAGGTTTGGGTTTTGCCATGGAAATCCTTTCCGGGTTCATGTGTCAGATGCGATTTTGATGCTATGTCCACAGGCATCGTTCAATGTTTCAGCGCTGAGCCGGTAGGGCAGGGGCCATCTCACACGAAACCCGGTCCATGCGCGGGTCACATGCCAAGGGCTTCCTTGTAAAGGTCCAGAACCGCCTCCTCTTCGGCAATCTCATCCTTGTCGCGCTTGCGCAGGGCCTTGGCTTCCGCCATGATCTCCTTCTACTGACTGGCTATGTCGGCTTTCTCGGTCTCGAGGCGCTCGAACCTCTCGATGAACCGGCGCAGTTCGCCCGCCGTGACTGAATGCGCAACTGAATCCCCATTCATTCTCATTCTCCAATAAACCAAAACCCGGGATGGTCTATGTGCCGAGTTTTACGACTGCGGCCTCCTCGACCGGCACAAGTGATGGTTTCCGCCGGGACGCGCCGCGCGGCCCACCCGGCCGGATGCTCCAATGCCCGGCCACGAACCGATCCCCCGCAACTTTCTCGAGAAGGATCCGCTCCGCGTCATTGGCCCGGCGCCATACGAAATGCGATCCGGAAGACCGCGCCACTGAGGCCAGTACAAACCAGCCATCGGACCCCAGTGTCACCGCCCAGAGTCCAAGCCGTTTCGCACAAGCGGGAATGTCGGCGGGATGCTTTTCGGTCTCGCGTTTTGATGCAGGCAGCCGCCCGGAAGACCTGCCGCGCCTGTTCTTTGTGCCCCGATCCGGTTTTCGGCGAGACGGCCTACGCGGCTTTCCGGCAGCGGCCCTCAAAGACCTTCTCCCTGTTCTTCCGTCATGCGCCGGGCCGCAGCCGTCCAATTGGCAATGGCCTGTGTGATATCCCGGCCAAGCGCCCGCACCCCATGAACCTGGACTTCGACAAGAACGGCGCTCGGCGGAACCTCTCCCGGCCCGCTGACATGCCAGGAGCCGCCCGTCTTCAGAATGTCCGTCATCACCAGATCGACCCGATCCTCCACCGTGTTGAGACTGTCCAAAGCCTTCACCAGGCTCTGGCACCGATAGGCCATGTCATCCTGCAGCCCCACAGTACCGGGCAAGCGTCCCCGCCGCGACCGGAACTCATAAGCTTCGTCCATATCAGCCGCATCATCCTGCTCAAATCTCACGGTCATGTGTCCCCTCTTTGCCTCTTCCTGCGCCGCGTGGTTTTTGTCTGTTGCGATTCACATGCCGCCAATGAGTGTCTTGAGTGCGGCAACGGTCTCGGGATCGCCCTGGATATCTATATCCCCCAGTGTTGAATGTCTGGCGGTGTCCTTGCGCGTTCCGCCCGCGACCTTCTCGTTGATCGCATCCAGTTTGGCTTCAGCAGCTTCTGCGCGCACGCGCGCCAAGATAAGCCTTGGCCAACTGTTCAGGCGTGTTGGCCCTAACGAGCCTGGCGATACGATCCTTGCTGATCCTTATCATTTTTTCTCGCCTTCGCCGTCGCTGTCACCATTCTCTCCGCCCGCCTCATCCGGATCGGACGCGGGCGTTTCAGGCCAGAGCGCATCGAGCGGGAAGGTGATCGCATCGAACGGGGGCAGGGCGACCTGGGCCTCTTCGGCCAGAGTGGCCAACAACACCCACTGCCCCTCGCGCAGTTCGAACGCTTCCAGCGTCTTTGCATCGGGATCGACGAACCAGAGGTAAGACACGCCTTCGCGGGCGTAGATGTCGCGCTTGCCGCCAAGATCAATCCGGCGCGTGGAGGGTGACAGCACCTCGCAGACCCAGTCCGGCGCGATGGTGCAATAGGCCGCGTCGGGATATTCCGGCATCGTCTCGCGCCGCCAGCCCGCCAGATCCGGCACCACAATATCCTCGCCCAGATGCAATTCCGGTTCATCGATGATCCACCAGCCGCCGGGGCCACCCCGTCCTTGACTGAACGGGCTCACCAATTCGCCTCCCAGAATCGAACTTGCCCAGGCGTGCCGCATGGCCGGTCTCGGCTGCATGTGAAGGGTGCCGTCTATCACTTCGGCCACCCTGTTGGGCGGTGCGTCCAGAACATCCTGGTAGGTGGCCCTGCGCTGGGGCGGTTTGGCAATCCGGCGCTGTGTGTTCATATCGTCATCCCTCCCTGTCCGGCAGCATAAACTCTTGCTGCGGAACTGTCACTTGCCTCGCATCCGTCCGCGCGCTCCGGCGAAACGTCCGTCCTCGTCGATCCTCCTGCGCCAGGCATAGCCCGGCTTCCGGCTCTGGTCGGGATCAACCAACTGCAACTTCATCCCGCCCCCAGACATAATTCTGGCTGAAGGCGCTGGCCCCGGTGGGCACGCGCGTGACCCGCCCGGCGGCAACCGCTTCGTCGATCAGGCGCCGCTCCTCGTCAGTGATCCGCGTCGTAACAGTCCTGTCCCGGTCCAGGCGATTCCTTTCATCCATTTCTCACTCCTGCTCTCCAACCTCTGCCGCCCTCGGCCGCGGCCGGTCCACATACCCCCGTCGGACCAATCGCCGCGCCCTGTCCATCAGCGCGGTGACCGCGCGGCCCTCATCGGCGAAGCGCCGCCGGACAAGACGCGCGGCGCTGTCGATCCGACCGCATTCCAGAACCAGCACGGCCCCCTCGAACAGATCGCGCGGGACGGTGAGGTAAACAAACCGTACGCAACTGACCGGGAAACACGGACATCTTCTGATCATCAGCGATGCCCTTCACGACAAGCGCTTCCGCCCTGATTCACGCGCCTCGGTGCGACCAGTCCTCGCCCGGTCATTGTCCCCGGTCCCCGGTCGCCAGCCGCCGGACCCGCAGAATGCGCGCGACGGAGGTTTCCGCCATACCCACACGTGCGCTGATTTCCCGGGTGCTGAGACCGGCGGCAGCCCAGGCCTCGATCTGATCATCCCTTTTCTGCCGGGCTGCGGTGATCTCAGGGTCCTCGAACATCTCGGGCCGGCGATACCACCCACCGGTGTTGCCCCAGATCTGCCGCGCCCGTTTGTTCTCGACCTCGGCCAGCGCCTTCCAACGGTCCAGCATCGTGCCCTGACGTTCCATCCTGTTCATTTCACCCACGCATCCTTTCGGTTCCCGTGACAGCCATTGTCATAGCCGTGACCGGCTCCGGTCTCAAACCGGTTCGCGTCACGATCCCGGCATTCGGACCCCGTCTCACTGAACCACCCTTGGCCGGGCTTTCGGCTGTTTTCCCTGGCGGTCGCGCTCCCGGATGCCGAGGATGGCGCGGGTGAGGTTCAGTTCTCCCCGCCGTGCCCGGTCTGTGAAGGCCCTGAGCGCGCCGCCGGGGTTGATCACGGGCGTGACGGGATGGAACCTGTTGCGGTCGATGACGAGCAGGGCGAGGAAGGCGATCCAGTCGCCCATGACCTCCTCGGCCTCGGTCCAGGCCGAGACGTTGACGCCGAGTTCGCGCAACAGGTAGGGCAGGGCGTCGCGCCAGTCTTCGACCGCATCGAGATAGAGCGCGGCATCTTCGGAGGCGAGGTCGCGCAGGGCCTCTGGCGTGAGCTTTTGCAGAATTGCGGGGTTGATCCAGTGATCGGGTTCGGCAGGCTTGTTTTTTAAGCCATCATCGCGCCTGTTAGGGTGCGATGCGAAAGAATTCGTGTCGCCAGCTTTTGCTGGCGTCGTTTTTGACGTCGCTTGCGCGTTACAGGATTCAGTTAAGTTCTCTTGAGGTTGTATATGACATCGGACTCCCGAGTCCGGTGCGCCGGACTCACTGGTGCTCTCAAAAGCATTTTCCAGCCTGTTTTCCACAGGCCCGGGCGCAGACGATGGGGATGATTCTTCCATCTCACCCCGAGCCGGTTCTGCGTCAGCAACCCGTTGGGACGGGTAGGCGGGATCGGCTTCAGTAGTCGCCTTTTCTCCGCCTGTGGCCTGATTTTGGCCAGGCTTTAGCACAGGGCCGGTTTCACGTTTCCCGGCATCCTCAGCAGACTCATCGGGGACGGGCAGGGGGATCAGAGCCTCCCGGATCCGGTCCTCCAGGTCGAGAATGGCCGCGTGATGGGCGAGAAGAGGTTCCAGGTCCATCCCGCGCAGGATTTCGGAGGGCTGATCCCCGCACAGGTCCTCGATCGCATTCTCGGACCAATTGCGGGTTTCGATGTCGGGCGCGCCCGCCGCCAGCGCGTGCAAACGCTTGCGCGCGGTACGGATATGCAGGAGTGTCTCCTGCCGCTGCGCCTCGAGCGCATCGGCCTCGGCGCAGAGCGCTACGAAACCCGCGTAATTCGCGATCGCCGGTTCCAGCGACAAACCGCATTGCACCGGGGTGTTGTAAGGCTGTCCGGCCCGGCGGCCGCGATAGCCATTGTCGGCCGTGGCGCGGGCCAGCACCCCCATCTTGACCAGCCGCGCCTCGATGCGCCGGAAATGCCGCTCGCTGATCCCCGCCGCGCGGGCCAGGTCGCATTGCCGCCGCCAGTTCACCGGCGCGCGGTCGGTGCTGTGCCAGGCCGCCCGCTCGGTCTGGTCCGCGATCAGCCGGAATACCAGGATGTCCAGCGCGCTCGCGCCCATCAGTTGCATCGCCCGCGTGATCATGGCGATGGCCCAGGCCTTGGTGATGTCGCCCGGCAAGGCGAAATGATCCTCCGGTCCGGGCACGAAAACCCGGATGTTCTGCGCCAGCGGCGCGGTTTTCACACCACGGGGCGCTTCGAAATGCCTGTTCATGTTCTGCTGTCTCCTCGATTGGAGCGCAGGTCTGGTGGTCTGTACCGGCGTGATCGGGGCCTTTACGCAGCGTCAACAGGATGGGAAAACCCACCGGACTCGCGCCTTCAAGGCAAACCAAACCGACAAAGAGAACCTCCCCGGTCCCGGAAATGCGTTTTCCGGGTTGCGTCTGTCGGCGGTTCGGTGCTAATCAACGGGTGAGTTTTTTGTTGATTAGGTTTTCGAACCGCCATCAATCCGCGCCGGGAGACCCGCGCGGGTTTTGGTTTTTATGGTGTCCGTTCAGCGGATGTCGGAATCGCGTCCCTCCTTATCTGGTGGGTCTCTGCTTCGGTGGTAGCGATATATGGCCCACCGCACAACATGAGCGATCCGTTGACAAGCGCACCACGATATGAGCCGCGTTCGCGCCTGGACGATTCGGGATGCGAGTCGGGGTGTTGATTTTTCGGCGTAACCCGTTACAGTCTCAGGTTGAACCGTTCCGGAGCGACACGACTGTGGTAATTTTGCAACGAAGCTGTACCCCCCCCCCCGCCATTCCGGTATCCGGAATTAGCGTCTCGGCCTGATCAACCGCACGGGTCAGTCGGGTCTGGTTTTGGGGTTTGTGGTCAGCCATCGATTCGCTCATGGCCGTCGCTCTCCGCCTCATTGGTCGCACAATACTTAGCGGCAAAACCCCGATTTTGTCTACAACTTGTAGGATTCATCTGCTGTGGCGCGCTTTCCACGTTTATTCCAGCGCAAGGATCGGCCCAGCATCTGATCCAGTGTCCGGACTGGCGCTCCCTGGTCTCTCCGGCTGTCCTGCGCTCCGCCTCGGAGCGCGTTGCGCCGGGGGAATTCGACAAAAGGCTTCAGGCGTCCCGCGCCGTGAAGCCGACAGACGTCTCCTCACATAAAAACGGTCTGACCACGGTCGGTGAGGAGAACGGCAGGGTGAGGGCGTCCCGGTCCAAACAGAACCGGAAACTCCCGCCCCCACCCTGCACCTACACAATCCGCTCCGGAGATACGCTGGGCTCCATCGCCGCCCGCCATCTCGGGGCGAGCAAGCGCTGGCCGGAGATCGCGCGCGCCAATCCAGGCCTCAACCCGGATCGGCTTCGGGTTGGCGCGGTGATCAACCTGCCTTGCGCCAATGTGGCGGGGCAGGGGGGATCGGCTCCCAAAGCCAAACCGGGCGCACCGCTCGCGGGCACCGGGTTCCTCGCAAGGCTCTCGGGACAAAAGACGCCTGCGGTACCCGGCGCGGGGAAAAAGAAAGGCGGCGCTTCGCCGTCAGCACAGAAAAAGATCAAAGGCGGCGCTTCTTCGAGCAGGCCCGCCGCTGCTGCGCAATCCGCCACCAAAAAGACCGGTTCGGGACCGAGCTCCGGCACGGGCGAGAAGAAAGCCGCGCTTCCCGCCGTTCCGGCAAAGCCTGCGCCACCGCCCCTGCCGGTCTGGACCGCAAAGGCGGGCGAGGATTTCGCGGGTGTTCTTCAGAGATGGGCGAAAGCGGCAAAATACCGGGTGGTTCTGGGCACGACCGATGCCTGGACCCTCGCGGTGCCGGTGTCCATCCGGGGCGATTTCGAAACGGCGGTGAACCAGCTCGTCCGGGGTCTCGGATCGGACGGCAAGGCTCCGCCGGTGCGCATCTACTCCAACCGGGTCGTCCGGCTGGGAGGTCTGTGATGGGCAGGTCGCGTCGCAGAACACTCCCGATCCTCGCGCTGGCTCTGGTGCTTGTTTCCGCCTGCGCTGTCACCGAACAGGCCGGAAGCAATATCGCGGATGGCCGGACGCTGACTGCCGAACAACTGGCCGCGCAGCGTGCCGCCCAGCGGGGCGAGGTGCTGAAGGTGGACCGCCCGTATTACGGCAGTGCCGTTCCGGTCAAGCGCGGCTCGCGTCAGGGCAAGCCCCTGCCCAGGGAGGTCGAGGGCGCGCGCGGCGTTGCGTTGAGACTTTCCGGGCAAGCCGATATCCGCACCATCGCCACTGCCATCACCTCGGTCAGCGGCCTCCCCGTCAATATCCGCACGCGCTACCTCATCGGCGCGGGGGAAGCGGCGGAGTTGGTCGAGGTTCCGATCGGCACAAGGATGCGGGTCAATCACGAGGGAACGCTCAGCGCCTTCATGGACCAGCTCGCCGCGCGCATGGATGTGGCCTGGCGCTATGACGGCACGGTCATCACCATCGACCGGATGGTGACACGCGACTACCGGGTGCCGCTGCCGACCAGCACAAGCGAGTTCACCAGCGAACTCGGCGGAGCCACCGGCACGCAGGAGGGCTCCACCACGATTGCGCTCACCACCACCCAGAAGAGTGATCCCTGGGCCGAACTGGAGACGCGGCTGAAGCCGCTCGCACCGTCCCCCGCCCGGCTGACCCTTCTCCCGGCCACCGGACGGGTGGCGGTGTTTGGACCGCCTTCGGTGCACCGGACCGTTCAGGCGGTCCTGGCGGACGTCGAGAAAATCTATGGCCAGCGGGTGGGGCTGGAGATCGGGGTCTATTTCCTGGACAGCGACGAGGCGGAGAATTTCGGGCTCAGCACCTCCGGTTTTCGCATTGGGCGCAGCATCGCGCGCTCGGGCAGCACCATCGTGATCGGTGGCGGTGACGGCGATGGAGGGCAGGTGAGCCTCAGGGGAACGAACGGCTCCTCCATCGATCTGGAAGCGCTGGCGCGGGACCGGTCGGTGGTAGATTTCCGGCTGGCCAGCACCATCGCGCAGAGCGGGGTGGTCTCGCCGATCTCCATGACCCGTATCGAGACCTATATCGAACGTCTGACCGTCAAGATCGAAGAGGACGGAACCAGCACCGGTATCGAGCCGGGGCAGGTCGAATACGGCATCTCGATCCACGCGCTGCCCAGGATTATCGACGACAACCGCGTTCAACTGTTCCTGACCGTGCTGCAATCCGATCTGATCGGCGGCAAGGTCAAGGAGATCGAGGTGGGGGAGGATGGCGACCAGACCAAGATCGGAACCCCCGAATTGGACCAGCGCACCATCCAGAACCAGTCCATCCTGTCGCCGGGCGAAACCCTCGTGCTGTCGGGCTACGAGCAGAACCTGAGTTCCGCTGCGCGTAGCGGGGTCGGTCCGTTCAAGGCGCTCGGGATCGGCGGCAAGACGACAGCGCAGACCCGCAAGATCCGGATGGTGGTTCTGGTGCGTCCGTCGATCATTCCGCAGGGCAGGGGGCGGTCATGATGCGTCTTGTGCCCTGCGACAGCCGTCCGATCATCCGGTCCCATGCCGACACCCACATGCTGGTGGAGTTCGCCGACCAGCTCTTCACGGAATCCGCCTGTTGCCAGGATATCAGGTTCGGACCCTGGCTCTTCCTCGCCCGGATCGGAGAAGGGCTGAGGAATTACGACAGACAATTCGAACACCGCCTCTGGACGGCCATCGCCGGGATCGGACCCGACGACACGCCGCGCCAGAACTGGTTGCCGGACCATCTCACCTTTGGTGTGATCGCGCCGGAACCAAACTCGGTGCAGATACACAAGACAGCGTCCGGTGCGCTCGAACGCGTCGCGTCGACCTCCGGGCTTGCGGGCATCGCCATATGCGTGGACCGCAAGAGCGACCGCAACGACGATTTGCTCTGGGCGCTCGCCTCACTGCTGGAACCACGCCACCCCGATGATACGGGCCCGATGGTCTGGTATGGCCGTCCGCCGCGCCCGCCGGGTGCGTCTGCCGGAAACGGAGGTGGCTCATGACCGCGCTGCGCGCTCACCCGCAGAGAAGGAAAAGCGATGCGCTTGCCGATCCGGGCGACCCCGCACCCGTCGAGGCGGATGTCATACCCATGATCGGGCATGAATGGACAACTGCCGAACAGGTCTCCACGCCGATCCCGGTCATGGCCGATAACGGCACCTGCCTCATGGCCGGGCTCACCTGGGAGATCGCCAGCGGCCCGGAAACCCCGGTCGTCCGTCCGGACGCGCCGCTGGTTCTGCGTCTGCCGGAGCGGCGGGCACGGCTGGCCCCTCTGGACATCGGGGCCGCGTCCTCTCTCCTGCTGGCCATGGGCGAGGCGGTCGCGCGCGCCCGGCCCGATGCCTCAGGCCCCCGGGCCTTTCTGGCGGAATTGCATGGGCCTGAAAGCGATCCGCTGTTCTGGCTGGGCTTCGCCGATCTTGTTGTGCCGAACGAAGACGCTGCCGACACGTCAGCAACATCCATAGTGCCGCGTCCCGGGGCGGAACAGCTCTTCTCCGATCCGGACGCGGCGCTGGCCGCGCTTCAGAAGCATCTCTCCACCGCCGAAATCGCCGGGGTTGGTACCCTGCGGCTGGCGGGTGAAGACGGGAGCCGGGTGCGGCAGAGTCTCGATCATATCGCCCTGACCCTGCCAGTCGAAGAGATCGAACCGGACGCGCTCTCCGGCGATCTGCCCCGCTTCCGCCCGCCGCGCCGCGTGCCAGTCAAATTTCTGGGCGGGCTTGGAGCCGGGACCGCAGTGGTGCTGGCGGCGGTCTTCCTGGTCCCGCCGGTGATCGAAACCTGGTTCGAGACCCCGCCACCCCCGCCGCCCGAAATGGTGAGCGTGCGGGTCGAGCAGCGAGCCTTCGCCCGGGTCTGCAGCACCGCGCTGGACGCCTGGTGGCCGCGCGTCGTCGGCTGGCAGCTGGACAGCGCGGGCTGCGCCCTGGCGGGGCATCTGCCCAATGCACCGGCGCTGCCCGACCTGCCGGTCCCGGCCCGGCTCCTGCATCCCATGGTGAGCTGGCATCATCTCACACCCGCGCCCGACAGCAATGCCGTGCTGGCACAGTCCACTGCGGAGCGGATGATCGGCACATGGCCGCATGAGGCGCAGCTTACCGCTGACGGCCTGACCTTCTGGCAGGTCACATCCCTGCCGCTGGTGCCGGTTGGGGATGGAGATATGACACCGCCGGAGTCCCGGTTTGATCCGGATGTGATCCGCGCCCGTCTCGCGGCGCTCTGGGCCAATGCGCCTGAAGCCGTGACCGGCGACGGGCGGAGTTTCACCGTCACGCCGGGATCCGGCCTATCGCCAACAGAACTCTTCGACCGCGCGGGCCGCGTGCCGGGCATCGCGCCGGTGCGGCTGGTCCGGGGCAACGGAGAAACGGACGAGGACAACAGGCTTGTGCTGGTGCCGGTCACCTCCCGCACCGTGCCTGTGACGATGATCGGGGAGGGTGAAGAATCCTCGCCGGATAATGGGAGGGCTTCGCAATGAACGGATTGCGTTTCATAAAGTCCTTCCAGCACAGATCGAGCGTCGAAACGCTGCTGCGCGTTGCAACCGCACCCCGTACCGCGCCAAGACCGCCTCGGGCGCAGGAGGGCGCGGGGCTGCAATCGGATTGGTCCGGGACGGCATCAGCCGGGCGGCGGGAAATAGCGGGCCGCCACACCCGTAATCACGGCAGCGGCGATGATCGCACACCCCAGCCAGATGATCGTGTTGCGCGATGCGCTTTCGATCTTGGTTTCAAGCGCTTCCTTCACCAGGTCGATTTTTTGGTCAACGCCGTCGATCTTGGTATCGATCTTGTCGTCCAGCGCTTCCACATCCTTGCGGACAAGCTTGATTTCACCGCCCAGGCGTTCCTCGACCCGCTCCAGATCCGCCTTGTTGGCCACACCGCCGGTCACACCGTTGCGGACCAGAAGCGTGATCGCCTCGGCCTGTTCCTGCGGAATGCCCGCATCCCGCAGACGCTGGACTTCCGTGATGGTATCGAATGCCGCTGCGGCCATATGCGCTCCCTGGCTGGGCCTTTCCGGAATATAAACACTTTATACGCCCTGCGCCAGTCTGCGCGCGGAATCGCGGCCGCTTTGCTCGTCCTGCTGTGGCTTACCGTCCCGGCCCCGGCCCAG
This sequence comes from Paracoccaceae bacterium, assembly GCA_965242975.1. Classification (GTDB taxonomy): domain Bacteria; phylum Pseudomonadota; class Alphaproteobacteria; order Rhodobacterales; family Rhodobacteraceae; genus JAPPHA01. The sequence continues at coordinate 668,128 of CBDETS010000002.1, read as the reverse complement.
ACGCTCGGGATCGACTGCGACCAGCCGCGGCGCAACGCCGATGGCAAGCTGATCCTGGGCGGCGATGGCAGCCAGCAGGCGCAGTGCGAGGCGGACCGGGCAACGGCGCTGAACTACGCCGCCGTCGTGCATGAGACCGGCAGCCGCATCCGCTCCGCGCTGCAGGGGCTTCCGCCGCCGCTCTGGGGTGATCTGGTCGCGCACCTGCGGACCAGCGACGACATCGACGACTGGACCTATGCCGACGCAACCGTGCTGAACGCGCTTGAGACCCTCAGCGCCGCCGCGCCGGCAGGCGAGCCCGGCGACATCGCGCCCATGGCCCGCGCCTCGGACAAAGCCGCATCCTGGAAATCCGGCCTGCTCGCGGGCAAGACCAGCTACCCGGACGACTGGCGCGGCATCGTGAAGGCCCGGGCCTGCGGGGTGGATGCGTCGGGCGCGGTCCGCAACGGCGCGGCGGTGCTCGTCTGGCTGGAACCGGATGCGATCCGCGACCGCTGGACCCCGGAGATGGTGCAGCGCACCGTGCGGGCCCGGATGGCGCGGCGGGAGGGCCAATATGCAAGGCTCGACCACATCCCCGAGATCGTCACCGGCACGGGCCGGCTGAAGGCGTGGAACGGGAACATACGCGATGTCTCCGGGACTGCCGCGATCCGCGGCTGTTTCTTCGCAGGTGCCAACGCGGTGCCGGAAGGCGCGCTGGCGATGCAGGTGATGCTGCGGCGCAAGATCGACATGGACTGGAAGTCCGAAATCTGCGCGGACCCGGACCAGGTCGGGTCGCGCCAGCTCATGTGGGCGCGTCACAACGGGGTCTACATCGTGCCGGAGGAGGCAGTCCAGGAGGATGGAAGCCCGCATCCCGACCGGGGGGACCCGCTGCTCGACCCGCCCGTCACCAGCGAGGCGGCGGCGTGGCACCTGACCGGCTCCACCTGCCGGGCCCCGCGCACCATCGACGCGGTGCGCGCCGAGGACTGCGATGCGGAGATCAACGGCACGCCGGTCAAGGGCACCCATATCCGGCGCTTCCGCTTCCGCGAGGTGCAGAACGATCCACATGACAAATTCCGCATCGACATGGTTCCGGTGGGGCCGGGCAATGGCGAGTTGGGCGTGATCGCGGACGCCGGAAAACCGCACCCGGTCTGGGAGACGGTCACGCTCTTCTGCGAGGGGGAACTTCCCGACAGCGACGCGCCGAATATTCCCGAACCGGAGTACGATCCGGACTGGGATATTCCCGATTGCGCGGCGGCGCATGGCGGACAATTCGACGAGGGCGAGCGGCGCGGCTACCGCCAGACCATCACCTATCCGCCGGACTGGCCGGTGCGGGATGTGGAGGTCCGGACCATCGAGGACGATTGTTTCGCTCCGGATGTGGTCAGGGGCACCGAGGAACGGCCGGGGCCGCTCTGCCCGGCGGGGCACAGCGGCGAGATCGTCGAAGGGCGCGATCTGAGCTGGTGGAACCGCGACTGGGCGGTGCCGTCCCGTCATGACAATGGCGATGCAGGAGACCGGACGCTGGAACAGGCGATCCGGGATTACAACGCCGATCCATCACAGGCGGGGCTGGACTGGTACGACATGGTTCTTGTTGAGAAGGACTGGCATGTGGACAAGCTCACCTGCACGGCCCCGGTGCAGGTGACGGACACGCAGACGCGGGACGGGTCCTGCCCGGCAGGGCAGACGGGCGATGTCACCGAAAGCCGCCGCCTGAGCTGGTACAACCGCGATCCCGGCGCGGTGCCGCCGCATGTGATCACCGACCGGGAGGTGGACGAGGCCGCCGCGAGCTATGACGCGGACCCAGGCCAGACAGGACTGCCCTGGTTCCGGAAAGTGACGGCCACCCCCTGGCAGGCCCAGTCCAGCAATTGCCGCCCGGCGCGGACCTGCGGCAATACCTGCGCCGAGCGCGGCGGCGTGGAAACCCGCAACAGCGAGGGCGAGGAATGCGTGAGTCCGAAACTGCCGAAGTGCTCCACCTCCGGCATCAAGAGTGGGAATGACGGCGGTGAAGAAGGCGAGGGCGCCTGGAGCGTCGACACTGATGGGGACGGGAAAACGGACACGGAAGCCAATAGAGGAGATCCTGGTGCTGAAAATAGGGGCGTCGAGGATCGTGGCGGGCACGGTAACGAGGGCGGAGACGATGAATGACCCGGTGGCTTCATATCGATGTTCCGCTGCGGAACCCGGTCTTTGAACGGGGAGTGGGAAAGGGCCTATGGTCCGGTCTCCCATCAACAGATGAACACGGAGGATTTTATCCCATGCGACGGATTACCCAGATCGCCCTGAGCGCCACCCTGGCCGCAGCCTTCGGGGTCGCCGCCGCAACCGGCGCGACGGCACATTCGGACAGAGGCGAGAAACGCCCGCAGACCTATGCCGAGGCGTTTGTCTCGATGACAAAGAAAGAGGCAAAAGCGGATCGTTATTTCCGCCACCCGCCGGGCAACGTGCGGGCGGAAGATATGCGGGAACTCTTCGGCAACCGAGTTGTGGTCGTCGACAGAGGGAGAAAATTCAGCACAGTCCCCGGTGTCGTTAACCACGCGTTGAAGGTCGTTTTCGTGGGCCGAGACGGTCGTTACATCTGGTGCTCATACGGAAACGATCCCTCCTACTACACCCGCGCCGACGACCATTGGGCCCCGGTCAAGGTCAAGCATGCCGGAACGCTCTCACCCCGTTTGGACCCCGCAATCCACAACGACAATATTGAAGGCCTGAGCCCGCTTTATGACGGCGCGACCGGGCAGATCGTCTTCTACCGCAAGCGCAAGACCTGGCACACATGGAACCCCGGTCATCTTCAGGAGCGCCTGCCGCGCGCGGTCTGGACGCTGTGTCCGGATTTCCCCAGCGCGGAAGAACTGGGCGTGGAAGTCAACGAGGCGCAGACGGCCATCACCTATGACAAGCTGATCGCGCAGGACCCGGGCCGCCGCATCCTGCGCCCCGATCTGATCACCCCCGATCCCACGGAGGTGATCAAGTGAGCGTCATGCCGGCATATGCGATTGGCGCGGGCGGTTTTGCCGGTCCGGGCGGGTGGCAGGGGGCTCCACTCATTCCCCCTGCCTGTCCCCGGTTCGGGGAGTCCGGACGAGGGGGATCAAAGAATCTCGCCCGGTTGGTGCCGCGCGCCCATGCAGATGGGGTGGTGCTGACCCGGCCACCGGCTTCATTCTGTGCCCGACAGGGCGGGAAACCGCAAGCGGAAATTCGCGACAGGGTTGAAGGATGGATGCAGGCCCGGCAGACCAAGCCTGACGCCTCGGTCTGCCCTCCCTGTGGAACCGGACGAGGCAGTCAACGTGGGTGCCCCGTCCGGGCGGCACGGCCTGACGCGCTATCGGTTGCCACCTCACAGCTCACCGTGCCAAAATCAACTTTGCTGCAAACCGGCAGAGACCGGCAAACGCACGGTTCCGGGTTATGGATGACCGGGTGGCTACTGGAAGGCCGCGTAGGCGGCGACCAGCACCCCGATGCTGCCGATGATCGATGCGATCATCCAGCGCATCTGGACAACCTGCCGCTCGGCAACCTCCGCAAACCCGTTGGCGATCTGCTCGCCAAGTTGCGCGGTTTGCTTTTCCATCTTCGTTTCAAGCATTTTTACGGAGGCATCAATCTTCGTCTCAAGCCCCTCCTTGACCAGATCAATCTTGGTATCCAGCGCCGCCAGTCCGGTATCGATCTTGGCGTCCAGCGCCTTGACCGAGGTATCGATCTTGGCGTCCAGCGCCTGCACGTCCTTGCGGACCAGATCAATGTCCTTGTGCACAAGCTCGATGTCCTTGCGGACCAGATCAAGATCGCTCTTCGTGGCAACGCCGCCGGTGACGCCGCTATGGATCGAGAGCGTGATCGCTTCGGCCTGTTCCTGCGGAAGACCTGCATCCCGCAAACGCTGGATTTCCGCAATGGTATTGAATGCTGCTTCTGCCATGGTGTCTCCAGAGCCGGTGTTCCCTGTAACATAAGCCCATTCCGCGCCCCGCGCCAGTCTCTTCGCACCGCCGCGGCCGCTCTCATCGCCAGCCTTTGCCTCGCATCCGCCGTTGCGGCGCAGCCCGCGGCCCCAACCTATAACCCGCCCCCGGCAGCGGGCACGGCGGAGGCCGCACTCGACGCCTTCGAACGCCACCTCTCCGCAACCAGCGGCCAGCCGCTCACGCTCACCCTCTCCGGCGCGGCACACAAGGCCGTGTTCTACGCACCGTTCAGCACGGTCTGGCTGCTGGACGGGACGGGTGATGCGGTGCAAAGCACGGCGCGCCTGACCCGCACGCGCAACCAGCTCTACCTGGACCGGGGAACCGCAACCCTGCTGGTGAGCCCGGACCTTCCCGCAGACACCGGCACCCCTGGCGCGCATCACCCCCTCGCCCTGTTCCATGACCGCCTGCTGTCGCAGCCGCTGGCGCGGCCCGTCGCGGGCATCCCGGCAGACAGCCGCTTCGTGATCCGGGGCAACTCCCGCAGCGGGATCGTGCGCGGCCCGGACGGTGCGGCACCACAGCCCGCCGGGGCCACGCTCTGGCGCTCGCTCGGCGATCATATCGTGGTCACGCGCGGCGACGGCCAGTCCGAAACCCTCCACTGGACCGTGGTCGATAAAGCCCTGAAAGGACATGACGGATGACCCGCGCTCTTGCCGCCACCGCCCTTCTTCTCACGCTGATGCTGTCCCACGCCGCCCCGGCACAGGACCGCCCGCTGGACCGTGCCATGGGGGCCGATCCAGCGCCGGGTGACGCGAAAGACCTCTTCGGGGATTGCCCGAGGGACCTGTTGCGGCAGGCCTGGACGGTCATGCACCCGTTGCAGACAGGCGCTGTGGAGGTGGAGGTGCTGAAGTTCTGCACCAACAGGTCGGAAGAGATCAAAAGGCTGGTCACGGAAGAGATGCAACTCGGAGACGCCATCACCGCGCTGCGCGCGCGGAACCGGCAGCAGCCCGTGGCATCACAGCCCGATCCAGCGCCGCAGGCAAGCGCGGAAGAGGCCCGGATCGCCAGCAACAGCGCGGAGGTCGACGCGTTGAAGGCGCGCATCGCGCGGCTGGAAGCGGGTCCCGATACAGCGGAAACCCGGCTCACCCTCGATCAACTGCGCGCGGAACTGGCGGAGAAGGAAGGTGAACTTGCGCAGGCCGGAGTCGCGCAGGAAACTCATGCGGAGGCCGTCGAGGCCGGGCAGCCGGACCCATCATTGAAAGGGCGTGTGCAAGAGAGCTTTGATACCTTGCCGTTTCCGTCAAACGTTATGGGCGAGGTGGCGTTGGACGTCTTCGACCCGATTGTGAGTGAACTGGATGAAGAGCTCTCGCGCGCTGCGGAAATATCCCGGAACGGGGTGTCTGCCCCATCACCCGCACCTGAGGTGGACCGTGCGCCCGTCCAGAGGGATAGCATGGCGTCACCGCCCGGCGCATCGCCTGGCACGCCACCGGCGCAAACGGCCATGACGCTTCCCCCCGACGGTCCGACGCAATGGCAGGTGATCCATGCGGTGCGCAAGGCGGACGGACCCTGGACCGTGCTGTTTCACGGCACCCGCGAGATCGCCATATCCGTGCCCGGCCCCACACCGCAGGACCCGCCCACCATAACGTGGCAGACGATCACCGAACCGCCCGTGACACGCGGCGTCGGCGAGGCGTTGCCGGACGGGTTGATCCTGAAGGCCGTGACCGATGAGGGCGTGACGCTCACCGATCCCATCGCGCCGGAGGCGGAGCCGCTGCTCATCCGGTTCGCCAGCGATCACACGCCGGGTGTTCTGGAATGGCGGGTGATCGATCTCTCGGATGCAGCGGAGGGCGGCTCATGACCCGTGACCCTAAACCAGCGCGGCATAAGCTGTACCGGATCAGCGTCGCCAAAGGCGCAACACCGCAAGAGCGCCGGGGGACGTTGCGCAGAGCGTTAAAGGTGTTCCTGCTTCAGCAGCAGGCGGATGCGGCGGCGGCGCGCGGCAGGCTGGAGGATGGCGCATGACTGTCACCGCGTTACGCAGACCGGAGCGCAAACAAACTGCAGGCAAGCAGACCGATCGAGGCTGTTTACTGACACGTCTTTCGATGACGTTGAAACCTGTTCATCACGCATTCCTCTCACTGGTTTTCGTCAATTCCGGTCAGAGGACAGGCGAGGATTGCGTTCACGCGCATTCCGCGCCACAGATCAAAGCGGAGGGCTTTGCGCTCTCTACGAGCGAAGAGAGGCAATCTGGCTGGATTGCGCTGCGTGCGCGCGCAGTGCTCCAGAAACGTGTCGCGCTTGTTCTGCCAGTGAGCGGCAAGCGGGGCCGAACAGAACACCCTGTAGAGATCATCGACCGTCATCCTGCCGGCCTTAACGGGGTCGATGTTCATTTTATCCGCTGCGGCGACACGCAGGGCATCAAGCCCGCCTATAGGAAGCCCCCCGGCCTCCATTGCAATCCTGCACCCCATAAGTTCCAGCCACAGTTCCTTCAAGCCAAGCCACCGAAAACCAAGGAACGGCAACCAGTTTGCAAGGCGGACCGTGAAACGGGCGTCCATTACACTGCTTTTAATACCTTCGCAGTCGCAATAGCGCGACGGGTAACTAAAGCGGCCATGCGACTCGTATTCGTAGATTTCCATTGCGCATTGCTGCATGAGAAAGCGCCGCATGCCCCGGTCATTGGGCCAGTTGAACACGAAACGCACAATACTTACGTCAGAAGACATTGGCTTTCCTCCTATGAAGTCCCAAAAGTAGTATGGAGGAACGTGACGGTTGGGTCCAGCGACCCACCGTCACGTCAGATCCGCGCGGGGTGCTTTGCATGACTCGCGAGACCTTAATTCGATCCTCAATACCGGCCGCATGGCGCTGCGCGCAGCACCGTTCCGGATTTGCTGCGGCGTCAGGTGAAGTCAAAATCGAGCAGTCGCAGACTAAAGCTTTCCCGGTCATCTTCTTGTTTAGGATTGTATATTACGACAGTATCGCTATCACAGATTGCGATCTCTATGTTCTCGCCGAAGGACATCAACCGTTCGGCCGCCATCAATACCGTACATTTACGCAGCTCTTGCTGTGTGGCGGGCTTGTCCATCTGCTTGGGATCGGCCTCCACCTTCATGATAAGACCCTCGGCGACTCTGCGCAGGGCCATCGTTGCAGTATCTCTGGACTCGCCATTCCGTGTGCGGGAAAGCGCATCGCGGCGCTGTATCTCCTGCATGAGTCTGGCGGCGTCGCCATGAAGGCGCGGGTTGCCAGCATCACTTTTTGTCTGCAAAACAGGCATCGAAATTCCTTTCATACTGAGTTTTTCATCGATTCCAGTTTGAAAGGTGAAGCGCCGATCGGCAAGGCCGGCAATCCGTCCAGTGGACGGATTGGGCGCTGGACGACGGGTGGGTCCAGTTACCCACCCGTCACGTCAGATTCGAGGCCCGCGCCCGGTACGCGCGCTACGCACAATACCAACGTCAGAAGACATCGGGTGTCCTTTCATTCTGTGGTTTTCATCGATTCCAGTTTGAAAGGAACAGGGGCAGTCACGCAATCGCGGACTGCCCCTCCACAGATCCGCGCGGGGTGCGCCGCATGACCCGTGACCGCCCCACCTCTTCCCAATCCCCCGATCCCGGCACCGCGCCGGACTCGACCCCTAAGAACCGCGCGCTGGTTGTGGTGCCGGAAGAGATGCGCAGGTGGACGCGGGAGATCGGCCCGCAATTGACCACGCTGCTCGGCAAGCTGGGGCTGCTGCCGCTCACCGGCCGGCGCGAGACGCCAGGGGTGAGCAAGGGCGGGGCCTATGACATCGGCAGCACGGATTTCCGCAAGGCCTGCGCCATTCTCGCGGACGGCACGGTCTGTTTCGTGAAGGCCTACAACACGGCAGAGATCGCGGTGGAACTGGCGCAGCTGCGCGGCCGCTACGATCTGCCGGACGAGACCGACCGCCGTCCGGTGACACTGGCGGAGATGGGGGCGCTCTATGGGGAGACAAATGCTGCGCTGGTGACGCACCAGCCCAAGCGCGGGCAGGTCATGTTTCAGAAGGTGCTTGCGGAGGCGGCCGCACTCGGAGCGTCCGACATCAAGCTGGTCGAACGCAACACGCATGGGGTGCTTCGGATCAAGGTCGGCTCCGGGGAATTCACCCATGGGGCCGAATGGCAGTTGGAGGATGTGAAGGAAGCGATAAGCTGGATCTATGGCAAGCGCGACGGGGGCGGGGACAAACCTTCGATGATCGAAGGTGTTGCGGATGGGTTTTCCATCGGGCAGGCCGCGAAACTGCCGGGCATGCCGAAGGGGATTGCCGCCTTCCGGGGGCAGTTGGCCTGGCAGGGCGATGTGAAGCGCTTCCTGAACCTGCGGCTGCTGCCGGAGGCGAACAGGCAGAGCTATGGTGATCTCGCGGCACTGGGGCTTGAGGATGACATTCTCGACGCGCTGGCCGCCGAGCGCCGGTCGGACACGGGGCTGGTGATCCTTGGCGGCTCCACCGGCGACGGCAAGTCCACCACGCTGGTGCGCCATCTCGAACGGCTCTACGCGGAGCGCGACGGCAACATATCGATCTGCACGATCGAGGACCCGATCGAATACCCGGCGATCGGAGACGGGGTTGTGCAGTTCCCGGTGGCTCCGGGCAAGACACCGGAGGAGCGCTCGGCGAATTACTCGAAGATGCTGATGACCTTCGTGCGCATCAACCCGGATGTGGGCATGGTCTCGGAAGTCAGAAGCGCCAACGACGTGAACGAGGTGCTGCATTTCGTGACCTCGGGCCACAAGGTCTATACCACCGTGCATGCCAATTCCGCGGGCGGCGTACTCCCCCGGCTGATCGCGTTCGGGGTGCGGCCGGAGGAACTTGCGGGGCCGGATGCGGTCAATTCGGTGATCCGGCAGAAGCTGGTGCCGCAACTCTGCCCCCATTGCGCCGAACCGCTCAGCGGGCCGGCGCACGCACACGTGGCGGACTGGCTGGGCGAAGACCCGCTCTTCGCGGCGCGGGGATCGGGACATCTCACCCTGCTGCGGCGCAACCACGCGGGCTGCGAGCAGTGCCTCGCGCCCTATTCCAAACTCACCGGTCCGCTTGCCGCGACCGCGAAGGCGGCCTGGGCGGGCTATGCAAGGCGGCGGGCCACGGCGGAACTGATCCGGCTTGACAACGACTACCGCAAGCTCGTGGTCGAGCGCGACCAGATCGGGGCGCTGGAGTATTGGAAGATGCCGGTGGAGCGGGGCGGCATGGGCGGCATTCCCATCGAAACCCGGCTGCGCCGCCTCGTGGCAACCGGCGTGACCGATTACGAATATGTCACCAACGAGGTCCTGCCGGACCCGCCGCGCGCGATTGCCGGGTCGGTGCGGCAGGACGGGGGAAAGATGATATGACCGGCCTTGTCCTGACCCGGCGCAAATCCCGCGACACGCAGCTCTCCGGCGATCCGGTCACCGGCCCGGTGCTGCTCCTGCGCAAGCTGGGCTTCGGGGCGGCGGTGCGTGCCAAGGTCTGGCAGTTGCTGGCGGATATCGTGAAGAACGGTGTCAAGCTGGAAAAAGCGCTTGAAATCGTGATCCGGGGCTACCTCAGGACGAACCGGCGGGGCCGCGCTCAGGTGCTGGCGGAGATGGTCTCCGGCGGGTTGGACGGGAAGATGGCGGAGCGGGTCGCGCCCTATAGCTCGGCTCCCGAACGGTTGATCTTCGAAGGGCTGGAAAGTCAGGCGGCGCATGTGGTCTTCGGCGCGGCGGCGCGGCTGCTCAGGAACCGGCTGGCCCTGCGCAAGGCGCTGACCGAGGCGATCGCCATGCCGGTCCTGCTGTTTTTCAGCCTGTTTGCGCTGATCCTGTTCTTCGGCATCGAGCTTCTGCCGGCGTTGGGGGAGATCGTGGATTTCGGGGCGCTGCCGCCGGTGCAGAAGGTGACGGTCGATGTCACCCTGGCCCTGGCGGACAATCCCGCGCGGTTGGGCTTCTGGGTCGCGGGGTTCCTCACCGGGCTGGTCCTGCTGATGCGGCTCTGGACCGGGCCGGGGCGGGCCTTCGCAGACCGGTTCCCGCCGTTTTCGGTGATGCGGCTGCAGGCGGGGGCCGGGTTCCTGTTCGCGGTCATCGAATACGGCCGGGGCGGCACCACGATCAACCCGGACCTGCTGGAACGCATGGCCCGCAACACCGGACGCTACGCGGCCTCGCGCATCCGGGCGCTGATCCCGCACATGCAGACCAACGACAATCTCGGTGATGCGGCGCTGGCGGCGGGGCAGGGCTTTCCGGATGACGAACTTGCCGTGGTGCTGCAAGCGCTCTGGAACGTCGAGGGGGGGATCGACCGGGCCGGGTATTTTCTGGAAAGCAGGCTCAAGGAAATCGAGAGCGACGTGAAGGCGCGCATGGCGGTGCTGAACGGGGCGCTGCTGACGCTGGTGACCGTCGTTCTGATCCTGCTCATGATGATCATGTTTTCGGCCTTCGACAGCTTCAATCGGACGGGGGTGGTGTGAGGATGGATGGCAGGCGGGGCTGCAAGGCAAACCCCTTCGAGAAGAGTAAAATACGTGACCTTGAATCGGAAAGGACGGAACACGATGCGTAATTCATTTGAAACAAGTGCCGCCGCCGCGACATTCGCAGGCGCTGCACCGCAGCAAACAGCGCGCGCGGGTCTTGGCCAAACCCTTCGCGGGACAGGCAAGCGGCGCTTTCCACGCCGGAGCCGCCGGGGCGTCTCGATCTGGGGTGTGGTCCTCGGCGTCGCCGTGGTCGCATTCTTCGCGCTGCAAATCGTCGGCTCATTCCAGGGCGTGATGGACAACTCACGCGGCCAGCAGGTCAACACGTCCGTCCTACAGGCCTCCACCGGCATTCGGCGCGTCTATGCCAACGCGTCGTCGTTCCCCACGACCGCTGCTCAAATGAACCCGATCATCTATTCGAACGCGCCGGCGAACCTGCAGAATACCAGCGGGTCTTCATCCACCGCCGGTATCGCTTTCCCGTGGTGGGGCGGATCAGCGACACTGACAGCAACCGCAGGAACTGCCGACACCTTCACGCTCTCGGTCTCAAACCTTCCGTCCAGCATCTGCGAAACGGTCGCCGCAGCCCATATCGGACTCGCTGATATCGCGAGGGTGGATATCCGGGGAAGCGGCAGCAACAGCGCGACCACACGTATCTATGTCAACACAAGAACGGACGCGCAAAACGCGACCGACGCTGCCAAAATAGGTACCCGCTGCGGAGACGGCACGCTAGCGAACCGCAGCGTGCATATCGAATTCCGCGGATGATCCGACGCGCCGCATATCCCCGCTGTCCGCATTCGGGTCGCGCTCCCCTGCGCTGGCCCCGCCGCAGCCGGCGCGGCGCATCGGCCCTGCTGGCCGTGCTGCTGCTGGCGGGGCTGCTCTCGGCGGCCCTGGTGAGTTGGCAGGCCGCGCTCGCATCGGAACGGCTGAGAGGCGAAGCGCGGCACCTTGCGGAGGTGGTCGCGGCGGAGGGCTACGGGCTGCATCACTGGCTGCATGAGGTGCGCGACGGGCCGGGGTTCAGCCTGTCGGCGGAAGGCACGGCAAGGGCGCTGACCGCGACGGGCACCAACCCGGAACGCGCCCGTCTTGCCAGCCATTCCGCCATCGCCAGCTGGCGGCGGTCTTCCAGCGACCGCAACAGGGTCATTCTGCCGCGCGGCTGGAGCATCGTGCATCTGATCGGACATGCAACGGATGAGGACCTGCCGGACGGTATCCTGGTGCTGCGCCCCTCCGACGATATCGTGAACCGGCCCGGTTGGAAGATGATGGAACAGGCGCTGGACGTGACGCTTGAAGGCGGGTCCGGCATCGCGGAAACCCTCGCCGCAACCGCACCGATCACACCAGCCTTCGATCCGGCCCGCGACCGGGCGGTGCTGGCCTCGCAGTCTTCCCGGCTGGACGGGACCGCCGTGCTGCGCCAGCGCCATGCGGCGCAGGCCCTGCCGGTGATGAAGGCGACGATCGACCTGCGGGGCGGGGATCTTCTCGATGCGGAGCGGGTCACGGCGGATCGCGGGTTCATCGACCGGATCACCGGGAACTGCGCGGGGACGGCCGGAGCGCTCTGCGCCACCTACGTGACCGCCGACGATCTGGATGTGAACGGCACCGCGACGCTTGCCGGGGTTGAAGCCGGCACCTTGACCAGCGCGGGCAATGTCACCGGGGTCACCAGTCTCGACGCCAAAGACGTAGAAGTCGATACGACCCTCACCACACCCATGCTCACCGCCTGCGCTAATCCGGAGGCCGATCTCTGCGGCGGCGGGGATCTCGACCTCGAGGGTGCCGAGGGCACACCGGACTGGAGCGAGGCCGCGATCTTCGGGGATGTGACCATTCGCGACGGCAACCGGATAACCGGCGTCACCCGCACCACGGCGCAGACCGGGATCTTCGAGGAGATCGGCGGCACCCCGGTCCCCCCGGAACTCACTGTCACTGACTGTTTCCGCAGCGTCACACCTTTTGTGCATGGAGCGAGGTGCTGAGATGAAAACCGCCTTTTCCGGTCACACGCATCCCCGCGCCCCGAACGACAGGGGCCTGCTGCGCAGAAAAACAGACGCCGGGCGTTCGGCACCGCGCGGACCACGCGTGATACCCCGGCGCAACCGGCGCGGGCTGGGGCTGTTCGATGTGATCCTGGCGGCGGCGGTGCTGTCGGTCATGGCGCTCTGGGGCGGGCAGATCGTGGGTGATCGGGTGCGGGAGCGGGTGGTGACCGGCGAGGCGCGCGCGGTGGCGGACCTCGCCCGCGCCGGGCGGCTGCTGGTGGAGGGCGATGTCACCCATGCCGGGCGCAGCCATGGTGTGGGGGCAGCCCCCCTCGCGGTCACACTCGCCACACTCCAATCCGCCGGGCTGCGCGCCGCCGCCTCCGGCACCCGCACACCCGGCCGCCGGACCCTGTCGCTGCATCTCTGGCGGCCCTCGGCCGATGCGCTGGTGATCATCGCGCGGGCGCGGGGCGACCGTCCGCTCTCGCGCCTGCCCGGCGCGGAAACCGGGGTGAGCGGAGTGGGGCTTCTGCTCGATTCCAACGGCAACGGCACGCTGTCCGGCAACGAGACCCGCCTGCGCGGTCCGGGGGTGGATTTCGACATGGGGCCGCTGAATACGGGCACACCGGGCTTCGCCACCGTGAACGACCTCTTCGCGCTGGACTACGTGGCGCTCGACGCGGCCTGCCGCGACTATCTCTACCGGGTTCCGGTGCCGGGCTGTCCCAATGCCAATATCATGACGGTCGATCTCGACATGGGGGGCAACAGCCTGACAGGAGCCGGTGCCCTCGCCGCCCGGAGCGCGGTCATCGGCAGGCTGGCCGGACCGGTGACGGTCACGCAGGGGCTCACCGTGACAGGGGCCCTGGCGGTCGACGGGGCGGCGCGGCTGGACGACACCACCGTGGGTGGTGCGCTCACCGTCACCGGCCCGGCGGAGATCGAAGGCACTCTGACCGTGGAAGACCTGACCGCGTCCGACGACATCACCGGCGCGGACCTGGTTCTGAACGGCACCGTGACCGTGTCCGGAACCGCGCGGCTGCGGGATGCGGATGTGAACACGCTCAACGTGCAAAGCCTGAACGTGCAGCAGCTCTCCTCGGATGAAGGCATCTTCATCCGGATATTGGCGGACGATATCACCGCCACGCGCTGCGACGGGTGCGAGCCATGAGACACGCGATCACATATCACGCGGCGGCCATTGCGGCCCTGATGTCGGTCCTCCTCCCGGCCGGCCCCGCGCAAGCGCAGGCCCCACGCGCTCAACAGACCGGGGACATCGCCGGTGCGCCGATCACATTGGACGAAACGGACGCGCCCGCGACGCCCGAACCCGCCGCCAATGCGCCCGGCACCGCCCTGACGGTCCCGGACGGCAGCGCGCCGGAAGCGGCCGAGGTTGCGGCGGCGCTGTCGCGCGAGATCGCGCGGATGAAGGCGGAGACCGCCGAGGTCGCGCGGTTTGCCGAATGGCAGAACCGGCTGCTGCGCACCGCGCGGGTCGATCCGGACGAGGCCCTGCGCCAACGGCTGCCGATGTCGGAGTGCCGCGCCAGTGTCCTCGCCCCGATCTGTGACGAGCTCGGCTACCTGTTTGCGCCGGACGATACCGGCACCGCCGCATCGGAGGAGAGCCAGCCATGAGACCGCTGCACCGGCTCTACCACTTCACCACCCCATACCACTTTGAGCAGGGATGGGCGGTCCGCGCATGGATACCAGCGCGGATGCGTATCCCGGCGCGGGCCGTCCGTTCGGAACCCGCGACGGATAGAGGCCTCGTACCTGACGCTCCGGCCCGGCGGGTGCCGCTGCGGAGAACGGCCATGGCCGCGCTCACCGGCGTGTTTTGCGCTTTGGTACCCGCCCTATCGCAAGCGGATGCCAGACAGGGCGAGGCCCGCATTGAGAATCCTGTGGGCGCAACGGGGCCGCGCGCGGCGGGCGCGCTTGACCTGCCGCCAGCACCGCCCCTGGTGCAACTGCCGACGCAGAGCGAATGGTCCGGCTGGACCCCGGCCTGCCGGGCGGCCGTAAAGCAGCTTGCCAAAGCGGCCCGGTACATGGGCGACCGCGCCATCAGCGCGGGCGCTACCGAACTGGCGATGCTCCGGTTCATCCAGGACTGGGGGATCCGCCTTGACCGGATCCGGCAGGACGATCCCAGCGAGGCCCTGCGGCCCAGAATAAATCGGAGCCTGCCGATGCCGCTGTGCCGGGCCAGCGCCCTGGCGGCGCTCTGCGATGATCTCACGGATGTCTTTGCGCCCGTCGCGGAGCTGGAGCCTGCCGGGACAGTTCCACCGGAGGACGCGCCATGAGAGCGGTCGCCGTCCATCCCGTACAGCACGGTCTCCACGGTCGTGACAACTCCATCAATGGTCATAGCCATTCTCCCTTTTGTGATCGGCAATTCGCATATCGGGAGAAAAAGAGAGGGGGGTCCAGCGACCCTCCTCTCGCCAATAATTGCAGACGGCACCGCCTGGTTCAGTTTCGGACCGGTGGCAGGTCCGGTCCGCACCTTCCAGCGCGATCCGGCCGCCGCCACACCGCATGTGCGCCGTCATTTCATCCGCATCGTGACCCGCTTTGCCACCGCGCCCTGAGGCGGGTCAGGTCATCTCATTCCCATGCCGGAATTTTTCTCCTTTTGATTGTGGCCCGGCACGGGATGGGCGTGGCGCTGTCTGGCGGGCAGCGTCACGCCGCATATCCATGCGGGAGGCGTCCATGACCGGGCGTATTCCTCAATCCATCCGCCGCATTGGCGCTGAATACCCTTCGGATTCTGTACAGCGCCGCCGTCCACGGCGTCACCGTCTACGGCATCTCAGCGGGGCGGTACTCCGCATCCGGCACGAACATGAAAGGGAAAGTGTCACAAATCGGGGCCAGTGGACTGGCGAGACACTCGTACATTGGCAGGCGTTGCCGAAGCGCTTCTTCCGGGTTCTCTTTCGCGACCTTCAAAAGATGCGCCTGCCAGGCGGCAAAGCGTTCGATCATCGCGTTTTCCGTCTTCATCCACGCTATTTCGCATGCAATCGTCGCGAGGTTTATATCAGATTCACTGAACCTGGACGCCTCGTTCCGGTGTCCGCAATCGTGCGCTGCCGCACTCGAACCGAACGCCATTACAACCGCAGCACCGAGACAGTACATGCGCAAGCCGGACCCAAAAGTTACGAAGCGGCCCATGGCATCATTCAGAAAATCAGGCATACCAATACCTCCTATGAAGATTTTTTACCGATTCTCATCTTAGGAGGAGCAGTTTGGCCGGTCCAGCTACCGGCCAAACTGCCGATTATTAAGCGCGCGGGGGGCGACCCATGACGGGACGCATCCCCCTGCCGCCGCGCCGCCCGAGCGAGACGCGCAAGCTGCACTGGGCGGGCCACAGCGTCTTCGTCACCATCGGGTATGACGAGGATCACACCGGCGCATGCGAGATCTTCTATGACAGCGGGTACAAATCCGGATCGGACATGGAGGCGCTGGTGTCCGATCTCTGCATCGCGCTCTCGGTGATGCTTCAGCATGAGGGCGTGACGGCGGGCCGCCTTGCCAAATCCATGAGCACCGCCTTCGATCTGCATACCGGCAAAGAGAAACCCAGCTCCATCCTCGGGCTGTTACTCCAAGAGCTGGAACGTCCCCCCGCCTGGTCTGCCGATCTGGCGAATGCGCGGCGCAAGAGTGCGGGGGAGGGGTCATGACGCTGCGTCTGTGGTGGACATATCCGGTTCTGCTGGTGCTGTTTGCATGGGTCCTTTCAGCGTCCTTTTTTCCATCCGGAGACGGGCCGGGCCTGTCCTTCGTTCCACATCTTCTGTTTGCGCTGCTGGCGGGATGGTGGGTCTGCCTCTTCGAGGTTGAAAGCGTCCGCGACCGGGGCCTGCAAATCGCTCTGGCGTGCGGCGGTCTGCTGAATGCCGCTCTGGGCGGTCTGCTCTTCTTCATCGCGGTTCAGGACGTCCGCCATCACCACGCGCCCGAGGGGCCGGGCGCTCCGATTTCGGAGGCCCGCCCATGAGACGTGTCCGCCTCCATCCCGCCCCTCTCCCGGCCCCTCTTGCCCTGCCGCTCTGGCCGGGTATGGCCCTGGCACATGAACCAGACGCGGGTGCCGCACACCTTCCGCCCGCATCCATCCTGCTGGGCGTCTTGCTGGCCTATTTCTTTATGCGCCTGTCGCGCCTGTCGTCTTTAGGGCCGGAAACCCCTGGCGACCGCGCTTTGAACATTGCCCTGAGAACGCTCGGTGTGCTCGCGGTATTGCTCCCGTTCGTGCTGTTCGTGCTCCAAGAGACCGCCACGCATCGCCTGCAATCGAATACGGACATGCCCGCAGGGTCCGGGGAGGGACGGCCATGACAAAGGCACCGACAATCGAATTCGGGTTCAACGCGGCCCCGCCAAAGGATTTCGAGACCGAGTTGCGCGAGGCGCTCAACCACCCGGTCAATATGAAGCGGATCGTCTCGGAGATGGAAGCGGCGCTGGAGATAACCGATCTGGCGGCGGTGAAGCGGCATCTTGAAATTCTCCAGGTCACGAGCAAGCTCTGCAAGTTTCACTATGGCACGGGTATGGGCGGCACCTTCCGGGTTCTGAACGACGCCACGCACCGGGCCCGGGCGCGCGTGGCCCGCGCCGACATGGCGGGCGAGATCGATTATCCGGACAACCCGCCCATCAAGCCAAGTACGATCAAGCAACAATGGAAGTTGCGTTACGGGTTTCTGAGCGCGGAGGAACTGGAAGAGCTGATGCGCAATCGCAAACGCCCGCTGACCCAGGCGGACCTGCGGCGCAGGAAACTGGACATGGAGTTCCGCAGCGTCACGGCCAACTATTCCAAAGGGGAAACGCCATGATGCACCGCCAAAACATCAAAACCCCCTGTCCGCGCCATGTTCTGCTGGCCGCTCTGGTCCTCTGCCTGCCCGATCCGGCGCTGGCGCATGAGACGGGAGATGTGTTTTCCCTGATGGAAAAGATGGGGCTGATCTGGGTGGCTTGCACGGCGGCGTTCCTGATGGTTCTGCTTGCAAAGACCAGGCCTGAATACCTGATGGCCGGGTTTCTGTTCCTGCTGGCCATGCTTTGGATATTCCAAACGATCACCAACATCTCAAACGACGCCGCGCACAGCGCCCCGGTCGAGCCTCTCCCTGCCGCAACCGCTCCGGGGGCCGCAGAATGAAACATTTCCGCCCGGACCCTGCCGTCACGCCCCTGCCGTCGCGCCTGCCGCATATGGACCCGGCGTCCTGCCGCGCACTCTGGGCGGCGGTGCTGCTGACCGCCCTGCGCGACCTGTGCGATCCCAAACCCAAATCCTCCGCGCGCGATACCGCCGAACGGTGGGTTGGCGGCCGGCCCGACCGCAACTTCCGCGCGGTCTGCACGCTGGCCGGGATGGATGTGCGCCGGATTCACCGCAGGATGGCGGCGCTCATGGCGCTGCCCGCCTCCGAGCGGCGCGCGCACGTGCCCAGGCTTCATAATCCGGCCTTCAGCCCGCGACCCGTCGCGTCCTCGAAAGCCCGGCAAGAGACAGCGGCGGAGCCCGCACACCCGGCGCATGTGCCCCTGCACCCGGGCTTGCGCCGCGCCCGCGTGGCGGCGATGTTCGATCAGGGCGTATCCCCCTCCGACATGCCCCGGGCCTTCGCGGCCACCGGTCACAAGGTGGCGATGGCACAGGTCTGGAACGACATCCGGTGCCTGCGGGCAGAGGGCCGGATCGGATATCTGCGGCAGCCGCGCGCGGCAGAGAGGGCCGCGGGCCGCATCGGGGGGACGCCATGACGCTCGCGGCTTCAACCTTCCCGTTCGTATTTCCGGACCCCGCCATGCTCTTCGATCCCGAGACGGTGCTGATCAGCCTGTGCATCTTGCTGGCCATGGGGGGTGTGGCCTGGCGCGATGCGCGCACCTTCGAGATCGATCTCACCCTGCTGGCCGTGGCCGCCATGAGCATTGTGACGCTGGTCGCGATGCAGGGTGATGTGGATGATGTGACATCCACGCTCGCCGTGGCTGGCCTCCTGGTGCTCGTAACCGGGGTGATCCATGCGATCCGTCCCGCCCGGATCGGCCAGGGTGACATCTGGCTGATGGGATTCATCGGGCTGGTGTCGGGGCCGGCGCATATCGCTCCGGTCCTCGCGGTGTTCTGCGTACTCTGTGTTCTGACCAGCGCGTTCTACAGCCGCGCACGGGGCAAGCGGCTCTTCAGGTCGCTGTTCCCTGTCGCGCTGCCGGGCATGGGCGCTGCGGGCTTCGCTCTGCTGTTGCTGTTGCAGGATATCGCGCGCGATCCCGTTTCGGACCGAACGGGATTTGCTCCCGATCAGGGCGCGCATCTGCCGGGTATGGCGGACCTGCATTGCGACGGCCCGTGCCGTCCTGCGGACACAAGGACAGCGGGGACACGATCATGAGTTCCGGCCTGCGCTGCACCCTGCGCGACCCGACCGCCGCCGATCTTTACCGGGGCGGGCGCAGCCTGCTGTTTCACACCGCGCCGGACCCGGCTATGGCCGCCGCGCAATCGGAGGAGAATTGAACCGATGCCCGCCCGCAAATATCCCGATGACCTGCTCGAGGAGGCGGCCCGATTGCGCGAGGCGGGGATGAGAATTTCGGAGATCGGCAAACGGCTCGGGATCAACCCGTCCGTCGTGGCCGCGTACTGCCTGCAGGTGGGGGCGGACAGCCCGGACGCGGCCATGAAACCGCCGCTGCACCGGAACGTGCCGCACTATACCCGCAACGGCCATGTGGTGCGGCGCTTCACCGAAGCGGAGGACGCCCGGCTGCTCGCGTTGAGACTGCGGGGCGTCGGTGTGACAGAGATCGCGCGTCGGCTGGGCCGTCGCCGGAACTCGGTCATTGGCCGGTTGCGCACGCTGGCCCGCCACGAGGCCAGAGACGAAGCAAGACGGGAAACCCGGCTTTTGAGGAAAGGAGCAAACCCATGAGCCAACATTACACGCTGCACGTGCCCGTCGAGGGCAAGGACAACATCAAGCGCTATCCCCGTGTCGGCGTGATGTTCGAAAACCGCAACCAGGAGACGGGCGAGGTTTACCATACCATCAGGCTGGATTTTCCGGTCGGGGCCACGGAACTGCTCGCCTTTCCGCCCAGGGAGCGCGAGGCACAGGCGGGTATGGGCGAGAGTCCGGACGCGGAGCGCGCCGCATGATCTGGCCGTTCGAGACACACACGCATTGCATGGCGCTGGAGGCGGAGCTTTGGCGGCGCAGCATGGATTATATTTGTGCGCTGAACCGGCATGTGCTGGGCGAGGTGGACCCCCGTGACCTGAGACGGCAGCGGTTCCTGTTCTGCCTGGGCCTCACGCTGGGCCTGGCACTGCTGCTGATTGTCCAACTCCCCCCGCCCTTCGATGTGCCGCTGGAGCAGGCAAGCGCGCCGGACGGTGTTCTGGACGTGGGCTTGATGCTCGCCGCCGCGATTCTCCTGAAGCTTTTCGCCGCCGCAACCCTGGCGCTCTGCGTCTTGAACCGGTTCCGGGTGCTGGCTGCTGCGAATATGGCGCTCGTCGCAGCCTACCTTGTCCTGACCATGGGGGTTCTCGATCTGCTTGCCACAGAACCGGCCCCGTCCGCTCTGCGGAAAGGACCTGTGCCGGAGGGTTCACCATGACACGTGCAGCCCGGCAACCGGACAGAGCGGACGGCATGGTGAACCTGCCGGACCGCCCTCATGAACACTGGGACAAGGGCGATCACCTGTCCTTTGCGCTGGCGGGTCTGATCCGCGAGGCCAGCGTTTCGCTGGCGGAGCATCTATATGCCGACGGGGTCCGGGGGTGGGTTTCCGGTTACCCGGAGCAATTGGCAGCCAAGCTGGAAAGATGGACTAGGATGATCCGGGAAGAATGCGGCGAAACACCGGCTGAAGATGCTCCGGAGCCGGTTGCGTCTGAGCCGCCATCCACTGCGGAGGATCTGCGATGAGGCACATGGATATCACGCTCGCCTTGCTCATAAACGCCATGGCGATCTTTGTTCTGGCCGCTGCGGTGACGAGCCTCGGCCCGTCAAACCCCGAGCAGCCTGAGCCGGTTATGCCGCGCGATTACAACGCACCCGCGCAACCGCAAGACGGAGGACCGGGCGAATGATCGATATGCGCGCTGAATGGAAGGCGCTGTCCCGGCGCGGCCGGACCAGGGTGATCCTGGGCCTGTTCGGCATTGTCTTCATGATCCTGTACGCCGTGTTCGTCGCGCTGTTCACACAGCCGCTTTCGGACCTGTCACCGCATTACAGGGTCCAGCCCTCCAATGACGCGGAGGCGGGCCGATGACCACCAAACAGGACAACGTGACACTGCACGCCTTGACCCTGGTGCTCGTGGTTCTGTCCAGCATGTTGCTGGGGGTGTTCATGTCCTATGCGGTCCCGTTGCTGAGCGGAACCCAACCGGTTCACTGCCTGGGGTTTTGGGCGGCGGAAGAACGACATCACCGTGAGGGCTTGCGCCGCGCGGAAGACATCCGGCGCAATCGAGGCGAACCCAAGGAATTGATCGGGTCTTTCTCGAAGGGAAGGTCGGAATGACCCGCAACCGCCCCCTTCCCGCAATCCTGTTCGCCGCCGCCCTGCTGATCCTGACCGGCGCGGCGGCGCTGGCACAGGGAACAGTCCTGCAAGGGGTGGCCACGGTGATCGACGGCGACACGCTGGAACTCCATGGCCAGAGCATCCGCCTGCACGGAATTGATGGTGAGGTGCGTCCGCAAAACGCTCCAGTGGAGCGTTTTCAGCACCGAACGAAGAGCGGACAGAGCTGCAAGGACGCAAGCGGCATCCCGTATCGCTGCGGACAACGGGCCGCGCTGGCGTTGGCCGACCGGGTCGGCCGCGGCACGGTCACCTGCCGCCAGCACGACACCGACCGTCATGGCCGGATTGTGGCGGTGTGCCGCCTTGGTGCGCTGGATCTGGGTCTGTGGATGGTGGCGAACGGCCATGCCCTGAGCTATCGGCGCTACAGCACCGATTACGTGGAACAGGAAGAGTTTGCACGGCATACACGCCGTGGTTTCTGGGCGGGCGGTTTCATCGCGCCCTGGGACTGGCGGCAGGGCGCAAGGCCCAGCACGCATGCTGGCTCCAAAACGTCCCCTCCCACTGAACACAATAGCGGCACGGAAGGCTGCGTCATCAAAGGCAACATTTCCCGCCGCTCGGGCGAACGCATCTACCACGTGCCGGGACAGGAGCATTATGCGGCGACCCGGATCGGCCCCGGCAAGGGCGAGCGGTGGTTTTGCTCCGAGGCGGAAGCGCGGGCCGCCGGATGGCGGAGGGCTCGGCGATGAGCAACTGGCGCGGGATAGACCGGCGCGATCTGAAACTCGCAGCCCTTCTGGGTCTCCTGATCCTTGCGGCCGTACTGGCCGGCACCTTCCGGGCCGGGATCGAAGACCTGATGCGTGACATGGCCCGGCCCGATCCCGCCCCCCGGCCCGCTGTTGTCAGGGGTACGCAGAGGTTGCTGGCCGGACCCGCCGCAGTGATCGATGGCGATATTCTTGAGATCGATGGGCGGCGCATCCGGCTTCACGGGATCGATTCCCCGGAAATCGGGCAGGGTTGCGAGAATGCGCAAGGAGAACGCTACCGTTGTGGTCGGCAAGCCGCGCGGGCGCTGGCCGATCTGATCGGCACCCGGCGCGTCACCTGCGTGGTGCACGGCACCGGCCACCCGGGACACACACCCGCAACCTGCCGCACGGTCACGACCAACCTGAACGCCGCGATGGTGCTGAACGGCCACGCGCGGGCGGATCGCGATGTCACCAATCGATACGTGGCCGAGGAAAGCGTGGCCCGGCATCGGAAGCGCGGTCTCTGGACGGGTGGCCTCGTCTACCCGACCGACACCGCCATTGAAGGAACGAGGAGGAAACACCCATGACATTCTTGCGACACCTGTGCCTGGAACTGGTCGATTTCGCCCCCTGGTACGGGGCGATCCTGGGGGCCTCGCTGCCAGTGGTCGGCTTCCTTGCCGCTTTGGCTGGTTATTACCTTCCCGGCGTATGGCTGCTCGCTCCGACGGCAATGCTGCAGATGCATTTCGACCTGCCGGACGCGCAGCCCTTGATCCGGCATCTCGCCATCGGGGTGCTGCTCTATCCGCTGCTGGGCACGCTGCTGGGTCTTGCGCTCCGCGCACTCGGCCATGCTGCCGGACTCTCGCGCGGAGGAAACGAAAACCCATGAGGAACGCCGCCACCGATACCGTCGGCAATCTGGAGAGTTTCATCCGCGCGGCGCTGGGGGAGCACGCGCCCCTGCTGGACGATCCGGAGATGGTGGAGCTTTCGGCCAATCCCAACGGCACCGTCTTCGCGGTACGTCTGGGCCGGGAGCCGGAATGCGTCGGCCATCTGGACGAGGAGGCGCGCAGCCGCATCATCCGCTTCTGCGCCACGGCCAGGGGCATTCCCGTGACCCCGCAAGCCCCGACCGTCTCGGCGCGGATGCCGGGTCTGGGCTACCGCTTCGAGGGGGTGATGCCGCCCTGCGCCCCGGCCCCGCTGTTCTCGATCCGGTTTCACGCGGCGCGGGTGTTCCCGATGCGCGGCTATATCGAGGCCGGCACGCTGGACGAGGCCCAGGCCGCGCGCCTGATCACGGCTCTGAAGAACAAGGAAAACATCGTGGTCGCGGGCGGCACCGGCTCGGGCAAGACCACCTTCCTGAACATGCTGGTCGGGGAGATCGCGAAGATCGAGCCGGGCGTCCGGCCCATCTTCATCGAGGACACGCCGGAACTGCGCACGGACCTGTTGAACACGGTGTTCCTGCAAACCTCGCAGGAGGTGGACATGACGCAGCTGGTGGCCTCGGCGCTGCGGCAAAGACCCGGCCGCATCATCGTCGGCGAAACCCGCGACGGCGCGGCGCTGGCGATGATCAAGAGCTGGAACACCGGCCATCCCGGCGGGCTGACCTCGGTTCATGCCAATTCCGCGCGCATGGCGCTGGAGCGGCTCGACCTGCTGGTCGGCGAGGCCTCCGTCACGTCACAGCGCAAGCAGATCGCGCAGGCGGTGGACCTGGTGGTGTTCATCAAAGCCACGCGCGAGGGACGGCGGGTCAGCGAGATTCTGTCTGTGAAAGGATACGAGAATGACGCATTCATTTGTCAATAAAGCGGGCCGTGATTACGTGATCCGCCTGTGCCTTGCGCTGGTCCTGCTGGGACTGTCGGTCGCGATGGCGCAGGCGGCCTCTACATCTGAGGGCGCACTGCCCTGGGATACCCCGATCGATCGGGTCGCGCAGGGGATCTCCGGGCCGGTGGCGTTCCTGTTCGCGCTCGGGGCGCTGATCGTGTGCGGGGTGCGCTGGATCTTCGGGGGAGAGATGGGGGCCATGACCCGCGCGCTGCTGACAACGGTCATAGGTCTTTGCCTGCTGGTCATGGCGGCGCGCTTCCTCGAGGTACTGTTCGGCATCACCGGCGCGCTGGTCGCGGGGTGAGGAGGATGTTCGGCAGACACCGCGCAAAACAATCAGGACAGTGGATTCGGACAACGCGCCGCGACGACACAACGGCTAACCCCTTATCAATTAAAAAGCGTGACAAGCCAGTCCATCTGAGCCGCAGCACCTATGAGGCCCGCCAAACACCCTACAGTGATCAACGTCAACACGGTCATTGTCTTTTCCGATTTGGCAATCTTGGCATCGAAGATTTCCCGCTCTGCTCGACTGATCGTACCCGCACGGAGCGAACGATCGAGCATGGAGACAAGAGCTTTGGCAGCCTTTGGATCAATGCCAGCATCGGCAAGTTCCTGAGCTTCCTTCAAAGTGTCAATCCTCGGGATCGGGTCAATATCCATGGTGATACGTCCTTTCTTTTTGCTTTTCGGTTTCTTTGGACAAGGGCGATGAGCGCCGCAACCTGGAGTTATTTTCATGAGAATGACCGTCAAAAATACGATCCGGGCCCTTTCCATCATCGCCGCCGCCTATCTCGGCACAACGGTGCTTTATGTTGCGATAAGGTTCAATGCGACCCATCAACGATGCGACGATGCCTTGATCCTGCAAGGCGATCCAGGAGGCTACGAACCTACTGTATCGACGGGGCAATAAAGCTTTTTCGGGAATACCTGATACATGCTGTATCGCCAATGTCACGAAAGCGCAAAGCGCGGCAGGGTATTGGCGATACAGGTTTTTCCCAAAAAGCTCCGGGACCTGTCCTTTCCCGCTTCAGAGCCATTTTCCTTAGCGTACTGCTGGGCCTTTTGGGCCTGACGGCCATCCCCGCACTGGCCTGCGATGCGAAGTGCGAGGAGCGGATCGACAAGCTGGCGGGGGAGGCGAAGGCGCGCGAGCAGTCGGTGGCGGCGGGGCGCAACAACGCGGTGGTGCTGCAACACGGTGCCGGAATTCCGGTGCTGAAATGCCGCCCCCTGAATTTCTGCGCCATCCAGCTGCAGCAGGGCGAGTTCCTGATCGAGGACCTGGCCCTTGGGGATACGGTTCTGTGGAGCGCGGAACTGCGGGTGGTGGGCAGCGCGGAAAACCCGCTGGTGCGCGTTCTCGTCAAGCCCGACGCGGCGGCGACGCAGACCAGTCTGATCATCCCGACGAACAAGCGCTTCTACGACATCCAGCTGATCAGGAGCGAGACGGACTACACCCCGGTGATGGCCTTCACCTACCCGGCGGACGAGGAGGCGGCGCGCAGGGCACGGATCGCGCGGGAGACGGCCCGGCGGCGGGCGGCGCAGGTGGAGGCTGCGGTCGAGGAAGCGCGCCAGAGCATCCGGGTGGGGCAGCGGGACCTGTTCGCGGGCCAGCTGGATTTCGACTTCGACATATCCGGCAAGGCCCAATTCCGGCCGACGCGGGTGTTCACCGACGGGCGCAAGACCTGGATCGATCTGCCGGAGCGCTATCGCGGCGAAAAACCGGTGTTCCTGGCCGATGGGCCGGGGCGCGGAACGGAAGGGGTGGTCAACGCGCGCTGGACCAGCCTGGGGGAGACGGGGCTGAGCAACCGGCTGGAGATCGACCGGGTGATCACCGGCGGCAAGCTGGTGATCGGGGTCGGCAACCGGGCACAGAAGGTGATCATCAAGCGGGGGCGCAAGTGAGGGTCCGGAGTTGGATAGCGGGCGTTGCCCTTGGGCGGAGAAGGGCCGGGTGCTTTGGGGCAATGTTACGCACCGCCTTCAAGGTACTTTTTCCGGGCAAGGGACGCCGGAGCAGCGCTGACACACCAACTCCCGCCACGTTTTCTCAGCCCCCGCGCAGTGCGCAAGGCGCAGTCCGGTTGAAGATGTTCGCAACCCGGCATCGCCTGTTCCAACTGACGCTTGCAGGCTGTCTCTGCCTCGCCCTGGCTGGCTGTGCGCGGACCGGCTTCACCACAGGCGGAGCAGGGCGCGCACCGGAACGGGCCGATCTGACTCCGGCGCAGGCCTGCGCCATCGGCTATGACATGGCACGGCGGATCTACGAACTGGCACGGGTCGACGCGACGGTGATCCGGGTCTCGCCCGATCTGGGACCCTGCGGCAAATACGCGGCCCGGTATCTGCGCCGGGCGGGCTTCGCGGTGGACGGGACCGCCACGCGCCGGGACGCCTATGTCTTCGCGATCCGGACGTTCGAGGATCCCGGAACGCAGGCGGTGATCGCCACGGCGGCGCTGCCGGGACTGCAACTGACCCGCGCCTACCGGCGGAGCGCCTTCGGGGTCACGCCCGTCTCGTCCTTCAACATCATTACAACGGAGGATACCGGCTGATGCCTCACAATCCGATATTCCGGTCGCTCTGGCAGCCCGTACTCTGGATGGGCATGGAGCGCGTCACCGGCGCGTCCTGGGTGCTGTTCATCCTCTTTCTCGTGATTATGGGATTGATGTTCGCAGGGGCCTACCTTGTCACGCTGCTGATCGTGGCCGGGGGTGTGGCCGGAGGCGTGTACCTGGCGAAACTGGCCGAACAGGATCCGCAATTCACCCGTGTCGCGCTGCGCCGCACGCTGCGCTACAGAGACATCTATCCCGCCTGCCGAACCCGGATCGCCACGGTGGGGCGGGAGATCAGGTTCGGAAAGCTGTCGGGATCGTCCCCGCCCGTGCGGCGCAAAACAACAGGCGCGGACAAATTCCTGCGCGGCGCGGCCATCCTGATGAAGCTGCAAGCGCTGTGGCGGCATATGCGGGACCGGCTGGCCGCGATGAAACAGTCTGAGTCCGGAAAGGACTGATATGGCCGAGGCGTTTCACGAATTGATCAAGTGGTACGGGCTGGTCGATGAGGGCGTGGTGCTGTGCAAAGACGGCTCCTACATCGCGGGCTGGTATCTCGAAGGGATCGATACCGAGCCGATGGAGGAGGAGGAAGAAAACGCGCGCACCGAACGGCTGGCGCGGGCAGTGGGCGGTTTCGGCGATGCGGACGGGTTCTGGGTGGATTTCGCGCGGCGGCCGCTGCGGGACTACAAGACGTCCGAAAAGGATTTCGAGGCCCCGGTGCTGCGGGAGATCGAGGCCGAGCGCGCGGCGTTCTTCAAGTCGCGGAACGCCAATTTCACCAACCGCATCACGCTCTGCTATCACTGGGTGCCCCCGCGCCGTCTCAGGGGATGGGGCGCGGAAACGCAGAAGAAGGCGCGTCACGCCTTCGCCGCGCGCTGCCGCCTCGTGGAAGGCCGTTTCGGATCGCTCTACAGGCTCGAACGCATGGGGCTGCGGCGCGAGGTGGATGATCATCACGGGATCCGCCGTCGGCGCGACGCGCTGCTGGGACGGCTGGCCTCCGGTCTGACGGGGCGCTTCCGCAAGGTCAACGTGCCGCGCATTCCAGTCTATCTCGACCGCATCCTCGCCCCGGAATGGGCCCATGGCTGGTTCTGGTCGCTGCCCCGCGTCTCGGGACGGCCGGTGGCGATCATCGCGGTGGACGGCTACCCGGATGAAAGCTCCCCCGAGATGCTGTCGCTGCTGCTGGAAAACCAGCCGGTCGAATTCCAGTGGACCACCCGGTTTCTGCCCTATTCGGCTACGAAGGCGCGAGGGGAGATCGACGACAGGCGCAACGCCTGGGGGTTTTCGATATCCCCGCTCAAAACCATGCTCAGCCAGGACCCCGGCACCCGCACCTCCTCTTTCGCCGAGGACATGGCCCTCCAGACCGGTCAGGCCATGGCCGAAGTCGAGGCGGGCGACATGCGCTTCGGGGATTTCACCACGGTGATCACGCTCTTCGGCGAACGCGGCGCATCGGAGGACGTGCTGAAGGAGATGGCGGAACATGTCATCACGATGCTGGATGACGAAGGGTTTTCGGCGCGGATCGAGTCGTTCAACGCGCTGGAGGCGTTTCTCTCCACCCTGCCGGGGCACCGCACCGAGAATGTGCGCGGCGGCATCGTCAACACCCTCGCCTTTGCCGACCTCATTCCGATCTCCACGATCTGGTCGGGACAGCCCACCAACCCCTCCAACAAGTTCCCGAACCCAGGTTCAGCAAATTTGACATACACGGCTCCATAAGGTCATGATACAAAACGATTTTATTTTCGGAAAAGCCCGATATGGCACTACATTTTGTGCGTCAGGAGGTCGGTTGGAATGGCCTCGACCGTTACGGGTTTTTCAGTTTCCGGATACGCCTTTCAAGCGCGTATGGTACGCCCGCCGCCTTCGCAACCCCTGCCGCCACCGGGTCTGGCCGAGCGTCCGTTCTGACCTCGATCCGTGCGCCGTCGACGGAGGTGAAGGACGTGGTGGCCCGCTGCCAGCGACCGAGCTTGTTGCGCACAGAGGCCCAACTGTCGTGGACCCCCTGCGCAGCGAGACGGGTCCGGATGACATTGACGCCGTACAGCGCCAGCACCGCGATGAACAGATGGCCCTCGATCCGCCTGGACAGTTGGTGCCAGATCGGGCGCAAGCCGAGTTCAGACTTGAGCGTCTCAAACGTCGCTTCGAGTTCGGTCAAACGCCAGTAGGTGCGCACCGTCTTCTCAAGGCCCCATTCCGTGTGGCTGGTGCGCAGCACATAGAGGCCCGCGCGGGCATCGCGTGTATTGAATGCCGCATTGGGTACCCATGTCACCGCGCTGGCCTTGCCATCCGAACCCTTTGTGACGCGGATGTCATAATGCTGATTGACCATAGCGTAGCGTTCCCGCAAACGCCCGAGCCGCTCCAGAACCTTGTCGTATGTCTTGACGGAGCGCGGCTTGCTCAAGCCGTCGTGCAAGGCGGTAAGTTCTGCCTCAAAGGCGTCCCGCTTCTTGGCCAGAATGGCTTCATCACGCTCCTGTCGCGCCTGGCTCCAGATGCAGAGTTGCGCTTCGTTCTCAGGCTCGTGGGACAGGTTCCAGATCCGCGCCTCATGCCCCGATCTGGTCTCGATCGTTGCATCAGGATCCCGCGCGCCTGCAGCATCCGCCTGATCCGGCTTGACCCCACCCCGCCTGACCGTGATCCAATGATAGCCCCGGTTGCGCAGTTCGGCGAGGTTGTTTTCGGTAGCGATGCCTGCATCCATGATGACCGTGGGCTTGTCCTTGTCCTCCGGTGTGGCAAGGCTGTCCAGCGCCTCGAACAGCGTGCCGGGTTCGCTGACATTGCCGGGCAGAACGCTGGAGCGGCGCGGGAAGCCGCCCTCGTCGGTGGCCATCGCGAGCGTGACAAGAGGGCAGTCGTTCCGTTTCTGCTTGGAGCGTCCGAACCTGGCCAGATCGGACGCTGGACGCCCGGTCATGTAGGTGTTGGTCAGGTCATAGAAGATCACCGCACCGGAACTGCCGAACAACGTGCGCTGACGGTCAAACAGCGCGTCTTCGATGGCCTCGTGGTGTTTGACCAGACCGTCACTGAGACGATACAGCTTGTCGAGATAGAGCGCCGGCCCGGTATTGAGGCGCAGAAGTTCAAACGTGGCACTGTTGGTCTCCAACCATCGCAAAGTCTCCCGTTCGCTGGCGGGATGCACCATGCGCGCAATCACCAGCGCCATGGCGATCCGGGCGTCTCGATCCGACAGGCCGACATTCTTGAGCACCCCAAGAAAGCCCAGAGCCTCCAGAGCGGCCAGGGCAAGTCGCTCACAGCCCACAGACCGCGCGTCTTCAATCTGTATGCTGTCGAGACGGATATTTGCTGTGCCGCCATCCAGGGCCTCGGCCGCCGACTGGACCAACGCGCGGCTGCGCAACTTCTGCACAATGGTATCCGCCATTGTCGCCAATTCCGGTTCAGGATCGAACAGAGGCGTTTCTCCCGTAATCCCCGCCTGAACGAGTTCGACCAGTTCGGGCCACTGCGATTTGGGGATCGGAAAGGCTGCTCCGAGGTTCAGGAGCGTCTTTTGTTGCACCTTGCGGCCCGTTCTAAAATTCTCGACCAACCGGACGGATCGGTAGCATTTGTCAGCGCGGCGGCGGGTCAGGGTCTCACGAATAAACATGTTCCTACATTAGGACCGCTGCACCCCACTGGGAATCCCGAAAAGCCCTCAGGAAGCACATTATGGCACCACTTCGAAAATCCAGAAACTCACCTCAACAAAATCAACGCTTTACCGGCCAGAAAGCGGCAATTTCGACCGATTTCAGCAAAAAAGTGCGGAACTTGGGCGAAGAACTCGCCGGCGCTGCTGCGGGGGGTGAGCGCTTCGGGCGAGCCCTATTTCTTCAACCTGCATTCCCGCGATGTGGGCCATACCCTGGTGTTCGGCCCGACCGGATCGGGCAAGTCGGTGCTGCTGGGGCTGATCGCCTCGAACTTCCTCAAATATCCCAACTCCCAGGTCTTCGTCTTCGACAAGAAGCGTTCGATGTACACGGCTTGCCGCGCCATCGGCGGCACCCATATCGAACTGGGCACGGAGGGCGCGCCGCTCTGCCCGATGGGCGCGGTGGGCGATCTCGGCCTGCCCTGGGCGCTCGGCTGGGTGGAGAAGCTTTGCAAGCTGGCGGGCACCACCTTCTCCCCCGATATCCGGGCCGAGGTGACGGAGGCGCTCAGAACCCTCAACCCCGAAAGCGGGGCTCCCCTGCAGGAACTGGCGGCGGCGGTGCAGACACCGGACGTGCGGCTGGCGCTGGACCGCTACATCACGGGATCCCTGAAGGGCGTGGTCGACGCGCCGTCGGATGATCTCGACCTGTCGCGCTTCACCGTGTTCGAGGCCGACGAAATGCTGGGGCAGGGGCCGGACGTGGCGGTGCCGGTTCTCGATTACATCTTCGAGCGCATCGAGCAACGGCTGACCGGCGCACCCACGGTGATCCTGCTCGACGAGGCCTGGTCGTTTCTGGGTCACAGGCTGTTCGAGGAGCGGATCAACACCTGGCTGCGCGAGCTGCGCAAGGCCAATTGCGCGCTGGTGCTGGCGACGCAGTTCATCGGCGACGCGCTGCGGACCGGCCTGTCGGGACCGCTGGTCCAGTCCTGCAAAACCCGGATCTTCCTGTCCGATCCGGATGCGAAGAGCACGCGCCTGTCGCAGGCCTACGAGCAACTGGACCTGACGGAGGCACAGATCGACATTCTCGCCACCATGCAGCCGGCCCGCGACTATTACGTCATCAAGCCCGAAGGCCGCCGCATCGTGGATTTCTGCCTCGGGCCAAAGGCGCTCAGCATCCTCGGGGCCACGGATGTGGAGAACACCCCGCGCGTCACCCGCCTCTGGCAGGCCGACCCCGAAAACTGGTGGCGCAAGATTCTGGAGACCGCATCATGACAAAGGACTTTCAGCACACCCAAAACCTTCGTTCCGGCGCAACGGGTCCGGCCGGGACGGTTATTGCAGTGAAAGGAGACAAGAGTGTCAGCCGCGCTCCGCGGGCCATATATTCCGCGCTTTCAGTGCAGGCAAGGCCGCGCGCGGCGCTGATATTCAATGGTTCCGCCCTGGTGCTGGCCCTTGCGCTGTTCACCACGGCCCCTGAAGCCCGCGCCGGCGGCCCGGCGGGCGGGTTCGCCACGGAGTTCACCCAGACGCTCAACAATATCGAACTGGTCGCCATTCTCGGCAAGGAGACCGAAGGTGTCGCACTCAACGCGAAACAGCTGTCCACCCAGGCCGAGCTGCTGCGCACCCAGTTCCTCGCCTACCAGAACATGATCCGCAACACCGAGAACCTGCCGGACACCATCTGGGGCGATGTGGAAACCTCGCTGCTGAACCTGCGCGGGGTGATGGCGGCGGCCGACACGCTGGCCAGCAACGGTGCCATGCTCGACAGGCTGCTGCGCAGCCGGATGATAACCGATCCGCTCTACGAGGCCTCGCCGCTGGCACGGGAAGAATTCGCGGGGCGCTACGACGAATGGTCGGGCCTGTCGCAGAGCGCCCTGAACGCGGCGCTGAGCACCGCGCGGATGACGGTCTCGGATGTGGACAGCGAGGCGAAGCTGCTGGCGCGCATCGCGGGGCAGGGCCGGACCGTGGGGGGGCAGGTCGAGGCGATCCAGGTGGGCAACGAGCTCTCCGCCTCCATCGCCCGGCAACTGGCGCAGCTGCGCATGCTGACGGCGGCGCAGACCGAACAGACCAGCCTGTTCCAGGCGCGCTGGATGGCCGAACGGGATGTGGAGGAGGCCGAACGGCGCGAGGGCCAGCGGCGGGCCGGGGAGATCCGGCGCCGGCGCGGCGAACCCAAGGAACTGATTGGGTCGTTTTCGAAGGGACAGTGACCATGACGGCCAGACCGGACACCATGATTGCCCGCACGCGATGCCTTGCATATCTCATCGCCAGCCTGGTGCTGGCCGGTCTCGCGCTGCTGGTCTGGTCCGATCCCGCCGCAGCGCAGTTCACACCGGACGATCCGGGGGACGGTCCGTGGGAGGTTGAGACGGGCTCCCTGATCTCGCCCGGCAGGATCGACGCGATCGATACCGACTTCCAGAACGCGGCCAAGGCCGTCGGGGACGATCTGAAGGAGATCGCCGAACGCCTGCTCTATTCGCTGCTGCTGATCGAGATGGTCTGGTCGCTGGGCCTGATCGTCATGCGCGGGGGAAATATCGGGCGGCTGCTGAGTGCGCTCTTCCGCCGCATCGTCATCGCCGGCTTCTTCCTGTTCCTCATCGACGGCATCCCCATGGCCGATGGCACTGTCGGCATCGCCACTTTCATCGTCCGCGTGGCCGAGGGGCTGGGCAACGCGACGATAGAAAGCTCCATCAAACCGTCGGAGGTCTTCGGCAACATCTACGATGCCGGAGCACAGATCTACTACACCACCAGCGGGATCGGCCGCAAGCTGAGCGCCGGCCTGGTCTGGCTGGTGCTGATGTTCCTCGGGGGCATCATCGCCGGGTTGATGCTGTTGGCCTATATCCAGATCTACATCGTCTTCACCATCGGCATCGTCACCCTCGCCTTCGGGGCGTGGCGGCAGACCGAAGGCATCGCCCGCAACTTTCTCTTCTCCGCCCTCGGCAAGAGTTTCAAGCTGTTCGCCCTGCTGCTCATCGTCGCCGTCATCCGCCTGCAACTGCAGAACATGGCGCGGATCGAGAGTTTCGAGGACGGCTTGCTGATGATCGGTCTGCTCGTCATCTTCGTCATGGTTCTGATCTCCGTGCCGGGACAGGTCGAGGCCATGGTCTCCAGCTCACCGGGACCCTCGGCCGACGGCACGGTCGTGGAAGCCGCCACCTACGCGCCGAAACAGGCGGCCAGATCGACGGTGAACACCGGGGTCTCCGCGGTCGGGGCGGGCGTGAAGACAGTGGCCGGGGCGGGGTGGAAAGCCGGAAAGATCGCGGCGGGCCGAAGGCTGGCGGCGGGCCTTCGCACCATTCAGGCGGGGGTCGGACCATGAAACGGCCCCTCCGCATTCCGCCGGGACCGATGAGGGCAGGAGCCCTTCAAGGCCCACGGCACAGGCTATTCAACGAAAGGGACGGAAGATGACCGATCAGGCAATCGAACCAACCGGGGCCGCGCTGGACGGCCCCTCCAGCCGCCGCCAGAGCGAATATCTCGCCGCGCGGCAGGAATGGGATGACCGGTTCGCGGGGCAGAGCAAGACCGTGCGGGTGCTGACGGGGATCACCTTTCTCGCGCTCGTTCTCGGCGGCCTCGGCATGGGCTACGGCATCCATACCGGCGCGCGCACCCAGTACCTTCCCTTTCTGGTGCAGGCGGACGAACTGGGCCGGGTCGAGACCGTCGCATGGCCGAAACAGGTGGGGGACTGGCCGGAGCAGGTGATCCGGCGCGAACTCGATCTCTTCTTCGAACGGCTGCGCTCGGTCAGCCCCGATCTGAGCGTGATGCGCGACAATCACCACACAGCGGAGAAGTTCTTACCCTCCGGGTCCCCCGCCGCCGCCAAGCTGCGCAGCTATTTCCAGGACCCGCGCCACGACCCGGTCACCCGCGCCAAAACCGAGACCGTCACCGTGGAGGTGATCAGCGTCAATTCCATATCCGATTCCACCTGGCGGATCGAATGGCGCGAAACGCTCTTTGCCCGATCCTCCGGCAAGCAGATCGGATTGAAGCGCTTCGTCGCCACCATCCAGATCGAATTCCGCACGCCGCGAAGCCGCGCGCTGGTGACGGCCAATCCCCTCGGGCTCTTCATCCTCGATCTCGACATCCAGGAGATCCGGACATGACGAACATGACCATCCTCATGCGGGGCGTGCTGGCACTGGCGCTCCTTGCCGTCCTGCTGCTGGTGAGCTGGTTTCTCTGGTACGGCATGCGCGCGCAGGTGGCCAGGGTCGAAGAGACCGCGAAACCCGAAGCCACGGAGCGGGACACCACGGCAGGGCTGGGTGTGACGCAAAGCATCGAAAGAGCCGGGGGAACGCCACCGGACACGACCGGCCCGGAATCGGAAACCCCGCCGCCGGGGACGGACCCGCCCGCCGACACCGCAACGCCTGCGCAAACCACTTCCCCGCGCGCGACCCTCTACGAGGAGGCCGATCTCGAACTGCTGCGCCGGGAACTGGCGGCCGACATCGAGGACAGGATGGCAACGCGCGAATTGCGCAAGCAGGCCCTGCGCTCCCCCATCGGAGCCAGCAGGTTCAGCTTCGCACCCGAAGCGGCGGGGCAAAAGACAAAGGCCGGACAAGCAGACCTGAATGGAGGGGCCGAACCGGCGGACCGCTTCGCTGCCTCCGCCTTGCCCGCACTTGCACCGTCGCTGGTGCCCGGTACGCCTTCGGCGGCTTTGGAAAACAGTGAAGAGGCCTTCGGGCCGGGGCCGGAGGAGCAGGCGGTGGCAAATGCAACCGCAGTCTCCGCGGACTCCCCCGCCGATATCGGCTATTCGCCACACCGCACCGTGGCCCCGCGCGCGCCCTACGAACTGCGCAAGGGCACCGTCATTCCGGGACTGCTGGCCACCGGCGTCAACTCCGACATACCCGGCTTCGTCAGCGGCATCGTGCGGCTCGATGTCTTCGACACCGTGACCGGGCGTTACCTGCTCATCCCCGCCGGGTCCCGCGTCTTCGGACAGTACGATCCGGACACCGCCTATGGCCAGAGGCGGCTTGAAGTGGTCTGGACCCACCTGATGTTTCCCGATGGGGATGCGATCGTGCTGGAAGGCCAGCAGGCCACCGACGGGGCGGGGCGGTCGGGATTTGCGGACAAGCGCAAGGGCAATTTCCTGCGCACCCTTGGCGGCAACCTGCTCTATTCGGTCATCAACGCGGGCGAACAGGCGGCGCAGTTGCACATCGAGGAGGCGATCACCGGCGCGCTCCCCGAACGCGACGGGCTGGGCGATGCGCTCGAACGTCTCGGCAGCGGGCTGTCGGGCGGGCGTGGTTCTTCCTCGGCCGCCGCGATCTTCAACCGCCAGCAATCCCAGCTCAAGCCGACCCTGATCATCCGCCCCGGATATCCCTTCAACATCCTCGTCGCCCGCGACCTCATCCTGGAGCCACGGGGATGAGGAGGTCAGCGCCCTTCGATCTCGTTGGTCACCGCTTCCGCGATGAAGGCCGAGCGGGTCAGGCCGCGTTGCGCGGAGGCATCATCGATCGCATCCAGAATTCCCTTGTCCAGGCTGATATTGGCGCGAACTTTCCTGTTCGCCAGGGTGACGAAGGGCACTGCCAGAAGCCAGGCTCCGCCCTGAAGCATTTCCGCAACCTCCATGTCCCGTGCAATCCGGTCGACGCCCCGCGCCTCGGGAAGCTCTTCCCCGTCGAAATGCAGACCCAGCGCCTGGATCGCATTGGCCAGGATATCCGCTTCCTCATCCGCCGCCGAAAAGCATCCCGGCACATCCGGAAACCAAACTCCAAACGCGCTCCCGGCATCCTTGCTGACAACGGCAATATAGGTCTTCATGGCTTTCCCCGCCTGTCTGTGTCCGGCGCTTCGGTCCAGCCCGCCTGTTTCGCGATCTGGCGCGCGGTGCCGACAGGCAGATCCTTCTTCGGGTGCGGTACGGTAAGTCGCCGGGATCCTTTTTCGAACTGGTGGTGCGACCCGCTTACACTGCGCAACTGCCACCCCTCGCGTTTCAGCCGGGCAATGATCTTCCTGCTGTTCCGAAGCATGTGCAGATATATACACACTGTTACCGGCGTATTCAACACGTTCAACATACGGCCCCGGCATAGGTACCCGGAGGCTGCGGCATGACGGCGATGACCTTTCTGCGCACATGGCCGGTTGTTCCCTGGTTCCGGTGGCGGGGCACCGGCTGGGGGACCGTGTACCTCATGCACGCCCGCAGGCGGCCCGGTCTGTTCAAGGTCGGCTTCACCACGCGCCGGACGAAAGACCGCCGCGCCGAGCTCAACCGGGTCGGGGGTGACGACATGAAGATCGTCTACACGGTCACCATGCCGCTGGCCCGGTCCTGCGAACGGGTTCTGTTGCGCCGCCTGCGCGGCGGTTGGGTCCGCAGAAGACGCGACCGCAGGGGCACCGAATGGTTCTGGCTCCGGCGGAGAGAAAAAATCGGGGACATCGCCGCCCTGCTTCACGATACCGCGCAAGCCGTCCAGCGTGTGGGGAAATGCAAGGGGTCATGGCCGAGGGGCAGGGACATAAAAATCTTCGACGCGCTGGACCGGAAAAACCCGGCAAACCCGGCACGCCACCAGGATCGTCCCGGAACCGGTCCCGGACCCGAAGGGCATAACAACTGGCGAGGTGACGGATGAACGGGGCACATCGCCATAGCATCTCCATCATCCGCTGTCTCTTCACTGCGGTCCTGGCACTGGTCCTTCTCACCGCGACCGCCGGATTCGCGCGCGCACCCACTGCGAAGGAACGCGGCCTGCTCGATTTCATCGGGTCGATCGAATCCAGCGGCTATGACGACTATTACCGCGACGTGGCCGAAAGCCCGCCGCGCCGGCTCACCACCATGACCGTGGGCGAGGTGCTGACCTGGCAGGACCGCATAGACGCCCGCTCCAACTCGGAAGCCGCCGGACGCTACCAGATCATGGAGGATACCCTGCGCGGACTGGTCCGTGACGGTGTGGTTCCGGAGAACGCGCTGTTCAGCGCCAGCACCCAGGACGCGCTGGCCCTGCATCTGCTGGAACAGCGCGGCTGGGACCCGAACCGCACCGATTATACCCGGATGGGCGATGCCATCGCGCGGGAATGGGCGGCGCTGCCCATATGCACCGGCCTGCGTGCCGGACGGTCCGCCTATGACGGGCTGGCCGGGAACTCCGCCCGCACCACCTGCGAGGCCTGGATGAAGGTTCTGGCGAACCCCGGCGATCCGGTTGCCGTGGCCGACGCCATCGCGCTGTCGCGCATGATCGTCGCCAGCCGCGCCGGGCTGTCCGCCAACGCGCTCGAGGAATTCCTGAACGGGATACGCGGCACCTTCTTCGATCTCACCAGCGATCTCATCCCCGTCGCCACCAACCTGCTCCTCAGCCTGCTGCTGATCGAATGGGTCTGGACCACCGCACGGCAGGTGAGCGAGGGCGCGGGAACCGCCACATATCTCTCCACCCTGGCGCGGCGCGTCGCACTCGCCTCCATCTTCCTCTTCCTCATCGATCTCGGCGATTACGGCGATCTGATCATCCGGAGTGCCGAAGCCCTGCTCGGCATCGCGATGGAAGACGCCAGCATAAACGTCATCGACCTCTACGATCAGCTCATGAGCCTGGTCTTCGAACTGCTGGGCCGGACCTGGTACAGCCTCGGCGACAAGCTGGCCGCTTTCGTCATCCTCGTCGTCGGCTCCATGCTGATCGGCCTGATCGTGATTGCCTATATCGAGGTTTATGTCGCCTTCGCCGCCGCCATCATCGCGCTCGGCTTCGCGGGCTGGTCCGGCACCCGCAACATCGCGGTCCGCTATCTCAAACGCGCGGCTGCCAAGGTGATGGGCCTCTTCACCGCCTTGTTCTGCGGTGTGCTGATCTCCCGGCTCGTCACCCTCCAATTCACGGAGGAAAGCGGCAGCGCCATCCTGCTGGCTGGACTTCTCGCCGTTCTCGGTCTGGTCATGATCACCCTCCCCGCCACGATGGAACACGCCATGACCGGAAAAGCAGGCAATTCCGCCTCCGCGAAACTGGTCGGCCTGATCGCCGGTGGGGCCATGTGGGCCGCCTGGCGCTTCGGGCGCGCAAAACCCCGCAGGAAACGAAAGGGACCAAAATGACAAGAGATACAACGACCGGGCATGAGGGCCGGGTGGTCCACGCGGGACCGGAGGAAAACGTGGAAGAGGCCGAATTGAGAGACCTGTCCGAAGAGTTCATAGACCTGTTGTCCGGTCTCGACGATCTCGAACTCGTCGCGGCCGCACTTCGGATTGCCGGCGACATCCATCTCCGTGAGCGGCTCGACCTGTTGCACCAACAGGTTCATGCCGGGGAAGACGCATGATGTCCCGCAAAAGACACCCATCCCATATCCGCTCATCCTCAAGTCGTTTTTTGAGAAGAGTGACATTTCTGCTTTGCTCATGGGTGACATTTTACCTTTGCGGCTACAGACGCCGCGCGCGTAACAAGGTTTATGGTAAATATGGCAGCAAGACTGACCTTATCAGGCTGCCGCGATCACGTCGCTTCCGGCGGCCAGGCGCTGCGCGGATACCGGAACTGGATTCCGGGATAATCCCATTCATCGCGCAGCACCGTCCGCGTGTAGTTCCGGAACAGCACGTCATCGGACCAGGCTTCGGTGTCCTTCAACGGCAGGTCCAGCCTTGCGGCGGCAACATGGACCAGAGCCGGGATACCACCGGTGGGAAGATCCCGCTCGACCGCAAGCCTGTGGCCCAGCAGCGTGAGCCAGAGATAAGGCAGTTCAAGCATCACATGGCTGAGGGCCTGGTTGCGGTGCGCACGTCTCAGGGCCTGATCGGCTTCGGTTATATCCGACCCGTATTCCCCGGACGGCTCGAACAACGGCGGGTCGGACAGCACATTGTATTGCGCCCGGTCGAGTTCGAGTTCCAGCAGGTTGATACAGAGCTTGCGCAGACCCGTCCCATCCGGGTTCGCCAGGAAACGCGCAAAGAAATTATGAACCGGGTCCGGTACCGGATGCGGCATGGTATCCGCTCCATTCCTTGTCAGGTGCCGCACATCCCCTGCGGCCCCGCCATCCTACCGCAAATCCGCAGCTTCGCAACGATCTGGCCTAGTACGATCTGGTACTGCAGGCCGGAACCGGCGCGAACCGGCAGATCCCCACTCCATCAAAACCTGAACAGGGTGAACGCGCATGACCCGAAAGCATCTCGAAACCTGCCGGGCCGTGAAAGCGCGGGCGCGCAGACACGGCAAGCGGTTGCGGCGCAAGACCCTGACCTGGCATCTGCGCCTCGCCCGCCGCAGGTGGCGGCGGCGCAAGACCTGCACCCCGCCCCCGCCGCCGAAGTGAGATCAGGTCTCATTCGATGCGTCGGTAGACCCCGCTGGTCGGTCATGTCCCGGGGTGCGAAACCGGAGGCCGCCATAGTCCCATTCGTCCCGCAGCACCGTTTGCGTATACTGTTTGAAGAGCGTCTCGTCGGACCAGGCTTCCGCGTCTTTCAAGGCAAGGCCCATCCGCAAGGCCGCGACATGACGGAGCGCAGGCCGACCCCCGACGGGAAGGCCGCGTTCGACCGCAACACGGTTGCCAAACAGCTTGAGCCAGTAATATCGCAGGTCGATCTGGTCGTA
Source organism: Paracoccaceae bacterium (assembly GCA_965242975.1). Taxonomy (GTDB): domain Bacteria; phylum Pseudomonadota; class Alphaproteobacteria; order Rhodobacterales; family Rhodobacteraceae; genus JAPPHA01. The sequence goes on along the minus strand of CBDETS010000002.1, from coordinate 628,336 downwards.
CCGGGGCATACCGGTGCGGTTGGCGAGTTTCAGGGCGCGGCGGGTTTGGGTGATATCCGACTTGTAAACATCAAGTCCTCCGCCCACCGCCACCGCAGGCGGGTCGGACAGGACGCCATGTTCCGCCCGGCTCAATTCCAGTTCCAGCAAGTTGACGAGAAACACCCCGAAGCCTTTCGAATCCGGGTTTGCCAGGAAGGCGGCAAAGAAACTGTGAACAGGGGCCGGCGCAGGCTGCGTCATCTGCTTCGCTCCATCCAGTTGCACAAGATGACGTATAACTCTGACGGACGTGGGCCATGCGCACAACCGCGCTGTTTCGCAAGGCGCGCTGCGCAGACAGGCTCCCCGATGCCGGAAGGAATCTTTGCGGTGAAGAGGCTGCATGCGTTGGTCGGGCATTGCCCCCGCAGGGAGAGAGGCGATCCGGTCATGTGTTCAATCGCAGCCGGGCAAAATTCGCAATCGAATTCCGAACACCGCCCGGACCGACGCCCCAACCGACGCAAGGCCAGGTATTCTCACCGTCTGTTTCAACCTGTTCACGTCCTCCTTGCGCTTCTTTGCCTCGCCCTGCCCGCCTGTGCGCAGACCGGCATTGAGCGGCCCGATCCGCGCACCGCCGGGATGCTGGAGTTCATAGGGTCGCTGGAAGCGCCCGGTGGCTATGACGCGTATTCCCATTATGCCGCCGCGCCGCCGCCGAAGCCGCTCACCTCCATGACGGTGAACGAGGTGCTGGCCTGGCAGGAGAGCATCGACGCCCGGTCGCGGTCGGAAGCCGCCGGGCGGTTCCAGATCATGGAAGACACCCTGCGCGGCTATCTCCTGCCTAACATGGGACTGACCGGCGAGGAGAGATTCAGTCCTGAATTGCAGAACGCCATGGCGGCGGCGCTGATGCGGCGGCGGGGCTGGAACCCCGGGAGCCGGGCCTATGTCGCCATGGGCAATGCGCTGGCGCTGGAATGGGCGGCGCTTCCGCTGCTGTCGGGACCGCGCGCCGGGCAATCGGCCCATCGCACCGCAAAAGGCGTGCGCAACCGCGCCCTGACCACGCCGGAAGCCTTCCTTGCGGTGCTGAGAAACCCCACCGGGTGGAATGCCGATCAGGCCGTGGTCACGCGGTCCGGACCATCACCCGCGCGGGCCACGTCCTCAATGCCCGGTGTTCGCGTGACGCCCATCGAGGATATCCGCCGCACCTCAACCCGCCCCCTCAGTCCCCGGACCATCACCGGCGGGCCGCTCGGCCCCTCGCGCGTCCTTGTTTTCGAGCGCGACCCTTATGCGCAGAATTAGGAATTGGGAGACCGGCATGGCACGGGAAGACCAGACCGAAAGACCCAACGAAGCAACCGATCTCGACCACCTGCTGCCCGAAACGGACATCGCAACCGAGATACGCTGGACGCCCGACGCGGTGCGCGCGCTGATGAGCGACCCCACCCTCAGCGGCTGGATGAAGGACGCCATCGTTGCGATGGCGAAACGTGACCCGGAAGAAGCTCTGCGGGATGCTGAAACACTCCATGCCCTGATGACGCAACGGTGGAAAAAGCACATGGACAAGCTCGGGGAGCAGCGCATGAAAACACACGGGACACGGCAGCAAAAGGACAGCCCGCAATGACCCCGAACACCAGGAAAAAGCAGCCGGCCGAACGGATGCAGGGCTCGGGAACGAACCTGGCGGTGCGCTGGTCGCGGGACATGCTGATCGCCCTGCAGAACGACCCGGAGGTGTCGCCCTGGCTGAAGCAGGCCATCCGGCAGCTTGCACAGCGCGGCCCGCTCGATGCGCTCTACGACGCCGAATTGCTCTGCGCCCTGATGAGGCACCGCTGGGAAGTCAGCGCGGGGCTGAAGGACGCGGCACATATCGAGGCGGACTCTGCCGAGGTGGAGGACAATGGCTGAGAAGACGCACAAAGCTGATCGGCGCAAGAGGCGCAGGCAGGGGCCGAGACGCTCTGTCGCGGAACGCCTGGACGCGCTGGAAGGTGATATCGCGCGGGTCAGGGCGCGGGAAGAGGCCCGGCTCATCCGGGTGGCGCGCAAGGCGGGGGTGTTCAGTCGGCGCTTCAGGACCGCCGAACTGGAACGCCTGTTCGCCTCCGCGCTGGAGGGACAGGTGAAGGCATCGCAACTCAGACAGCTGGAGGTGAAAATGACCACGCTCAAACGCAAATCCACGGCGGAGGAACGCAGGCTGGATGCCCGGCGCAAGATCCTGCTCGGCTCCTTCCTCATCGCCCAGTTCGAGCACAAGCCCGACCTGAAGGCCGAGATGCAGCCCGAACTGGAGAAATTCCTCGACCAGCACCGCGACGCAAAGGTCGCAAAGGCCAACAAGGACCTGCTGGCGGAGTTTCTGAAGTAGGAGGCCATCATGGGGCAGGCAACCGCGATCGAATGGACCGACGCGACATGGAACCCCGTGACCGGATGCGGCAAAATCGGGGCAGGATGCGACAATTGCTATGCGGAACGGTTCGCCGAGCGCTGGCGCGGCCTATCCGGACACGCCTATGAGCAAGGCTTCGACCTGCGGCTCTGGCCGAACCGGCTCACACAGCCCGCCACCTGGAAGACCCCGCGCATGGTGTTCGTCAACTCGATGAGCGATCTCTTCCACAAGGACATCCCCCGCCCCTATATCGATCAGGTGTTCGAGGTCATGGAGCGGACCGACCGGCACATCTATCAGGTTCTGACCAAACGCAGTTCGTTGATGCGCAGCTATGTGCGGGACCGCTATGACGGCGGCCCTGCCCCCACCCATATCTGGCTCGGCGTCTCGGTGGAGGACGCGGCTCATGCCAACCGTATCCGCCATCTCGGGGCCATCAACGCCGGGGCCCGCTTCATCTCCTTCGAACCGCTTCTCGCCTCCGTCGGTCCAATTGATCTGACCGACATCGCATGGGCGATCGTCGGGGGTGAAAGCGGACCCGGAGCCCGCCCGATGCGCCCGGACTGGGCGCTTGAAATACGCGACATCTGCCATCGGGACGGGGTGGCGTTCTTTTTCAAGCAGTGGGGCGGGCCGAGGCCGAAATCCGGTGGCCGCGAACTGGATGGCCGGGAATGGAACGGCTTTCCCTGGGCGATCGTCCCGGACCCCATCCGGAGACGGCTGCGCCAGGGCGCACGCATATCCCCCGCCACCGCTGCGGCCGGCCCGCCAGAACAGGAGAAACCATCATGAACCGCGAGACTCTGAAACTCTGCGAAGCCATTGCCTTCGGCCTGTTCGCCCTGCCGGTCTGCTGGCTTGTGCGCGCGGCCCTCATCATGTGGGAGGACCCGGTCACCGGTCTGGGCGGCACCGGCGTGCCGTGGCGCTGGATCGGGCTGGGCCTGGCCATTCTGTTCTGCCTGCTGGTGGCCCTGCTTCCACGGGAACATAACCGCGTCACCCTGATGATCGGCCTGATCGGGGCCGGGCTGGCCTTCGGCATCGGCATCAACGGGCCGCAATGGTATCTCGCACCGGGCGCATTCTGGGACATCCGGGTGCTCTGGCTCTACATGACCGACAGTCTCGCGGCCTCCGACCCCCGCCATGACACATGGGTGTCCATCGCATGGCTCTCCGGCACCGGCCTCATGCTGGCCTTTGCGGCGGCCTTGATGACGTTCAGCTTTCTCGAACTGCCGCTGCGCGAGTTGCGCCGCGCCCGTCAGCACGGGGCCACAAACCGGTATCGCTCGAAGGAAACCGTCTTCGGCGATGCCAAATGGGCGGAGTGGCGGGACATCCGGGACACGGTGGGCGATCCTGACGGTATCGTGCTGGGTGAAGATTACGACCCGCGCAGGAACCCGAAGAAATACGACCCCGGCGACAAGAGCACCTGGGGTGAGGGCGGCAAGGCGGAACTGGTCACCTTGAGCACGGAATTTGCGGGCGGGCATTCGCTTGTCTTCGCGGGCACCGGCAGCGGCAAGACCGCCGGGATCGTCTTTCCCACCGCGCTGACCTATCACCACCCGATCATCTTCATGGACCCCCAGCACGAGATCTACGAGGCCGTCGCCAGGGCGCGCGCGGACATGGGCTTCCAGGCCCGCGTCATCGAGGCCGGCCACGGAGTCGATCTGATCGAACTGCTCAGGCCCTGGCTCGACGCCTCCAGCATCGCCTACATGCATCTCGCCGACAATCTTGTCGGTCGGCAGGATGCGATGAAGAGCGAGTATTCCCAGTTCTACGCCAGTGAAGGGGCGAACCTCATATCGGGATTGCTGGAGTATGTTGTGACGGGCAATTCCACGCAGGTGTTCAGGGATCTCTACCAGAAGCTGTCGTTGGCCGAAGATGCATTCAAGAAACACGTCGAGGTGATCACGACGGATTCCAGAACGTCTGAATCCGTACGGGACAGGCTCAAATCCTATGCCGAGATGGACAGCAGGAACTTCTCGAACCTGCAAACCAACCTGAAGCAAGCGCTCAACTGGTCTTCTTTCCCCGAAATGTGCAACATGCTGGACAGCGAACCCGGATACGTTCCAGAGCTTCTGGCACCCAGAACGGATGTCTATATCCGCTTTCCGATCAACGACCTGAAATCCTTCCCCGGCATGGTCCGCGCCATCCTCGGAGCCATCGTCTATTGCGTCAACGAAAGCCGGGACGGTATCGAGCGTTTGATGATCGTGGACGAAGCCTACCAGGTCGGTCGCCTTCAGGGCTTCGAACTGATCCGCGACACCATGCGCAAGCGCGGGCTGCACCTCATGCTGATCTTCCAGTCCACCGGGCTACTCGAACAGGCCTATGGTAAGGAGAGCGTTCGCGCCTGGAACAATTCCGTCGCGGCCCGCGTCTTTGCGGGCACGGACGATGTGGATGACCAGGCCGTCATATCGCGCATGATCGGCGAATACACGGTCGATGTCGAAAACCGCTCCACCTCCACCGGCATGCGCGGCTTCGGCATCGGCACTCCCAACGACAACAAGACGAAGAGCATCAACCGGCAACGGGCCAGCCTGATGCGGCCGGAACAGGTCCGCAAGCTGGAAAAGGATGCCGTCCTGATCTTCTACAAAGGCGAGGATCCGCTGATCTGCGGCAAGGCTCTCAGTTTCCGCCGCGATGAATGGCAGCACGTCACGCCATTCAAACCCGACAAGGCCAAGAAGAAAAGCTATGACGGCAGGAAGCGGGCCGGAGACGGGAAACAGCATGCAAAACAGAACCGGAGCGGCAACAGGGGGGTGCTGACGAAGGCCGCGACACCAAAAGGGCCGAACCCCAGGCCGCGCGCGAAGCCCTGACCGGGCGTGGGCGCTGGCCGGATGATGATGCACCCTGCGCACCAATCCCTGTTGCTCTTCGCAATATCCGGCCTGCTGGCCGGCGCAGGCGTTCTGATCGAATTCGTACCCCTGCCCGTTGCCTACCTGCCCTTCGCCATCGCTCTGGTGCTTGCCCCTTCCCTCCCCCGTCCGCGTCTTGCTGTTCAGGCTCTTGTGGCGGGTCACGTCCTCTGGCCCGCGCTCATTGGCGGATGGGGCCTGATCCAGCTTGGCATTCACCCGCTGGCCGCGGCAACCGGCGGGGTCACCATGGTGATGCTGGTGAGCGCTGGTGTCGCCTGGCTGGGGATTGGTCTGTCCGCGCTGCTTCTGGCCGCCCTGCCGGTCTTTCCAGCCAATCCGCTTCTGGTCACCGGGTCCATCCTTCCCGGCGCGGGTCTTTGGGGACTGATCGCCCTGCCCTTCTGCGTGACGCTGATCGAGATACAGCGTGGGATCGGGGCGCGTTCCGTGTTGCTGCTGGTTTTGCTGATCCTGCAGCGTCTCATACTGCCATGGGCCGATTATTCAGCGCGAAACGAGAGCGAGGTTGCGGCTTACGAGGAAATCGACATCTCGGGCGATGTCGCGTTGACCGAGTTGCGACACTGGGCGCGGATCATGGCGCATGTCGAGGACGGCGATCACATCATTCTTGGCGAAAACATGTTCCCGCATGATGATTACGCGGCGATCTTCTGGTGGTGCCATATGGTGCGGGAGCGACGGATTACGGCGTTCATAGGTGTGCAAGGCAAGACAGGTCTGGGCGAGGTTTGGCAATTCGATACAGAGACATGTCCGGAACCCCAGCCGGTCTACCGGGCCGCACTCGGAATTCCGATGGTCAATGGAGGCTGGTGGCCACAGAATACCCATGTTGCGCGGGTCGCTGATGCTGGCGCGCCCGTGCCGGAGCCGCATTGGCTGATCTGCTTCGAAGCCTTCAGCCTCTGGCGATGGGTCGATTTGGAGTTGGAAGCCTCAGATCAAGACAAATCCCGGCCCGTGGTGATCCTGGCCAATGATTACTGGACCATGCCCTTCCCGACCGCGCTGCTGCGGCGCAAAGTAACGAGGCAATTCGCGGCGCTGTTTGGGGTTGAGGTGTTTCATGCGGATCGGGGACGGACGGTTTTGAAGGGTGCTTTGCGCCTAAATTGATTGGCCTTTGGCAAGATTTCAACTGACATTTGGTAACCTATGCGTTACCAAATATTTTATGATCAATCTTGTTGTTTATATTACCGAGGAAGGAAAAGCTCCGTTTGAAGATTGGTTCAACAAGCTGGATGTGGCCGCAGCTCTAAAGGTGAGAACTGCGCTTGCGCGGATCGAATCCGGCAATTTCGGCGACATAAAACCAGTCGGACAAGGCGTTTCAGAACGGCGCCTCACATTTGGCCCAGGCTATCGCATCTATTTCGGCCAGGATGGAGACAAGTTCGTGATCCTGCTTTGCGGTGGGGCAAAGAAACGCCAGTCAAAGGACATCGAGCAGGCCAAATCACTTTGGGACGATTACAAAATCCGAAAACGGACAGGAGACAGACATGCCACTGACCAAAGATTTTAAAACCACAATCAAAGCACGCGCCGAGCGGGATCCCGAGTTTCGCGTTGGTCTGTTTCGTGAAGCTGTAGAGGCGCTGCTCAGCGACGATCTCGAAACAGGTAAAGTGTTGCTCCGTGACTACGTAAACGCCACTATCGGATTCGAAACATTGGCTAAAGACATGCAAAAAGATCCCAAAAGCCTGATGCGCATGCTCAGCGCCCAAGGCAACCCTCGTGCAGAAAATCTGCTCGGTATGGTCGCACGACTAAAGCAACGTGAAGGCTTGTCTTTCGCACTGTCTCACAATGGCGGGTTTCACGCATAATGCATCTTAACAAAACGCTATGACCGAAACCCCTGCCAAAACAATTGATGACACACCACTTCTTGACGCAAAAAGTGACAAGCTTGGGTTTGGAGATATCGCCCAACATTTGGCCAACGCATTTCTTCAAAATGACTTGAGCCGGGGATTTGTTGTCGGCGTCGAAGGTACCTGGGGTTCAGGCAAATCCTCTCTTGTCAATATGGCGTTAAAAGAATTCGAGGAACGAGAAAATGGGCCCCGAGTAGTAAAGTTTGCCCCGTGGTTGATAGGCAACCGGAATGAACTTCTGGCGCAGTTCTTTGGCGATCTTGAGCCGGTCATTGTCGCAGACATGCCTGAATCGGAAAGAGCCAATACGAAGAATCTACTCCGGCGTTATTCACAGATTTCCTCTGGGTTGGCCGCACTCGCCGATTTAGGTGAGTTTGGCGGGATTCCCCATTCAGGCAAAATTGCAAAATTGTTGAGGCGTTTCGGCCAAAAAACATCAAAGCTTTCAGAAACTTCACTGGCAGACCTCAATCAAAGCCTTCGCAAAAAGCTCGAAAAACTTAAACGTCCCATCATTATTTTCGTGGATGATCTGGACCGCTTGGATCCCTCGGAGGTTGCAGAAGTGCTTCGCCTGATAAAAGCGGTCGCCGATTTCCCAAATGTCGCATACATTCTGGCCTACGACCCCGAGATTATTGCAGAAAGCGTGAAACGGGCGCTCGGTATTTCGAATGGCAGATCCTACCTTGAAAAGGTCATCCAGGCCTCTTTCAAAGTTCCAAGTGCGATGAATTTTGATCTGCGCAACTGGTTGCAGGATGAAGTGAACTCGTTGATTGAAGGAGCGTCACTGGAAGAAATCGCGAGAAACCGACTGGCTGCTGCCATTAGCCAATGGTGCAACGAATACTTGGAAACACCGCGTGATGTCGTTCGTGTAGTGAACGCATTGAAATTGAATTTCATGCCCGTCAAGGACCACGTGAACCCAGCCGACATGGTTTTCTTGCAGATCATCCGGACAAAAAATCATCTTCTCTTCAACTGGATTGAGCGTTACGTATCAATTCTTTCAGCGATTGGCGATTGGGATAGATTTATACCCGAAGATGCCGAGCGCGCCAAAAAAGAGCTTCTGGATATCATTGAAAAAGAAGGCGAAACCCCATACCGCCTCCTTCACGCCCTGAGCGAGCATTTGCCCAGATTCAATGTTGCTGTAATACCCGAGGAGGGCGACAAAGACTCTGGATGGTTCTCAATAAGTGGCACCCCGCAGTCACAGCAAATTGCCCAATTTGACTTTGAAAAACGATTGGCCAGCCCCAATCACTACAGCTATTATTTCTCTTTTTCGCACCCTTCCGGGAGCCTCAGCGACAGCGAAGTTGAGCAATTCCTGATCGCTTGCAAAGAAGCGCCAGAGAAAGCCGTGGCCCGCTTCAGAGAATTGATTGAGAAAGAACGCCCACAAGGTGGATGTCTTGCCGAGGTGCTGCTGGATAGAATTGTTATTACCGCCACGAAAGTTTCCCCCGACCAAGTCGAAGGCCTGTTTGATGTGCTTGGAGAAACAATCGACGAGTTGATCCCCTTTTTGAGGATTGCCTCCAGACGCCCTCCGTTCATGAATGGGAATCTCCAAAAGGTGTTTGGCCTGATTATTAATCAAATCACGGGAGAAACAGCAAAATCTGAATGCCTGAAAAAGCTGTTCTTCAACGCACGATCTATCGCTTGGTTGACCGCCATTATCAGGGAAGCGACGCTTGAACGCCGAAGCGATAATCGCAGAAGCAAACCAAAGGAGGACCGTCTACTGTCGGAAGAAGACTTCGAAACGATAAAGGGAATCTATCATCAGCGCCTGTCGGGGGCTACTCCATCGGAATTGCTTCAGGTCCCATATTTTTTTAACCTTATGTATGCATGGCGGCAACTTGGATATGTCGAAGAGTCTCAACAATGGGTTAAAAAGCAAACAGAAAATGACGAAGGATTTCTGGAGGTTTTGGGCAAGATGATCAGTTGGAATCAGCCTTCCGGAAGCGGTGTGCAATACATATTTCAGCTTGAAACACTAGATGACTTCTTTGGTGGTGTATCCGAAGTTGAAGGCCGATTGAAACGCATTGCCGACAATGAAAACAGCTCGGATGAATTAAGAAATAAAGCCGAGGACCTGAGGACAATTTTGGAATCGCAGGTCGCACTGGAGGAGGGACGCGGAGTTTCAAAAAGGGTGTGATGAAGCTGGCCGAGAAAGTCCCAGAAGCAAGCTGTGGGGACATTGACCATGCCATACCGCTGCGAGCTGTATCCCCATTGGCCTGAAAGGCGCGACCCCGGAGGCCTTGGCCCGCCCTCTTTTCCGCCGCACGTCGCCGTTACCCGGTGCTGTTGAAAAGCCCGTTGTCGGCAACGAGGTCGCGGTAGAGGAGGTTCCGTCCGACGAAACGGGCGACGGTGTCCCGCATCTGGCAAAGCGTGTCTGACTCGCGGATATTGTGCTTGCCCGCAAACTCGTTGACGTATCGTTGCAGATGCTTGGGGAAAGTCTTGTGAAACGTGCCCTTTTGCGACCGCTTGTATCCGTCCGGTCTGCCTGCCCTGCCTGGGCGATTGATAGAGTGTTAAAGATGTCCACCATTGAAAATGGACATCTTGAGGTACTCTATGGCGGGCAAGAAGGGTCAGAGGCATCGGTTCTGGTCGGATGAAGAGAAGCGGTCGGTCTGCGTGCAGGCATCTGTGCCGGGGATATCGATAGCTCAGGTTGCGCGGCGGTATTCGATGAACACCAATCTGATTCACAAATGGCTGAAGGACCCACGATTTGCTCCGGTTCGGGACGAGGATTGTGCTCAGAAGCCGATGACTTTTTGTAAGCGCTATGGTTGTGCCGGACTCGCTCGAATCGCGCTTTTTCTGCTAGGATCAATTATTACTTTAACCCCAGTTCCGGATAAGCTCATGTTGCACTCGTGATGCTCCGAATGACTTCTGGGACGACAATTTTTCCCATTTTGATCTTCGGCTGCGCCAGAACGTAGGCAGCAATACACGACAGAATGTGAACGAAGGCATTGGTCGGGGATCGGTGCCGCGTGTGTTCCAAACCCATGCCGGATTTGAGCTTGTCGAACAAGGTTTCGATGATGAACCGTTTTCGCAGCAGGATCTTGTCCAGGAGCGGCAGCAGATAGTTTTTCATGTTGCGGCGAATGCCGGTGATCAGATGTAGGCCGCGCTGCCACAAGCGCTGAAAAAGCGCTTTTGAAATGTAGCCTTTGTCGGCGAACATCTTGCCTTCCAGTTCGGCAACCATAGCTTCAAACGGCTTGCGATCATCGGTATTTCCAGCCGTGATCTTCACGGCCATGACCTGGCCTTTGTCGTTGATAACCATGTGCAGCTTGAAACCGAAGAACCAGCCCATGGTGCTCCGGCCGCGCTTGGCCAGTCCTTTGAAAACCTTGTTCCCCCAAGTTCGACAGTTCGGACGCTGATTTGAGGCGGTTTCTTCACCCGGGTTATGTATTTTCAATGGGTTAGAGGTTGCTGGAGCGTTGAATTCCGCAACTCGTGTCGTCACACGCCACTTGTATTTAGACTATTGATATAATATTGTTTTTGGTGGTAGCGTCGCCACATAATGTACACTCGCATCACCAAAACGGGAGGCCGCCAGTACCTTCAACTGGTCGAGTCTTTTCGAAACGACAGTGGCAAGGTGCGCTCGCGCGTCGTGGCCAATCTTGGACGCCTCGATCAGATCACACCCGAACAGCTGGACCCGCTGATCAATGGTCTCAACCGGGCCGTCGGCCGGGCGCACAATACGTCTTCGGAAGTCGTCCAGGAGCCCGGGCTCAGCTTCGGTGATGTCTTCGCGCTCCATGAACTCTGGCAAGATCTGGGCATCGACAAAGCCCTGAAGCGCGCCCTGCGCTCCTCGCGGCGGGAATTCGATGCCGAAGCACTGATCCGCATTATGGTGTTCAACCGCTTGTGCGACCCCACCAGCAAATTGGGCTGCCTGCGCTGGCTGGAGACGGTCGCGATGCCGGACAGACCCCAAACCGTAACCCACCAGCACCTGCTTCGTGCCATGGATGCACTGATGGACAATACGGAGGCCGTCGAAGAGGCTCTGGCCCGTCAGATCCGCCCGCTGGTCGATCAAGATCTTGCCGTCGTGTTCTACGACCTGACGACGGTACGTATCCATGGCGAAGCAAAGGTCCAAGAGGACATCCGCGCCTTTGGCATGAACAAGGAAACCGGTGGTATCGCCCGGCAGTTTGTGTTGGGCGTGGTTCAAACCGCCGACGGTCTGCCGTTGATGCACACCGTTCACCCTGGCAACGTCGGTGAAACAAAGACGCTGCAGGGCATGCTGCAGAAGGTTCTCACCCGCTTTCCGGTTCAGCGCGTCATCCTGGTGGCCGATCGGGGCCTCCTGAGCCTGGACAACATCGGGGAACTGAGCGCGCTGGCGGATCAGGGCGGTCGCAAGCTGGAGTTCATTCTGGCCGTCCCCGCCCGTCGTTACGCCGAACTGACCGAAACCTTCCAGAACCTTGCCTTTGATGAGGCGGGTCTGGCGGAAAGCACTTTCGCCGGTCATCGCCTCATCGCCGTGCATGACCCCGTGCGGGCTGAAGAGCAATCAGATCGCCGCCGTACCCGAATCCGGGAACTGGAAGACATGGCAGAGAAGATGGTCGGCAAGCTCGACGCCCAGGACGAAGGCCAGACCGCTCGTGGACGGCGCGCTTCTGATCGCGGAGCTTATAGCCGGTTCACCCGCGCCGTGGCCGAGGCTGAACTGACCCGGTTCATCAAGGCAGACCTGCAGGCTGACCGCTTTTCCTGGGAGCTTGATAATAGGGCGATTGCGCAGGCCCAACTCTTCGATGGGAAGCTCGTGCTGCTGACTAATGCACCCGATCTCACGCCCGCCGAAACCATCGCACGCTACAAGAGCCTTGCCAACATTGAGCGCGGCTTCCGCGTTCTGAAATCCGATATCGAAATCGCCCCTGTTCATCACAGACTGCCGGACCGCATCCGTGCTCATGCGCTGATCTGCTTTCTCGCACTCGTGCTCTACCGCGTCATGCGCGCACGGTTGAAAGCCAGGAAACATGACGTCAGCCCCCGAACGGCACTCGATCTTCTCTCCCGGATCCAAAAACACACCGCTCATATCGGCGACCGCACCTTCAACGGCACCAGCAAAACAACACCGGAGCAACTCAATCTCTTCCAGGCCCTCAACATCCCCAGACCGGCCTGATAGCCTGATGTCGTCACACATACGCGATTCTCGCGATAACAATATCAATCACTTACGCGATTAGCTGTCGAACTTGGGTGTTCCGGCCGATCCGGGCGTTATGGCAAACCGCCAGCTTGGTGCTGTCGGCAAAATAGATCCCGGTGTCTTCTCCACGAAAGCACTGCAGCAGTACGCAAAATGGCACGAGCAGACGCGGCATCAGTGTAACGAACCGGCCATAGCTTGGCAGATCGCCAAAGCAGTCCCGGTATTCGATCTCCACCCCATAAAGCCAGAAATGCTTGAAATCCTTGTAGGCTGAGCCGTGGAACAACACCATGATGAAAAGCATTTCGCTGAGTGAGAGTTTCCCGGATCGGAGGCGCTGGCGACCTGTGTCGATCAGGCGATGCTGCTCCCACTCTTCGAAAGTTTTTGCGAAATCATCGATACAACAGAATAAAGCGGTGATAGACGTATTCATGAGGGCGATCCCATCCGTTGTTTGTATTCACGGATATTGAATCAGGCAAAGCCTGATCTGGGAATCCCCTCACCCCGCTTAAACAGAATCCGGGTTACTTTAGCACGTATTGGAGTTCAGATGCCTTATCTTTTCGCCTTATTGATTATTCTCGGCACTGTACAGTTCGCGAATGCAGAGCCTTTTGGCTTGCGTATCACGATCCCTAACAACAGCCTCCCCTCTGGCGATCTAAACGCGCGGCTGCAGTATGCACTGGAACGACCTTCAGATGATTTCATTCCGATTTCAGATGGCGCCACGCTGAAGAACGACCAGCGAAACAATTACCGGCAGTTCTTTTTTCGCTTCGACGGCCTTGGCTTCCCAGAAGACGTATCACGCGGCTTTTTTTGGGGAGAAGTTACTGATACGTCAGGTAAGATTCTGCGCCGCATCCCGCTGACCGCCTTCTCTGCGGAGGATCTGACGGACAGGCGCTTGATTGTGCAGACCATCGCGGCGCGACCCATTGGCATCAATGCCTTGGCGGCGAGCTACCCGATCTACTTGGCGGATTCGAAGTTTCTTGATGAAGATAACGTACTCTTTAGCTTGCAAGCGGTGCGGGCATTGATTGACGCGGGCTTCGTTGCGTCGGATCTCGAATGGAAGCGGATATTCGACAAGTTTACCGCCAATGTCGGCTACTTTCAGCGCGGTGGTGCGGAAGATGTGGGGCTCATCCTGCGTTACCTCCATGAACGCTATGAAATCCTTGTCGGAACAGATGCCTCCATTGACGTCTACAGCGACTTCTACCTGCGGTTTCTGTCGCTACTTGCAGAGCTAAAAATCGGTGGTCTGTCCGCCCCCGATGGCACGACGCTCACCCAATACACCTTAGGCCGACAACGCCAGATCATCAGCGAACAGGGGGTTGCAGTACTTGATGAGGTGATGATTACCCAGTCGATCCTCATTAAGCAGAAAAACCCTATGCCCTGCATGCAGCTATCACATTCGATGCTGGTGGAGCTAAACGCAGATGAGGCATTTTGGTCCGATTTCGATACGCGGTTCGAGGCCGAACAGATGGTCAAGGTTTTTCTAAAGCGCTTCGTCGATTGTGCGCAGCGCCACTACATCGACAATGGGCCAGATAGCGCTAGTCCTTCGTTTCCCCACATTTGACAAGGATTGTTTTGTCTGAATCACTGTCGGCCAAAACTGGGAGGAATGGAAGATGGCCAAGCGAGGTCCTGCGCCGAAGTTTGTGGTTCGGCTGACACCGGAGGAAGGCACTCAATTGGAGGACATGATCCGTACAGGCTGTGCTGCTGCATATCGGCTATTGAAAGCGCGGATATTGCTTAAAGCAGACGTGTCCCCGGATGGCCCGGGCTGGGATGACGCGCAGATTGCAGACGCTTTGGAGACCAGTCCCTCGACAGTGTTGCGCACCCGCCACCAGCTTGTTGAACAAGGGCTCGAAGCCGCACTTAGCCGCAAGAAACCAGCGACACCACGGCCCCGGATATTCGACGGTGAAGCAGAAGCAAAGCTGATCGCGCTGGCCTGTTCCGAGCCGCCCGCGGGCCATGCCCGCTGGTCGCTTCGACTTCTGGAAAAGCAGGTTGTGGAACTTGGTATTGTCGAGGCCACCAGCGATACTACGATCCATAGGGTGCTCAAAAAAACCAACTCAAACCGCACCAAAACCGCTATTGGGTGATCCCACCCAAGGCTAATGCCGCTTTCGTGGCCGCAATGGAAGATGTGCTGGAGGTCTACACCCGTCCGCATGACCCGACGCGCCCGTTGGTTTGCCTGGATGAGACATTCAAGCAACTGACCCGCGAGACCCGTACAGCCATCTCCGCCCGTCCGGGCCGCGCGGCGCGCTTTGACTACGAATATGAACGCGCAGGCGTAGCCAGCTTGTTTATGTTGTTCGCACCACTTGAGGGGTGGCGCCATGTTGCAGTCCGCGCCCGGCGCACTGCCATCGATTATGCCCATGTCCTGCGCGATCTGGCCGACATCCACTTCCCAAATTCTGAAAAAATCGCTCTCGTGCAGGACAACCTCAACACTCACCACACAGCGTCGTTGTACAAGGCCTTCCCGCCCGCCGAGGCCCGGCGCATCTTAGAACGGTTTGAGTGGCACTACACTCCGAAACACGGATCGTGGCTCAACATCGCTGAATGCGAACTCAGTGTACTTGCCCGCCAATGTCTGGATCGGCGCATCCCGGATCAAGCCACCTTGGAAGCTGAGGTCGTGGCTTGGACAAATCCCCGCAACACCGCGCGCTCGAAAACCAACTGGCACTTCACAACACAGGATGCCAGAAACAAACTCACACAACTATACCCGCAAATCGAATGAATCAGAGGACTAGCCTCGGGCAACTCGACGACGGCTTCGCTTTTCTATTCGAGACGGACAGCTTCGGCGAGCAGGTCGTCACCGCCTTTTCTGTTGCGGTGGCGAAGTTAGAAGAGCGTGGACTCTTCCTTCGCCGCAACCGTAGCGGCACGTTTCGGCAAGTCTATGCATACTATGATGAGTATCTCGAAAGATTGGAGCAGTAAGATGCTTAACAGACAACGTTTTTCTATGTACATTGGGTTGTTGATCCTATTCGCTCATTTGGGTATCTCCGCCTATTTTCTATTCGTCTTCGCTCCACCAAGCGAGGCGGTGAATATCGAGGAGATTTCTTTCCCGCTAACCGTCGCCTATGTTTCGTCCATTGTGATGTGGTTTTTCGCCAATGGCGGGATCGTCACCAAGGACGACCCCATTGGTTGGCTACTTGCGGTGGTGATCCTTACAATCGTCCTTGCGATGGTAGGTGCGCTTTTCGCGGTGCCCTTACAGTTCTCAGCGAACGAGGAGATAACCGTGAGCCAACTCAACCAACGCTATCTCTTCGTGGAACTGGCATTTGGCGGTATTTTCGGCATCGTGATGGCAGAGCTGTTTGGGCATCAGCGCGATATCTAAAGGTTGGGTCTTCGGCGTGATTGACAGTACTTTGCCAATGAACAGCCAGTATTCTTTGTCGAAGGTGCAATTTGGATAGCACAATGAACCGGTAGTCGACTAACGCGGTTCGCCTTACGCCTAATGGTATCGAGCCAAACTATGTTGGTACGCAGCGAAATAACGTATTGTCACGCGATATGTGAGGTGAGCGTTTGGTCCAAGTTGGCAGTTGTGGTGCCAAGCTGATGTATTAATGCATTGTAAAGATGTAATAAAATTTTTGAGAATGTGTAAAAGGCCCGCCAATTCTATGGCGGGCTGAAGCCTTATGCTTGATAGGATGAGTGCCGATAGGCGTTGACGATAAGCCCCGACATGGACGTTTGAGTAGGGGGCGATTGCCGCCACCTCGGGTGATGGGCGTGTGTCCTGCCGCACGACGAGTTGCTGACCGTCCGGGGTTTGCAAGATTGTCGTTATGCGCCGCCATGATTCAAAGCGTTTGCGTATCGCGTCCCAGCGGAGGTTGATATTTTCATCGCGCAATCTGGTTCGGATTAGATGGACGGCATGGTAAGCCAGCACCGTGATGAAGAGTTATTCCTGAACGCAGTCGTCGCATGGTTTCTATATGTCAGCAACCGCAGCGTTGTCGTCCAATTCCGGATGTTACTCATTACCCTCCAGATGCGCAGCCGGAACAGCCGATCGCCAGAAGAACGTGTTGGCATTGATGTATTGGCCATGCTGCCGCGACTGAGAGCCGCGTGATCAATACGCCCACACCACCACCGCCACGGCATCGATATCCCCCCGCCTCAACGGCCCGAACACCCGCGAGTCAAGCGAGCGCGGATGATCGCCACGCACATAGTAGCGCCCGTTTTCGACCCGCACGATGCGCTTTAGGATCGGAGTGCCGTCCGTATCCCGCGTACAGGGCGGACGGATCGCATCCAGCGGCGGCAACCCGGCCACGGGCAGCGGCGCGCAGAAGATCGCGTAGAGACCCACGGCGGGTTCGCGGTCCACGATGCGGTAGAGTCCGTAGGGGTGCGAGGCGGTGATGTTGATACGGTAACCGATCCGATGCAGCCCCCACGCGACACCGGCGAACCCCAGAACCACCGCAAGAAAAACGCCGACACCAACAAGCCGATCCCGTCTCAAAATTCTGGTCACAATTCCGGTCCGCGCGACGGTCCCTTGTCGATATTGAGCCCCAAATCGCGGGCGCGGTCCCTGAAGAACTGTCTCGCCTGTTTCAGCGCAGGGGCCTCCTGCGGCCCCTTGATGCGCGAGAACAGCAACAGCATGGAGCGCGAGACCCGCTCGCGGACGAGCGCATCCATCTCGGGCAGGGTGTCAGGCAGCTTGCCTTCTCCCTTCAGCAAAAGCTCGACCTCATCATGTGTAAACGCCGAGAACAGGTCCTTGACATGCAACTGCGGGTTTTGACCCAGCTTGCCGACAGCCAGGTCATTGATCTGATCCATGCGTTTGGCCCGCAGGCTCGCGGCATCGCCCGGCACACCGTATTCAAGCGCCTGCCCGAGGATTTCGGCAAGTTCGGGATCGCTGTTCTCGCGGCTGAGTATCTCGGCGACCGTCCGGTCATACTCGGTCGGCACCGGCGGGTCGGAAGACAGTTTCTCATCTATCAGTTCCTCTGCGCGCGCCTCGAAACCATCCGCCCTTGGCCCCATAAGAAAACGGGCGTCCGCGACCCCACTGTAAACAGCCTGATCCGCAAGATTGGACATATCCGCCGCCGACATGTGGGGCATGTCCGGAGCCAGTTCGGCAACGCAGGCACGGTACACATCGTTCATGAGGCGGATTTCGGCAAACTGCCTTGCGATAGCCTCAGCGTCCTTGTCCAGCAACTGATCGCCATGCTCGGTCCCAAGCAAATCCCGAATACGGTCTTCGAGATCGGCCTCATGAACCAGACGGGACTGGGCAAAATGCTGCGACACCGCCGAACCAAGCGACATGGCCAGATCGCGCACCCGCGCCTCGTCCGGCCCGAGGTCCGGTTCTGGCGGCATCTCGATCCTCGGCAACGGTGCCTGCTGATCCGCCCCTGATGCGCCGGTGCCTTCCGATTTGCTCTTCAAGGCATGATCCAGCGTTTCAGCGACCATTTTCCGCACGGATCGATCCATCTCCGGCAAGCTCCCCGGCAATTCAAGATCGGGATTGCGCAAGGCCGCGATTTCCTTCTGGTCGAACGCATCCACAATCCTGTCGAGACTCTGCGTGTCGATCCGCCCGAGAGTCAGCTTCTTCAGCACCGCGTCACGCAGCTTTTCGGTTTCGGCTTCAGTCTCCATTTTCCTTTCCTCCTGTAATTGATCCCCATATTTCCTGAGCCGTTTGCTGATCACCGCCCGTTCCAGTTCCAGCCGTGCGGGCAGGCTGTCCGGCCACGGGGCGTCCGGCTCATGCAGGGCGAAGACCTCGTTATGGGTGAACACCTTCAGACGCGGCACGAAGTCCTGGGCTGGCTCCATCGGCTCAGTGGGGGTTTCGAGATGTTTGATCACCGCCGCGCGGTCGGCCAGCAGATGGGCGCGCTCCATCACCGGCCCCCGCGCCAGCGCGCGGCCTGCCGCCGGACCCATGCGGCCCATCTCCGGCGATGTAGGGGTGATGTAGGGGACGCGCTTCATTACTTCGTCGTCTTTGGACGGAGCAATCCCACCGGGATGAACAACCGGCTCGGCCCGGCGCAGCATCTCTTCCAGCAGGGTAACCTGGTCCAGGTCATGCACCGGGTCTCCCCTCGGAATGCGCGCGCTGATCGCCTGCGCCAACTGCAGCGCCATGCCCCGGTAATCCCGGCTTTGCGCCGGAACGGGCACGGCGGATTCTTTCGGCGCGGATGAGGACGGTTGCGATTGCGGCACTGGCGCGGCCTGCGCTGGTGCATGCCCGGCCTCCGCCCGGCTCCTGGCATACGCCGCCTTCTGTGCCGCGATCTCCGCCGCCACGTTCCCCTGCGCGCGGGAGAACCAGTCGCGCATGCCGTCCTCGCCGGTGGCCTCGGCCATGGCGACGCCGCGTTTCAACACCCGATCGACCATCTGGTCATCCCGCGCCACACCCGGAATATAGCGGCTCTCCATCTCCGCCTCGAAGGACCGCACCGCCCAGCCCTGGCCCCAACCCTGCCCCAGGAACCGCTTCCAGCCGCCGCGCGGGAGAACAAGACTGTCGATCCGGGTCTCCAGCATGTGCCGATCTTCCAGCGTGAAGGACTGACGGGCCTCGCTCTTGCCCGCCGCCATGAGTTCGGCCACAACCCCCTGGCGCAACCTGTCCAGCCGCCGCGTCGCGGGGGCCTGTTCGCGCACGCCCCGCACACCGCCATCCAGGCTGTCGGCCATCCAGCCGAGCGTGCGGTCCAGCCCATCCATGAGCGCCGTCGGCGCGGGCTTGTCCCCGGTCCTGTTGGCGCGGATGACCTCGCGGGCATGGGCGGAGGCCTCGAAGCCGTAATCCAGCGCCGAGCGGGGCGTGTCCTCGCGCCGTGCGATGGCGGTAACGGCCGGGATCACCTGGTCCTTCGAGACCGGCACAACGATGTTCAGCGCCGACTGGCAGAGCGAGGCCCCCGTATGCAGCAACCGCCGCGTCAGGCCCGGGCTGGCCAGCATGTGAACGGAATCGACACCCCTGCCCTTCGCCCCCGCGATCGTGCCGGCAAAGGCGAAGCGGTAGCTGACCCCCTGCTCTTCACCGCCGGTCTTCAGCTTCAGATAGCCGGCCTCCTCACCCGAACCGATGCGCAGCACCACGTGGTCCCGCGCGCGCCGGT
This sequence comes from Paracoccaceae bacterium, assembly GCA_965242975.1. Taxonomy (GTDB): domain Bacteria; phylum Pseudomonadota; class Alphaproteobacteria; order Rhodobacterales; family Rhodobacteraceae; genus JAPPHA01. The sequence goes on along the minus strand of CBDETS010000002.1, from coordinate 608,579 downwards.
CCACGACGGCTTCGGTTCCAGGCCGCAGCCACGCGGGTTTGAGGCCGGCATTCGGTTTGAAGCCATCTTTCGGTGAGTAGCGCTCGGTGAGCACGATCCGGTCGCCCGTCCGCAGCGCATCGACCGACCCCTCCTCGGCAGTCGCGGGCGCATCCGCCAGTCTTTCCGGGAACCACGTATCCAGCCGTTTCCGGATCGCGGTGTTGATATCGGCGACGTCGCGGCGGGTATGAGCCAGCACGATCTTGTCTTCGGCCCGGTCCCGCACATAGGCCTCCGCCAGCTTGCCGATGGACCGCGCCCGGCCCGACCCCGGTTTCAGCACACCCTGCGCGTCCAACTGAGCGATTGCGCCATCGGCTTGTGTGTGATCACCCAGCCCCCGGACCGCCGCGCGCAGGTCCGGGTCTTTCTGCCTTCGACCGAGACCGAGTTCCACCGAACCGATCCGCGCTTCCAGCGTCCGGAACACCGGAGCCGCCTCCAGCGGTCCCGGCTGATCGGTGTCGAGAAAGGCAATCAGTTGCGCGCCGGTCCCTTCGATCATCTCGAGGAACCCGTTTGCGGTTTGCGCGCCGATCTGTCCGGCCTCGTCCAGCAGGATCACGGTCTTCGCATCGAGCGTGATCTTTTGCTCCCGCACCAGCCTTTCCAGCCCGTTGAGGGTGAGCGCCCGCACCGCGCCTTCCGTGCGCAGGTTGTCCACGCCACGACCTGTTGGCGAGACACCGATTACCGCGCAGCCCTGCCGTGTATGGAGATCGGCAAGTGCCGCGGCCAGGTAGGTCTTGCCGCTGCCGGACCCGCCCCGGATGATCGAAAGCCGCCGCCCGCTGGCCGTGAGACGGAGCGCGGCGGCCTGATCCTCCGTCAGCCCCCGCTCCTTCACAAGCCCGTCGATGAGCCGGGGGCCGGGTTGCGGCCCGCCGCCATGGCCCTGGAAAGCCAGCTTCACCGCCCGGTCCATCACCTCCAGTTCCAGGTCCAGATGCGTCTTCGTCGTATAGACCCGCTCTTGTCCATCCGCGCTCCCGTCCGCCAGGCTGATCAGATCGGGATGATCCATCGCCTCGCGGAACAGCCGCGAGATCGTATCCGGCGCGCGCGCCACCTTCATCAACTCCCGCGCGATATCCTCCGCCTCGAAAGTTGCCCGCCGCACGATCAGATCATCAACCACCTTGTGCGGCGCGACTGCGTAGCCGCGCGGATCGTCCCCGACGACCGGATCGCCCGCCGTGTATTCCGAGGCCAGCAACCCGGTCACCCGCCCCAGTATCCCCGCGAGATGCGCGTCCGCCTCAAACGGAATACCCGCCTCGGACGGGGGCTTTTCCCCGCCTCCGGCAACATCCCCCCGCCGCGCGACCGCCTCAATGCCGGACAGCCCCGCCCCGTACCGCGCCGGCAAGGGCTCCCCCACCTCGAGCTGGCCCAGCGACCGGTACTGGCTGCGCTGCGCCTGTACCGCGAGATCGTCGATGCCCGCGATCCGCTCGCGCGGCACGAAGATCTGCGTGCTCTGCACATGCCGCGACATCGCCACGTAGAGAAGATGCCGGTCCATGTAGCCATGGGCCAGCGTGAAGGCATGATCGACGGTCAGCCCCTGGCTGCGGTGGATCGTGATGGCATAGCCGTAATCCAGCGCCGCCGCCTCGTCCCGGTCCAGCCCCACCTCGCGCCCCTGCGCTTCATCGAGCCGCAGGGCGAGCCTGCCCGCATCCGTCCGGATCACTGTACCGCCCGCGTTGCGGGGAATGCCCAGGGCCTGGTTGGGCTGCTGGAACACCACCCGGTCGCCCACGCCGAAGAGCAGCGCGCGGGAACCGTCTTCCTCTTCGACCGTGCCATAGCTGCGCACCGTCGCGGCATCAACCACACCCCGCGCCAGCGCCTGTTCGCGGATCGCCGCGTTGAGCCGGACCACGTCGGCACGGGTATAGGCCAGCGCGATCCGGGTCTCGTCGGGTGTGCCCATGTCGTAACAGGCTCCGGCCAGTTGCGTGATCGCGTCGGTGATCGTCTCCCGGAAATGAACGCATCCCGCGCGTTCATAGCCCCGGATCGCGTCCGAGGCCGCAGTACCGCCAGCCGCGAAGCCCTCGGTCCAGCCCCGCTCGGCCCGGCTCACCTGCCGCCGCGCCCGGTCGATCACGAGGCAGCCCAGTTCCGCTTCCACCGCCATCCAGGCATTGGACGCCGAGACCGGCTGCAACTGCGCCGGATCGCCCACCGCGATCAGCTTGCCGCCCAGCCGCGCCACCCGGTCCTGCACCCGCGCCCAGACATCGGAGCCGACCATGCCCGCCTCGTCCATCACGAACACGAAGCCTTCGCCCCCCGGCCGCCAGCCCTTCGCCCATTGGGCTTCCCAGGCCGCGAGACTGGCCACGCTCATCTCCTTCACCCCGTCGCCCAGCTTCCGCGTCGCATCGCCGCTCAACGCGCCGCCGCAGACCTCGAAGCCGCGCGCCTTCCAGATCGCCGCCGCCTCCCGCAGAACCGTGGTCTTGCCCGATCCGGCCACGCCCCGCACCAGCACCATCCCATGCGCGTCCAGCATCGCCTCCCCGGCCCGGCGCTGACCGCCGGTGATCCGGCCGGACAGGGACACCGGATTGGCCGGCTCCTCCCACGCGACTTCGCGCGCCGCCATCCTCTTCGCCTGCGCCACGAGGTTCTGCTCCGTGGTGATCTGCGCCCGCGTGGTGAAGAGCTGCGCGCCCCGCGGTCCCCAGGCCTCCAGTGCCACCAGCGTGTTGAGGCCGACATTCGGTTCGGCAGAAGAAACCTTCTCCAGCATCACCGCGCCATCCTCCTGCGGCAGGCGTTTTTCGAAAGCCTCCTTCAACTCGTCCAGCGTAAACACCGTGCGCTCCGCGCCGATCAGGGTCAGGATATGTTCGGGATGGGCCAGCAGGTAGGCCGCATTCTCATTGCCCCGCGTCGTGAAGAACGACGCACCATCGGCTGATTTTTCCTTCAGCCAGACAATCTCCGGCGATCCCATCGCGGCGCTGACCAGCCCATCTGTGTCCGCCGTATCCGACGACACCCGTGCCGCGATCTCCCGGCGCAGATCAGCAATCGTGAACCGCACCCGCTTCGCCGCCAGCACCGGCAGAATCCGCGCCGGGTCGGCGATCAGATCCGCTTCGCTCAGGGCGGTCTGCGCGGTGGACAGCTCCGCCCGCACCCATGGGCTGCCCGCCCCGCGCGCGAAGTGCCGCAACCGCGCCGTCTGGTCGGCGACCGCCTCCACCGCAAGCGCGGGATCGAGAACATGTGTCGCGACCCGTCCGCGCTTTCTGGACCGGCTCAGAATGCCGGACAGAGCCTCGACGCGGTTTTCTTCGCTGGCCGGCACCACGATCCGCAGTTTCTTCTCGTGCAGCCCCATGGCGGTCACCAGCGCCGCGCGGGTCAGACCGCGATGGGCGAGAACATGCACGCTCGAATGTCCCTGCCCCTTGGCCTCAAATACGGTCTGTGCAAAGCCCGCCCCGCAACGGAACTCCGCATCGTCGCGCCGCACCACCACATGCGGATCACCGCCGGACGGCTGTTCGGAAGACCCGCCGGAACCCATGCCCGGTTCCAGCCGGATCCGCACCTCGTCCGTATCCGCCCTCACCACCACGCCGCGTGTCCCCGCAGGCAGCCGCGCCGGAGCATACCAGGCGCTCAGCACGATCCGGTCGCCCTCATGCAGGTCCCCCGCCGGGACATGCCCGTCCTCTGACGGCGGCGCATTGGCACCCGCCGCACCCGCGCTTTGCGGATAGAGCTTCGCCCGGATCGCGTGGTTGACCTCCGCCGCCTCCGCCCGGCTCCCCGCTACCACGATCCGGTCCGGGCTGCGGTCGGCAAGATAGCCGTCCACCAGCTTCTCCAGCGCCGCCTGACGCCCTTCGACAGCCTTCACGACACCCGCATCCACCAGCCCTTCGGCCTCCTGCCGCGCTGTACCAGTGCCAACCTGTTCCATGGTCTCCCGCGCCTGGCGGGTCTTCTGCCGGTGCGTACCCGCCAGATGCACCGAACCGATCCGCGCTTCCAGATCCTCGAACAGGCGTCCGCGCCCCACCTGCGCCGGGTCCCAGGCCGCGATCAGCCGCGCCCCCGACATCTCGGCCACATCAAGCAGATCGCGGGTCTCTTCCACCTCCAGCAACCCCGCCTCGTCCAGCAGGATGACGGTATTCGCATCGAGCGTGACGCTGCCGGTCTCAAGCCCGTGCAGGAAGGACCGGAAGCTGCGCACGGAGGTTCCGGTCCTTGCCTCGAAGGCCCGGCCCGCGTTGCGTGTCGGCGCGATCCGATGCACGGTCAAACCCGCGCGCTCATGCGCGTCCGCCAGCGCCGCCAGCACAGCGGTCTTGCCCGACCCCGCCCCGCCGGTGATCAACCGCACCTGGCTGACCTCTCCGCCGGGCACACCGATGGGATCGTCCTTATCGCTGGTGAGGAAGGAAAGCTGCCCGGCCTGCGCCCCGTGCATGGCGGCGTCCCGCGCTGTGTCGTCCAGCCCGGCGCGGTTCAACGCCTCGGTCACATAGGCCGCGTCCAGCGACAGGCCCTTGTCGTGATGCGCCACCGCCAGCGTCACCCCGAGATCGAGCGCACCGAGTTCCAACTCCACCCGCGCGCCGGTGGAATAGAGCCGGGGACCGGTTTCGTCATGGTTCAAAGCCATCAGGTCCGGATGGGTCATCGCCTCCCGGAACAGGCGCACGAACGTGTCGGGATGCGGTGCCGCCCGCGCAAGTTCCGACGCGACCTGGTTGGCTTCGATCACCGAATGCCGCGCCACCAGATCATCCACCACCCGCTGCGGGTCGGCCGCATAGCCCTTGTCGTCCTCTCCCAGAACGGGATCCCCCTTGGCCCAGTCCGAGGACAGCAGCCCCGCCACGCGCCGCATCACACCAAGAAGATGCGGGTCGCGCAGGTAGGACACATTGAAGCCGACATTCGGTTTGAAGCCGACATTCGGTCCCGAGAGAGGCCGCGCATTCCCTTCTGAAAGCTCCAGTCTGTCCGGACGGCTGCCATGCGCGCTGTCCACAAAGCGCTGTCCGGCAACAGGATGTCCCTGTTCACTCTCCCAGCCGAGCGTGAGATAATCGTCCCGGCAGGCGACCTCCTCGAAACTCTCATCCTCGAACCGGGACTGCGGCACGAACATCTGAACGCTGTCCCGGTGCCGCGACATCATCACGTAGGTCACCGGGCGGTTCATGCGCGGATGCGCCAGGGCAAAGGCGTGATCGACCGTCACCCCCTGCAGCTGGTGCGCGGTGGCCGCATACCCGTAGTCGAAATGATCGAAGGCGGTCATGTCGATCTCCACCGCGCGCCCGTCATCGAGGTCGAGTTCGATCTGACCCGGACGGGTGGCCGTCACCGTCGCGAAACTCGACTTCGAGATATCCATCTCTCTATAGGGCCTGGTGAAGATCACCCTGTCACCGGGGGCCAGCAGCATCGGCGCAGTGTAGCGCTTCGGCACCAGCCCGCGCCGGTCCAGCCGCACGATCTCGCCGTAATGCAGTTCCGCACCCTGCTCCACCCGGCCCGTCCCGATCGCCCGCGTCCGCAAAGCGTCATTCGCCTTGTCCACGTCCTGCCGCGAATAGCAGATCGCCACACGGCTTGGCTCCGCCTGCAGCGGGGCTGAAGAAACGGGCAGCTCGGACCCGGACGATGCGCCTTGCGATGGCAAGCCCGCCAAGTCCTTCTCCCAAGCCATCGCCGAAGGCGTCCCTTCGATCACAACCGGGCGCGCTCCTGCAATGGCGTCCCGCACTGCCTCAGATCCAGCGCGCTGAAGCGTGTCATTCAGATCATGCTTCGAGCCTTCCGGTTCCGGGGCCACGGCGATGCTGAGACGACCACCTTGCTGCGCCGCTTCGATCGCCGCGAGATGATGGCCCACCGCCTTGCGGAAGGCACGTCCCGCCGGGCTGTCCGGCGCATCCCGGTCCGGAGCCAGAATGACCGGGCGGTCCAGCGGGAGCGGCACCGTCTTCCAGTTCGACGCCCCGAACACAGCCCATGTCTCGTACCCGGTGGCTTGCCAAATCGACAGCGCGCTTTCCGGACCTTCCGCGATCACCAATGGGTCCGTCGCCGGGTCGTGTACCGATGGCGGCTCCTGTGGAGCCGTCAAGGCGTCGGACGGGCGGAGCCCCGGTAACGCGGACGGCTGCGCCGCATTTGCCGGGGAAGTGGATTGGAGTTGCTTTCCATTCTCAGCCCCGCCGCGCAGCGGCAACGACATCCCATCCTTTCGCGCCGCAAACCGGGCGTGAGACCCGCCAACCGCACCAAAGGACGGTTTGCGCACGTCCCGCGCCGCCTTTGTGCCATCCGGGTTGAGCAGAATCCGCTGCCCGCCGGTGATGACCCCTTCTGCGTCACGCGCCCAGACCACCAGCGCTCCGAACTCGGGCGAGCGCACCGGGGCTTCGGGCACCGGCGGCAGCCAGCCGATCTCGCTTTCGGGAAGCGCGGCAATGCCCCGTCCGGCCAGGTAGGCCACCGCTGGCGTTCCCTCCACCGGCACAGTCGTCCCGGCCAGTGTCTTCACCAGCGCCGCCCGCCGCGCGGCCTCTTGTTTCTCAGCCTCCGCCGCCTTGCGTTCCCGCTCGGTGGCCCGCGCCTTCAGAAGTGTTTCATCAACCGGCTGATCCGTGGCGATCCCAACGTAGCGCGCCGCTTCCTTCATCACGCGGGGAAAGTCGGATTTCGCCTCACTCAACCCGCAGAATTCGCGGGCGATCAGATCGAGCAGATCGCCCCCCTCACCCGCTGAATAATCATGCCAGAGACCCCGTTTCGGCCCCTGCATCCGCATGACCTGCGCGGCCTTCTCCCGCGCCTGCCATTCCTTCGCGTTCGGATGCACCGGCTCTCCGAACACCGTCTGGAACAGATCCTCCGCGCGTTCCAGCAACGCCTCCCGCACAGCCGCCGTGGATGGTCCCCGATACCTTTGGGCCTGAGCGCCTCGAGAAGAGCCAGACTTCTGCTGAGAAGCACGGCCTGCCTGACCGTCGCGCGCTGCAGCCCCTGCTTGTTCCCCTTCCTTCTCAGCCAAAGCTGCCAGCGATCGAATGGCGGCTTCAGGCAGCACGATCACCCCCGCGCCCGTCTCGATCGGGTCGACAGAAGCTGAGAAAGCGGATTGGCTCTGGCCAGGCGCATTTGCAGGAGATACCCCCTGCCCCGGCTCCGCGTAATAGGCATTCACCAGCGCATCGAGCGCCGACTTGACCGTTGGCTCCTCGTGAATCGCCCCCGTATCGCGGTAATGGGCCAGCGCGGCTTCGGCTCCTTCGAAACCCCGCGCAAACAGCTTCGTCGCCTCGCGGTCCCCCGCATCGCGCATCCGCCGCACGTCGGCGATCACCGCCCCGCCAACCCGTGCCATCAACTGCCCGAACACGCCGGTATCCAGCACCGGCTGCAACTGCTCGGGATCACCCACCGGCCGGAGAATACCCCCCATCCGCTCCACCTGATGCTGCACCCGCGCCCAGGTCGCGGTCCCCACCATCCCCGCCTCGTCCATCACGAACACGAACTTGCCCGCTTCGGGTTGATCGCCCCGCGCCCACCTTGCTTCCCAGGCCGCAAGACTCATCGCCCGCAGACCTTCGATCCCGCCCAGGTTCTGCGTCGCGCGCCCGCTGATCGCGCCTCCCAGAACCTCGTACCCCCGCGCCTTCCAGACCTGTGCCGCCAGCCCGATCACATGGGTCTTGCCCGTTCCCGCATGGCCCGACACCAGGCCCAGCCGCTTGTCCGAAACCATCTCCTTCAGCGCCACGCGCTGACCGTCATCAAGACCTTCAACCACGTCTTTCGGCAGGACATCTGAGACCGAAACAGCGGCGACCATCCCCAGCGCCTCCGCCATCAGGTTGGATTCAACGTGCAATTGCGCCCGCGTCGTGAACAGATGCTCAACTCCCCCCATGGTGTCCGTCAGCCCGATCACCTCGAAGCTTTGCATCGCCTGGCCCGTCAAAACCGCGGCCGCAGCTTTCTCGAACCCCTGCCGCCGGAAAGCGTCTGTCACGTCCTGTGCAGTGAACAGCGTGCGCTCGGCCGAGACCACCGCCAGAATATGTTCAGGGTCAGCCTTCAGATACGCGCGGTTCGCTTCCAGCGCCTCTTCCGCCTTCACCTTGCGCCGGAATTCCTCACCCCGTTCCTCCAGCGCATCCGCCAGCGTCCGGTCGTAACTCGTGGGATCCAGTTCGATCCCCTGATCGATGAGCTTGCGGTGGTCGATCCGCTCGGGCCGCCCCGCCTGTTCCAGCGCGATATTGGCCTCCCGCGCCCATTCCGCCCGCAGGCTGCGCGTCAGGCTATACTGGTCCCACACCCGGTTCTTCAACTCCCAGCCCCGCTCTCCCACATGGCGCAGGGTGACCGTCGCATGGATATGCGGATTGGCCTCTCCCGCGTCATTCGGGTCCGGGTCGTGCCGCACCCAGTCCACCACCGCACCGCGCGCCGCCAGGCTGTTCTTCACGAAGCTGCGCGCCAGTTCGATCTGCTGGTCGCGTGTCAGTTCGACGGGAAGCGCGAAGATGGCCTTTCCGGCCAGCCGCGCCCGCAGGGCGTGAATGTTATGCGCATCCTCGAACAGCTCGACATCGTTCCACAGCTTCTCCGAAATCCGCCCCACGGCCTCGCGCCGATTCGCCTCCGTCGCCTCCTTGCCATCCAGCAAACGCCCCAGCGCCGGTGCGCCATAGGCCTCCACCAACCACTCCGGGGCACCTTCCGGCAGGGTGATCTCCGCATGCGTGATGTCGGTTTTCTCAGTGTAATCATAGGTGTTGCCGCCGATCTCCGCCTTCATCTTGCGGCCATGGCGATAGGCCGCAGCAGCGACGGCACTCTGGCCTTTGCTGCGGCTGACCACGCTCCAGTTGAGATAATACACGGCCATGGGGACCACAGTACCACCGTCGCGCAACATTGCAAAATGTTGCGGAAACGTGCCTAAGCCGAACTTCGTTCTTGCTGTCGGATATTTTGCCGATGAGATCGTCAAAATCCCGAAGGCGATGACGGCGGACAGCCAGCGCGATAAAGCCCCGGAGCCGCTGGGCCGGGGCTCCGCCTGCGGCGGATTCTGCAAGAAAAGCAGAAGCTTGGTGGGTCGGGCGCGAATCCTCGGCTGCCCGGCCGATTATCTTCAGTTGCGGTTTCGAGCGACAAAGGTGCAAGCGCGCGCACCGGTGAACAGGTTGTCAGGACCGACAACCGGACTGTGCGCCGGAAGTGTAGATGCTGGAAGAATTTGCCAAACCTGACGGGTTCAACAAATTTGAAAAATTGCCAGACACCTGCCTGAAACGCCGGGCGCGGCGGAGAGCGGCAAGCGGACCGCAAACGCAAGCCGCCGATCTGCCGCTCTTTCCAGTGCGGGGCAGATCCCCGCCCGCGTCAGATCAGAACGGCCAGTACGACAACAGCATCCTGATCAGGGCACCGAGGCTCAACTGACCAACGCGCCAGAACTCGTTCGGACCAAAAGCCACGAAAAAGCCCGCGACGTAAACACCGGACAGCACGCACCAGGCAACCGGCAAGGCCAGCAGACTGCGCCCCAGAAAGCCCGGCCGCGCGGTCAATGTCGCATTCACCTGCTGAACCGAATACACCAGCGCCGCACGCATATCCGCAATATCCGAACGCAGATCACCCAAGGTCAGGCCGTCCTGTGCCATCTGTTCGGGTGACGGAGAACCGGGGGACACCGCACCGGTCTCCGGATTACTCATCGGCGGTCTCAAACGCGGCGCAGGACCAGCCGCTTCCAGCCTCCCGATCCGGTCGACAACCTCCCGCGAATGCGCACGCTCACGGTCCAGTTCCGCGATCAGCCGGTCAATCTGCGCGCGCAACATCCTGTTGGCCGCCTCCGAGGCGGCACTGTCCGGGGCACCATCGCCCGAAGGGTGCGCACCCGGTGTTTCGCAGGGCGCTGTATCATCGGCTGTGTCATCCGATGGTGTGTCATGGCACATCGCTGCGCCGGGCCGGGTGTTCACCTTGTCGACAACCTTGCCCTCCGGATCGGCAACCACGCGGGCCTCGGTGGCAACCACATCGTCAACTTCGGTGACCGAAGCACGCGACACGTCTTCACAACCCTGCGCGTCACCAGCATCAACAACCGGCTCCGCCAGTGCGCCGGGCCGGGTGTTCACCTTGTCGACAACCTTGCCCTCCGGATCGGCAACCACGCGGGCCTCGGTGGCAACCACATCGTCAACCTCGGTGACGGGGTAAACCTTGTGCAACTCCACCGGGTCGATCACATACCGTCCACCGCTGCCCTTCGAAGCGACCAGCTTCCCGGCCCTTATCGCCTTGGAGAGCGCCGCCTTGGACTTTCCCACAACCTTCGCCGCTTCGATCAATGTGTACACGGTGTTAACCTCCTGCCGTTCGGTTGACGGTCAACCTTCGCCCTGTTTAACACTCCCGATTCACCGCACCAACACCGGCCGTTTCGAACTGGCTACCAGACCAACAACCAACAACCGGACTGGCAACCGATGGTAAACACGCGCATCGACAACCTGTTTAACCGTTAACCTGTCGACAACCGGTCAGCGGTCCGCGACAACCAGTTCCAGCTTCTCCAGCCGCTTGCGGATCGCGCGCGGACTGCGCTGCAACAGCCTGCCCAGCTGCTCCACCCCCTGCCCCGCCTGGAACGCTTCGGTCAGCTGCGTCTCTTCACGCGCGCTCCACGCCTGGCCGCGGCGCTGCGGGACCGGTATGTCCTCAACGTCGGACACGGAACCGGATGCCCTCTCGCTGGACGAGCTGTCAGCCGGGGCCGGCGCGTCTGATGGATTCGAAAGATCACCCACTGCTGCTTCCGAACCGTCCGGGTCGGCGCTCTCGAAATCCGCGAACGGATCATGCAGCGATATCTCCCAGTCGCGCTGCTCCTGCCAACTGCGCAACATCGCCAGCGCGGCGGGCAGCGCATCGCCCAGCCACCCGGCCTGATCGGGTGTCAAATGAAACCGCACTGGCTTGCCGCCATCGACCTCCAAGTGAACCAATATCCCCGCTCTCCCATCGCGCTCGGCCATCCGTACCGTCGCGCGCGACGTCCCGAAATCCACCTCCATATGCCAGAGCGCACCATGATCTTCCGCAGTCATGAAACACCTCCCATCAAACCGGACAGAACATCATACACCAAGCGCGCCCTTACCACCCCATATAAAATGCACTGGCAAGACAAACCCGTTCGCGTAGGGGGTAATCTGCTCAGGGTTGTGCATGGCCATCAGCCGAATCAGGCGATACTCAACCTGCCTACCGGCGCGGTTGAAAGCGGGCACTCTGAATTGCATTGGCGATCTGCAACCGATCTTGGAAACACGTATCGCCGCAGGTTTCCAGGCTTTGAGCGGGTACATTTATCTCGGTCTGTTCATCGGTCTGGCAACGAGTGGCTTCAGGCCATCAGCATCCGGATTCTTTGCCGTAACGCCAACTGACATCTCTCTGCCGAAATCCGGTATCACCCGTTTGACGGTGGGCACCAATTCAGGTCGCCTGCGCCCGAGTGAAATGTCCTCACTCGATCACCACTATCACTGCCGGGCTCTCATCGGGTCCGGCCTTTTTCTTTGTGCCGCCGCCAGGCACGCGGAAATTGACACGGGCGGGAATCACGAACATCCTGTACCCGCTCGTCCGCACTTGGATCGCCCGTGTTTGGGCGGGCACTGTACCTGAAACACTCCGGCCAGGCTCCTCGCGGGTCTGGCCCTTTTTGTTTCACACGGCACCGACACACAAACGCCGCCCGGACCGGACGGCGCTGGTGCTGCATTTCGATGGGCCGGATCAGTTGCCGACACCAAACAGTGAAATGACATGATCCAGAACGAACAGCACCCCGATAAGACCGCCCAGGGTATAGATCGCCCGGTTGGTCGATTGCGCGGTCTCCGTCTTCAACGTCGCCGCAACCGTGTCGATCCGCGGTGCTGCTTTTACCATCAGGTCCCTTCTCTCTCCCGTATAACCGCTTTGGCGCGGCAATTGCATTGCCTGGATGCAGGGCGGGCAAGCCGCGCGCCCCGCCAGGGGTTCAATGGTTCCAATGCCTGCGCCCATACTTGCGGCCCAACACCGTGATCCGGTCGCTGCTGTCGGTCGGCACGTCTTCGCGCGCCATCGCCCCGGTCTCCGAGAGCCGATAGATCGAGGCGGTCAGGTCATCGTAACCGAAGCCATAGACCGCAAATTGCCACGGCCCCTCTCCGCCCTCACGGGATTGGTAATAACCGTGATGGTTGCGGCACTCCCAATTGCCTGCCCACCAACGCGCACCGTGCGCGGCCTTCTCCTCTTCTCGGATCGGGAACAACGTCTCTTGAGCCATATCGATTTCTCCCATCGTTTGACTTCCAGGCACTGCCCTCCCGGCCCGCGCCTTGCTTTCTCTGCCGAAACAGGGGGAAGCTCCCCCGAGGCCCGCCCCCGGCGGGGCTCCGGCCGCAGCGCGGTCACCAAAAACGGTCCGAACAAGAGCGCACCCCTCGCCACAAGCGCCGGCCGCGCCAGGGACGCAAACGGGATGCGGACTCCGCGATAGTGGAGACCGCAGGTGCGCAGGGACGGCGCGACGGCCGGGGCCGGGTCAAAGGATTGACAGCTTCGCTGTCAACGGCGTGAGCCGCTTGTCCCTTGACGCGAGACCCGGCCCAAAGCGGCGGCCCGGAGCCCCTCCGGACGCCGTCAGGCGGCTGGACCCGGTTGCGGCGCTGGCGCGTGTCCCCCCGCGCGCGTCCGCGCGCGAGATCGAGCCGGGTTTCGGTGCCGTGGCTCGGCGCAAGCCGTAGTCTCGGCAGCGGAAACCGACCTTTCCCCGCCCGGTGCCTGAAAAACGGACTGGCCGGGGCAGGTTTCCCCGCCTCGGCCTGCTGCGGTGCGGTCAGGACCAGCCCACCATGCCAAAGATTGCGGGCGCGTCGGTGACGATCTCAACGGCGTCGCGGTCCAGCTTGGCAAAGGCAAGGCAAAGCGCGACATCCTCGCGGCTGTCATAGGTGCCCAGACACTCGCCGCTTGCGAGCACATAGACGGTGAAACCCGGTTGCCAGATCGGAACCGCTTGGTGTTTGGCCTCATAATGGCGCTGCTTCGCGCGGCATCTCTGGCAGGTGACATATCCGGCTTGCGCAGGGCTTCCGCAACCGGTGCATTGACCTTTTGCGCGGCGCGCGGCCTTGTGGTTCGTCTCATACCGGTAAGCCTTGGCCGCACAAGTCGCGCAGAGGCGTTGATCGGGCCTTGGCTCCACCTTGCCGCATTTGGTGCACAACCCGGCGGCAATCCGCGCCCGGTAGCGTTTGGCCGCAAGCGCGCGGCCCTTCGCGTGATCATAGCGCGCGCTTGTGTTCGCGGCACAATCGGCGCAGTCGTTGCGCTTGGGCCGCGCGGGCTGCTTGCCACAGCGCACGCAAAGGCCCTTTGCCTTGCGCGCGGCGCTGCGCTTGCGCCACTTGTCACGATGCACCTTGAGGCACGCCGGGCACATCTTGCGATTGGGAGCCGGGGGGCATTCGCCACAGTCAGTGCATAGACCGGCTGCGGCTCTCTCGTCGCGGACCAACGGGCTGTAATTCATGGACGGGGCCTTTCTCTTTCGGGGAACGGGGAAACCCCGGCGGCGCAAACCGCCGGGTAAAGGAACGCACACGCGCGCTTACATCTTGCGGCCATGGGCATAGAACAACCCGCTTGCGATGCTGCCCCAGAGCTGGCAGCCGCTCCGGCGATCATCGCGGGCGGTGCAAATGATGATCTCATTCCGCGCGGGGCGCATCTTCTGAACCGCGGCGCGGGTGGCAGTCTCGGGCTTTGCGCCTTGCGTCATGGGGCGAATTTCGCCTGTTGCGCTCATGGATTTGAACCGCTCCACCTCAAAGCGTGTGGCCTCAAGGCCAGCGCCGAACAGGTGGATTAGAAAGGTGCCGGATGGCTTCGTGCGGGTGTTGGTGCCGTTATTCATGGGTGGGGCCTCCTTGTCCCGTGGGTTGCGCCTCCCGGCCACCGGGAAGCGTAGGGCCATGGCGACAGGCGGTCGGGCGGCGACAAGGACGCGCAGCGCCGGCGCAGCCGGGCGGACAATCCGCATCAGACGCGCAAACCTCGCCACAGGCGCAAACGAAAGGCGTGTCGCGCCGGGGGAAAGCCGGGGCGCGCCCGATCCCTGAACGGGTCGGCGCGCACCGACTTTGTCCCCAAGCGGGCCGCCGGATCGGGGCACCCCCTGCCCCACGAGACGCAACACGCGGATTGTCCGATCCTTGGGAGCCGAACGGCCGCCTGTCAGAATGGCCCTACGCCACGCGCGACAGGACCCACACGAAATCCCCGAAACCCGGGCAGCAGCCGGAAAGCCTGACACCAGCCAATCAGGTGTCGCCGCGCCACAGGCTCCGCCCGCCCGGCCTGCGCCAGCAGGGCGGCGGGCCAGCATCGAGCGCCGCGCCTCCGCGCGGCTCCGTTTCAATAAAGAGGTTTGACCCTGCGTGGCCCGCTGCGACAGTCGCGCGTCAGCGGATCGAGTCCCGGCCCCGCGCCGCTGCTTCAGCGGCGGCGCGGTTAACTGTTGTGACCTGCAATCATAACTGGCTCGGCCTGCAATCATCGCGATTTTCGGCCCGAATTAGCTGCGTCTATCCGTGGGGTAAAACCCGAATTATTTGCGAATGAACCGGGATTATTTGCAACCAGCCTGCAATCATCCGCTCCGACCCGGATTATTTGCGAACAAGCGCGTTCAGCAAAGGAGCGTTTGGCAAACGGCTCTTGATCTCTGTTTGGTCTATTGATTTTGCGGCATAATTTTACCTGTTTACCCCGTCTGGAATTCACCGTATGCCTTTTGGTATCGAAGTTGAGTTTTTAGATGGGGTTCAATGCAAATCGGTTACGCACGTGTATCTACAGAGGATCAGAGTCTTGCATCGCAGCATGACGCTCTTCGGGCGGCAGGATGCGAACGGATTTTTGATGACAAGGTAAGCGGTGCCAAGGCGACGCGCCCTGGCCTTGATAAAGCTCTTGAGCAATTACGTGATGGGGACACGCTGGTCATATGGCGGTTGGACCGGTTGGGCCGGTCATTGAAGGATTTGATAGCGCGCGCGGAAGAGTTGAAAGAGATGGGTGTTGGCTTGAAGAGTCTGCATGAATCCATCGACACCACGTCGAGCAGCGGTCAATTGATATTCAATCTGTTCGGAGCTCTGGCCGAGTTCGAGCGCGATTTGATCCGAGAGCGTACCCAAGCGGGTTTGAAGGCCGCGCGAGCCCGCGGTCGCAAAGGCGGCCGCAAGAAAGTTCTGGATTACAAGAGGCGCGCCCATGCCGTTGAGCTTTATAATGCGCGCAAACATACCATACCGGAGATTTGCAACCTGATGGGCATTTCACGGGCGACGCTCTATGCCTATGTCGACGAGTTTTCTGATGGCAAATAAAGGTCTCCGCATTCCGGCCGAGACGTTGCTTGCGCTGAGAGCCCGGCTGGCTGGATTGCCGTCCCGTTCGGCTGCGCGACGGGAGGAAGTTGGCCGCATCGCAGCATTGTTCGGTGTCAGTTCCTCTACAGTGTATCGTGCGCTGAAATCCCTGCACCAGCCAAAAGGGCTGAGGCGGGCTGATCGGGGGAAACCGCGCGGCATTCCGGAACGGGATCTGGTGCATTATTGTGAGATCATCGCTGCCCTGAAGATACGCACGAGTAACAGGAAGGGGCGACATCTTTCAACCAATCGGGCTATTGAGATTATGGAAGATCACGGCGTCCAGACACCGACCGGTTATGTGCAGCCTCCGAAAGGCCTGTTGAAACGTTCGACTGTGAACCAATGGTTGCGGAATTGGGGGTTTGATCAACCCCGCATGACGCGCGCTGCGCCGGCCGCCCGGTTTGAAGCGCGCTCTTCCAACGCCTGCTGGCAATTCGATATCAGCCCATCGGATTTGAAGCATATTGCGCAGCCGGTTTGGGTGGATCCGAAGCGTGGCCAACCCACACTGAATCTGTACAGCGTGGTGGATGATCGATCCGGTACATCCTATCAGGAATACCGCTGTGTCTATGGCGAGGATGCAGAGAGTGCGTTGCGCTTCCTGTTCAACGCCATGGCCCCCAAAGAGGATACCGAGTTCCAGGGTATCCCCGAGATGATCTATCTAGACAACGGCCCCGTCGCAAAAAGCCTGGTGTTCCAGACCGTGATGGAACGGCTTGGGGTTGAGTGGAAGACGCATATGCCCGCCGGATCGGATGGGAACCGTGTCACGGCACGATCAAAGGGCAAGGTGGAACGCCCCTTCCGAAGCGTCAAGGAAGCCCATGAGACGCTTTATCATTTCCACGTGCCGGAAACCGAGGCGGAAGCCAATCTCTGGCTGAGAAACTTCATCAACAAATACAACGACAAACCCCACAGGCGAGAACCGCATAGCAGGATCGAAGACTGGGTTGCCAACCTTCCAGAGACGGGTTTTCGCGAGATGTGTTCGTGGGAGCGTTTCTGCGCGTTTGCGCGTGAACCAGAGCGTCGCAAAGTGGCCGCCGATGCGCGTGTGTCGATTGATGGGACATTTTATGAAGTCGATGGCGAGCTGGCTGGCGAAGAGGTTCTGCTGTGGTGGGGTCTGTTTGATCACGAGTTGTTCGTGGAGTGGGCGGACAAGCGTTTTGGTCCTTATCGCCCCTGCGGTGGCCCAATTCCGTTGCACCGGTATCGCAAGCGCAAAGCTTCGCCTCGCGAAAAGCGTGCTGAAGCGGTGGCCAAACTGGCGGAGCAGATCAGCTTGCCGCGTGCTGCTGTCTCCGGGTTGGATTTGAAGGCGGATCAGGCTGAAATTCTACCATTGCCGAAGGTCAAATTCAGCGATCCCGACCCATGGGGACAGATCGCTTACGAGAGCGAGTTGAGTGCGCGCAGAGCGATTTCCTATCTGCTGGACCGGCCATTGGCAGAGGTGTCGCAAGAGGACCGCACCTTCATTGGGGAATTGCTTGGCCGGACATTGAACAGGACCGAGATCGAAGCCGCAATCAAACACCGCTTTCGGCGCGGGAAACAGCAATAATCGAAAGGGTTGTCATATGCTCAACCGTCAGGTCATGAAGCACTTCCGCATTGAAAGACCCTGGAGCCAGGCCGGATATTACGAAACCGAACGTCTGGCCCAGTTCCGTGAAGATGTGACGGCTGCCATCATGGCTGGAAACCTGATCGCCATTTCCGGCCCGGTCGGTGTAGGCAAGACCCTGATGATCAGCCATCTTCAGGATCAACTCACAGCGGCAAGAAAGAAGAAAGTTATCGTTGCCCGCAGTCTTTCGGTGGACAAGCCCCGCGTGGCGTTGTCTGCTCTGATTACCGCCCTCTTTCTCGATATCTCTGGGGATCCGGATATGAAAGTTCCGACCCGGCCCGAACGACGAGAGCGCTTGCTTCAGGAGGCCGTGCGCAAAGCAAAGAAACCGATTGCCCTCTTTATCGACGAAGCGCACGACCTTCACAGCAGCACATTGAATGGTTTGAAACGGCTGATGGAAGTCATCAGCGCCGGAGGAGGTACTCTGTCCGTGATCCTTGTCGGCCATCCCCGTCTGAAAAACGACCTTCGCCGCGCCACCATGGAAGAAATCGGGCATCGGACGACGAAGTTCGAGTTCAGCAGCATCGGGGATGAATGCCGCGCGTTTCTGGACTGGCTGCTGGGGCAATGCCTTGAAGAGGGCGTCAAACCGTCCGATATCCTTGAAGACGCCGCACAGGAGTTTCTGGCGGAGCGGTTGTCCACGCCGCTGCAGTTCGCCGAACATCTGAACCGGGCGTTCACCGATGCGTACCGGATGGGCGCAAGTCAGGTCACCCGCGACATCGTGGTTGAAACCATCTCGGTCGGATTTGACGATCTTGATGCCGAACTGGCCAGGATGGGCTACACTCCCAAGGCCCTGGCCGACCTCACCGATGCCCGCCTGCCCGAAATTCGCCGTTTTCTCAAAGGGCAACTGGACACCGACAGGACAGACGAACTTTCTACACTTATGCGCAGAGCGGGATTGCCAATATGAAATTCAACAAACCGTTGAGTGATGCTGAACAAGATGATCTGGACCGCTTTCTACAGCGCGTAAAGGGTGGAGAAGTTCCGTCATTTTCCGCCCTCGACGGGTTTCTGGCAGCCATTGTCTGCTCACCCGACATGATCATGCCGGGCGAATATCTGCCAATCCTGCAGCAGGGCGAAACCGAAGCTGACGACCTGAAATTCCGAGATATTGAAGAAGCCAATCAGTTCCTCGAACTGGTTTCAAGACATTATAATTTCGTCCTCAAGGGGATCAGGGATTTTGGGAAGATGGAGCGTGGAGAACCCGTGTTCTATTTTCCGGCTATTTTTGAAGATGACCGTGAAGAAATATTCGCAGAAGACTGGGCCAAGGGCTTTCTTTCGGGAACGCGCTTGCGCCCCGAAGACTGGGACCATTTTTTTGATCTGGACCCGGACGAAGCCGAAGACAGCTATCTCTTTCCAATCTTTGTGCTCGCCAGCGAACACGATCCCGACCCTGAAATGAGACCATTCGACAAACCTCTGCCTAACGAAGCCAGACGTGAATTGAGCGCTTTCGCCACGATTGGTGTCAAGAAAATCTACGACGAGTTCGAAGAGGAAAGGGAACGATACAATAAACTGCGCGGGATAGTCGCGGACAGAGGCTCGAAAGTTGGCAGAAACGAGCCTTGTCCATGTGGCTCAGGAAAGAAATACAAAAAGTGTTGCTTGGGTATTTGACTGACTCCAAGCCTATTCGCAAATAATCCGGGTCGGAGCGGATGATTGCAGGCTGGTTGCAAATAATCCCGGTTCATTCGCAAATAATTCGGGTTTTACCCCACAGATAGACGCAGCTAATTCGGGCCGAAAATCGCGATGATTGCAGGCCGAGCCAGTTATGATTGCAGGTCACAACAGTTAACGGGCACCTGCCAAACCCGGACGGCGGCCAACTGGTCATCGCTTCACCACAGGCTCCGCACCCGCGCCGCGCGCGGGCCGGGTTAACAGCAGGGGCCAATTTCCTGAACGGATTGCGCGGGCGCGGGGGATCTCTGCTTTCGTATGCCCAGGCCACGGGCACCCGGAGCATCAAACCGCGGGGCACGGCTGACAACGGCTTGACGCGACGTCCTCGATCAGCAGGGTTTCACATCCCCCGTGTCCGGGCATACAGGCTGCCCCATGACACGCGTTCCATTCAATTTCCCGGCCCATCACGATCCGGATAAAGCGCCTGACCAGGAGGTCCTCGAGCAGCGGCGCTTCACCCCCGAGCAGCACGAAGCCATCCTGCAGGTCTTGCGCATCGCCTGCCAGATCGGGTCCGACGAGGATGTGCCTCCGCTGTTCCGCCTGCCGGTGGCTGTGGTGATGACACACACCACATTCAGCGACCTCGCCGTGCGCTACAGGGTCCCGGAAAATCACAAACACCCACGTCATCAGGCGCTGGACCACGCCCTGAAGCTCTATTGCACGTCCAGCCAGTACTCCCATGCCATGATCACAGGCGACCGCCGCTACACCCTGGACATGGAGCCGGGCGACCCTCTCACCGATGCGGACCGCCAGTCGGGAGAAAACCGCCTCAGGGCCTGCCGCGATCGGCTGGAACGAGCACGGCAGACCTTGATAACCGCACCAAACGGGCCGGGAACATGGAGAGTGAGACGGCTTGATGCGAAACGGCTTTCGGGTCGACGAGAATTCAGTTCGCCGGGAATGCCCCGCACTGCTCCGGATTAAAGCAGAGACAAATCCTGAGCCGCGTCACGACCGTTGCGGGCGGGTCCGACATCGAACTCGACCCGCTGGTTCTCTTCCAGCGTCACCAGCCCCGCGCGGTCGAGCGCAGTGATATGCACGAACACATCGCGTCCACCATCATCCGGTAAGATGAACCCGTACCCTTCTCGGTGTTGAACCATTTGACGGTGCCGCTGCGCATGCGCTTTCTCCCTGGAATTCTGCCAGACCCGGCGTCTTCCGGCCGGATCGCCGGACGCGCTTTAGGCCAGGATCGCGCTTGGGACAAGAATCCGGTTTCCGATTATGGCATC
This sequence comes from Paracoccaceae bacterium, assembly GCA_965242975.1. Lineage (GTDB taxonomy): Bacteria > Pseudomonadota > Alphaproteobacteria > Rhodobacterales > Rhodobacteraceae > JAPPHA01. Next base: position 588,351 of record CBDETS010000002.1, on the reverse strand, counting down.
AGCCTTCAGGACCTCGAGGCCCGATGACGAAACCGGTGCCCGCAATTCCGGCAAACAGGCGCGACGGGCTGGACCGCAACGGGTCGTCCCTGTTATCGCGGGCTGTGGACGCAAACGAACCCAGGAGAAGAGGTGCCGATGCCATTGCCCGACCTGATCCTCAACAAAGCCTTCCAGGAGGATTTCAACGCGGTCGAGGCACCCTGTTTCGCTTTGGGGCTGGCGGAGGTCGGCGGTCAGCGCCGCGGGCTCATGGCATTGAAACCGGATCGGGAGATTCCCCGCCATGTGCTCGGAAAAGGCATGGCCCTTGGCCACGCGCTTCTGGGCACGGCCCCCACCGTCCTGTGCCATTTCGGGTTCCGGTTCCACGGTTTCGCCTGCTTCACGGTGCTGATCAACCCCGCAAACCCCGTGATGCGCCCGATCCTCACCACCCTGGCCGAAACCGGAGACTTCCTGGTCGTCGTCATCGACGCCAACAAGAAGGCAACGGCGTTTCGGTCCGGTCCCCGCTCCTTCGATCTGACGGAATTCCGCAACAACCTGCCGGCCATGCTCAACGCCACCACCACCGATCCCGACTACCTGGAATGGCATCGCACTCTGCTGCGCAACCCCTGCCCCGCCGACGGCGAACTGGTGACCTGGGCCTGCCGCGACAATGCCGGCTATCTCGATCTGACCGCCAATATCATCAGAGCCCCTTCCGTATGACCGGGACAAGCGGAAACGGCCCGTGCGATGCGATCAGTCGGCCAGGGTGATCTTCCGGATCCGCGCATGGCCGCATTGCGAGCAGCGCAGAGTCTGGGCCGCGTGGCGGACACGGGTTTCCGCACCATACCGATCTGCCAGATCCGCCACCGCGATCTGGCCTTCATGGCCGCACTCACAGTCCACCTTCAACCAGCACATTCCGAGCGTCCCCAGCCGACGGCCGCCAATCCCCAGATCAGGTCCTCTGGTCGCTGTGGTCACCGGTGGCAGGGGTGGTTTCGATTGCGGCTTCGAATGGCGTTTGCGCAACAGGGTCATGGGGGAACTCCGGATCGGTCTCATCCGGCATGATGACCGTATGATCTGCCCGGTGCAATGAAAGGGTTCCACCTGTGCGGACGCCGATCAATCTTCGGCCACATGGTGACCGGCTTGGAACCGCTGTCCGAAATCGATCTTTTGCTTGCCGGAACCGCGATTTTGGGGCATTGCTGTTTCACTTTCGTGAAACCGCTCCGATCCGCGGGGCCTCACACACGGAAGACGCGTTCGGCGCAGGCCGGTATCTCAGCGCCGAACGCAACTGAAACCCGAAAGCGGCATGGCACCGGCTGCCTTTTCAGCCTTCAAACCGAACCGCCCCGCCCTTATGCTGTGATCATGACAGTACGGAGATCGATGCCATTCTGACACTCCCTGAAGAAATCATACTTCTCATGCTGGACGACGAGAGCGGAAAGTTCATCCCCGTTCCGGAACATTGTGTTTGTTATGCGCTTTCAGGTGCCGTTTTGATGGAACTGGCGTTTCAGGGGAAGGTCGACACCGATCTCGAAAAGCTCTTTCCCACGGATTGCAACCTCACCGGTGACGATCTGCTGGACCCCGTGCTTCACCACATATGCACCTCGGAAGAGCAGAGGGACCTGCGGCACTGGGTCGATGTCATCAGACGCAAATACAACAGTATCCGAGACAAAGCCCTCGCGCGTCTATGCGAAAAAGGCCTGCTCAGGTTGGAAAAGGGTCCCGTGTTCGGGCTGATCAGATCCAGCAGGAGGTTTCCCACATGCGATGGATCGACCGAACGGCAGGAGGTGAAGCTGCGCATGATGTCCCTGCTGTTCAGCGAGGACATACCTGAACCGCGCGACGTGGCAATCATCAGCCTGGCGGATACGTGCGGACTGTTCGAGTATATACTGGCACCGCCAGAACTCAAACGTGCGCAAGCCCGTATCAACCGGATACGGAACCTTGAACTGATCGACCGCGCCCTGAAGTCGGCCGTCGCGGACATCGAAATGCAGATTGCCCGGATAACCATGCGGCAGACGGGTTAGTATGAGATCCATGACGAAACGCGCTTCCAGCCACCCCGGTCGGACCATGACCGCCCGCGAGCAGATGCAACAGCGCTGCTTTTCGCAGAAGCAACGCGAGACGATCCTGCAGACACTGCGCCACGCCCTGCGCGTCAAGTCCGATGCGGACCTGCCGAAGGTGTTTCAACTGCCCGTCGCCGTCGCCCTGAAACCCGGCAGTTGGGAGGAACTGGCGGCGCGGTTCAACGTGCCACGGGACGAAAGTGATCCCCGCCGCAGGGCCCTCGGCAGCGCCATGGCCATGTATTGCAGGTCCCGCCAGTACGGTCATGCCCTGCTGACCTGCGATCATCTCTTCAGCATCGACATGGAGCCCGCTGGAGCGCCGAGTGACGCGGATCGGGAACGCGGTCGGACGTTGACTGGCCCGCCTTCACACAAAGGACCGGCTCCCGTTTCGCGCAATATCAGAGAAACGGACAAGGCCGCATCCCCGACGGGACCCGCTCCAGCCGATCGGGGTAGAGCGTCAGTTCCATCGGACAGAACCGAACATGTCACCGGGCAGCCTGCGGATCAGAAACAGTCGAACGCCACATTGGCCGGAAAACGCAAATCCGGCAGGTCGCCCCCAACTCCCATGCAGTTGCGAACATTCCACCCCGACCACATGGAAAAATACCGGGCACGCTTTTGCAAGGCGCTTGCCGTCACCGAAGAGAACCTGCCGGCGTTCCTGGCCCAACCCTTCGCCGTACCCCTCAAGATCGGGGCATGGGACGATCTGATCGAACGCTACGGCCTGAAGTCTTCCGGGCGGCACCTGTTGCACACCGCCCTGCGAGGCTATTGCCGCAGCTATCACTACCAACACGCCATCCTGAACTGCGACACGCGCTTCTCAATCGACATGGAACCCGATGCGGCGATCACCGAAGACGCCCGCCAGCATGCGATCGAACGGCTGCGCGACCTCGCCAAACGCCGCAAGGCGCGGCGCGAAAGCCGGGGTGAAAGGGAAGAACCATGACCCGAACGTTGCTTCCCCCGGATCATTCACCCTTCCGATACATCCACCATGCGAGCGCAGGCGCAGCCCATGGCCCCGCACAGAACAGACAGCCCGGGTTTGCCCCAAACCTGCGCGGCACAGACCGGACAGCGGTATTTGGAGCGGTTGGACCGGCGCGCCTTCTCCGGCATCTGCAGCGCGGAAATGACCGCGCTGTGGATATTATCAGGAAGCGCCTCAGGAACATTGCCCTGCGCGGAATGTGCCCCTCATCATGTGGTTCCTCGATTTTGGCTGCGGGCGGGGGCATGATACGCGCTCTGTTTTGCATCGGCCCCGTCCGCGCGCCCGCTCAGCGCCATATAAAGGCTGCCCACCGTGTGCCGCCCCTCGCCCTTGCGTCCAGGCAACGCGCCGGGCCGGTTTGGGGCCGGCCCCTTCCGGGCGGTGGGCAGGCCACCAGGCCCGGCCCCGCATGGCCCTATCATCGGAGGGGTCATGTCAGAAGTCCAAATGGTACTTCAGCCCCATGGAACCCGAGAGGGCTTCTCCGGCCTCCCGCCCGTCGAGATTCCCGCTCAGATCGAGAGTTCCCCGCCTGCCGACCTGCCGCTGATACTGCACGCCCAGAGAGCCGGAGGAGAACCAGCCGCTTCCAAGCCCGTCAACGGAGCCGGACAGATCGAGAGAACTCCGTTCGTCGATCTGCCAGCCATGTCCCGCTTCGAACGCGGCGGACACCTCTTCGCGCCGGGCACCGCTCTGATCCAGGTTGTGCGCATCCAGGTTCACGCGCAGCCGCATATGCGTGACGCTGTCGGTCAGGGTCCATGTCAGCCTCGGGCCAAAGCCGACCCGCGCCAGCCACAGCTCATCCGCCTCCGCCGCGCCCCCGACACTGTCCGTGAAGGCCCCAAGGCGTTCTTCGGCATAGAGAAGGCCGATCTGCGGCGCGACCCGCAGCGGACCGCTCCCCCAGCCGAAATCCCCCGTCAGATCGCCCCGGGCCGTCAGCCGCTCCGACCGGTAGGACGCGGTGAGCGCCTCCGGACCAAAAGCCATGGACAGATCGTTCCAGCCCCGGCCCCAGCCAACAGCCCCGTCGAAGATCAGCGTCTCACTCAGGCGACGGGCTCCATAAAAGCCCAGATGAACATGTCGCGCATCAAGCAGAACACCCTCCGAGGTCACCCGGCCCGGCTCGTACCCCAGCAGCATCCCATATACCGAACGGCCATCCCCGCTCCGGTAATCCGCCCCGAAATACGCATCCCAGACCTCGCCATCGGCTGTGCCGCCGAGGCGCGAGTAGCGCAGGCTGCTCCACCCCTCCCAGCCGCCGCGCAACCCGAAGCTCAGCTCCGCCTGCCCCTTCCGGGTCTCATTCGTAACATGCACATCAACATCCGACGGCCCCCGGCCGCCCTCAAGACGGCCCCCGGCCGCCCTCAAGACGGCCCAGGGCCACATCCGAAGTCAGTTGCGAAAAGCGCTGCACATGGCGCCGCAACAGCGCGGCCGCACCGGCCCGGCGCCCGTCCCGCAAACGGCTGACGTCCCCGGCCAGCACCGTCACAGCAGCCCGGCTGGCCGCCCCCAACCCGTAACGTGCGGGAGTGGCCGTGTCCTCCATCAGCGCCACCCTCACCACGCTGTCCGGCTCATCCGCGCCATCATCCACCGTCGCAACGCTCAGCACCGCGGTCCCGGACCCGGCGGCAAATGTCACCTCCCGCGGCCCCTTGTCGCCGCGCGCAACAACAGCCCCGCTTTCCGACACCTCAACCCGGACAAGCAGCGCGGCTGCCACATCCCCCGTCCGCGCCAGCGTGAACGCCGCATCGGCACCCTCCGCAACCCGCTCGCGGTCGGCCGAGATGCTGATGACCGCCACCGTCGCCGCGTCATCATCGGTAATGTCGGCCATTGCCGACCCCGCCGAGGGCGACACCGTGTAGCTGCTGTCCTCCATCAGCGTCACCGTCACCGCGCCATCCGCCTCATCCGTGTCGTCGGCCTGCGTTCGCACCGCATAGGTCGCCGTGGTCTCGCCGCCCGATATGGTCACCGTCCGGATGCCCTCGTCATCGGAGGCCACGAAGTCGCTCGCCGCGGCATCCGCGACGCTCAGGCTGACCGTCAGGTCGCTCGTCGGTGCCGGGTCGGCCGTCACCGTGAACACCGCATCATCGCCTTCCGTCACCGGCGAAGCCGGACCTGCAATGGAGATGATGGGGGTGACCGGGTCGTCATCAAAGACCGTCACCGCGACCGAAGCGATGTCGATGTCATGATATGCGGCATCCTGCGACCTGACCGCATGGGTCAAATCCAGGTTTGCAAGCGTCCCGAAGCTGTCGTCATCCTCCACGCCGGTCACTGTCACCGTCTGCGGCCGATCCCAGGTTGCGGGTGTGAAGGTCAGCGTGTTCTGGTTGCCCGGCGTCCCGGCAGCCGTGTCAACCGTGATGGCCGCCGCACTATCGGTGGGGGGAACCGTCACCGTGACCGTCACGTCATGGGTCGGCGCGCTGTCCAGCACCATCGTGTAGGTTGCCGTTCCGCCCTCGTTCACCTCCAGAAGGTCCTCCGACAGCGATATGCCGGGCACCGCAGGGGCTTCGTCATCCACAAGCGTGATCTCGCCGCTGCCGCTGCCCGTCGCGCCCCCGCCAGTGCCCGGCGGGCGGCCGCGGATGTCTGACGTCGCGGTCAGCACCGCCCCGGCGCCCGTATCCGAGGCCGGGATGGTTACCGTCACGCGCTCGGAGACCGCGTCGTCATCTTCCAGAGCCGTCAGCAGCACAGTGACTTCAGTTGCTGAAACCACCACCAGTGGCTTGCCGAAAGTCACCACGCCCGTATTGGCATCGAGCGTCACCCCAGTCCGAGTGGGGCTGCCCGAAAGCGCCAGCGTGAAATCCGTGCCCAATGTCCCGCCCGAAAACTGCAGCGGCACCGTAAGGCTCTCATCCGTCACCAGTCCCCGGTTCAGCGTCAGTTTGATCGCCGCCGTATTATTGCTCGTGCTCCCTTCCAACGCGCGCGTGTCCGGTGTGCTCAGCGTCACCCTGATCGCGTCGTCGTCCTCCACACGCGCACCGCGCAAGTTCAACTCTTCCAAGCCGTCCACCGCGTAGTCCGGCCCCGGGACAACCGCGACTGAAACAATGCCGAATGGCTCGTCGATGTCGTCCGCGACGGTGGCAACGGTGAAGTCGGCGGCCGTCTGTCCACCCGGGATGGTCACCGTTTGGGAGCCCTCATCATCGGCAGCCACGAAATCGCCCCTCGTGAAATCGATCTCCGTGAAACCACCGTACTCGTAATACGTGTAATCAATCACCGCGCCCTCCGCGACGTGCAGGTTGACCACCAGGTCGTTCGTCGGTGCCGGGTCGGCCGTCACCGTGAACACCAAATCGCTGCCTTCCGTGACCACCGAACCCGGACCCGCAATGGTAACGGTGGGGGCTTCGTTATCGTTGATCGTGATCACGCCGCTGCCGCTGCCCGTTGCGCCCCCGCCGAGACCCGCCGCGGTCAGCTTCGGCGCGCTGCCCGTATCCGAGGCCGGGATGGTCACCGTCACGCTCTCGGAAACCCCGCCGTCGTCGTCAGAGGCGGTCAGCAGCACCGTCGCCGTCCTTGCCGAAGCCGGATCACCGCCGGTGAAGGTCACCTCGCCCGTATTGGCATCGAGCGTCACCCCACCGGGACTGCCCCGAAGCGCCAGCGTGAACGCCGTGCCCAATGTCCCGCCCGAAAACTGCAGCGGCACCGTCAGCTCCTCACCCGTCACCAGACCCCGGTTCCGTAGTGTCAGCGTGATCGCGGCCGTGTCACTCGTGTCCCCCTCATCTGCGCTGGTGTCCAGCACGGTCACCCTGACCGCCGTCGCGTCGTCATCCGTGATGTCGACCGTTGCCGATGCTAAATCGGACACGGGCGACACCGTGTAGCTGCTGTCCTCCGCCAGCGCCACCGTCACCGCGCCATTCGGCTCATCCGTGCTGTCGTCTTCCGTGCTCACCGTGTAGGTCGCCGATCCCTCGCCGCCCTTGATGGTCACCGTTTTGTCGCCCTCATCGCCGGAAGCCAGGAAATCGCTCGCCGCGGCATCCGCGACGCTCAGTCTGACCGTCAGATCGCTCGTCGGGGCCGGGATGGCCGCCACTACGAACACCGCATTGCCGCCTTCCGTGACCGGCGTTTCCGATGGGTTCAAAATGGAAAGGTTGGGGGTGGACTGCGCATTGGCCGCCCCGGCCATTCCCATGATCAGACCCGTGACCAGCAGCAGGCCGGGCACAAGACCGGCGCGACTGCGGGTGATCCGCCCGGCAATCGCATAACCCAGGTCAAAAAAAGAAACCGGAACCTGCGGATGGGTGCAAGTCCGGCGCGACCGAAATCCCTCAGGCAAAAATGGCGAACGGCAAAGAACAAACCACAGCCGGGCACAGCAATGCCATGCAAACAGCACGCTCATGATCCGGCGTTCCGGCGTTCCGGCGTTCCGGCGTTCCGGCGTTCCGGCGTTCCGGCGTTCCGGCGTTCCGGCGTTCCGGCGTTCCGGCGTTCCGGCGTTCCGGCGTTCCGGCGTTCCGGCGTTCCGGCGTTCCGGCGTTCCGTGAAAGTGTGGGCTGGTAAATCAGGCTGTCAACACCAGGGATACCAAAAACGAAATTCAAAATTCTTCCGGTCAACATCATCAGCAAGCCTTTCAGGAACATCCACCCCTTGATGCTTCAAAACGATGTGCCACGCTCTCCCGCCATTCCGAATGCCGAACAAAACTCCGAAACGCAGCGCGGCTCCCAGGCCCCCATCTCCGTTCGCACTTCGCCCTGGCGCTATCTCCCTACCATTTCCATTGCAGTGTTGCGCCTCCGCTGGCGCGGTCGTTGGCGGTTGTTGGCGGTTCGGTCCAGAAGTCGAGATTGACGTCCGCCGCGTGGTCGGCGTCGGGTTCGATGCGGTAGCCGAGGCGCGCGCCTGTGGCACCTTGCCGCGGCGCACAGAGTACCGCAAAGTGCGGGGCAATGATTGCGGTCACAACACGTCCCGTTCAACTGATTCCAAACAGGTTTACCAGGTCATCCTCTGTAAGTGCCAGGGCCCCCGCCCCACCACCTTCAAACAGTGCATCGGCCAATTCCTGTTTTTTTGCCTGCATCGCCTGAATTGCGGTTTCGACCGTGTTTTCACTGTAGAGACGATATACAAAGACAGGCTTGTCCTGACCTATACGATGAGCACGATCCATCGCCTGACGCTCAACAGCCGGGTTCCACCACGGGTCATACAAAACGACCGTATCTGCTGCTGTCAGGTTCAAACCTGTACCTCCCGCTTTGAGACTGATCAGAAAAAGCTGCGCTTCCCCAGACTGAAATTTTTCGATTTCCGCTTTGCGGTCGCGTGTTTGGCCGTGAAGCATAGCGTAAGGCCATCCGCGGTCCCGTACATCGCTTTCTATTAATCTGAGCATCTCTACAAATTGGGAAAATACCAGAACCTTGCGGTTTTCGCGCATGAGTTCTTCGAGTATCTCGTTCAGACGATCACGTTTGGCGCTTTCCTTCACCTTGGTCGCCGCATCAAGTTTGACCAGCCTGGGGTCGCAACAGACCTGTCGGAGTTTCAGGAGAGCGTCGAGGACCGTAATGCGCGACCCCGCGAGGCCTTTTTCTTTAACCGCGGCGCGAACACGGGCATCCATCGCACTGCGCACACTTTCATAGAGCGCGGCCTGCTTACCTGCCAGCACTATGGATTCATCCATTATCGTCTTGGGAGGCAAATCCTGAACCACTTCATCCTTGGTGCGCCTCAACAGAAAAGGTCGGACCCGGGAAGACAAGAGACGTTGGCGCGCCTTGTCCCCCTTGCGTTCGATCGGTTTGCGATATTCCGATCCAAATCCTTTTCTGTCGCCCAGGAAGCCGGGAATGAGCCAATCAAAAAGGGTCCATAGTTCCATCAGGTTGTTTTCCATCGGTGTTCCGGTCAGCGCAAGACGTTGACGCGCCTTGATGTGCCGGATGCGCTTGGCCACCGAAGCGGCCGGGTTCTTGACCGCTTGCGCCTCGTCCAGAATGGCCAATTCGAACTCATGGGAAAAAAGCGCTTCGTGATCACGATTGATGAGCGGGTATGTCGTAATGACAAGATCATGTGCATTGATTTCAGCAAACCGGTCATGTCGGCCCGGTCCATGCAAAGACAAGAGTCTCAGATCGGGGGTAAATCGTTCGGCTTCGCTCTGCCAGTTGCTGATGAGACTGGTGGGGACGACGAGAAGGCTGGGACGGTCGGTTTTGTTATCGAGATGATGGTTGGCTAAAAGCGCCAATGTCTGGACCGTTTTTCCAAGCCCCATATCGTCTGCCAGAATGCCTCCGAACCCGCTCTCCGTCAGAGCCTTGAGCCAGCCATATCCCTGTTTCTGATAGGGACGAAGATCCGCTTTCAGGGATACGGGCAAAGTCTCGTTCGACGGTTCCGACAGGCACCGCAGGCGCTGGCCGAGTTCCAGGATTTCCGAACCGCCTTCCCAGGGTGCGCCACATCCGTCCAAGGCTTTCGCCAGGACCGTCGCGCGCGCGGCATCGGCGGTGTGGAACCGCAAAATCCCCTGTACTTCGAGAAAGGCTTCGATGAATCCGAGCAACTTAAGACCCGGAAGCGGGACCATGGTTCCGTCGGGGAGCAATTTGTAGAAGGTGGACGCCGACAGGAATTCCTTGAGTTCAAAGCCTTCGACGAGGTCGCCAAAATCATCAATGGGAAGGGTGGCTACAATCTGCAGGATAGTGTCTGTCAGATCCAGGTGCGTTCCATCCACGTCCAGTTTCAAGCCCAAAGAAAACCAGTCGTTTTCCAATGGTTCCAATACAGTCTGGAAATGCACTTCACCCGGGTAAAGACGAATCGGCCAAGTCGGGTCGACTTCGATGTTCCACCCGAGACCCTGCAATCGCGGCAAACCTTCCACCGTGAAGGAGAAAACATCCGAGTCGGACCGGTCCCCCGACGACAGAACGGACGGGAAAACGATTTGCGCCGTCTTCATCTCCTTTGGACGTCTTCCCTCTATGTAAGCATAGCCGGGTGGATACCCTTCGAACTCACCTGCCGTCGATTCCAGTTTTGCAAATAGCATTTTCTCGGCGTCAAGGTTGCGCCGGATGATCATCAACCCATCCTCACCCACCTGTCGAATATAGGACCCTTCCCCCGGAACCAGCCGCTGATCGCTGGTTTCATACCCGATTTCGGCGCGAATGCAGGGGTGAATGACCTTCACCTTCTCCGCTTTTTCCCAGTAAGAAGCCCGCTGGCTTTCGTATCGCTCCACTCCAAACAATGTCAGTGTGACTGAGGGTGCGAGATCTGTTCGCTCTTCGTAAGGCACCGGTTTCGGGGGCGGGACCGAAGAGCCCATGTGACGCGCAAGGCTTTCGGTCACGGAAACAACGGCTTCCGCAGGCAAAGGTGGAGCGTTGGTCAACATGGCAACGGTATCGGGCGGAAGATCGCTTTCGGCAAAACCGATCAACCCATCCCGCCCATCGATATAGACGGGCCTCGGGAAAGGCAGCACCGTAAGGTCACGCCCGGTTTTGTCGCTGAATTTCAGCCTCTGTTCACCGCACTCATCAAGATGCCAATCGCACTCGATCTTTTTTGGATCCGCCCATGTCAGCGCGGGACCTCTGATATCAACCGCCCGGGCGCGGCCTGTCGCTACAATCTGCTTCAGGAACAAAGTCAATGTTTCCCCGGACGGCCAAGTGTACGTCTTTGCATAGCCGCCGGTATAAAAGTAACGCAGCTGAGCCAGTATGATCGCATCGTATTGCGTGGCACCTGACCCCGGACGTGGAGTGTCGTAACCGATGTCGAACTTGCGGACGTTTTTTCCCAGGCTCCCGTCCTTCTTCACGTAGCCTTTGTGAGGGACGATTTCAGCCTTTCCATATGTGTCCAGTTGAAACACATAGAATATCGCGTCTTTAGACGTGCCCTGGGACAACTTCGCGGGCGTGGGGCTCGGCACATCTTGCTCCGCTTCCAGTTTGCTCAACCAGGACGCAATCGCTTCGGGCAACCGAGGCTCTACCGGTCCAGAGGCGGCAGCTTGGGTGTACTCTGTGGGGAGCGACGGAAAGATTGGCTCCGCAAGTTTCCGGGCGGCTTCGAGCAGGACCGCCACGACATGCTTGCAGTTATATCCCACCGGGCAACTGCAATTGCCCTCGACACCGGATAAGCGACCACTTCCGTTCGCACGCACAGTCACCTCAACATGGTAGATTTGACCTCTGGAGCCCTGAACCTTGCCAATGATCAAACCGCTGTCCCGTCTCTGCACGGAGAGAACTTTCCGACCGTGAAAATAGGAAACTCCTCGCTGCACATAGGCGGCATTGCCGATCACACTGGCGATATCCGGTTTCCTCATCAGCACGTCACCATTCCCATTCAAGCCCCAGTTCGGCCTCAGCGCCGTTTTCCGCGCTGCCGCGCAGGTGTATCAGGGTGGCGGGCCGCAGCGGTGTGCCGTCCCCGTCCCATTCCAGGTTGACCCCGAGTTCGGTGCCGGTCCCGTCCTGCGCCCCGAGATCGGGTTCCACCCAATAGTCGAAGCTGAGCCGCGCGGCGGTCTCCACATCGGGCTCGACCCGGTAGCCGAGGCGCAACTCATCTATGAGTGTATCTCCCCCGAGGCGCGTATAGGGGCTGCCCACCATCCCGTGGCGCCAGTTCTTCAATGGCAGGCCATAGGCCAGTTCCAGGCTCAGACGCCCCGCAGCTTCCGTTTCATCGAGTTTGGGCAGAGCCTGCGGGCCGAACAGCGCGGCCATGCCGCCCGAGGACGGGCCACCTAAGGACCGGCTAACCGAGGCCAAGAACCCGCGCTTGCTCTCCGGTGTCGGATCGTAATCCAGCTCGAAGGACAGACCCCAGTTCTCGAAGTTCCCGTCCTGATGCAGCGCCAGCGTGCGCCCCTCCAGCCCCAGCGACAGGCCCCGCGCCGGATCCTCGATCTCCACACCGCCGCCGATCTCCAGCCCGAACCCGGTCTCCGCATCACCGCCATCGTGACGCAGCCCGATCTCCAGGCGCGGCGTCACCGTCGCCCCGGAGGCCAGCGCACGCTCCCAGCGGCTTTCCAGCCCCAGCCGCAGCCGCGTGGTCGAGCCAGACGTTGCCTCAAGGCCGGGCACCGCATCCGATGTGGTCCGGGTCCACAGCGCATCCGCCAGCCACCGCAGTTCCGCGCCGCCAAGCGCCGCGACCGACCCCAACGCCCCGTCAGCGCCCGCCGCCGCCATGCCCCAGTCGATATCCGTCCTGAACTCCGAGCCATCTTCCGGCCTCAGCCTCATGTCGCCGGAGCCCAGACCCGCAGCCCCCCAGACCGACAGACGATCGCTTACATCCCAGCCCATATAGGGCACCAGCGCCGTCAGGTCCGTCTCCATCTCGCCGGACGCCTCGCCCAAACTGTAGTCGATCTCGCCCCGGCTCCGCGACAGCATCAGACCGAACAGCCAGTGGTCGCGCGCCTGATCCGCCCCCAGCATGAAACTCGTCACCTCGCCCTCCAGGCCGAGATCACCCGCACGGCCGCTGAAGCCCGATTGCGCTCCCCGGCCCCAGAAGGCCAGCGCGGCACCGTTCTCCGTCTCCGACGTCAACGCGAAGGACGTGCCGGTGACAAAATCCGTCCCGGTGAGGGCACGGGTGGTGTCCTCCTCCTTACGCTCCCCGGAGAGCCATGCCCGGAACGTCTCGAAGGATGCGCCATCGGAGCCCACCGGGCCAATGTTCAGGTCCCGAGGCGCAGCCTTTCCGGACCCATCTCCATGAGAGCCGGGCGCGGCCCCAGGCTGATCCCAACCGATTTCCGTGCTGTCGAGGGCGCGCGTCCCGCTGCCGTCTTCCGCAGTCCCCGCCGGACGCCAGCCTTCCGGAGCCCGCGTCACCCGTGGCAGCGCTTCTCCGGCCAGACGGCCCTCGAACCCCACTGTGCGGCCCGCTCCGAGCCGATCCGTCACAGCGTCCAGAACCTGCTCGCCCACCGTGCGCCCGAACCGCGTCAGCGCCGGGCGCACCACCCGCTCCGCAAGAGCGTTATCGTCGTCGGTGATCGTCAGCACATGCTGCGACGCCTCTCCCGGGCTGTAGTCCGACCCGTTCTCAAGCGTCAGGATAACCGTCTCGTCCCCTTCGACCAGGGTATCGTCTACGATCCCCAGCGGAAGGAGTGCGCGGCTGGCTCCGGCCAACACCGAGACCCTGCCGGCGTTCACGATGGTGAAGTCGCTGTCTTGCGTGGCCGTGCTTTCGACCCCAATGCTGTAGGCGAGCGTAATATTCTGGCCCGGAACCGGATCGAGGCTGAGGGCTATCGCGTGTTGACCCGCCGTCTCGCGCGTTCGTGAGACAGGTTCCTCGAACCCAATGGCAGGCATGTCATCGTCCAGCACCGTCACATCAACGCCGTCGATCTCGATCCTCTCATAATTGGGGTCCTCGGACGCCGCCACATGGCTGATACTGACCGTCCGGTCCGCGCTCTGGTCCACGGCGTCATCCGCCCCGGTCACCGTCACACTCTGCGGCTGGTTCCAGTTGCCCGGCGTGAAGGTCAGTGTATCGGAATCGGTCGTGGCCGCATCCGTATCGTCCGAAGTGACCGCAATCGCCACATTGGCGCTCGGCTGTGTCGCCAGCACCACCTGATAGCTGTCCGTGACCGTGCCATCCTCGCTCACCGTGGTGCCATCCTCCGTCTCAGTGACAGCCACCCCGGCCTCGTCGTCATCAGTGACGGTGACCGTGTCAGTGACAGGGCCGTCGAGCGTATAAGCCGGGTCGGCTTTGACTGTCACCCTGACCGCGCCATCCGTTTCATCAATGCTGTCAGCGGTCGTAGCGACCGTATATGTGGCGGAAGCCGTGCCCGACTGAATGATCACGCTCTTGCCGCCCTCATCTGTCGAAGCCACGAAATCGCTCGTGTCATCGTCCGCCACGGTGAGCCTGACCGTCAGATCTGCCGACGGAGCCGGGCTGGCCGTCACCGTGAACTCTGCGCCCATCCCCTCCGTAACAGCGGACCCGCCCGTGATCGTGATCTCCGGGAGCGGGTTGCTCACCACGATGTTGAACGTGTCGGAGACCGTTCCCCCATTGCCATCGCTGGCCGTCACCTTCACCATCAGCAGGCCCGCATCCGCCGCCGCAGGCGTACCCGAGAAGGTCCGCGTGGCGGGAGTGAAGCTCAGCCAGGGCGGCAGGTCCGCATCGTCGGACTTCGCCGCGCTATAGGTCAGCGTATCGCCGGAATCGACATCACTGAACGTGCCTGCCGGGAACGCATAGCTGAAGGCGGTTCCCGCCGTCGCCGACTGGTCGGGGATGGGGTTGGCCACCACCGGCGCGTCGTTGACGTTGGCCACCGTCGGGGTCGGCAGGGAGGTCACGCTCTCCGTCGTGCCGCTGCCGTCTGTGTAGCCCACCGCGATGCTGATCCTCTGGCCCACGTCCGCCTGCGCAAGCGCGTAGGTTTGCGACATCGCCCCGGTGATGTCGGTCCCGCCCCGTTTCCACTGGAAGGTATAGCCGGTGGGGAACGGCGTCGTGGGCAGCCCATCGGGGTCGGCGATGTCGCCCGCGGTCGCGGTCAGGGTTTGGCCCTGCGTCGCCGTGCCGGTGATCGCCGGTTTGCCCGTCGGGACATCGTTTATCGCAGTGACATTGATGGTCAGGGTATAGGCGTCCGCGCTGTCATCCCTGCCATCATTCACCTTGAACCCGAAGGTCGCGTAAGGCGACCCGTTCGCGTCCGCCGCCGGTGTGAAGGCCAGTTTGTTGGCGTCGATGTCGGCCTTCGCGATCACCTGGTCCGCCGTCACGTCCGTGCCGTCGAGCGCCAGCGCTCCCGCGCTTTCCAGGGCCGTGATCTTCACGCCCGACAGCGTGTCGCCCGGATCGGCGTCGGAAAACCCGAAATCCGCCGCCGTGAACGTGTAGGCCGTATCCTCATCCGTCGTCACCGTCCCGTTCACCCCCGTCGGCGCGGTGTTGGGCGCAGTGTAGGTCGAACTGGCCTGCGCGGCTGCGGCGCTGAGATTGCCGGCGGCATCCGTCGCCGCCCCTGCCGCCACATCCACGGTGACCGTGCCGGTCGCCGTCGGCGTGACCGTCGCCGTCCAGACCGTGCCCGCAGTGGACACGGTCAGCGCCGAAGCCGCGCCGTTGCCCACCGTAATGTCCCCCACATCAAACCCCGTCACCGTCTCGTCGAAGGTGAACGTGACGTCGAACGCGGCAGTGCTGGCCGCGGGCACGCCGCTGACCGCCACCCTCGGGGCGGTCTTGTCCACCTCGTAGCTATTGTCGTTCGGCGATGGCGTCGCCGTGGTGTCCAGCCCATTGCCGGCCCGGTCGGTGATGTTTTGGTCGCTGGCGAAGCCCAGCGTCACCATGCCGTTGAGATTTTCGAGATCGCCGCCCGAGGCCGTGACGTCCCAAATCGTAGCGTCGGAGCCTTGCGCCACGGCCAGCGTCGCCGTCGTGCCTGTAATCTCGAAATCGCCCGCATCGACATTCACCACCGCCTCGTCGAACGTCACCCGCCAGGTCAGGCTGTTGGCATTGGTTGGCGAGGTTAAAGGGACCTGACGCGCGATGGATGTGACCGTTGGCGCCGTCGTGTCGGTGGGGGCCTCGTCATCATCGGTGACGGTGACACTGACCGTGCCGGTCACCGATGCGTAGCCCCCGCCCGAGGCGCTGTGAAGGATGTCCGCACTGTCCACGGCGGCATCGACATCCTGCGCGGCCGCCACCGTCACCGTCTGCGGCGCGTTCCAGTTCACCGTGGTGAAGCTGAGCGTGGTCTGGTTACCGTTCGTGACGGTGTTGGTATCCACCGTCACGTCGGTATTGGTCGGCTGGGTCAGCGTCACCGTCACCGTCCCTGTCGGCTGGGTCGCCAGCGCCACCGTGTAGGCCGCGCTCCCGCCCTCCGACACTTCCAGCGGGTCCGCGGCCTGCGCAAACACAAGAGCCGCCTCGTCGTCATCGGTGACGGTGACACTGACCGTGCCGGTCACCGATGCGTAGCCCCCGCCTGAGGCGCTGTGAAGGATGTCCGCACTGTCCACGGCGGCATCGACATCCTGCGCAGCCGCCACCGTCACCGTCTGCGGCGCGTTCCAGTTCACCGTGGTGAAGCTGAGCGTGGTCTGGTTATTGCTCGTGACGGTGTCGGTATCCACCGTCACGTCGGTATTGTTCGGCTGGGTCAGCGTCACCGTCACCGTCCCTGTCGGCTGGGTCGCCAGCGCCACCGTGTAGGCCGCGCTCCCGCCCTCCGACACTTCCAGCGGGTCCGCGGCCTGCGCAAACACAAGAGCCGCCTCGTCATCATCGGTGACGGTGACACTGACCGTGCCGGTCACCGATGCGTAGCCCCCGCCTGAGGCGCTGTGAAGGATGTCCGCACTGTCCACGGCGGCATCGACATCCTGCGCAGCCGCCACCGTCACCGTCTGCGGCGCGTTCCAGTTCGCCGTGGTGAAGCTGAGCGTGGTCTGGTTACCGATCGTGATAGTGTCGGTATCCACCGTCACGTCGGTATTGGTCGGCTGGGTCAGCGTCACCGTCACCGTCGCCGTCGGCTGGGTCGCCAGCGCCACCGTGTAGGTCGCGCTCCCGCCCTCCGACACTTCCAGCGGGTCCGCGGCCTGCGCAAACACAAGAGCCGCCTCGTCGTCATCGGTGACGGTGACACTGACCGTGCCGGTCACCGATGCGTAGCCCCCGCCCGAGGCGCTGTGAAGGATGTCCGCACTGTCCACGGCGGCATCGACATCCTGCGCGGCCGCCACCGTCACTTGCTGCGGCGCGTTCCAGTTCACCGTGGTGAAGCTGAGCGTGGTCTGGTTACCGTTCGTGACGGTGTTGGTATCCACCGTCACGTCGGTATTGGTCGGCTGGGTCAGCGTCACCGTCACCGTCCCTGTCGGCTGGGTCGCCAGCGCCACCGTGTAGGCCGCGCTCCCGCCCTCCGACACTTCCAGCGGGTCCGCGGCCTGCGCAAACACAAGAGCCGCCTCGTCGTCATCGGTGACGGTGACACTGACCGTGCCGGTCACCGATGCGTAGCCCCCGCCCGAGGCGCTGTGAAGGATGTCCGCACTGTCCACGGCGGCATCGACATCCTGCGCGGCCGCCACCGTCACTTGCTGCGGCGCGTTCCAGTTCACCGTGGTGAAGCTGAGCGTGGTCTGGTTACCGTTCGTGACGGTGTTGGTATCCACCGTCACGTCGGTATTGGTCGGCTGGGTCAGCGTCACCGTCACCGTCCCTGTCGGCTGGGTCGCCAGCGCCACCGTGTAGGCCGCGCTCCCGCCCTCCGACACTTCCAGCGGGTCCGCGGCCTGCGCAAACACAAGAGCCGCCTCGTCATCATCGGTGACGGTGACACTGACCGTGCCGGTCACCGATGCGTAGCCCCCGCCCGAGGCGCTGTGAAGGATGTCCGCACTGTCCACGGCGGCATCGACATCCTGCGCGGCCGCCACCGTCACTTGCTGCGGCGCGTTCCAGTTCACCGTGGTGAAGCTGAGCGTGGTCTGGTTACCGTTCGTGACGGTGTTGGTATCCACCGTCACGTCGGTATTGGTCGGCTGGGTCAGCGTCACCGTCACCGTCCCTGTCGGCTGGGTCGCCAGCGCCACCGTGTAGGCCGCGCTCCCGCCCTCCGACACTTCCAGCGGGTCCGCGGCCTGCGCAAACACAAGAGCCGCCTCGTCATCATCGGTGACGGTGACACTGACCGTGCCGGTCACCGATGCGTAGCCCCCGCCTGAGGCGCTGTGAAGGATGTCCGCACTGTCCACGGCGGCATCGACATCCTGCGCGGCCGCCACCGTCACTTGCTGCGGCGCGTTCCAGTTCACCGTGGTGAAGCTGAGCGTGGTCTGGTTACCGTTCGTGACGGTGTTGGTATCCACCGTCACGTCGGTATTGGTCGGCTGGGTCAGCGTCACCGTCACCGTCCCTGTCGGCTGGGTCGCCAGCGCCACCGTGTAGGCCGCGCTCCCGCCCTCCGACACTTCCAGCGGGTCCGCGGCCTGCGCAAACACAAGAGCCGCCTCGTCGTCATCGGTGACGGTGACACTGACCGTGCCGGTCACCGATGCGTAGCCCCCGCCCGAGGCGCTGTGAAGGATGTCCGCACTGTCCACGGCGGCATCGACATCCTGCGCGGCCGCCACCGTCACCGTCTGCGGCGCGTTCCAGTTCACCGTGGTGAAGCTGAGCGTGGTCTGGTTACCGTTCGTGACGGTGTTGGTATCCACCGTCACGTCGGTATTGGTCGGCTGGGTCAGCGTCACCGTCACCGTCCCTGTCGGCTGGGTCGCCAGCGCCACCGTGTAGGCCGCGCTCCCGCCCTCCGACACTTCCAGCGGGTCTGCGGCCTGCGCAAACACAAGAGCCGCCTCGTCATCATCGGTGACGGTGACACTGACCGTGCCGGTCACCGATGCGTAGCCCCCGCCTGAGGCGCTGTGAAGGATGTCCGCACTGTCCACGGCGGCATCGACATCCTGCGCAGCCGCCACCGTCACTTGCTGCGGCGCGTTCCAGTTCACCGTGGTGAAGCTGAGCGTGGTCTGGTTACCGTTCGTGACGGTGTTGGTATCCACCGTCACGTCGGTATTGGCCGGCTGGGTCAGCGTCACCGTCACCGTCGCCGTCGGCTGGGTCGCCAGCGCCACCGTGTAGGCCGCGCTCCCGCCCTCCGACACTTCCAGCGGGTCCGCGGCCTGCGCAAACACAAGAGCCGCCTCGTCGTCATCGCTGACGCTGACCGTGTCAGTGACAGGGCCGTCGAGCGTATAAGCCGGGTCGGCTTTGACTGTCACCCTGACCGCGCCATTCGCTTCATCAATGCTGTCAGCGGTCGTAGCGACCGTATATGTGGCGGAAGCCGTGCCCGACTGAATGATCACGCTCTTGTCGCCCTCATCTGTTGGAGCCACGAAATCGCTCGTGTCATCGTCCGCCACGGTGAGCCTGACCGTCAGATCTGCCGACGGCGCCGGGCTGGCCGTCACCGTGAACTCTGCGCCCGTCCCCTCCGTAACAGCGGACCCGCCCGTGATCGTGATCTCCGGCGTCACAAGATCATTCACCATCACTGTGAAACCGTTGTTTGTGCCGTGGCGCGCGACCCCACCGCCCAGATTGCTCCCGACTGAAAGAGAAGTATCGCGCCCAAGCTGGATTGCGAATGTCTCCGACCCGCCGCTCTCGGCGGTATCATCCATCACGGGGACCAGCTCGAGAACCGCCGGACCCGCTCCCGCTCCCGAGAAGGTCAGTTGCGGCATCAGAGTTGTTTCTCCGGACAAGGACACGCCGGTATTGATCCCGTCTCCACTTTTGAGGGACAAGGTGAAATCACTCGTGGTCACACCCATCCCGCTAATGGAAAACGGCGCAACGATCTTCTCCCCGGCCACCAGCGCGCGGTCAAAACCCAACTCGAACGTGATTGTATCACCCTCGTCCACCGCGCCGGTGCCGTCGCGCACAAGACTTGCGGTTGTCGCTTCATCGTCCACGATCCGCACACGGTCGGACGCCTCGCTCGCGGAGACCGTATAGGCCCCGGCGGAGGCCGAACATCCCGCCGTTTCAGGGGCCACCGCCTCCACCGTCACAACGCTGTCCGCCTCATCAGTCGCATTATCCGCCCAGGGAACCTGAAACCCGTAATCTCCCGAATTCGCCGGAATGCTCAGGGTCCGGATCCCCTCGTTCAACGAGGACACCCGGTCCTCAATCGTCTCCGTCACCCGGACGCAGACAGTCAGACTCGACGAACCCGAAGGGGTCAGAGAGGCAATGAACTCCGCGGACCCCGCAACCTCCTCATAAGCGATTTGCCCTTCCTTGAGGCTCTGACCCTTAAACGCCTTCGCAGCGACCGACAGCACAGGCACCACCGTCCCGTCATCATCCTGCACCGTGACCGAAGCCATGTCCGGCGTGCCCGGAAAATATTGCACGCCATTCGCGACCGTCACGCTGACCACGCCATTCGCCTCATCCGTACTGTCGGCCTCGGTCGCCACCGTATAGGTGGCAGATGTCTGGTTGGCCGGAATGGTGACGGTCTTGTCCCCTTCATTGCCGCCAGCGACAAAATCACTGGTTCCGTCATCGGCCACAGAGAGATTGATCGTCAGATCAAATGGCTTTGCTATATCCGTTGACAGCGTAAACACCGCGCTGGTGCCCTCCACCACCGCAGCTCCACCCGAGATCGTCACTGCGGGGCTATCGTCATTGTCAAGCGATTCCAGGAATGCGGTATCCGTTTTGCCGGGCAAGTAGGTATCGGCACCACGCAGCGCCAATTTCGCGAAACCGGTCGGCTCAACATATGCGTCATCCACAGTCTGCACCACATAAGTCGCCGAGCTTTGTTCGGCTGGAATGATCAGCTCCTGATGGCCCGTTTGCTCCTCGGTTATGAGCTGAACCGTCTCGGCATCGTCTTCTATGATCGAAACATCAAGCAACACGGTCAGCGCCGCAGACGTGTCCCCCGTCCGCGTGACAACAAAACTGCCCGTCTCGCCCTCCTCCACAGTCACCGTCTCCGCCGCGAACGTCACCACCGGCAGGGCCGTATCGCTCACCGACACCGCAATCTCTTTGTCCGGGATTGTATTATAGGCCGGGTCGGTCGATGTCGCGCTGTGGCTGAGATCGACCATGCGGGGAGAACTCTGGGCCAGGCTGTCATCCACCCCGGTCACCGTCACCGTCTGCGCGTTCTGGAAGTCAGACGGCGTGAAGATCAGGGTCCCGTCCCCGTTCGCCGTGCTCACCGTGGCCACGCCCGTATCTTCCGACGTGACCGACACCGTCACATTATGGGTTGGCTGCTGGGACCCCTCCAGCCTCACTGTATAGGTCACACTCTGCCCCTCGCCCACACCCAGGCTGGACCTGCTCAGCACGATGTCGAACACATTATCATCATCGGTGACGGTGACACTGACCGTGCCGGTCACCGATCCGTAGTCCCCGCCCGAGGCGCTGTGGGAGATAACCGCACTGTCATCGGCGGTATCGACATCCTGCGCAGCCGCCACCGTCACCGTCTGCGGCTGGTTCCAGTTCGCCGTGGTGAAGCTGAGCGTGGTCTGGTTACCGATCGTGATAGTGTCGGTATCCACCGTCACGTCGGTATTGGTCGGCTGGGTCAGCGTCACCGTCACCGTCGCCGTCGGCTGGGTCGCCAGCGCCACCGTGTAGGTCGCGCTCCCGCCCTCCGACACTTCCAGCGGGTCCGCGGCCTGCGCAAACACAAGAGCCGCCTCGTCATCATCGGTGACGGTGACACTGACCGTGCCGGTCACCGATCCGTAGCCCCCGCCAGAGGCGCTGTGAAGGATGTCCGCACTGTCACCGGCGGCATCGACATCCTGCGCAGCCGCCACCGTCACCGTCTGCGGCGCGTTCCAGTTCGCCGTGGTGAAGCTGAGCGTGGTCTGGTTACCGATCGTGATAGTGTCGGTATCCACCGTCACGTCGGTATTGGTCGGCTGGGTCAGCGTCACCGTCACCGTCGCCGTCGGCTGGGTCGCCAGCGCCACCGTGTAGGTCGCGCTCCCGCCCTCCGACACTTCCAGCGGGTCCGTGCCCTGCGCAAACACAAGAGCCGCCTCGTCATCATCGGTGACGGTGACACTGACCGTGCCGGTCACCGATGCGTAGCCCCCGCCTGAGGCGCTGTGAAGGATGTCCGCACTGTCCACGGCGGCATCGACATCCTGCGCAGCCGCCACCGTCACTTGCTGCGGCGCGTTCCAGTTCACCGTGGTGAAGCTGAGCGTGGTCTGGTTATTGCTCGTGACGGTGTCGGTATCCACCGTCACGTCGGTATTGGTCGGCTGGGTCAGCGTCACCGTCACCGTCCCTGTCGGCTGGGTCGCCAGCGCCACCGTGTAGGCCGCGCTCCCGCCCTCCGACACTTCCAGCGGGTCCGCGGCCTGCGCAAACACAAGAGCCGCCTCGTCATCATCGGTGACGGTGACACTGACCGTGCCGGTCACCGATGCGTAGCCCCCGCCTGAGGCGCTGTGAAGGATGTCCGCACTGTCCACGGCGGCATCGTCATCCTGCGCAGCCGCCGCCGTCACCGTCTGCGGCGCGTTCCAGTTCACCGTGGTGAAGCTGAGCGTGGTCTGGTTACCGATCGTGATAGTGTCGGTATCCACCGTCACGTCGGTATTGGTCGGCTGGGTCAGCGTCACCGTCACCGTCCCTGTCGGCTGGGTCGCCAGCGCCACCGTGTAGGCCGCGCTCCCGCCCTCCGACACTTCCAGCGGGTCCGCGGCCTGCGCAAACACAAGAGCCGCCTCGTCGTCATCGGTGACGGTGACACTGACCGTGCCGGTCACCGATGCGTAGCCCCCGCCTGAGGCGCTGTGAAGGATGTCCGCACTGTCCACGGCGGCATCGACATCCTGCGCAGCCGCCACCGTCACCGTCTGCGGCGCGTTCCAGTTCGCCGTGGTGAAGCTGAGCGTGGTCTGGTTACCGATCGTGATAGTGTCGGTATCCACCGTCACGTCGGTATTGGTCGGCTGGGTCAGCGTCACCGTCACCGTCGCCGTCGGCTGGGTCGCCAGCGCCACCGTGTAGGTCGCGCTCCCGCCCTCCGACACTTCCAGCGGGTCCGCGGCCTGCGCAAACACAAGAGCCGCCTCGTCGTCATCGGTGAGCGTGATCACGCCGCTGCCGCTGCCCGTTGCGCCGCCGCCGAGACCCGTCGCGCCCAGAACCGGCGCGCTGCCCGTATCCGAGGCCGGGATGGTCACCGTCACGCGTTCGGAGACCGCGTCGTCATCGTCAGAGGCGATCAGCAGCACCCTCGCCCCTTTGGCCGAAACCGGATCGCCGCCAGTGAAGGTCACCACGCCCGTATTGGCATCGAGCGTCACCCCGTTGGGACTGCCCGAAAGCGCCAGCGTGAACGCCGTGCCCAATGCCCCGCCCGAAAACTGCAGCGGCACCGTAAGGCTCTCATCCGTCACCAGTCCCCGTTTCAGTGTCAGTTTGATCGCGGCCCTGTCACTCGCGTCCCCCTCATCTGCGCTGGTGTCCGGCACTGTCAGCGTCACCGCCGTCGCGTCGTCGTCCTCCACAAACGAAAAACCAGTGAAGAAAAAAGGCGGAATCGATCGGTCCACCGCGTAGTCAGACCCCGGGACAACCGCGACTGAAACAAGGCCGGATGGCTCGTCGATGCCGTCCGCGACGGTGGCAACGGTGAAGTCGGCGGCCGTCTGTTCACCCGGGATGGTCACCGTCTTGTCGCCCTCATCGCCGGAAGCCAGGAAATCGCTTCCCGCAACATCCGCGACGCTCAGGCTGACCGTCAGATCGCCTGTCGGGGCCGGGTCGGCCGTCACCGTGAACACCGCATCGCCACCCTCCGTGACCGGTAAAAGCGGACCTTCAATGGTAACGGTGGGGGTGGCCGGATCTTTATCAGAGACCGTCACCCCGACCGAAGCGATGGCGATTTCATTATATGCGGCATCCTGCGACCCGGCCGCGTGGGTCAAATCCAAGCTTAATACATACTTCCCTGCGAAGTCGTCGTCCACACCGGTCACTGTGACCGTCTGCGGCTGGTTCCAGGTTGCGGGTGTGAAGGTCAACGTGTTCTGGTTGCCCTTCACCATGGTATCCGTGTCCACCGTGATGGCCGCCGGATCAACGCTAGAGAGAACTTCCACCGTGACCGTCACGTCATGGGTCGGCGCGCTGTCCAGCACCATCGTGTAGGTTGCCGTTCCGCCCTCGTTCACCGCCAGAAGGTTCTCCGAGAGCGATATGCCGGGCACCGCAGGGGCGTCGTCATCGCTGACGGTGACACTGACCGTGCCGGTCACCGATGCGTAGCCCCCGCCAGAGGCGCTGTGAAGGATGGCCGCACTGTCCACGGCGGCATCGACATCCTGCGCAGCCGCCACCGTCACCGTCTGCGGCGCGTTCCAGTTCACCGTGGTGAAGCTGAGCGTGGTCTGGTTACCGTTCGTGACGGTGTTGGTATCCACCGTCACGTCGGTATTGGTCGGCTGGGTCAGCGTCACCGTCACCGTCCCTGTCGGCTGGGTCGCCAGCGCCACCGTGTAGGCCGCGCTCCCGCCCTCCGACACTTCCAGCGGGTCCGCGGCCTGCGCAAACACAAGAGCCGCCTCGTCATCATCGGTGACGGTGACACTGACCGTGCCGGTCACCGATGCGTAGCCCCCGCCTGAGGCGCTGTGAAGGATGTCCGCACTGTCCACGGCGGCATCGACATCCTGCGCAGCCGCCACCGTCACTTGCTGCGGCGCGTTCCAGTTCACCGTGGTGAAGCTGAGCGTGGTCTGGTTACCGTTCGTGACGGTGTTGGTATCCACCGTCACGTCGGTATTGGCCGGCTGGGTCAGCGTCACCGTCACCGTCGCCGTCGGCTGGGTCGCCAGCGCCACCGTGTAGGCCGCGCTCCCGCCCTCCGACACTTCCAGCGGGTCCGCGGCCTGCGCAAACACAAGAGCCGCCTCGTCGTCATCGCTGACGCTGACCGTGTCAGTGACAGGGCCGTCGAGCGTATAAGCCGGGTCGGCTTTGACTGTCACCCTGACCGCGCCATCCGCTTCATCAATGCTGTCAGCGGTCGTAGCGACCGTATATGTGGCGGAAGCCGTGCCCGACTGAATGATCACGCTCTTGTCGCCCTCATTTGTCGAAGCCACGAAATCGCTCGTGTCATCGTCCGCCACGGTGAGCCTGACCGTCAGATCTGCCGACGGCGCCGGGCTGGCCGTCACCGTGAACTCTGCGCCCGTCCCCTCCGTAACAGCGGACCCGCCCGTGACAGTGATCTCCGGGAGCGGGTTGTTCACCGTGAGGGTGAACGTGTCGGAGACCGTTCCCCCATTGCCATCGCTGGCCGTCACCTTCACCATCAGCGTACCCGCATCCGCCGGCGTGCCCGAGAAGGTCCGTGTGGCGCGAGTGAAGCTCAGCCAGGCCGGCAGGTCCGTCTCGTCGGACTTCGCCGCTCTATAGGTCAGCGTGTCGCCGGAATCGACATCACTGAACGTGCCTGCCGGGAACGCATAGCTGAAGGCGGTTCCCGCCGTCGCCATCTGATCCGGTATCACCGTCGCCACGGTTGGGGCATCGTTCACTGCGCTCACATTAATGGTCAGGGTATAGGCGTCCGCGCTGTCATCCGTGCCGTCATTCACCTTGAACCCGAAGGTCGCGTAAGGCGACCCGTTCGCGTCCGCCGCCGGTGTGAAGGTCAGTTTGTTGGCGTCGATGTCGGCCTTCGCGATCACCTGGTCCGCCGTCACGTCCGTGCCGTCGAGCGCCAGCGCGCCCGCGCTTTCCAGGGCCGTGATCTTCACGCCCGACAGCGTGTCGCCCGGATCGGCGTCGGAAAACCCGAAATCCGCCGCCGTGAACGTGTAGGCCGTATCCTCATCCGTCGTCACCGTCCTGTCCGTCCCCGTCGGCGCGGTGTTGGCGTTGCTTGCGCTTATCGTGATGTCGAACGTGTCGGAAACCGTGCCGCCGTTGCCGTCGCTGGCGATCACCTTGATGGGTAGCGTACCCACGTCCGCCGTCGCCGGGGTTCCCGAAAAGGTCCGCGTGTTGGCGTCAAAGCTCAGCCATGTGGGCAGGTCCGTGCCGTCGCCCTGCGTCGCCTTGTAGATCAGCGTATTGCCGTCGACATCGCTGAACGTGTTCGCCGGAAACGCATAGCTGAACGCGGTTCCCGTCGTCGCCGTCCGGTCGGGGATTTCGTTGTCCACCATCGGCGCGTCGTTCACGGGGATGACGGAGACCGTCATGGTGTAGGCGTCCGCGCTGTCATCCTCGCCGTCGTTCACCTTGAAGCCGAAGGTCGCGTAGGCCGTCATGTTATAGGCGGTCCTGGTGGCGTTGTTGCCGTTCGCCGCCGGGGTGAAGATCAGTTTCCCGATGTCGGCCGCAGCGATGACCTGGCCCGCCGTCACCGCCGCGCCGTCGATGGGCGCGAACGTTCCGGCGTCGGGCAGCGTGGTGATCTTCACGCTGGCCAGCGCGTCGCCCGCATCGGGGTCGGAAAACCCGAAGTCATCCGCGTCAAAGGTGTACGATGTGTCCTCCCGCGTCCGCACCCGCCCGTCGGCGGCGATGGGAGCGGTGTTGAGGTCGGCGACGGGGGTGGCCCGGTTCCCCGCCGACGGGCCGGTCCCGACTTTGTTGACCGCGCGGACCTGAAAGAAGTGCTCCGTCCCGTTGGTCAGACCGGTGATCACAACTCTGGCATTGCCGTCCGCGTCGATGGCATCGTCGCCGACGGTCAGATTGGTCCAAGAGCCGTATCCGCTCCCGCTTGGCGCAGACCGATACTCATATCTGGTCAACGCGGCCTGTCTGCTTTGCAACGGGATATTGGCCGGGCGGTCCCAGGCAAGCGTCACCAACCCGTCGCCCGGCGTGGCGTCGAAGTTCGTGGGGGCATCGGGCTTCGCGAGATAGAGAACATCGTCGAAGCCCCTTGCACTGGGGTTGTTCGAGGCGTCCACCGCCGCCCCCGCCGGGATCGTCAAAATCATCGAGCTGCCGTTGCGCGTCGGCGTCAGACGAACCGTCCAGGTCGTGCCGCTCATCGTCTCGGTGAAACCCGACGCCACGCCGCGCGTGACAATAAGATCGTCCGCGGCAAAGCCCGTCACCGGCTCCGAAAACGTGATCGTCGCCGTCACCGGGCCAGTGATCGCGGCGCGGGCGAGCCTGCGGCCGCCGGGAATGTCGACGGTGACCGTCGGGGCGTTGTCCACATTGGTAATGCTGAAAGACACTGAGCCACTGCCCGCAGCACCGCCGCCCAGATTGGTACCGGAGTCGCCATCGAGGTTCCCCAGGTCGATGGTCACGGTCTCGTCGACTTCCGCTTCGTCGCTGTCCCCGGCGGCGCTCAGGGTCAGGGTGGCCGTCGGCGCGGTCACGCCGGTTTCAGGCCCGGTGAAGGTGACCGTGGCGCCACCGCTGTTCAGGTTGGCATAGCTCACGCCCGTGGCGGTGGTACCGGTCACGGTATAGTCCGTTCCCGGGGTGGCCGCACCTGAGAAGCTGAGGGGCACCACCAGACTCTCGCCGGCCACCAGTCCCCGGCCCAAGGTGACGGTGAAGTCTTTGGTGCCGCCCTCGGTCACATCCCCCGTCGTGCCCGCCAGCGTCACCACAGTCGCATCGTCGTCGGTGATGGTCAGCGTCACGTCCTCTGGAGCGGCCACCCCGCGCCCGCCGCCGACGGTAGCCGAAACCGTGACCGCCTTGCTGGGGGTGTCCACATCGTCGTCAGTCGCCGCGATGGTCACCATCCCGGTCGAGGCGGTCTCTCCTGCCGCGATGGTCAGCGTTGTGCCCGTCAGCGTGAAGTCCTCCGCTGCGGTTCCGGCCCCGGCGGCCGCCGCGACGGTGAGCGTGAGTTCCGCGCCCACCGCGTTCGAAAGCGTTGCTGTGACTGTCGCGGTTTGCCCTTCGCCAATCGAGGATGGCAGGAGCGCCAGTGTCGCGGTGGGCTTCGTCTCGTCATCGGTCAGCCGGATGGCAGCGTGCGTTACTTTAACGTACGCGAGCGTGCCGACGATGCTGATCGTCTCGGGCCCCTCGTACAAGCTGTCATCGACCGGGGTGATCTGAAACTCAACAGAGGCGCTCGACTGTCCGGCGGGGATTGTAATCGACTGGTTTGCCACCTCCTGGTAATCCGTGCTTTCCGTAGCGCTATCATCGACAGCGCCGACCGCGATGGGCACCGTCTTCGGCTCCGCGAAAGTAGCCGGGCCATCAAGCGTTGCCGTCACCCGCACGGTCTTCGTCCCGACATTCTCTGCAAGCCTCAACAGCGACCCGGTCGTGCCGGTGCCAGCATCCAGGGTCAATGTCAGCGCGGTAGGTATATCTTCATCATCGGTGACGGTCACCGTCACGCTGCCGGCATCCGCGATGGTGTAATTTGTGTCCGTCGAACGCGCCGCGTGGGAGATCGACACCGTGCGCTTGTCGCCCTGATTGTCGACAGCGTCATCGACCCCCGTCACGGTCACCGTCTGCGCCGTGTTCCAGTTGCTCGTGGTAAAGGTCAGGGTCTGGCTCGCCCCCGCGCCGCCGCCGACCTTTTTGACCGTGGCCGTGCTCGCATCGGCGGAGGTCACCGTGACCGTCACCGCATGCGTCGGCTGCGTGTTCAGAACCACCGTGTAGGTGTCCTTACCCCCAGCCTCCGCCACCGACAGGGACCTGGGAATCAGGGCAATGCCGGGCACCGCTGTATAGGCCGCGCTGGCCTGGGTCGCGGCTGGATTCGGGTTGCCGGCGGCATCCATGGCCGCGCCCGCCCCAACATCCACGGTAACCGTGCCGTCTGCCGTGGGCGTGATCAGGGCGGTCCAGACCATGCCCGCAATGGACACGGTGAAATCCGAGACCGCGCCGTTGCCCACCGTAATATCCTCCTGCGCAAAACCGCTCACCGTCTCGGAGAAGGTAAAGGTTGCCGTCACAGGGCCGGATAGGGTGCCGCTCAGACCGCTGACCGCCACCGTCGGAGGGGCGTTGTCGAGGTCATAGGTCGCATCATTCGGCGATGGCGTCGTCGTGGTGTCCAGAACGTTGCCAGCCTTATCCTGTATATACTGATCGGTTGCAAAGCCCAGCGTCACCGGGCCGTTCAAGCTGGCCAGGTTGCCGCCCGAAACGGTGACGTCCACAGTCGTGCCGGCGTGGCCGACCGGCATTGCCGACAGCACGGCGTCGGTGCCGGTTACCATAAAGTCCGATGCGGCCACATTCACCGCCTCGCCGAACGTCACACGCCAGGTCAGGCTGTTCGCATTGGTCGGCGAGGTCGAAGGGCTCTGACGCGCGACCGAGGTCACTGTCGGGGCAGTATTGTCCACCACATAACTGTTCTCATTGGTGCCCCTCGGCGTGGTTGCGCTCAGAGGAGTGCCATCATTGTCCTGAATATTCTGATCGGCTGCAAAGGACAGCATCACCGGGCCATCGAAAGTCGCGAGATTGCCGCTAGAGGCGGTGATATCCCAGGTCGTGGCCTCCTTGCCCGTAACAGTGCTCACAGTCAGAGTGGTGCCCGCGTTCGGACCCGTCAGCGTGAAATCGCCCGCATCGACATTCACCACCGCTTCGTCGAACGTCACACGCCAGGTCAGGCTGTTCGCATTGGTCGGCGAAGTCGCCGGATTATACCGCTCAATCGACACAACCGTCGGTTCCGGGGCGTCGTCTGCCTCATCAGTCAGCAGGATGGCAGCAGGCCTCACCACAACATCCGTAAGAGTGCCAGCAATGCTGATCGTCTCGGACCCCTCGTACAAGTTGTCATCGACCGGGGTAATCTGGAACTCAACAGAGGCGCTCGACTGCCCGACAGGGATTGTAATCCGCTGGTTTGCCACCTCCTGGTAATCCGTGCTTTCCGTAGCGCTATCATCGACAGCGCCGACCGCGATGGTCACCGTCTTCGGCTCCGCGAAAGTAGCCGGGCCATCAAGCGTCGCCGTCACCCGCACGGTCTTCGACCCGTCCTCCTCGACAAGGCTGGTCTGCACCCCCTCCGCGCCGGTATCGGCATCCACGCTCAGCGTCAGCGCGGTGGGTTTGCCATGTTCCTGCGGGTTCGCGAAACCCCGAAGCCGGATTTTCCGGGCGTAGCCGCCCTGTACCGTGGACCACTGGATGCCGCTGGCCCGGAACAGGCTGCCATCATCAATGCTCCAGCCCGGCGCGGCTCCCGGGTCCTCCTTGTCCGAAAGCGTATATGCAAGTCTGCTGTTATCGACTTTCCCGGTCACATCCAGAACCAGGAAATACCGCGTGTTCGCCGAAAGTTTGACCCCACCCTTGGGCGCGGTGAAGATGGCACGCCGCCCCTGGCTGCCGGAATTTGCCAAGGTGGCGACAACGTCACCGGGGCGTCCGCTGGCGCTGGTCCGGACGGTAACTTCCAGTTTCGAAAAGTCTGTGAGGGTCCCAAGCCGCAAAAACGCCACTTCGGCACTGTTCAGCGTGTACCCCGTACCGTTGCCGCCGGTCATGAAGCCCTGGGCATAATCGTTTTGCAAGCTGGAGTATCCGGCATCCGGCTGGCGGATATTTTTAACCAGCGCCTTGACCAAAAGAGGAGGCAAAACCGGGACGCCATCGTCGCTGATATCAAAGCTGAATGTGTTTTCCGTGGCCGAAGGAGCGGCACCGCCACCAACATTGGTATCTCCATCCGCATCGAATCGCCGCTTGCTGCCAAGCGAAACAATCAGCGTCTCCCCGCCAGTTTCCACCACATTGTCGTCGAGCGCCGCAATCTCCAGGGTCGCCGTCTGCGCACCAGTTCCCTCAAAGCTTATGGTCGGATTGCGCCTGCCCGATCTTCGAAGCGTGACGCCCGTATTGAGCGAAGCACCGCTCTTTGTCGACAGCGTGAAATCCGACGCCTCAATACCCGCGCCGGAGAAAACAAGCGGCACATCAATGCGCTCGTCCGCAACCAGCGCCCGGCCCAGCGTCACCGTAAATTCCGCCTTGCCCGAAGCGCCTTCGGTAATCGACCCAGAGCCCACCCGCGCCAGGCTTACAATCGTCGCGTCGTCGTCCTCCACAAACGAAAAACCAGTGAAGAAAAAAGGCGGAACCGATCGGTCCACCGCGTAGTCAGACCCCGGGACAACCGCGACTGAAACAAGGCCGAATGGCTCGTCGATGCCGTCCGCGACGGTGGCAACGGTGAAGTCGGCGGCCGTCTGTTCACCCGGGATGGTCACCGTCTTGTCGCCCTCATCGCCGGAAGCCAGGAAATCGCTTCCCGCAACATCCGCGACGCTCAGGCTGACCGTCAGATCGCCTGTCGGGGCCGGGTCGGCCGTCACCGTGAACACCGCATCGCCACCCTCCGTGACCGGTAAAAGCGGACCTTCAATGGTAACGGTGGGGGTGGCCGGATCTTTATCAGAGACCGTCACCCCGACCGAAGCGATGGCGATTTCATTATATGCGGCATCCTGCGACCCGGCCGCGTGGGTCAAATCCAAGCTTAATACATACTTCCCTGCGAAGTCGTCGTCCACACCGGTCACTGTGACCGTCTGCGGCTGGTTCCAGGTTGCGGGTGTGAAGGTCAACGTGTTCTGGTTGCCCTTCACCATGGTATCCGTGTCCACCGTGATGGCCGCCGGATCAACGCTAGAGAGAACTTCCACCGTGACCGTCACGTCATGGGTCGGCGCGCTGTCCAGCACCATCGTGTAGGTTGCCGTTCCGCCCTCGTTCACCGCCAGAAGGTTCTCCGAGAGCGATATGCCGGGCACCGCAGGGGCGTCATCATCGGTGACGGTGACACTGACCGTGCCGGTCACCGATGCGTAGCCCCCGCCCGAGGCGCTGTGGGAGATAACCGCACTGTCATCGGCGGTATCGACATCCTGCGCAGCCGCCACCGTCACCGTCTGCGGCTGGTTCCAGTTCGCCGTGGTGAAGCTGAGCGTGGTCTGGTTACCGATCGTG
The DNA here is from genome assembly GCA_965242975.1 of Paracoccaceae bacterium. Classification (GTDB taxonomy): domain Bacteria; phylum Pseudomonadota; class Alphaproteobacteria; order Rhodobacterales; family Rhodobacteraceae; genus JAPPHA01. Next base: position 556,608 of record CBDETS010000002.1, on the reverse strand, counting down.
ATAGTGTCGGTATCCACCGTCACGTCGGTATTGGTCGGCTGGGTCAGCGTCACCGTCACCGTCGCCGTCGGCTCGGTCGCCAGCGCCACCGTGTAGGTCGCGCTCCCGCCCTCCGACACTTCCAGCGGGTCTGCGGCCTGCGCAAACACAAGAGCCGCCTCGTCGTCATCTTCAACCGTGACGCTGACCGTGCCGGTCACCGATGCGTAGCCCCCGCCCGAGGCGCTGTGAAGGATGGCCGCACTGTCACCGGCGGCATCGACATCCTGCGCAGCCGCCACCGTCACCGTCTGCGGCGCGTTCCAGTTCGCCGTGGTGAAGCTGAGCGTGGTCTGGTTACCGATCGTGATAGTGTCGGTATCCACCGTCACGTCGGTATTGGTCGGCTGGGTCAGCGTCACCGTCACCGTCCCTGTCGGCTGGGTCGCCAGCGCCACCGTGTAGGCCGCGCTCCCGCCCTCCGACACTGCCAGCGGGTCCGCGGCCTGCGCAAACACAAGAGCCGCCTCGTCATCATCGGTGACGGTGACACTGACCGTGCCGGTCACCGATGCGTAGCCCCCGCCCGAGGCGCTGTGAAGGATGTCCGCACTGTCCACGGCGGCATCGACATCCTGCGCGGCCGCCACCGTCACTTGCTGCGGCGCGTTCCAGTTCACCGTGGTGAAGCTGAGCGTGGTCTGGTTACCGATCGTGATAGTGTCGGTATCCACCGTCACGTCGGTATTGGTCGGCTGGGTCAGCGTCACCGTCACCGTCCCTGTCGGCTGGGTCGCCAGCGCCACCGTGTAGGCCGCGCTCCCGCCCTCCGACACTTCCAGCGGGTCCGCGGCCTGCGCAAACACAAGAGCCGCCTCGTCATCATCGGTGACCGTGACGCTGACCGTGCCGGTCACCGATGCGTAGCCCCCGCCTGAGGCGCTGTGAAGGATGTCCGCACTGTCCACGGCGGCATCGACATCCTGCGCGGCCGCCACCGTCACTTGCTGCGGCGCGTTCCAGTTCACCGTGGTGAAGCTGAGCGTGGTCTGGTTACCGTTCGTGACGGTGTTGGTATCCACCGTCACGTCGGTATTGGTCGGCTGGGTCAGCGTCACCGTCACCGTCCCTGTCGGCTGGGTCGCCAGCGCCACCGTGTAGGCCGCGCTCCCGCCCTCCGACACTGCCAGCGGGTCCGCGGCCTGCGCAAACACAAGAGCCGCCTCGTCATCATCGGTGACGGTGACACTGACCGTGCCGGTCACCGATGCGTAGCCCCCGCCCGAGGCGCTGTGAAGGATGTCCGCACTGTCCACGGCGGCATCGACATCCTGCGCGGCCGCCACCGTCACCGTCTGCGGCGCGTTCCAGTTCACCGTGGTGAAGCTGAGCGTGGTCTGGTTACCGTTCGTGACGGTGTTGGTATCCACCGTCACGTCGGTATTGGTCGGCTGGGTCAGCGTCACCGTCACCGTCCCTGTCGGCTGGGTCGCCAGCGCCACCGTGTAGGCCGCGCTCCCGCCCTCCGACACTTCCAGCGGGTCCGCGGCCTGCGCAAACACAAGAGCCGCCTCGTCATCATCGGTGACGGTGACACTGACCGTGCCGGTCACCGATGCGTAGCCCCCGCCTGAGGCGCTGTGAAGGATGTCCGCACTGTCCACGGCGGCATCGACATCCTGCGCGGCCGCCACCGTCACTTGCTGCGGCGCGTTCCAGTTCACCGTGGTGAAGCTGAGCGTGGTCTGGTTACCGTTCGTGACGGTGTTGGTATCCACCGTCACGTCGGTATTGGTCGGCTGGGTCAGCGTCACCGTCACCGTCCCTGTCGGCTGGGTCGCCAGCGCCACCGTGTAGGCCGCGCTCCCGCCCTCCGACACTTCCAGCGGGTCCGCGGCCTGCGCAAACACAAGAGCCGCCTCGTCATCATCGGTGACGGTGACACTGACCGTGCCGGTCACCGATGCGTAGCCCCCGCCTGAGGCGCTGTGAAGGATGTCCGCACTGTCCCCGGCGGCATCGACATCCTGCGCGGCCGCCACCGTCACTTGCTGCGGCGCGTTCCAGTTCACCGTGGTGAAGCTGAGCGTGGTCTGGTTATTGCTCGTGACGGTGTCGGTATCCACCGTCACGTCGGTATTGTTCGGCTGGGTCAGCGTCACCGTCACCGTCCCTGTCGGCTGGGTCGCCAGCGCCACCGTGTAGGTCGCGCTCCCGCCCTCCGACACTTCCAGCGGGTCCGCGGCCTGCGCAAACACAAGAGCCGCCTCGTCGTCATCGGTGACGGTGACACTGACCGTGCCGGTCACCGATGCGTAGCCCCCGCCTGAGGCGCTGTGAAGGATGTCCGCACTGTCCACGGCGGCATCGACATCCTGCGCAGCCGCCACCGTCACCGTCTGCGGCGCGTTCCAGTTCGCCGTGGTGAAGCTGAGCGTGGTCTGGTTACCGATCGTGATAGTGTCGGTATCCACCGTCACGTCGGTATTGGTCGGCTGGGTCAGCGTCACCGTCACCGTCGCCGTCGGCTGGGTCGCCAGCGCCACCGTGTAGGTCGCGCTCCCGCCCTCCGACACTTCCAGCGGGTCCGCGGCCTGCGCAAACACAAGAGCCGCCTCGTCGTCATCGGTGAGCGTGATCACGCCGCTGCCGCTGCCCGTTGCGCCGCCGCCGAGACCCGTCGCGCCCAGAACCGGCGCGCTGCCCGTATCCGAGGCCGGGATGGTCACCGTCACGCGTTCGGAGACCGCGTCGTCATCGTCAGAGGCGATCAGCAGCACCCTCGCCCCTTTGGCCGAAACCGGATCGCCGCCAGTGAAGGTCACCACGCCCGTATTGGCATCGAGCGTCACCCCGTTGGGACTGCCCGAAAGCGCCAGCGTGAACGCCGTGCCCAATGCCCCGCCCGAAAACTGCAGCGGCACCGTAAGGCTCTCATCCGTCACCAGTCCCCGTTTCAGTGTCAGTTTGATCGCGGCCCTGTCACTCGCGTCCCCCTCATCTGCGCTGGTGTCCGGCACTGTCAGCGTCACCGCCGTCGCGTCGTCGTCCTCCACAAACGAAAAACCAGTGAAGAAAAAAGGCGGAATCGATCGGTCCACCGCGTAGTCAGACCCCGGGACAACCGCGACTGAAACAAGGCCGGATGGCTCGTCGATGCCGTCCGCGACGGTGGCAACGGTGAAGTCGGCGGCCGTCTGTTCACCCGGGATGGTCACCGTCTTGTCGCCCTCATCGCCGGAAGCCAGGAAATCGCTTCCCGCAACATCCGCGACGCTCAGGCTGACCGTCAGATCGCCTGTCGGGGCCGGGTCGGCCGTCACCGTGAACACCGCATCGCCACCCTCCGTGACCGGTAAAAGCGGACCTTCAATGGTAACGGTGGGGGTGGCCGGATCTTTATCAGAGACCGTCACCCCGACCGAAGCGATGGCGATTTCATTATATGCGGCATCCTGCGACCCGGCCGCGTGGGTCAAATCCAAGCTTAATACATACTTCCCTGCGAAGTCGTCGTCCACACCGGTCACTGTGACCGTCTGCGGCTGGTTCCAGGTTGCGGGTGTGAAGGTCAACGTGTTCTGGTTGCCCTTCACCGTGGTATCCGTGTCCACCGTGATGGCCGCCGGATCAACGCTAGAGAGAACTTCCACCGTGACCGTCACGTCATGGGTCGGCGCGCTGTCCAGCACCATCGTGTAGGTTGCCGTTCCGCCCTCGTTCACCGCCAGAAGGTTCTCCGAGAGCGATATGCCGGGCACCGCAGGGGCGTCGTCATCGCTGACGGTGACACTGACCGTGCCGGTCACCGATCCGTAGCCCCCGCCCGAGGCGCTGTGGGAGATGTCCGCACTGTCATCGGCGGTATCGACATCCTGCGCAGCCGCCACCGTCACCGTCTGCGGCTCGTTCCAGTTGTCCGTGGTGAAGCTGAGCGTGGTCTGGTTACCGATCGTGATAGTGTCGGTATCCACCGTCACGTCGGTATTGGTCGGCTGGGTCAGCGTCACCGTCACCGTCCCCGTCGGCTCGGTCGCCAGCGCCACCGTGTAGGCCGCGCTCCCGCCCTCCGGCACTTCCAGCGGGTCCGCGGCCTGCGCAAACACAAGAGCCGCCTCGTCGTCATCATCGGTGATCGTGATCACGCCACTGCCGCTGCCCGTCACACCTCCGCCGAGACCTATTGCGACCAGCACCGGCGCGTTGCCCGTACCCGAGGCCGGGATGGTCACCGTCACGCTCTCGGAAACCGCGTCGTCGTCGTTAGAGGCGGTCAGCAGCACGGTAACCTCAGGGGCGGCGGGCTGCTGTAGCTGGGGTGATAAAGACAGTAACTCCGGGATCTCTGGTAACTCATCCGGATCCTCTACATCCTCAGGGTCAAAAGTAGGCGGCGCTGGGGAGAAACGCACTTCATTGCCATTGCCGACGATTGCCGCATATGTGGGACTGCCCTCAAGCTCCAGCGTGAAATCCGTGCCCAAGGTGCCGCCCGAAAATTGCAGCGGCACCGTCAGCTCCTCACCCGTCACCAGATCACGGCCAAGCGTCAGTTTGATCGCCGCCGTGTCACTCGCGTCCCCCTCAGCTGCGCTGGTGTCCGTCACGCTCAGCGTCACCGCCGTCGCGTCGTCATCCGTGATGGCGGCCGTTGCCTCTGCCGCCGTGGACAACACCGTGTAGCTGCTGTCCTCCGCCAGCGCCACCGTCACCGCGCCATTCGGCTCATCCGTGCTGTCGTCTTCCGTGCTCACCGTATAGGTCGCTGTGGCACTGCCGCCCTTGATGGTCACCGTTTTGTCGCCCTCTTCGCCGGAAGCCAGGAAATCGCTCGCCGCGGCATCCGCGACGCTCAGTCTGACCGTCAGATCGCTCGTCGGGGCCGGGATGGCCGCCACTACGAACACCGCATTGCCGCCTTCCGTGACCGGCGTTTCCGATGGGTTCAAAATGTAAAGGTTGGGGGTGGACTGCGCATTGGCCGCCCCGGCCATTCCCATGATCAGACCCGTGACCAGCAGCAGGCCGGGCACAAGACCGGCGCGACTGCGGGTGATCCGCCCGGCAATCGCATAACCCAGGTCAAAAAAAGAAACCGGAACCTGCGGATGGGTGCAAGTCCGGCGCGACCGAAATGCCTCAGGCAAAAATGGCGAACGGCAAAGAATAAACCACAGCCGGGCACAGCAATGCCATGCAAACAGCACGCTCATGATCCGGCGTTCCGGCGTTCCGGCGTTCCGGCGTTCCGGCGTTCCGGCGTTCCGGCGTTCCGTGAAAGTGTGGGCTGGAAAATCAGGCTGTCAACACCAGGGATACCAAAAACGAAATTCAAAATTCTTCCGGTCAACATCATCGGCAAGCCTTTCAGGAGCCATCCGCCCCTTGATGCTTCAAAACGATGTGCCACGCTCTCCCGCCATTCCGAATGCCGAACAACGCTGGCGTCCGTGCGCCAGGCGATTTTGGATGCAACAGGCGGGACCGCATGAGCCGACCGGTTCGTCTCCGGTGAGGCGCCGGACGATCTTGCAGATCAAGTTTCCTGCATCGCCCGTGACAACACCGCTGCGGTGCGGCGCGTGGCCGAGCCTGTCGACAGAACGGCCTTGGGGGAAATACCAACAGGGCGTCCAGGCCGGGTGACAGACACCTGCGAAAAATCCGTGACGCGCCTGACCTACATCCTCGCCTATGCGATTACCCAGGCAAGTGACGCGGAAGCCGTGGCGATTGTTCGGGTGACTCACACGTCGCGCGACTGGCCTGCTGGCACAGCCGTGGTGTGATCTTGCTCACGGGTCCGGTCGGGTGAGTCAGAAGGCGCAGAAGCCCGGTCCGTTCCCCTGCTCGACCACCTGTCCGCCAAACCGCCGGATTGATGCAATCTCTTTCTGATCCTCCCTCAATCCGGATGGTCGGTGGAATACAGCGCCACGCGGCCGGGTTTCCTGACGGCCTTCCCGTTCTGTCCGGCGTTTCGCCGGAACCGGTGAACTCCACCCGTTCGAACGTCAGACCGTCCACTGGACGGTTTGCCCCTGCGGGGAGCAGTTCTCGCTACCATTTCCATTGCAGTGTTGCGCCTCCGCTGGCGCGGTCGTTGGCGGCTGTTGGCGGTTCGGTCCAGAAGTCGAGATTGACGTCCGCCGCGTGGTCGGCGTCGGGTTCGATGCGGTAGCCGAGGCGCGCGCCTGTGGCGCTGCCCGAACCTGCGGCGGTGATCGTGGTATAGGGCGAGCCCACCCGGCCCCGGCCCCGGCTGACGCCATAGGCCGCTTCGACGCTCCAGCTTCTGTCCCCACCCCCCGTCGGCGAGGCCTCCGGGAACAACCGTGGCCCCAGCAGCGCGTCCACACCTCCTGATGACGCGCCGCCGAATGTATGCGACAGCCGGGCCGCGAAGCCCCGCTTCGTCTCCGGTGTCGGATCGTAGGCGAGGTCGAGGGCCAGGCCCCAGTCCTCGAAGTTCCCGTCCTGATGCAGCGCCAGCGTCCGGCCCCGCAGCCCCAGTGACAGGCCGCGCGACGGATCGGTGAACTCCACACCGCCCCCGACCTCCAGCCCGAACCCGGTCTCCGCATCGCCCCCGTCATAGCGCAGCCCCGTTTCCAGGCGCGGGCTCAGCGTGGCCGCCGACGCAAAGCTGTGCTCCCAGCGGCTTTCCAGCCCCAGCCGCAGCCGCGTGGTCGAGCCAGACGTTGCCTCAAGGCCGGGCACCGCATCCGATGTGGTCCGGGTCCACAGCGCATCCGCCAGCCACCGCAGTTCCGCGCCGCCAAGCGCCGCGACCGACCCCAACGCCCCGTCAGCGCCCGCCGCCGCCATGCCCCAGTCGATATCCGTCCTGAACTCCGAGCCATCTTCCGGCCTCAGCCTCATGTCGCCGGAGCCCAGACCCGCAGCCCCCCAGACCGACAGACGATCGCTTACATCCCAGCCCATATAGGGCACCAGCGCCGTCAGGTCCGTCTCCATCTCGCCGGACGCCGCGCCCAGAGTGTAGTCGATCTCGCCCCGGCTCCGCGACAGCATCAGACCGAACAGCCAGTCGTCGCGCGCCTGATCCGCCCCCAGCATGAAACTCGTCACCTCGCCCTCCAGGCCGAGATCACCCGCACGGCCGCTGAAGCCCGATTGCGCTCCCCGGCCCCAGAAGGCCAGCGCGGCACCGTTCTCCGTCTCCGACGTCAACGCGAAGGACGTGCCCGGCAGGATATCGGATGTCTCCTTCGCCTGAACTTCGGGGGTGCCGCCGGGGCCACCCGTCAACCCGTTACTCCAGGCGGCAACGGATGGATCGGCAGGCCTGCCGGACCCGGGTTCATACCTGCCCTGCCCGACGCACTTCCGGCGCCAGTCGTCGTCTTCCAAAACGTGATCCGGGGCAGACTTGCCGTCGTCGCAGATCACGTCCGGCAGCGGCATCGCCAAGTTAATTTGCTGAGTTTGTAGTTTTCTGGCGATGCTTGGTCATGCGGTCATTTCGAGGGCGTAGAGGCGCCACAGATCGAAGGCGTCTGCTCTTGATTGTCGGTAGTGGTTGGCGTGCATGCGATAGCGGCGGGGACGGAAGACTGTATTGATTTGGTCATGAGCTGCCAGGAACCTCTGAGCTTGCGCCGGTGACTTGAACCGGCCCATGACCTTCTCTCGTTTTCGTGTCGGTCGATGCGACCCTTCTGCACGATTGTTCAGCCCCTTGTGGGCCCGGTGCTCCGCGGTTGGGGCCAAGCTTTTGATCGGTTTTATGTAGCTGCGCAACTTATCCGACACGACAACCCGCGGGTCGCCATATACGTTGATCAAGCGGTGTAAAAACCGCCTGGCAGCCTTAGCATTCCGGTGCCTCTGGACGAGAATATCAAGAGTATCTCCATCGGCGTCTACCGCACGCCACAGCTAGAAACGCTCTCCCGCGATGGTGATAACCACTTCATCAAGGTGCCACTTGTCGCTTGGGCGGGGACGATCGCGTTTGATGCATCCCGCAAAGTGGCGACCAAAGCGGTTCACCCACAGCCGAACTGTCTCCCGGTTGACGATCACGCCGCGTTCGGCAAGCAAATCTTCAACATCCGCTGTACTCAGAGCAAATCGGTGATACGCCCAAACCGCATACGCGATCACCTCGCGTGGAAAACGAAACCCCTTCAGGCCCGGCATGCTGGATGGTATTTTCATTGCAGATCCTTACGCCATCAAGCTCCCCACATCAATTTGGCAATGCCCTCCGAGCTGAAGCGGCTGTTGGCCGATGCCATGCTCGACAACGCCGGCCTCAAAAGTCTGCTGGCAAAAAACTCATAACGCCTGTCGCCCGCCGGGACGCTGTGGAGACGCTGATGCGCGATCATCAGTTCACGCAAAGGCGGGCGTGCAGGCTGGTTGGGATATCCAGATCAAGCCTGAGCTATCAGGCGCGTCTGGACCGCCATGCGCGGCTCCGGGAGCGTCTGATCACGCTTTCTGGAAAGCACAGGAGGTATGGCTACCGCATGCTGCATGCCAAGCTGGTGCGCGAGGGCTTCAAGGTGAACGTCAAAGTCGTAGAGCGGATTTACCGCGAAGAACGGCTTTGGCTGCGCCGAACCAAGCGCAAGAAGATCCCCAAGGAAGGCCGTGAGGGCGGCTGGTGCCCCATTGCGGCCAACCAAAGATGGTCTTTGGATTTCACCAGTGACGCACTGGCGAATGGGCGCAAGTTCCGAACGGTCAACCTCAAGGATGATTGCACCCGCGAGTGTCCCGCCATCGAAGTGGATTTCTCACTGCCCGGTGAGCGGGTCGTGGAATTGCTGAACCGGGTCGCGCGAGAGCGGGGATACCCCGATATTTTGGTCGTCGATAACGGCCCCGAACTACGTGGTCGTGCGCTTGATGCATGGGCCGATGACAACGGCGTGCAGCTTTATTTCATCGAACCAGGCAAGCCCACCCAGAACGCGTACATCGAAAGTTTCAATGGACGATTCCGGGATGAATGCCTCAACCAGCACTGGTTCACCAGTATCGGAGAGGCGCGTGAGATCATCGAAAACTGGAGGAGCGATTACAACACAGAGCGACTACATAGCAGCCTGAGATATAAAACACCGGAGGAGTTCGCGGCAGCGCGGCCCTTCGACAAAACGCAATGGGCGCAGCCGCTTGAGCTACTTGAGGGCTCCGCGCCTGCGCCCATTGCTCACGCCGCCGAATGATGGCACACAAATGGAGAGCAAACTCGATTTACGAGTGGCCCTGAAAAATGGGGCAGGTCACTGGGAAGTCCACTGAATGTTATATCCCTGCACCACCAGTGTTTGAATGAAATCCTCAACAACTCTTCCGCCGAGCGTAATCTCCGGCGGCACTTGGGTTCGCCCTGTTTCTACAAGAAAGCGATGATATCGGCTTATTGCCCGATCGGCGCCTCTGAGGTCATTGGTAAATCCACGTGGACCCAAGCCGTCACCGTCATGCAGAAATTGATGTAGCGTCCGAGCGTCCAGTTTCTCAATCCCGTTCGCTGACATCCAGTTCAAGAGGTGCTGAATACATCGGACATTCCAATCTGTGTACTGCCGCTGGTACCCCGATCCAAGTAGATGAACCCGATAACTCTGCACGTCATCCAGCGGTGGTACCAGACCTTCTTCCGTCGCGGTTTGAGTCGTATTTTCGATTGTTGAAAGCAAGCTGACTTCTCCTCTGTTGAGCTTGAGAGCCAGCAAGGTAGTGGATATTATTATGTGAACCTATTTCTTGCACAGAGCCATAAAAACTTGGCCTTTTGGAGCAAAGGTTCACATAACAATCCCTGTGCACGACTCATGCGATTTTATGTCTGAGTTTGGGCCAATGTCGGAAGGCTTGTTCTGGATGGGTTCGCAAGAGCCTTCTGATTTCGTCGAGGCCGATGCGGAAGATGGACTTGGCGTACCTGCCATGTGATTTTCTGGGGCGCTTTTGGGTGCCAAGTTTCTTGGATGCCATCTTCGCCGCCCATGCCATGGCGAGGGCGACAATCCCGATGAGCAAGCTCAACTTTTTCGCGATTGAGAGCCGGGTGTCCTCCAGGTTGAAGCCTTTGGTCTTTGCTTCCGCGAACAGGCATTCGATGGCCCAACGTTGGCTGTAAGTGGTTAAGGCATGGTGGGCTGGACGGTTCGTGGCCACGATCAGCAATTCCTTGCCCTTGAGACGCTTGGCAGCAAAGTTCAACCACATCGGATCGGTGTCCCCTGCTGCTCCGAAGTGGGCGGTAAAGGTCCGCTTTCCACGGCAGGTGCGCAACAGATTTCGCAAGCTTTGCCGGGTGCCATCTTCGCAAGTGACATACTGGTTCGACTTTACGCGAATGATGAAAGGAACATCCTGCTCATGCAGGAAAGTCAGCCAATCAAGGCCGATGAACTCACGGTCCGCCAAGAGACACTTGATGCTTTTGGCTCCGAACAGGCCCAGATAACGTTTCATCAGTGCAATGCGTTGTTTGGTGTTGCTGTTGCCCGCCTTGCCCAGAACCGTCCACATCAATGGCACCCGATACCGGCGCGTGGCAATGGCAAGAACCAGCAGGTTGATCTCTTTGCGCCCGATCTTCCAATTGGTGCGATCAAGGCACAGGTTCCAGCTTCCGGAGAGCCCGAGCATCCGGACCACAAGGCGTGCAGACCAATCTTCCCTCAGATCAACATACTGGAAAAAACGCTGCAAGCGGCGGTAGGTGCTTTCAACCTTGGCCTGTGTTGGCATCTCGCCGCTGATGTGGCTCAAATTGACCGTTCGAACGCTGGCAATGCCGATCACCAAAAGGCAGAGCGTTTCAAGGCGGCTATTGCTCAGCGACAAACACTCGGATAGCTTTGCCGAGAGGGTGTCGATCGCTTTTCGGATCATGGGATGCTTCCGTAATGGGCGGGGTGGAGTCAAGCACAACGTTTACAACTAGTGCTGCCACGAGAACGTTTGGTTTTCGCGGTATCGATGATGTGTAGAGCAAACAGGCATCATCACCTGATTTCTCAGATGATTGGATATCTTCATGGACTTGGTTCACGTCTGTGCAATTTCTGTCTCAACTTCTGTATCGCTGCCGGGTTCTGGCTTCCGTTCGTGGTCAACACAATGGTTGCCGACTTCATACCTTGTCCAAATCCGGTACTCGAGTGCCTATCTATGGGCCGTGCTCGACTCTGGAGAGTCGGCGACTAGCATCTCACGTGCATCATCGAGGACCGCGTCCCGGTCAGGGACACCGTTGAGCAGACGCGCTCAGACGCCGCCATCAACTCCTTGTGCTGATGTTGGATTCATCTCGGTTTTCCGAAGGCTCAAGCAGCGCGTAGCGCGATCACGTTTTCGCGTATGGATTGGAAGTCGGTACCATCCATCCACATACGGTGCAGGACCACGCCGATCCGCCGGGCCAGCGCTACCTTCGCCTTCTTTCTGTTGTCGCATTTCTCCGCGAGTAGCAGGGCCCAGGTTTTCAGCCAGTTCTCACCTCCGCGGTTGAGCAGAGTGTTTGCCGCTTGGAACAGTGCACAGCGCAAACCGGCGTCACCAGTCTTGGTGATTGAGCCAATAACAGATCGTTCACCGGACTCCTCGCGCTTCGGCACCAATCCTACCCACGGGCCTATATCCTTCGATTTACGGAACCGGGTGGGGTCATCAACTGCCGCTTTGTAAGTCAGTGCGACAACCGGTCCAACGCCCGGCATGGTCATCAGCTTGCGGCAGACCGGATCCTTCCTGGCCATATCGCGCACCAGTTTCTCTATCTCAGCCATCTCTCTGCGCAAATCTGCACGTGCCCTCAGGGCTGGCAGTGCCATTTTCTCCAGCATAGGCTTGCCGTCTATCAATTCACGCACACGCTCCTCGTACTTGTGCTTCGGCACTTTTCCCATTTTTTGCCCAAAATTTCGCAGCGTCCCACGTATGGACAGTTCAATGCTGATGACCGATTTCTGGAGCGCATCCCGCACGTTCATAAGTGCCCGTATTTCTTGGGCGGTGATCGACTTGCAATGCACCTCACTGAACCAGCCGAGTTGGAGCAGGTGAGCGATGCCCTCGGCGTCGCGTTTGTCTGTCTTTATGCGAACCTTATTGTTATGTGAACCTTTGCTTTAAAAGACCAAGTTTTTATGGCCCTGCGCAAGAAATAGGTTCACATAATAATATCCACTACCTTGCTGGATCCGGGGTGGAATTAGCCATTCAACATTGCAAGTAGCTCGTCGGTTACGCCTTTGAATTCCCCCTTTTTGATATTCGGAGGACGCCATTGTTCGAGTGTGTCCAGTTTGTCGCTTGGGTCCGCGCGCAGGTACATCGCAGTGGTTTGAAGGCTCGAGTGTCCGAGCCAAAGCGAGACCTTCCTGATGTCGCCCGTCGCTTCGAGGGTGTGCAGCGCACATGCATGACGCAATAGGTGTGGCGTCACCTTCTTGTCAGCGACCGACGGAACGCTTTGCGCCGCAGTTTGCGCATGAACAACAAGCCGTTTTGCAAAGCCACGACCAGTCATGCCACAGCCCATGGAATTGAGGAAGAGATGCTGATCCGCGCTCTGTGCTCGGATATCCAACCAGTCACGCAATGCATTGCTGGTTTTCTTCCACAACGGCAGCACTCGTTTCCGTCGCCCCTTGCCGATGACATGCACCTGATCGAGGGCTGGCGCCCTCAGAGCTTCACAGGCAAGTCCAACCAGTTCCGAGACACGCAAGCCTGCGTTATAGGCGAGACACAGCATTGCGCGGTCGCGAGTGCCAGCTACGGTGCTGGTATCCGGCGCATTGAGCAAAGCGCGCATTTCTGTCTGGCTTAGAGAGCCGATGAGCGGCACTTCGCCTTTCTTTACCGGGATTGTCCGCACCTGTGCCGCAAGATTGAGGTGTTCCGGATACCTGAACTCGAGGAAGCCGAAAAACGCTTTGATCGCCGCAAGTCGGGCATTGCGCGTACGCACTGCGTTTTCCCGGTCCTGTTCGAGGTGGTCAAGAAACTCGGCAATGGTTGCAACGTCAAGGTTGTCGACCTTTAGTTCACTGGGCCGAATACCATGTTTGTCCGCAGCGAAGACAACCAACAGCTTGAAGCATAGCCTATAACTGTCGATGGTGTGTTGGCTTGTGCCTTTGTCGCTTGGGAGATACTCCCGCAGGAACTTGGACAGTGGGGCGGAAAGTTCAGTCATTTTTCCGCTCCTCATGCAGTCTTTCGGTCGCGTCGGACACCTGCTTTAGCAGCACTGGTGTGGCCTCAAGATACCAGTAGGTATCAGTTGCCTTGGAGTGACCAAGATAGGTTGAAAGGGCCAGCATGTGGCGGCTGACATCGGGCCTTTCGGTCGAAAGCATGCTTTCGAGTGCGCGGCTTGCAAAACTATGTCGAAGATCGTGCAGACGAGGGCCTGGCAATCCCGGCTTGCCGCGAAGTCCAACCTGTCGCACCAGTTTGCGAAAAACCTCACTAAGATAGTCAATGCTGATGGGGTGTCCTGTGGACAACACAAACAGATGTTCGTTGGACCCGCCGCTGCGTGTTCTTTCCCGCAAATACGCATCCATCGCGTGATGGACACTCGCATCCAGCGGAATGAAGCGTTGTTTGCCGTTTTTGGCATTCCTGATCAGCAAGCCGTCCGCCGTCAGGTCTGACAGCAGCAAGCCAATTGCTTCCGAGCGCCGCAAGCCGGTTGCGGCCATCAAGCCAAGTATGTGATGGAATGTCAGCGGCGTCATAGAGCCGATTGGTGGCAGGTCTAGCGCCGCATCCATGATCTGTCTGACCTCAATCCATGAAAGAAGATGAGGCGTTGGTCGATGCAATATTTTCTTCCCAAAGAAATCAGAATTGGGCACCTCGTGACGACCATCTTCGGCGTGCAGGAAACGCGCGAGGCCACATGCGTAACGCAGTTTGTCCTGCGCTGTTCGTGTCGACGGTGTTTTCGATGCCCAATCGTACACTGTGCCACTGCACACGAAACTGTCGCCGCAACTCGTAGCATGGGTCGCGTAATCCAAGAGGTACCGCTCTTGATCTACAAACTTATGACCCAGAGACTTGCGGAACTCTATGTAACGTTCGACTTGCTGTAACAGGGTCATTGCGCGTCTCCTGCTGTCGGCCATGGCTGTGCAACCGTCTGGAGCATCCGTGTGTCGACCCGTGCATAGATCTTCGTTGTCTCCACCGACTGATGACGCAACAGGGCGCTGATGACTTCCATTGGCGTGCCGTCGCGCAACATGTTCGTCGCTGCGGAATGTCGAAACAGATGAGAAGCTGGCAGCCCGTCAGCCTTCACGCCGGATCGCTTGATCGCTGCGCGCGCAACACCTTTTATAGCATCGGCAGATATTGCTCGTTTTGGAGCCGGAATGGTCACGAACACGTTCTCGCTGTCCACGACGGGACGCGCATGGCGGATGTAGTCTATGATTGCATCGCCGACGTCTTGAGGCAGCGGCAATGCCGTTTCGCGCCTGGATTTACCACTGACCCGAATGACCGCTTCATCCCAGTCGATATCCTTCAATCGAAGATTGGCGACATCTCCGGCCCGAAGAGCAAGCCGTGCGAGCAGCAGAAGAATGGCGTAGTCGCGCATCCCCGTTGGTGTCTTGAGGTCGCAAGTTGCGATGATCCGCTCGATATCGTCCTGCGGCAAGTGGCGGGGCAGTGTCGAAAATTTCTTCTGAATAACCGTCGGAACAGCATCGACCAGGCTTGCTGCACAGTGGCCTTGCATGGAAAGAAAGCGCAGATACATTCGAAGTGCTGACGCCTCAAGCGCCAAAACTGAGTCCGATACCGTTTCGGCGCGTTGCAGCACCAAATCCCTGATTAGAGTGGCATTGTACTGAGACGGATCATCACCAAGAATATGGGTTATAAGCTTCTGCATTGACCTGAGGTAAGCGTGGATTGATTGGTCATTCTCAAGGCCACGATAACGTCGCAACCAAACCTGAAATTTCGCCAAATATTGGCTTGTCTCATCGATCATCGGAACTGGCTGACGTGGCTCGGCTATGCCCACGCTTATCAAATAATCCGAAAACCTGCGGATGCTCGATCTACTTGTTTGAGATCCGCTAAACCGGCTCGGCTTGTTAAGAAAGTGTGGATGCACGCATGTGCAATCATGCGACAGAAACTCTGCTATGACTTCGTCATTGATGTCCGCGAGAGCGATGTCATTCAGGTATAGCCAAACGACGAAATGACGACAGATATTCTGGTACTGGGAAACCCACTGGATATTATATCCCTGCGCCAGCAGTGATTGAATGAAATCCTCAACGACACTGCCGCCGAACGTGATCTCCGGAGGCAGCTGAGATCGTCCTGTTTCCAAGAGAAAGCGCAAATATCGGTTTATTGCCTGATCGGCGCGAACGAGGTCCTTGGTAAATCCGAGTGGGCCTAAGCAGTCACTGTCACACTTCAGAAATTGATGTAGCGCTCGAGCGTCCACACCATCAATCTTGTTCGCTGACATCCAGTTCAAGAGATGCTGAATACATCCGACATTCCAATCTGTGTACTGCTGCTGATACCCCGATCCCAGTAGATGAGCCCGATAACTCTGAACGTCATCCAGCGGTAATGCCAGACCTTCATCCATCCTGGCTTGAGCCGTATTTTCGATTATGGAAAGCAAGCTGACTTCTCCTCTGTTGAGCTGTTGAGCTTGAGAGTCAGCAAGGTAGTGGATATTATTATGTGAACCTATTTCTTGCGCAGGGCCATAAAAACTTGGTCTTTTAAAGCAAAGGTTCACATAACAATAAGGTTCGCATAAAGACAGTTATGCGAACGTTCGCATAACTGTCTTGATTGGCATGGCTTTTAGAGCGTTCTTCACCCTGCGGGTTTCCATCAATACGACAGTAAAGCCCACATCGGTCAGAGCTTTGTATAACCACTGCGACAGCGGACCTGCCTCCAGGCCAATCCCGATGATCTCATAGGGCAGGCCCTGCATGAACGAGACAAATGCCTCGGGTTCGCTGTCGATCTTGGCTTCCTTGAGGACTTTGCCACGCTCACCCAAAATACAGATGGCCGAGCTTGCCAAAGACACATCTACTCCAATAAAAACACTCATGTCGTTGTCCCTTGCGTACTCAGTTGGTGGGGCGACCCCTCGGGGCTGACCCCGTGGAGACGGACACGCCTCGCGTGTCTCGGGCAACGACACCGCATCTCCACATCTGTCACAAGCACAACGTCAGATATTCGCGTCAAAGCCCATTACGGTATCTATGGGGTGGGCGGCGCATCGTGGCATAGTGTCCGTCCAATCAACCAATCAGGAAGGACATACCCCATGCCTCATCAAACTTACGATCTAAGCCGTTCACACGCCGCCCTCGATATGGATAGCAGGCATTGCCAAATTGATGTGGGGAGCTTGATGGCGTAAGGATCTGCAATGAAAATACCATCCAGCATGCCGGGCCTGAAGGGGTTTCGTTTTCCACGCGAGGTGATCGCGTATGCGGTTTGGTGTATCACCGATTTGCTCTGAGTACAGCGGATGTTGAAGATTTGCTTGCCGAACGCGGCGTGATCGTCAGCCGGGAGACAGTTCGGCTGTGGGTGAACCGCTTTGGTCGCCACTTTGCGGGATGCATCAAACGCGATCGTCCCCGCCCAAACGACAAGTGGCACCTTGATGAAGTGGTTATCACCATCGCGGGAGAGCGTTTCTGGCTGTGGCGTGCGGTAGACGCCGATGGAGATACTCTTGATATTCTCGTCCAGAGGCACCGGAATGCTAAGGCTGCCAGGCGGTTTTTACACCGCTTGATCAACGTATATGGCGACCCGCGGGTTGTCGTGTCGGATAAGTTGCGCAGCTACATAAAACCGATCAAAAGCTTGGCCCCAACCGCGGAGCACCGGGCCCACAAGGGGCTGAACAATCGTGCAGAAGGGTCGCATCGACCGACACGAAAACGAGAGAAGGTCATGGGCCGGTTCAAGTCACCGGCGCAAGCTCAGAGGTTCCTGGCAGCTCATGACCAAATCAATACAGTCTTCCGTCCCCGCCGCTATCGCATGCACGCCAACCACTACCGACAATCAAGAGCAGACGCCTTCGATCTGTGGCGCCTCTACGCCCTCGAAATGACCGCATGACCAAGCATCGCCAGAAAACTACAAACTCAGCAAATTAACTTGGCGATGCCTCTGCGACTTCTCATCCACGCACAGCACCACCGCCCGCTCCGGCGGATCGAGGTAAAGCCCGACGATGTCGGTGACTTTTTCTTCGAACATCGGGTCGTTGGACACCTTGAAGCCCTTCGTCAGGTGCGGTTTCAGACCGGCCTCGGCCCAGATGCGCCCGACGCTCGACGGCGAAATCCCCACCGCCGCAGCCATGGTCGAACGGCTCCAGTGGGTCGCATTCGGCGGGCTCTCCCGCACCGTCTTGGCGATCACTTTCAGGCGTATCTCCCGTGGCAGGGGCGGCACCCGCGAGGGCCGGGTCTTGTCGCGCTTGAGCCCCTCCACACCCTCATCGAGATAGCGCGCCTGCCAGCGCCAAACCGTGGGCTTCGACGTCTTCGAACGCCGCATGATCTCGAAGGTGCCGTGCCCGTCCGCCGTCGCCAGCACAATCTCGGCACGCCAGACCAGCTTGCGCGGGGTGTTACGGTTGGCAACAAGGGCTTGCAATTCGGCTCGGTCGTCGGGGCACAGATAAAGGCAAATGTCATCGCGTCTCATGACACAACAGTGACACACAAAGCCGCAGATCGGAATCCTACGTCAGGTGGGGAACACTAGAAAGACCGCGAGCAATAACCAAAAAGAAAATTTTTAAACCGAGGTTTGATCGGATTAGCAAGTTCGTCGTCACCAATACTATCTTGACTTGTTGCCTAGATATTTTCACGTCATCGCCATTCGCGAAGGCGGGAAATGAATTGATGTTTTTTAATGTCAGCACGGCCATTGCCAATGCACAAAAACAAAACTTGCGAATACCGATTTCGTGTGCCGGGATCATCAGTGTATAGTCCTTGGCTTTTTCCAGATGGAAAAATGCATTTGCTACCAGTTCACTAATACCGGCGAAGAACCGTAAATCGCTTGTGCCTGCTTGAATAGAAGCAATATCGATGCCTTTGTCGCTGAATACGTCCCTTGGTAACCAACATTGGCCCCTCTGCCTGTCCTCCCAGATATCTTTGAGAATGTTCGTCATCTGGAGTCCCTGACCAAACGAAACAGAGAGCTTGAGCAGATCTTCTCGTCTTTTACTGATATCAGTGGAATGATTGCAGAATAATTCGGTAAGCATTTCCCCAACAACACCCGCAACACAGTAACAATATCTTTCAAACCGAGAAAAGGTGATCAATCCCGCGATGCCGGTCTCATCCCTTTGAAAATCCATCATCCCGTCTGCCATAATAGAAATACATCTTTCGATTGCCTGCCGCTGATATAAGGGTAAAGCATGGGTTACCTGAACGATGGAGGCCGTATTCTGCACAAGAGTTTTTTCTGCATAGTTGGTTGCCTGAGATAGTGCAGCAATTAACTGCACTTCAAATCTCTTTGAATCTTCCTCACCCTTAACGATCTCAACGAATAGGCGGGCAAATTCTGATTTTGTCTTGAGGGCGAGCGTAGGTTCATCTTCAATGACATCGAGAATTCGACATAAAAGATAAGCGTTTGTCACACTATTGCGTAAAGGTTTCGGAAGCGACGGTATGGTAAGCGCAAATGTACGTGAAACATCTTCAAGAAGTTTTTCATGTGAGATCAAATTGCGTGTTTTTTCCATGCATTGTTCCATCAAAGTTGATGCATAATTCGTTGACTCCTAAGCCATTTTTGTTTGGAGTGTCGACAATGCCATTCCGCTTTTGAGATATGGTCGCGTCTGACGGTTGATCAAGTCGGAGGCGGCGGCAGATAAAGGAACCAGCAGCCATGCACGCAGAGCTCTGACAGCCTCTTCATTTCGATGGGTTGCGAGGTTATTAAGGATGCCCACGGTCCCCCCAAGTTCGACACTTCCTTGGGTGATTTTGCGAACCTGGGAAGAGCGGTTCCTTAAAAATCAAGTAACTGCTCACCCTTAATGTAAGCCCCTAAAACTGAACCGCGCCGGGTTTATCGGAGAGGTAAAAGCTTGGAAGATAAGCCATGAAAACCGGTTGAGATCGAGTTCACGCAAACGCTTCTTGCTGGCCAGCCCTTCCTTCTTCAGTTTCATGCCGTGGCGGACATGCAGGGCATAGATACCGTTCAGCATCATAGTACGCTGCTTGACCATTTTGTCGCGGGTGTGAGTGAGCGAAGCCAGTTCGGTTTCCTGCGTTGACTTCAGCCGCGTCTCGGGCAGCATGTTCTTCGACAGGAAGAAGGCCAGGGCACGAGCGTCATTGCGGTCGGTCTTTTTCACTGAAGTCCGGATCACCTTGAACTGGCGCGGATTGACCACCACGATCCGGCCGACACGAGGATCGCACCTCGTCACAAAACCAGGCCGTATTGCCGGTGGTTTCGATCGCCAGCTCATCCTCGGCGTCGAGGCCTTGGCAGAATTTCTCGATGGCTTGTGCAGAGAGATGAAAGGTTTGGAAAGCCTCCGATCCGTCCGCCTCAAGTCGGCAGATCGTGAAGGAATTGGTATGAAGATCGACACCGATGAATGCCATAGCTATACTCCCAGGTTAATACTACAGTTGCGGATTGGGGCGGGCTTTTCGATGCGCTCTGGCGGCGGCCGCCTGATGTGTTCTTCGCCAGAGAGACCATCCTAGTGTTCCGAGTCTGACACTTGCTACCTGTTTCCGCGGATTTCATCGAGGATTTCGAGAGCCCGGCGTTCTCGTGTGAGGATATCGTTGGCGGTTTTTGTCCAGACGAATGGCTTGGGCTTGGCGTTGTGCTGCAGCAGGTAGTCGTAGATGGCGGTCTCCAGATCACCGACGCTGGTGTAGCTGCCGCGTCGGATGCGTTTCGAGGTGATTTCGGCGAAGAAGCGTTCGACGAGGTTCAGCCAGGACGCGCTGGTCGGCGTGAAATGTAGATGGAAACGTGGATGCTTCGCTAGCCATGCCTGCACCTCGGCCGTTTTGTGGGTGGCGTAGTTGTCGAGCACGATATGGACGTCGCGAGGCTTGAGGACTGCGCGGTCGATGCGGCGCAGGAACTTCAGGAACTCCTTGGCCCTGTGGCGCGGCAGGCACTCGCCAATGACCACACCGGATTTGACGTCGAGCGCGGCGAACAGCGTGGTCGTGCCGTGGCGCTTGTAATCATGGGTCATCGTCGCGGCCCGGCCTTTCTTGAGCGGCAATCCCGGCTGGGTCCGGTCCAGCGCCTGTATCTGCGACTTCTCATCCACGCACAGCACCACCGCCCGCTCCGGCGGATCGAGGTAAAGCCCGACGATGTCGGTGACTTTTTCTTCGAACATCGGGTCGTTGGACACCTTGAAGCCCTTCGTCAGGTGCGGTTTCAGACCGGCCTCGGCCCAGATGCGCCCGACGCTCGACGGCGAAATCCCCACCGCCGCAGCCATGGTCGAACGGCTCCAGTGGGTCGCATTCGGCGGGCTCTCCCGCACCGTCTTGGCGATCACTTTCAGGCGTATCTCCCGTGGCAGGGGCGGCACCCGCGAGGGCCGGGTCTTGTCGCGCTTGAGCCCCTCCACACCCTCATCGAGATAGCGCGCCTGCCAGCGCCAAACCGTGGGCTTCGACGTCTTCGAACGCCGCATGATCTCGAAGGTGCCGTGCCCGTCCACCGTCGCCAGCACAATCTCGGCACGCCAGACCAGCTTGCGCGGGGTGTTACGGTTGGCAACAAGGGCTTGCAATTCGGCTCGGTCGTCGGCGCACAGATAAAGGCAAATGTCATCGCGTCTCATGACACAACAGTGACACACAAAGCCGCAGATCGGAATCCTACGTCAGGTGGGGAACACTAGAATGAACGCGTCAGAAGGGGTGGTTCGAAGTATAAGACGGGCAATCAATCTGAGGATTTCGGCGGTCGAAAGAAATCTGGGCGTTGTATATATACTGCTTTGACTGAATTGCCCTGAGTGTTTTTGAGTGGGCGATTCAAATTGTCACATGGCCGGATGGGTTTTGATCTGTCTGTCTCTGTGCATGTCAAACTTCGCAACCGTTTCGTTGACAGATGACGAGCGCGCCGCGCTTGAAATGCTCTGTCGTCGTCGCAAGGTTGAAGCCTTGGTCTGGAAGCGTGCGCGGGCTTTTATACTGCTGGATGCAGGTTATGACCCCAAGATTGTTTGCGAGATATTGGACATCGGGCCTTCAGTTCTGATGGAATGGCGTTTTGCCTATAAAGCTGACGGTCTCGCATTCTTTGGCCTGAAGGATTACAGCCCGCGCGAGGGGCACCTGTCATTCCCTCAGGAAGAGGCGGTGAAAGAACATTTCAGCGAGCATCCGGCCCGCTGTGTCGATGAAATCCGCGCTTATATTCTGGCCGAGTTTGGTCAGAGCTACTGTCGTTCTGGTGCCTCAAAGCTGATGCGACGTTTGGGATTCGAGTACAAAAAGCCTCTCGCGCTTTCCGCGCAAGCCGATCCAGACCAGCAGCAGGCATTTATCGACTGGTACGAGGCGCTGATGACCGCCCTGTCGCCGGATGAGGCGGTTGTGTTTTCGGACGCCGTACACCCCGAATATCAGAGCCGCCCCGCGCATGGCTGGTTTCCCAAAGGGCAAAAGACCGCTGTGAAAACCACATCAGGTCGCAAGCGGCTCAACATTCAGGGGGCGCTCAATCTTGAAACCTTCCAGTTCACCTTCGTGGAGGGCGAGAAGATCAATGCCGAAACGACCCGGCAAATGCTGGAAAAGATCGAACAAAGCTACCCCACGAAGACCGCAATTCACGTTATCCTCGACAATGCGCGCTACCATCATGCAAAGATACTCACACCATGGCTGGAAAGCCCGGAGCGGCGCGTGAAATTGCACTTCTTGCCCTCATACGCCCCACATCTCAACGCGATCGAACGACTTTGGGGCATCATGCACAAATGGGTCACGCACAATCAGCATTACCCCAGCTTTGCCGCGTTCACCGTCGCCATATTCGAGTTCTTCCGAAAAACGCTGCCCGAAAACTGGACCAAATTCCGAGACACCGTTACCGACAATTTCCGCGTCGTAGCGACCCAAAACTACAAGGTGATCTGAGCAACAACATTCAGGTCAATTCGGTCGCGGGAGTATAAGACTGAGTGGGCATCGCCAAGTTAATTTGCTGAGTTTGTAGTTTTCTGGCGATGCTTGGTCATGCGGTCATTTCGAGGGCGTAGAGGCGCCACAGATCGAAGGCGTCTGCTCTTGATTGTCGGTAGTGGTTGGCGTGCATGCGATAGCGGCGGGGACGGAAGACTGTATTGATTTGGTCATGAGCTGCCAGGAACCTCTGAGCTTGCGCCGGTGACTTGAACCGGCCCATGACCTTCTCTCGTTTTCGTGTCGGTCGATGCGACCCTTCTGCACGATTGTTCAGCCCCTTGTGGGCCCGGTGCTCCGCAGTT
Source organism: Paracoccaceae bacterium (assembly GCA_965242975.1). Classification (GTDB taxonomy): domain Bacteria; phylum Pseudomonadota; class Alphaproteobacteria; order Rhodobacterales; family Rhodobacteraceae; genus JAPPHA01. The sequence goes on along the minus strand of CBDETS010000002.1, from coordinate 534,056 downwards.
GGGGCCAAGCTTTTGATCGGTTTTATGTAGCTGCGCAACTTATCCGACACGACAACCCGCGGGTCGCCATATACGTTGATCAAGCGGTGTAAAAACCGCCTGGCAGCCTTAGCATTCCGGTGCCTCTGGACGAGAATATCAAGAGTATCTCCATCGGCGTCTACCGCACGCCACAGCCAGAAACGCTCTCCCGCGATGGTGATAACCACTTCATCAAGGTGCCACTTGTCGTTTGGGCGGGGACGATCGCGTTTGATGCATCCCGCAAAGTGGCGACCAAAGCGGTTCACCCACAGCCGAACTGTCTCCCGGCTGACGATCACGCCGCGTTCGGCAAGCAAATCTTCAACATCCGCTGTACTCAGAGCAAATCGGTGATACGCCCAAACCGCATACGCGATCACCTCGCGTGGAAAACGAAACCCCTTCAGGCCTGGCATGCTGGATGGTATTTTCATTGCAGATCCTTACGCCATCAAGCTCCCCACATCAATTTGGCAATGCCGGCGGCGGCACTCCGCACGTTCGCCGGGTGCAGCTCAAGGCCGCTCAGCGCAACCAGTGTCGCGGTATATGTGATCATCTTCGTCATCGACTTGGTCTCCTTGTCATGACATCCGATCCAGCGGTTCCGATGAACTCTTTTCACCCGAACCTGAATCACCACGACAAACAGCCATCTCACCCCTTTGGGGCGAGACGGCGATCATCGGAAAAACGGTTGAATAATGCTGTGCCGGGGGTGCGAGCCTCCGGCACAGCGTTATGGGCTCAGTTTCGCCCATGTCACGCGACCAGATGGCCCCGTTCCCGGGCCTCGGCGGCATAGTCGCTCAGCGTTTTCTCCGCCTCGAAATACAGATCCCGCTCCACCGGCAGACCCAGCGGACCCCGCACCGCTGCGATCTCGCTCAGCCGCACGGAACCGATCTCGGGATAGCCCAGATCGGCCAGACCCCAGGCGATATCCGGCTCATCCGGCTCCGCCCAGGCCAGAAGCCAGGTCGCATTGGCATCCGGCGTGAACAGCTTCACCACCGGCCAGATGCTCGTTGAAATATCCTCCTCCATCATCTTTCGCCCGTTCGCAAGCAGTGTCTCCATCTGGGCTTTCGTGACAAGTTTCATCGGCTCTTCCTTCCTTTCCGGTCTCCCGATCCCATCAGCAGGATCACCCCGAAAAGAAGCCCGCTCTGTCTCTCATCACCGCCCATGACCACAGGCGCAACGGCCCGGCGGATGCGCAAACCGGCGCGGAATGAACAACATGCGCGGGGCAAAACCACACCGAAAAACGCCGCCCCGAAAGGCGGTAAAACATGACCGATGCATTGTCATGGAACGGCCCCGAGGGGCCGATTTCAGGTCATAGGAACAATTTGGCGACAGCAACAATCGCAAGCGTCGCAGCTGATCCGACCACCAGCAGATACCAGCGGTTCTCAGTGTTGATCTTTGATCCTTCCGCGTTCAGCTTGAAAGTCTCGGCAGCCAGCTTCGTCGTCAGTGCGTTCAAATTAGCGATCTCGGCTCGCGCCTTGTCGTCGGAAAGTTTCTGGTCTTCGTCTGTCATTCCGGCTTTATCCATTGCAATGGTCTCCTCTCATCATAGTCAAAGCTCCGGCACAGGGCAAACCCAACGGCCTGCCCCGAACCCCGGCCTTCTTACCGTCCTGCCGCCCGGTCACGTCTGTGCGCCGCCTGGTGCCGCGCCAGATCGATCCAGGCCGCCAATGCAAACCCCGCGTGGCTGTCCTGCAGCCGAAACACCACCGCGCGCTGCACGTCCTGGCGCAAGGCTTCGGGAAACACCCGCAGACTGTCCGCCTCGCACCGCATGTCCCAGGCTTCCAGCGAGACCGGAAACCCGCAGCCACGGTCAGCCGCCACCAGCGCGTGGGCGGCTCCGGCCATCCCGCGCGCGTCATGCAGCAAACGCGCCTCTCCCCGCACCAGTCGCAGGTAGACCGACCAATGCTCGGCCTGATCTGTCGAGGTCACAGCGGCCTCCGCATCCCGCCCGCTGCCCAATTGCCATGTCGGGCTGATCTCCAACCCCGTCGCCTCACGGGCAAGACCCGCGAAATCCGCACCCGCCGGCAGTCCATTGAAGCAAAACTTTCCTTCCGTTTTCTGACGCATCGCATCCTCCTGTTCTCTGCAATCCCAAGCCGGGATCACAAAAGACAACAGGCCGCCTTCCTCTCTGGAAAGACGGCCCGTCAAGGATCACAATGGGACAGACTCAGGACCTTTCAGGCCACTGCACATGGTCCGGGTTGCGGTCCATATCGCTGGCCAGCCGCTGCGCCTGCATCACCAGCCAATCCTGAAAACCAAGAATGGTCTGGCCCGCAGCCACCGCCGCGCGCCAGTCGGCCTGCGGGTCGGCGCTGACCGGTTCCACATCCGGCAGGATCACGCCATTTACCATCCACGGCTCAACCGGGATCCCGCGCAGCCAGTCGCTCACAGACGGAATACGCCGGCAATCCTCCCGCACGTGTTGCTCGGCGATGAACCGCACCGGCACCAACCGGCCATCGCTGTTGGTGATGGCCCGCCCGAACACCCGCTGGGCATCAAAGATCCCGAACGAGTGATGACGGATTGCTCTATGGATTGGCAGGGCGTCGTGGGCCTTGGACGCATCCAGCCAATCGTGGATGGCGTGATAGTCGGAGGGCTGACCGCCGAACTTGCGGACCGAGCTTTCGGAGTGATGATCGGGATGGGCCATCAGATGTCCTCGTGCCTGTAGTCTTTGCGCGCCGTATAGGGGTCCGCATGCTCCACATCAATGCGGTCTTCGACCACGTTCCACGTCAGCACCCCTTCCCCGCCATCGTTGTTCTCAAAACCCGGGTGAAGGTTGTAGGCGATCTCCCACACGAAATCCGCCAGCCGGGCTTCAAGGTCGCCGAGCTTCACGCTATCGGGCGTCACCTCAATCCCCTGGACATTGCCGCTATCGGCATAGCCGTCATAGCACGCCTCGATCTCCTCGACGCCCTTCTCCCGCAGCGCCGCCAGCAAGCCTGCGCGCTCGGCATTCAGTTTTTCACGGGCCTTTTCGCGCTCCGCTTTCCACTTGGCGTTCAGCGCCTCCCAGTCAATTGCCGGGGCACTGGCCGGTTTCGGTGAATCGGTGACCTCAACGCCAGATTCAACCGGGCTCTTGTTCGCGTCTTGTGTCATGACATCCTCCTTTTCTCCAGGTCAATGACACCCAACACCAAGTTCTCTTTCCTCATAATCACTGTCCCCGGCGGCAATACCACCGTTATGGTATCTGGAGCGGTGCATCCCGGTGATCGCCTGCAAACTCGACATATGGTTATACCGGTAAATGGAACCACAAAATGTTGATCCAGCTTCGTGGATGGTCTAGTCTTCAATCATGAAACCCAACAGAGGAGGATCACTGCCATGACCCTTCACCGGATGATCGAAGCGGAAGGCCCGGAAAATCCCGCCGCCCTGCCCGTTCTGCCGCCCACCGAACGTCAAATGCGCTATGCCAGGCGCATCGCGGAGCAGGCGGGCATCGTCCTGCCCTGGGAAATCCAGCAGAACCGGAAAGCCCTGTCCGAGTGGATCGAGATCAACCAGCACCGAGGGCAACACCGCGCGCCACAACCCGACACGCCCAGTTCCAGGCAAGTCGGATATGCCGAGCGCATCGCCCGTGCCCGTCGTCGCACCATTCCCGACGAGTGCTACCGAAGCCGGGATCTGCTCTCCCGCTGGATCGACGCCAATGGCTGGTAGGTGAGCATACGCTCATGCCCTATCGCCTGCAGGTCGAAAACAGGCTGAAACAGTCGGGGGTCATTCTGGACGGGGTTGAAGTGTAATGGCGAAGAAAACCAGCACGGAACGGGGACGCCAAACCGGGCAAATGGACCTGTTCGGGGACAACCCGACAGCGGTCTCCGCAACTTCATCGCAACCACCTGATGTCGATCTGCAGGCATTGAGCGACCCGGAACTCCTCGCATTGATCCCAAAAGCGAACCTTTCGAACGTGGGCGATCTGTGTGACGAGGTCTTGAACCGCAATCTTGGCGATGCAGCTGTCCCTGCGCTGGACGCGCTCTGGCACAGATTCAGAGGCTATGGCGACAAGGGAGCGCTGCCGGAACAACGCGGCGCGCTGGACACATTGGCACGGATCGAAACTGCCACGGCACGGCAGGCACTGACCCGCATTGTGCGCGCCGCCCATCCGGACACCCTGTTGCCGGCTGTGCTGCAAGCCGCCGTGACGGCCGGGGTGCCATTACCGTTGCGACAGATGGAGCCCTGGCTGGATCACAAGCTTCCCGAAGTCCGGGTATGCGGGTTCACACTGGCTCAAAAAGCCAATCCACCGGCGCATCTGCTGGAGAAAGGCCTGTCAGACCCCTACCCGTCCGTGCGCCGGGCTGCACTGATTTCTGCGGGATTGCTGGAGCATGTCTTTGCGAAGCGGGGATTATTGCAAGAACTCGACAGAGCGCCCAACAGTCAGGTTATCGAAGCCCTGATCGGGATCCTGGATGAGGACGTCCTTGTACGCCTTCGTCGGTGCGGCGAGCAGAACGAAGCGTTGCGACCGTTCATTATCGACGAACTGAAAGCGACCGAGGACCCGAAGGCGCTGAAGATTGCCATGGACCTTGCCGCGCATAAAAGCCTGTAATCCAGCCAGATTTCCGGTCCAGAGCGGCTCTCCCCCGGCTACGTGAAAACTGGTGGAGCCGGAACGTTTCACGCCATTGAACCGGGCGCGCAATCGAATGGGAAACAGCGGTCAGGGCGCACAATAAAGGGCTGCCTCAGTTGATCCGTTCTCAAGCCTTTCCGCCTGCCCCAGGGCCGCCAGACTTTCCAGAAGCGGTTGCACACTGGACGTGCGCGCCCGCTTGAACCGCCGCGCAATCTGCGCTGGGGTCGCCTCGCCCATTTCAACCAGCGCATCATGGACCACCGCGGTCTGCTCGGGAAGTGCAGATGGCCAGGGTGCCGGTTCGACCTTTGCGACAAAACCCATGTCGAGTTCAGCCTGTGCCTCGGTCGTCTGTCGACTTGTGGGATTCTGATAGTCAGGGCGCAGCCAGCGCCAAAGCCCCGGCCCCGCGTCGCAAGCGGCGGCGCGGAAATCAGGCCGGGTCAATGTGCTGAACGGGCTGAGAGGCGATGGTCAGGTCGATCTGGCGCATCCGATACAGAAGAGAGCCTTGCGCCCGGTTCCGGGCGCGGCGCGGGCCGGGGCGGAAAGCAATACCGCTCAGGCAGGATGACTGATAGGGACCGATGACCGATACCCGCGACTCGACGAAACAGGATGTGGGGGCTTAGAGTGATTGCTGGCCGGTTGGGGAACGGAACGGATGGGCGCCGTCAGTGATTCTTTTGGCTTGAGCCTGTCGGATCTGATTGAATCCGAGAACCGGACAGGCTCCAGGGCCTCTGCGGGATCGGAACGCCCACCTTGGCCTGTGCCACGGGGCGTGGTCTTATGCGGGCGGGAGGAGTCAGGTGAGCGGCATGACAGACGGAAACGATTCAAGCATAGAAGGCCATACGACTCCACCCGCCACGCCCGGGCATCAAACACCGCTGGAGCGCTGGAAGGCGATGGCGAAAGCCGAGAACAACGCGATGCGCGCTGGCAGGTCTCTTTCACTGGAAGCCAACGAGACGGATGCCGACTTCCCCGGCCCCGCAGGCAACAGGAGCGTGGATGGGCCAACCCTGCAACGCGTGGTCGATCTCTATTACCTGTCCCGGCGTGGCGTGAGATGGATCAGCGCCGAGACCGGCCTGTCGATGGACGAGGTCCGTAAAATTCTGCAGCACTGGCGGCAGACGTGCAACAAGAGGCTTCTTCCAGCGGTCCAGGCAAAAGACCCCGAGGACGAGATGGCTTCAGCTGATCCGCCCCTGCCCACACCCTCCCCCATCCCACCACCTGAACCCGCGCAGGACGACGCGCAACGTAAGGCGCGCTTGGCCCTCCTGCTCGATGCGGGCCTGTCGCCGCAAGAGGTCACCGCACGAACGGGCTTCTCCGAGGCCGAGGTATGGCGGGCACTGGGGTTGCGCTGTCGTGTCAGCACCGGATACGGAACGGGCAGCGCAAAGTCGGAAGAGTTCTACCGCCGCCGCCATGCGCGGGCACTTGCGCTTGCGGCGGACGGATGGTCACCCATCGCGGTGGCCGACCGATTGGGTCTGACGGTGGAATCCATCAAGCGCGATGCGAAGCTTGTGCGGGTGATGGAGAACGGGGGGTCGCAGCGGGCGTCAGGATGAACGGGTTCAGGCAATGAGAGCAGCGGTGGGTCGCAGTCCGCGTCTGAGGCAGGTCGAGCCAAAGACCGGGGACAGACTGAGGTAAAGGATTTGGTTGTGGCGGATGATACGGCGCTGGCGCGGTGGAAAGTCCTGGCGCAAATCGAGAATGCGCGCGCCAGGAAAAACTGGGGCTTTGCGGGCCGAACCGGCTGGCCGGGCGACCTCGGAACCGGGTTGCCGCTCTCTTCGAAAGCGCGGGCGGAGCGTAGCAGTCAGGTTCTGGCCCTGTCCCGCGCCGGGCGGTCCATACCGCAGATCGGGCGCGAGATGGGGCTCGCCAACACCACGGTCTGGCGGATTCTGCATGGAAAAGTCGGACGGGGATGAGGGGATGACCATACAAGACTGGCAGAGGCTGGCGCGGCAGGAAAACCGTCGAATGCGCGAGGTCTGGAATTCGGGTCTCGCGGATGCGTACGGCGCAGAGCGGACACTCCTCGTCGAAATCCCAGGCGACCGCCATGCGCTGGCCGCGCGGCTGAAGCCGCTGTTCGAGGCCGGGCTCCCGGCCGACGAAATCGCAACGCATGAGCGCCTCCCTGAACCTGCGGTCTGGCAGGCGCTGGCGATTCATCTGCGTGCCCGACACGGGATGGCCAAGTTCGCGCTGCCGCCGGTGTTTTACCGGATGCGGCTGAAGCGCATCAGCGCACTGCGCGCGACAGGGATGAAACGCTGCGAGGTTGCGGCGCAGCTCGGGATCAGCGAATGGGTCATTGATTCTGATCACAAGCGGGTCAGGGAGATGGAAGGACAGGCGGATGCGGGGTCTGGCGCGACTGAAACACCGGGCGCGCGGAAGGATCAGCGGCACGGGCCGGAGTGACATGACGGGGACCGTCTTCATCAACAAGCGAAAGGACGCCTTGTCTTGAAGTCTGGCGCGGCATCCAGCGCCTGCTTGAGTTGGCGTGCCTTTCCTTCGGACGCAAAGACTCCCGAAGAAAGGCACTGGCGACAGATCCCTTCCATATGCCATGCAGCGCCCGGCTGATCTTCCGCCATCCGATGGTCCTCTCCGATGCCCGTTCCGACTCTACACCACGCGCGGCGCACCCGAATACCACCCGAATACCACCCGAATCCGCACTCCGGAATCCGGCACCGAGACGGAAATCATCTTTGGGCTGCGCGGTCGGGATTGCAGAACCGCAAAACGAACCGGCGCGTTTGCATGACTCTGCCGTCCCGGTTCAATGGCCCGGTGAAATGGAAGAGGAATGGGACCGTGACGAAAAAGGAATTGATCGAAAAAATCTATCGGGAGTTCAGTCAGTCCGGACCCCGCAGCTTCACCCGCGCGAAAGCGGAGGCGGCGGTGGGCGCGATCTTCGAGGACATCACCGAGGCGCTGGCGCGCGGGGATCGGGTCGAGCTGCGCGGTTTCGGCACGTTCAGCGTCAGACAATACGACGCCCGGGTCGGCCGCGATCCCCGCAACGGTGAAGCGGTCGCGGTGCCCGAAACCCACCACGTGTATTTCCGACCGGGCAAACCTGTCAGCATCAGGATCAACGGCGGAGATATCAACTGACACCCTCCCTGCCGCAATCCGGTATCACCCGTTTGGCGAGCCGCGCCACCTTGGGCTACTCAAACCATGGGATTTGTCTCGCCGGACGTTTTCGGAACATGTGCGTCCGGTGGAACGATCCCTTACTCGATCACCACTATCACTGCCGGGCTCTCATCGGGTCCGGCTTTTTTCTTCGTGCCAACGCCCGGCACGCGGAAATTGACACGAGCGGGGATCACGAACATCCTGTACCCGCTCGTCCGCACTTGGATCGCGCGTATTCGGGCGGGCACTGTACCTGAAAGCCACTTCGGCCAGGCTCCTCGCGGGTCTGGCCCTTTTTGTTTCACACGACACCGAAACACAAACGCCGCCCGAACCGGACGGCGCTCTCGTGAATATTCCCGGGCGGATCAGTTCAGAAAGGCCGTCGCAAGATCGGTCAGCAATGGCAAAACCAGAAGCCCGACGATCACGCTGCCGATCAGCTTGATCCAGTGCAAATCACCCTTGACCGCAATCACATCCTCCCGAACGGCCCCGATCTTCGCGTCCATCTCTCCGATCCTGTCATCCAGCGCGGCAACCGCCTCATCCAGATCGGGCTTGGTAACAAGTTCCGGCGCGGTGGCTCCGGCCAGCCCTTCGACCAGCGCTTCGGCAAGCTCCTCACTCGCGCCCGCGTCCCTCAGCTTCTTCGAGAACGCCAGCGTGTCGATCTGCAGTGCTGCTTGTGCCATCAGGGCCCTTCCTTTCTCTCTCATATAACCGCTTTGGCGCGGCATTTCCATTCCTCACCCGAATGGCGGGACCGGCCCCTGCCTGTCCCGCGTCGGGGGGGCGTTTCAGAACAGGTCCGGTTGCGCGGGCCCGGTCACGGCTCCGGGCCTGAACTCCACCACAAGGCGCTTCCATGCCTCTCCATCGCCTCGGCCAGTTCGATTAGGGCGCGCTGCGCCGCGCCAAGCCGCTCGGCCAGATTCCGGACATGGTCCACGCTCATGTCGGCGAAATCGCACGGCTCCCAGCCCCAAACACGGCGTTGACACGGCTCGCACCGAAAAAAACAATCCGTGGCTTTCAGATACTCGATCATGTAATTTCTCCCGTCTGATCGGTTGAGATGTCAGCGCCGGCCTCCCGGCCCGCGCCTTGCTTTCTGTGCCGAAACAGGGGGAAATCCGGCCAGGGACCGCCGAAGGCGGCTTGCAAGCGGCGCCCCGTCCTTGACCGGATTGGGGGAAACTCCCCCGAGGCCCGCCCCCGGCGGGTCTCCGGCCGCAGCGCGGTCGCCAAAGACGGTCCGAACAAGAGCGCTTCCTTCGCCACAAGCGCCGGCCGCGCCAGGGACGCAAACGGGATGCGGACTCCGCGATAGTGGAGACCGCGGGTGCGCAGGGACGGCGCGACGGCCGGGGCCGGGTCAAAGGATTGACAGCTTCGCTGTCAACGGCGTGAGCCGCTTGTCCCTTGACGCGCGCCCCGGCCCAAAGCGGCGGCCCGGAGCCCCTCCGGACGCCGTCAGGCGGCTGGACCCGGTTGCGGCGCTGGCGCGGCCTCCCCGCGCGCGTCGGGTTTCGGTGCCGTGGCTCGGCGCAAGCCGTAGTCTCGGCAGCGGAAACCGACCTTTCCCCGCCCGGTGCCTGAAAAACGGAATGGCCGGGGCAGGTTTCCCCGCCTCGGCCTGCTGCGTTACAGTCAGGACCAACCCACCATGCCAAAGATTGCGGGCGCGTCGGTGACGATCTCCACGGCGTCGCGGTCCAGCTTGGCAAAGGCAAGGCAAAGCGCGACATCCTCGCGGCTGTCATAGGTGCCCAGACAGTCGCCGCTTGCGAGGTCATAGACGGTGAAGCCCGGTTGCCAGATCGGAACCGCTTGGTGTTTGGCGTCATAATGGCGCTGCTTCGCGCGGCATCTCTGGCAGGTGGCATATCCGACTTGCGCAGGGCTTCCGCAACCGGTGCATTGACCTTTTGCGCGGCGCGCGGCCTTGTGGTTCGTCTCATACCGGTAAGCCTTGGCCGCACAAGTCGCGCAGAGGCGTTGATCGGGCCTCGGCTCCACCTTGCCGCATTTGGTGCACAACCCGGCGGCAATCCGCGCCCGGTAGCGTTTGGCTGCAAGCGCGCGGCCCTTCGCGTGATCATAGCGCGCGCTTGTGTTCGCGGCACAATCGGCGCATTCGTTGCGCTTGGGCCGCGCGGGCTGCTTGCCACAGCGCACGCAAAGGCCCTTTGCCTTGCGCCACTTGTCACGATGCACCTTGAGGCACGCCGGGCACATCTTGCGATTGGGAGCCGGGGGGCATTCGCCACAGTCAGTGCATAGACCGGCTGCGGCTCTCTCGTCGCGGACCAACGGGCTGTAATTCATGGACGGGGCCTTTCTCTTTCGGGGAACGGGGAAACCCCGGCGGCGCAAACCGCCGGGGGGTGCGGATCACGCCTTGCGGCCATGGGCATAGAACAACCCGCTTGCGATGCTGCCCCAGAGCTGGCAGCCGCTCCGGCGATCATCGCGGGCGGTGCAAATGATGATCTCATTCCGCGCGGGGCGCATCTTCTGAACCGCGGCGCGGGTCACGGTCTCGGGCTTTGCGCCTTGCGTCATGGGGCGAATTTCGCCTGTGGCGCTCATGGATTTGAACCGCTCCACCTCAAAGCGGGTGGCCTCAAGGCCAGCGCCGAACAGGTGTGTTAGAAAAGTTCCGGATGGCTTGGTGCGGGGTGCGGTGGGGTAGTGTTGCTGCATGGGGGTTCCTCTCTTCCCTGCGTGGGTTGCCAGCTTCCCGGAATTGGAAAGCGTAGGGCCATGGCGACAGGCGGACGGGCGGCGACAAGGACGCGCAGCGCCGGCGTAGCCGGGCGGACAATCCGCATCAGACGCGCAAACCCCGCCACAGGCGCGAACGAAAGGCGTGTCGCGCCGGGGGAAAGCCGGGGCGCGGCCGATCCCTGAATGGGTCGGCGCGCACCGGCTTTGTCCCCAAGCGGGCCGCCGGATCGGGGCACCCCCTGACCCGCGAGACGCAACACGCGGATTGTCCGATCCTTGGGAGCCGAACGGCCGACTGTCAGAATGGCCCTACGCCACGCGCGACAGGACTCACACGAAACCCACCGAAAACCCGGGCAGCAGCCGGAAAGCCGGACCCCAGCCATCAGGCGTCGCGTCGCCACAGGCTCCGCCCGCCCGGCCTGCGCCAGCAGGGCGGCCGGGCCGGCATCGAGCGCCGCGCCTCCGCGCGGCACCGTTTCAATGAAGAGGTTGAGAACAGGGCGCGGACCAACCGGTCCAGGTGCGCGCCAGCGGATCGAGTCCCCTGCCCCGGACCGCGCCCCGCGCGGGCCGGGTTAACAGCAGGGGCCAATTTCCTGACCGGATTGCGCGGGCGCGGGGGATCTCTGCTTTCGTGTGCCCAGGCCACGGGCACCCGGAGCATCAAAACGCGGGGCACGGCTGACAACGGCTTGACGCGACGTCCTCGATCAGCAGGGTTTCACATCCCCCGTGTCCGGGCATACAGGCTGCCCCATGACACGCGTTCCATTCAATTTCCCGGCCCATCACGATCCGGATAAAGCGCCTGACCAAGAGGTCCTCGAGCAGCGGCGCTTCACCCCCGAGCAGCACGAAGCCATCCTGCAGGTCTTGCGCATTGCCTGCCAGATCGGGTCCGACGAGGATGTGCCTCCGCTGTTCCGCCTGCCGGTGGCTGTGGTGATGACACACACCACATTCAGCGACCTCGCCGTGCGCTACAGGGTCCCGGAAAATCACAAACACCCACGTCACCAGGCGCTGGACCACGCCCTGAAGCTCTATTGCACGTCCAGCCAGTACTCCCATGCCATGATCACAGGCGACCGCCGCTACACCCTGGACATGGAGCCGGGTGACCCTCTCACCGATGCGGACCGCCAGTCGGGAGAAAACCGCCTCAGGGCCTGCCTCGACCGGCTGGAACGAGCACGGCAGACCTTGATAACCGCACCAAACGGGCCGGGAACATGGAGAGTGAGACGGCTTGATGCGAAACGGCTTTCGGGTCGACGAGAATTCAGTTCGCCGGGAATGCCCCGCACTGCTCCGGATTAAAGCAGAGACAAATCCTGAGCCGCGTCACGACCGTTGCGGGCGGGTCCGACCTCGAACTCGACCCGCTGGTTTTCGTCCAGCGTCACCAGCCCCGCGCGGTCGAGCGCAGTGATGTGCACGAACACATCGCGTCCACCATCATCCGGTACGATGAACCCGTACCCCTTCTCGGTGTTGAACCATTTGACGGTGCCACTGCGCATGCGCTTTCTCCCTGGAATTCTGCCAGACCCGGCGTCTTCCGGCCGGATCGCAAGACGCGCTTTAGGCCAGGATCTCGCCTGGGACAAGAATCCGGTTTCCGATTATGGCATCAGCTTCGGACCGTGCAGATGCGGTGGTTCGGCTGCGCGAGGATCAATAAACCCTCGGCCATGCCGCCGGACCGGAGTTCGCTGTCCGAAATCGATCTTTTGCTTGCCGGAACCGCGATTTTGCGGCATTGCCGCCTCACTTTCGTGAAACCGCTCCGATCGACGGGTCTCACACACGGAAGACGCGTTCGGCGCGGGTTGGTATCTCCGCGCCGAACGCAACTGAAACCCGGAGGCGGCACGGCACCATCTGCCTTTTCAACCTTCAAACCGAACCGCCCTGCCCTTATGCTGTGATTATGACAGTACGGAGATCGATGCCATGCTGACACTCCCTGAAGAAATCATACTTCTCATGCTGGACGACGAGAGCGGAAGGTTCATTATCGTTCCGGAGATACCGTGCATTCGCTCTGCACTTGCGGGGGCCGTTTTGATGGAACTGGCGCTTCAGGGGAAGATCGACACCGGTCCCGATCAGGTTTTTGTCACGGATTGCAACCCCACCGGCGACGATCTGCTGGACCCCGCGCTTCACCACATATGCACCTCGGAAGAGCAAAGGAACCTGCGGTACTGGATCGGTTTCATCGGGCACGGCTCTAACGGCATCCGGGAAAGAGCCCTCGCGCATCTCTGCGAAAAAGGCGTTCTGACATCGGAAGACGATCTCTTTCTGTGGGTATTCAGGTCTCGCAGGTATCCCACATGTGATGGGTCAACCGAGCGGCAGGAAGTTAAGCTGCGCATGATGTCCCTGCTGTTCAGCGAGGACATACCCGAACCGCGCGACATTGCGATTATCGGCCTGGCCGATACGTGCGGATTGTTCGGTCATGTGCTTGCGCCACCAGAACTGGAGCAGGCCCGCGACCGTATCGACCGGATACGGAACCTTGAACCGATTGCCCGCGTCCTGAAGTCGGTCGTCGCGGAAATCAAACTGCAGATCGCCCAGTCCACGGCCCTGCACCCGATGGTTTAATCTGGTCCCCATGACGAAACGCGCTTCCAGCCACCCCGGTCGGACCATGACCGCCCGCGAGCAGATGCAACAGCGCTGCTTTTCGCAGAAGCAACGCGAGACGATCCTGCAGACACTGCGCCACGCCCTGCGCGTCAAGTCCGATGCGGACCTGCCGAAGGTGTTTCAACTGCCCGTCGCCGTCGCCCTGAAACCCGGCAGTTGGGAGGAACTGGCGGCGCGGTTCAACGTGCCACGGGACGAAAGTGATCCCCGCCGCAGGGCCCTCGGCAGCGCCATGGCGATGTATTGCAGGTCCCGCCAGTACGGTCATGCCCTGCTGACCTGCGATCAGTTCTTCAGCATCGACATGGAGCCGTCTGAACCGCCAGGGTCTGCGGATCGGGAACGCGGTCGGACGTTGACTGGCCCGCCTTCACACAAAGGACCGGCTCCCGTTTCGCGCAATATCAGAGAAACGGACAAGGCCGCATCCCCGACGGGACCCGCTCCAGCCGATCGGGGTAGAGCGTCAGTTCCATCGGACAGAACCGAACATGTCACCGGGCAGCCTGCGGATCAGAAACAGTCGAACGCCACATTGGCCGGAAAACGCAAATCCGGCAGGTCGCCCCCAACTCCCATGCAGTTGCGAACATTCCACCCCGACCACATGGAAAAATACCGGGCACGCTTTTGCAAGGCGCTTGCCGTCACCGAAGAGAACCTGCCGGCGTTCCTGGCCCAACCCTTCGCCGTACCCCTCAAGATCGGGGCATGGGACGATCTGATCGAACGCTACGGCCTGAAGTCTTCCGGGCGGCACCTGTTGCACACCGCCCTGCGAGGCTATTGCCGCAGCTATCACTACCAACACGCCATCCTGAACTGCGACACGCGCTTCTCAATCGACATGGAACCCGATGCGGCGATCACCGAAGACGCCCGCCAGCATGCGATCGAACGGCTGCGCGACCTCGCCAAACGCCGCAAGGCGCGGCGCGAAAGCCGGGGTGAAAGGGAAGAACCATGACCCGAACGTTGCTTCCCCCGGATCATTCACCCTTCCGATACATCCACCATGCGAGCTCAGGCGCAGCCCATGGCCCCGCACAGAACAGACAGCCCGGGTTTGCCCCAAACCTGCGCGGCACAGACCGGACAGCGGTATTTGGAGCGGTTGGACCGGCGCGCCTTCTCCGGCATCTGCAGCGCGGAAATGACCGCGCTGTGGATATTATCAGGAAGCGCCTCAGGAACATTGCCCTGCGCGGAATGTGCCCCTCATCATGTGGTTCCTCGATTTTGGCTGCGGGCGGGGGCATGATACGCGCTCTGTTTTGCATCGGCCCCGTCCGCGCGCCCGCTCAGCGCCATATAAAGGCTGCCCACCGTGTGCCGCCCCTCGCCCTTGCGTCCAGGCAACGCGCCGGGCCGGTTTGGGGCCGGCCCCTTCCGGGCGGTGGGCAGGCCACCAGGCCCGGCCCCGCATGGCCCTATCATCGGAGGGGTCATGTCAGAAGTCCAAATGGTACTTCAGCCCCATGGAACCCGAGAGGGCTTCTCCGGCCTCCCGCCCGTCGAGATTCCCGCTCAGATCGAGAGTTCCCCGCCTGCCGATCTGCCGCTGATACTGCACGCCCAGAGAGCCGGAGGAGAACCAGCCGCTTCCAAGCCCGTCAACGGAGCCGGACAGATCGAGAGAACTCCGTTCGTCGATCTGCCAGCCATGTCCCGCTTCGAACGCGGCGGACACCTCTTCGCGCCGGGCACCGCTCTGATCCAGGTTGTGCGCATCCAGGTTCACGCGCAGCCGCATATGCGTGACGCTGTCGGTCAGGGTCCATGTCAGCCTCGGGCCAAAGCCGACCCGCGCCAGCCACAGCTCATCCGCCTCCGCCGCGCCCCCGACACTGTCCGTGAAGGCCCCAAGGCGTTCTTCGGCATAGAGAAGGCCGATCTGCGGCGCGACCCGCAGCGGACCGCTCCCCCAGCCGAAATCCCCCGTCAGATCGCCCCGGGCCGTCAGCCGCTCCGACCGGTAGGACGCGGTGAGCGCCTCCGGACCAAAAGCCATGGACAGATCGTTCCAGCCCCGGCCCCAGCCAACAGCCCCGTCGAAGATCAGCGTCTCACTCAGGCGACGGGCTCCATAAAAGCCCAGATGAACATGTCGCGCATCAAGCAGAACACCCTCCGAGGTCACCCGGCCCGGCTCGTACCCCAGCAGCATCCCATATACCGAACGGCCATCCCCGCTCCGGTAATCCGCCCCGAAATACGCATCCCAGACCTCGCCATCGGCTGTGCCGCCGAGGCGCGAGTAGCGCAGGCTGCTCCACCCCTCCCAGCCGCCGCGCAACCCGAAGCTCAGCTCCGCCTGCCCCTTCCGGGTCTCATTCGTAACATGCACATCAACATCCGACGGCCCCCGGCCGCCCTCAAGACGGCCCAGGGCCACATCCGAAGTCAGTTGCGAAAAGCGCTGCACATGGCGCCGCAACAGCGCGGCCGCACCGGCCCGGCGCCCGTCCCGCAAACGGCTGACGTCCCCGGCCAGCACCGTCACAGCAGCCCGGCTGGCCGCCCCCAACCCGTAACGTGCGGGAGTGGCCGTGTCCTCCATCAGCGCCACCCTCACCACGCTGTCCGGCTCATCCGCGCCATCATCCACCGTCGCAACGCTCAGCACCGCGGTCCCGGACCCGGCGGCAAATGTCACCTCCCGCGGCCCCTTGTCGCCGCGCGCAACAACAGCCCCGCTTTCCGACACCTCAACCCGGACAAGCAGCGCGGCTGCCACATCCCCCGTCCGCGCCAGCGTGAACGCCGCATCGGCACCCTCCGCAACCCGCTCGCGGTCGGCCGAGATGCTGATGACCGCCACCGTCGCCGCGTCATCATCGGTAATGTCGGCCATTGCCGACCCCGCCGAGGGCGACACCGTGTAGCTGCTGTCCTCCATCAGCGTCACCGTCACCGCGCCATCCGCCTCATCCGTGTCGTCGGCCTGCGTTCGCACCGCATAGGTCGCCGTGGTCTCGCCGCCCGATATGGTCACCGTCCGGATGCCCTCGTCATCGGAGGCCACGAAGTCGCTCGCCGCGGCATCCGCGACGCTCAGGCTGACCGTCAGATCACGCGTCGGGGTCGGGTCGGCCGTCACCGTGAACACCGCATCATCGCCTTCCGTCACCGGCGAAGCCGGACCTGCAATGGAGATGATGGGGGTGACCGGGTCGTCATCAAAGACCGTCACCGCGACCGAAGCGATGTCGATGTCATGATATGCGGCATCCTGCGACCTGACCGCATGGGTCAAATCCAGGTTTGCAAGCGTCCCGAAGCTGTCGTCATCCTCCACGCCGGTCACTGTCACCGTCTGCGGCCGATCCCAGGTTGCGGGTGTGAAGGTCAGCGTGTTCTGGTTGCCCGGCGTCCCGGCAGCCGTGTCAACCGTGATGGCCGCCGCACTATCGGTGGGGGGAACCGTCACCGTGACCGTCACGTCATGGGTCGGCGCGCTGTCCAGCACCATCGTGTAGGTTGCCGTTCCGCCCTCGTTCACCTCCAGAAGGTCCTCCGACAGCGATATGCCGGGCACCGCAGGGGCTTCGTCATCCACAAGCGTGATCTCGCCGCTGCCGCTGCCCGTCGCGCCCCCGCCAGTGCCCGGCGGGCGGCCGCGGATGTCTGACGTCGCGGTCAGCACCGCCCCGGCGCCCGTATCCGAGGCCGGGATGGTTACCGTCACGCGCTCGGAGACCGCGTCGTCATCTTCCAGAGCCGTCAGCAGCACAGTGACTTCAGTTGCTGAAACCACCACCAGTGGCTTGCCGAAAGTCACCACGCCCGTATTGGCATCGAGCGTCACCCCAGTCCGAGTGGGGCTGCCCGAAAGCGCCAGCGTGAAATCCGTGCCCAATGTCCCGCCCGAAAACTGCAGCGGCACCGTAAGGCTCTCATCCGTCACCAGCCCCCGGTTCAGCGTCAGTTTGATCGCCGCCGTATTATTGCTCGTGCTCCCTTCCAACGCGCGCGTGTCCGGTGTGCTCAGCGTCACCCTGATCGCGTCGTCGTCCTCCACACGCGCACCGCGCAAGTTCAACTCTTCCAAGCCGTCCACCGCGTAGTCAGACCCCGGGACAACCGCGACTGAAACATAGCCGAATGGCTCGTCGATGTCGTCCGCCACGGTGGAAACGGTGAATTCGGCGGTCGTCTGTCCACCCGGG
This sequence comes from Paracoccaceae bacterium, assembly GCA_965242975.1. Classification (GTDB taxonomy): domain Bacteria; phylum Pseudomonadota; class Alphaproteobacteria; order Rhodobacterales; family Rhodobacteraceae; genus JAPPHA01. Next base: position 516,584 of record CBDETS010000002.1, on the reverse strand, counting down.
ATGGTCACCGTCCGGGAGCCCTCATCGCCGGAGGCGACAAAATCGCCCCTCGTGAAATCGATCTCCGTGAAACCACCGTACTCGTAATACGTGTAATCAATCACCGCGCCCTCCGCGACGATCAGGCGCACCGTCAGATCGCTCGTCGGTGCCGGGTCGGCCATCACCGTGAACACCGCCTCGCCGCCTTCCGTGACCGGTGAATCCGGGGCTTCAATGGTAACGGTGGGGACTTCGTTATAGTTTATCGTGATCCGGCCACTGCCGCTGCCCGCCGCGCCGCCATCGAGATTTGTTACGCCCAGAACCGGCGCGCTGCCCGTATCCGAGGCCGGGATGGTCACCGTCACGATCTTGAAAACCGCGTCGTCGTCTTCCAGAGCCGTCAGCAGCACGGTGACTTCAGTTGCAGTGGTCCTGGTGTTCGTAGCGGGTTCCGCTATCGGCCAGTCCGGCGTCAATGTCACCACGCCTGTCGCGGGATCGAGCGTCACCCCGTCGGGACTGCCTGAAAGCGCCAGCGTGAAATCCGTGCCCAATGTCCCGCCCGAAAACTGCAGTGGCACCGCCAGGCCCTCACCCGGCGTCAGACCCCGGTCCAGCGTCAACGTGATCGCGGCTGTATCACTCGCATCACCCGCCAGCGCGCGCGGGTCCTGCAAGGTCAGCGTCACCCCGGTCGCGTCGTCGTCCTCCACAAACAGCAAGCTTTGGTTAAAACGTTCGTCCACCGCGTAGTCCAGGTCCGGGACGACTTCGACCAAAACAATACTGGGTGCCTCGTCGATGGTATCCTCAGTGATGGCAACGGTGAATTCGGCGGTTGTCTCGCCACGCGATATGGTCACCGTCTGGGAGCCCTCATCGCCGGAGGCCAGGAAGTCACCGAAGGGTGCCCCCAACTCGGCAACGCTCAGGCTGACCGTCAAATCGCTCGTCGGTGCCGGGTCGGCCGTCACCGTGAACACCGCATCGCCGCCTTCCGTGACCGGTGCGATCGGGCCCGTGATGGCGACAGTGGCTTCGTCATCCACAAGCGTGATCACGCCGCTGCCGCTGCCCGTCGCGCCGCCGCCGAGACCCGTCGCGGTCAGCTTCGGCGCGCTGCCCGTATCCGAGGCCGGGATGGTCACCGTCACGCTCTCGGAAACCCCGTCGTCGTCGTCAGAGGCGGTCAGCAGCACCGTCGCCGTCCTTGCCGAAGCCGGATCACCGCCGGTGAAGGTCACCTCGCCCGTATTGGCATCGAGCGTCACCCCACCGGGACTGCCCCGAAGCGCCAGCGTGAACGCCGTGCCCAATGTCCCGCCCGAAAACTGCAGCGGCACCGTCAGCTCCTCACCCGTCACCAGACCCCGGTTCCGTAGTGTCAGCGTGATCGCGGCCGTGTCACTCGTGTCCCCCTTATCTGCGCTGGTGTCCAGCACGGTCACCATTACCGCCGTCGCGTCGTCATCCGTGATGTCGACCGTTGCCGATGCTAAATCGGACACGGGCGACACCGTGTAGCTGCTGTCCTCCGCCAGCGCCACCGTCACCGCGCCATCCGCCTCATCCGTGCTGTCGGCTTGTGTGCTCACCGTGTAGGTCGCCGATCCCTCGCCGCCCTTGATGGTCACCATCTTGTCGCCCTCTTCGCCGGAAGCCAGGAAATCGCTTCCCGCAGCATCCGTGACGCTCAGTCTGACCGTCAGATCGCTCACCGGTGCCGGGATGGCCGCCACTACGAACACCGCTTCGCCGCCTTCCGTGACCGGCGTTTCCGATGGGTTCAAAATGTAAAGGTTGGGGGTGGACTGCGCATTGGCCGCCCCGGCCATTCCCATGATCAGACCCGTGACCAGCAGCAGGCCGGGCACAAGACCGGCGCGACTGCGGGTGATCCGCCCGGCAATCGCATAACCCAGGTCAAAAAAAGAAACCGGAACCTGCGGATGGGTGCAAGTCCGGCGCGACCGAAATGCCTCAGGCAAAAATGGCGAACGGCAAAGAATAAACCACAGCCGGGCACAGCAATGCCATGCAAACAGCACGCTCATGATCCGGCGTTCCGGCGTTCCGGCGTTCCGGCGTTCCGGCGTTCCGGCGTTCCGGCGTTCCGGCGTTCCGGCGTTCCGGCGTTCCGGCGTTCCGGCGTTCCGGCGTTCCGGCGTTCCGGCGTTCCGGCGTTCCGGCGTTCCGGCGTTCCGGCGTTCCGGCGTTCCGGCGTTCCGGCGTTCCGGCGTTCCGGCGTTCCGTGAAAGTGTGGGCTGGTAAATCAGGCTGTCAACACCAGGGATACCAAAAACGAAATTCAAAATTCTTCCGGTCAACATCATCGACAAGCCTTTCAGGAGCCATCCACCCCTTGATGCTTCAAAACGATGTGCCACGCTCTCCCGCCATTCCGAATGCCGAACAAAACTCCGAAACGCAGCGCGGCTCCCAGGCCCCCATCTCCGTTCGCACTTCGCCCTGGCGCTATCTCCCTACCATTTCCATTGCAGTGTTGCGCCTCCGCTGGCGCGGTCGTTGGCGGTTGTTGGCGGTTCGGTCCAGAAGTCGAGATTGACGTCCGCCGCGTGGTCGGCGTCGGGTTCGATGCGGTAGCCGAGGCGCGCGCCTGTGGCGCTGCCCGATCCTGCGGCGGTGATCGTGGTATAGGGCGAGCCCACCCGGCCCCGGCCCCGGCTGACGCCATAGGCCGCCTCGACGCTCCAGCTTCTGTCCCCATCCCCCGTCGGCGAGGCCTCCGGGAACAACCGTGGCCCCAGCAGCGCGTCCACACCTCCTGATGACGCGCCGCCGAATGTATGCGACAGCCGGGCCGCGAAGCCCCGCTTCGTCTCCGGTGTCGGATCGTAGGCGAGGTCGAGGGCCAGGCCCCAGTCCTCGAAGTTCCCGTCCTGATGCAGCGCCAGCGTCCGGCCCCGCAGCCCCAGTGACAGGCCGCGCGACGGATCGGTGAACTCCACACCGCCCCCGACCTCCAGCCCGAACCCGGTCTCCGCATCGCCCCCGTCATAGCGCAGCCCCGTTTCCAGGCGCGGGCTCAGCGTGGCCGCCGACGCAAAGCTGTGCTCCCAGCGGCTTTCCAGCCCCAGCCGCAGCCGCGTGGTCGACCCCGACGTTGCCTCAAGGCCGGGCACCGCATCCGATGTGGTCCGGGTCCACAGCGCATCCGCCAGCCACCGCAGTTCCGCGCCGCCAAGCGCCGCGACCGACCCCAACGCCCCGTCAGCGCCCGCCGCCGCCATGCCCCAGTCGATATCCGTCCTGAACTCCGAGCCATCTTCCGGCCTCAGCCTCATGTCGCCGGAGCCCAGACCCGCAGCCCCCCAGACCGACAGACGATCGCTTACATCCCAGCCCATATAGGGCACCAGCGCCGTCAGGTCCGTCTCCATCTCGCCGGACGCCGCGCCCAGAGTGTAGTCGATCTCGCCCCGGCTCCGCGACAGCATCAGACCGAACAGCCAGTCGTCGCGCGCCTGATCCGCCCCCAGCATGAAACTCGTCACCTCGCCCTCCAGGCCGAGATCACCCGCACGGCCGCTGAAGCCCGATTGCGCTCCCCGGCCCCAGAAGGCCAGCGCGGCACCGTTCTCCGTCTCCGACGTCAACGCGAAGGACGTGCCCGGCAGGATATCGGATGTCTCCTTCGCCTGAACTTCGGGGGTGCCGCCGGGGCCACCCGTCAACCCGTTACTCCAGGCGGCAACGGATGGATCGGCAGGCCTGCCGGACCCGGGTTCATACCTGCCCTGCCCGACGCACTTCCGGCGCCGGTCGTCGTCTTCCAAAACGTGATCCGGGGCAGACTTGCCGTCGTCGCAGATCACGTCCGGCAGCGCCTCTCCGGCGAAGCGGCCTTCGAACCCCGGGGTCCGGGCCGCGCCCAGCCGGTCCGTCACCGCGTCCAGCACCTGTTCGCCCACCGTGCGCCCGAACCGCGCCAGCGCCGGACGCACCACACGCTCCGCAAGAGCGCTGTCGTCATCCCGCACCGTCACACTGACATCGGTGATCGGAATCCCGCCATAGCTGCCATCGGCGGAGCTTGCCACATGGCTGATGCGCACCGTCCGGTCCGCGCTCTGGTCTACTGTGTCATCCACCCCGGTCACCGTGACCGTCTGCGGCTGGTTCCAATTGCCCGACGTGAAGGTCAGTGTATCGGAATCGACCGTGGCCACATCCATATCGCCCGAAGTGACCGCAATCGTCACATTGGCGCTCGGCTCCGAGGTCAGCACCACCTGATAGCTGTCCGTGAGCGTACCATCCTCGCTCACCGTGGTGCCACCTTCCGTCTCGGTGACGGTCACACCGGCCATGTCGTCATCGCTGACCGTGACACTGACGGACGCCACCTCAATCCCGCCATAGGCGGTGTCGTCAGACGTTGCCGCATGGCTGATACTCACCGTCCGGTCCGCGCTCTGGTCCACGGCGTCATCCACCCCGGTCACCGTCACACTCTGCGGCTGGTTCCAGTTGCCCGACGTGAAGGTCAGTGTGTTGGTATCGACCGTGGCCACATCTGTATCGTCCGAAGTCACCGCAATCGTCACATCTGCGCTCGGCTGTGAATCCAGCACCAGCGTATAGGTCCCCGAACCGCCTTCCTCCACGTTCAGGATCGTCTCGGTGACGGTCACACCGGCCATGTCATCATCGCTGACAGAGACACCGAAGACGTACGAAATCCCGTCATACGTACCATCGGAGGACGTTGCCTCATGTACGATGGCCCCTATAATTTCGCCGGAATCAACAACATCATTATCCACAGCCGTGACGGTCACTTGCTGTGCGGTGTTCCAGGTGTCCGCAGTAAAAGTCAGCGCCGCAGGGGCGAACGTGACCTCATTTGTATGATTTGTAACTGTATATAAGACCCCGCTGAGCGCAATCGTCACATCCGCGCTCGGCTGTGTCGCCAGCACCAGCGTATACGTACCTGAATCGCCTTCCTCCAGACGAAGAGAGCCAGGGGTTCGTATCACATTTGCAACCGCGACACTGACAGGGTCCACCGAAATCCCGCCATAGGCAGTGTCGTCGGACGTCGCCACATGGCTGATGCTCACCCGCCCGTCGCCACGATTCCCGTACCCGATGACGGTCACCGTCTGGGCGGTGTTCCAGGTGTCCGGCGTAAAGGTCAGCGTCAGGCTGCCGACCTCGCTGCCGCCGGACTTTTTGACTCTGGCACCATTTACATTGCCCGAGGTGACCGCAATCATCACGTCATGGGTCGGCTGTGTCGCCAACACCACCTGATAAGTGTCCTCCCTTAACCTGCTGTCGGCGTTGCCCACCACCGTACCGCCATCGGTCTCGGTGATGATCACACCGGCCTCGTCGTCATCGCTGACCGTGACACTGACGGACGCCACCTCAATCCCGCCATAGGCGGTATCGTCAGACGTTGCCACATGGCTGATACTGACCCTCCGGTCCGCGCTCTGGTCCACGGCGTCATCCACCCCGGTCACCGTCACACTCTGCGGCTGGTTCCAGTTGCCCGACGTGAAGGTCAGTGTGTTGGTATCGACCGTGGCCGCATCCGTATCGTCCGAAGTCACCGCAATCGTCACATTGGCGCTCGGCTGTGTCGCCAGCACCACCTGGTAGCTGTCCGTGACCGTGCCATCCTCGCTCACCGTGGTGCCACCCTCCGTCTCGGTGACGGTCACACCGACCTCGTCGTCATCGCTGATCGCGACACGGACGGACGCCACCTCAATCCCGTCATACGTGTCATCGGAGGACGTTACCGTATGGTGGATTCCAGTGTTAAACACGCTAAGGCCCGGAATAACAATACTGTTGTCCACCGCCCTGACGGTCACTTGCTGTGCGGTGTTCCAGTTGTCCGCAGTAAAGGTCAGCGTCGCGGGGCTGGCCGTGGCCACAGACCGAGATGACGGGGCGACCGCAATCGTCACATCCTGGGTTGGCTCCGAATCCAGCACCAGCGTATAGGTCCCCGAACCGCCTTCCTCCACGTTCAGGATCGTCTCGGTGACGGTCACACCGGCCATGTCGTCATCGCTGACCGTGACACTGACAGGGTCCACCGCAATCCCGCCATAGATGGTGTCGGCAGACGTTGCCACATGGCTGATACTGACCGTCCGGTCCGCGCTCTGGTCCACGGCGTCATCCACTCCGGTCACCGTCACCGTCTGCGGCTGGTTCCAGTTGCTCGACGTGAAGGTCAGTGTGTTGGTATCGACCGTGGCCACATCCGTATCGTCCGAAGTCACCGCAATCGTCACATTGGCGCTCGGCTGTGTCGCCAGCACCACCTGATAGCTGTCCGTGACCGTACCATCCTCGCTCACCGTGGTAGAACCACCGGTCTCGGTGACGGTCACACCGGGCACCTCGTTCACCGTGAGGGTGAACGCGTTGGCACCCGTGTCCGGGTCTGCGCCGCCGCCAACATTGGTGGCGAGGCTCGTGCGGTCAAAGCCGTTCGCGGTGGCGTCATCAGGACCGAGTGCCACGCTCAGCGTCTCGCCGCCGGTCTCCGTAACTTTGTCTGGGGTTGCTGTCAGCACCAGCCTCGCCGTTTCCGCCGCAGCGCCAGAGAAGCGCAGGCTCGGAGTTGCCGTGGTCTCCCCCGACAACACCACGCCGGTATTGCGGCCAGCGCCCGTCTTCAGCGCAAGGCTCCAGTCGTCCGTGGTCACGCCCGCTCCCGAAACCGAGAGCGGCACGTCGATTATCTCGCCCGCCACCAGCGCCCGGCCCAGCGTCACCGTGAACTCGGCCGTACCGCCCTCGTTCACCGCCCCGGAGCCCACCCGCGCCAACGTCACCGCCGTCGGGTCATTGTCGATGAGGGTCAGCGTCATACTGGCCTGGGTGCCAAGTTCCACCAGGGCACGCTTGCTGAAATCGGAAATATTCACGAGATCGGACAGAAGAGCGGATCGTGCCAGATCAAGGATGATCTCCCGATCGGGGCGGTCAACATTATCATCATCATAGCTAAACGTGAATGGAAAGTCCGGGTCCAGTTTAGTTCCTGTAAACCCAAAAGAGGTATTGATATCCGTGGGTTTTTTGCGGCCCGGAAACAATTTCCTCGGGTCCCCTAAAAACAATTCTGTATCCGGCGTGTGATCGAGGCTGGCCGTAATGGTCACCGCGCCTGCGCCTTCCGTCGCGGTCGCAGTCGCTGACGAAAAGGTCAGAGTTGCCTTATCTCTGCTCAAAATTTTTATCGACGCCTTGGACGCATCGCTGTTCAGCGTGTAACCCGTACCATCCAGGAGGGTCACACTCACGTCTCCGGCCACTTCCGCCTTGCTGTCCGCCACGGTCGGGAACTTATAGACCACGCTGCTCCGACCGGCAGGAATCGTCACCGACTTTTCCCCCTCATTCTCCGCCGCCAAGAAATCGCTGTCTGCAAAATCGGCAACCGAGAGCTTCACGGTCAGGTCCGTCGCCGGTGCCGGGGTTGACGTGACCGTAAACGTGGCATTGGCACCTTCTACCAGCGCAGACCCGCCGGTGATCGAAATGACCGGCGGCCCGGTCACCGTCACCGCGACCGGATCGATGCTCATGCTAGTCGGATAATTGGTGGTGTCGGCACTCGTGGTCACCTGATGGCTGATGTTGGCGCTGCCCGCCGCCACCCCGTTCACCGTCACCGGCTGCGCTTGGTTCCAGTTGCTCGAGGTAAAGGTCAGCGTTGCGGGACTGACCGTGGCCTTCGCCGTGGCCGAACTGGTCGGGGTGATCACCACATTGCCGGTCGGGGCGGTGTCCAGCACAACATCATAGGTCGCCGTAGCCCCCTCTGTCACTTCCAGAGCCGCCGGGGTGACAGTCACGCCGGGCGTATTGACCTCGCCGTTGATCGTGATTTTGAAAGGAAGCGATGATGCACTGCTGCTTGACGAGCTCCAAGCGCCACTGACAGTCCTATCTCTTGTTCTCCTGTTGCCAATGCTCCAACCGGCCACACCGCCTGCATCCACAGCACTGTTAGCTGCGATACGCAGGCGATTGTTTTTATTCAATGCCTCAGTCACATCAATCGTGAAAAAGTATGTGGTATTCGCCTCAAGGCTGATGCCCGACGGCCCGGCTGAAAAGGTGAGCACATCACGCGAAGAATTCGACGCTGTCAGCGTGCCAAGCGATGTGCCCGGGACCCCGGAATTATTCGCATTGATGCTGGCCGTCAGCTTCGAAGCGATAACATCCCTGTCTCCCAGCTTCGCAAAATCAATGACAACGCTGCTTAAAGTATAACCGTTGCCATCGGCACCAGTCGTGAAAGTCTGGGCAATATCAATTGAGTTTAATTTTACTATTCCAACATCACCTACAGTAGCATCGGATTGTCCATCATTACTCACCAGTACCGATTGCGCCTCGGCTCCTGCGGCGAACCCCGTTGCCGCAAACAGACCCAGCGCAAGAGCCGCGCCCATGCGGCGCAGGCCCGTGCCGCACAGGACAGAGAGGCGGCGCAGGCCGGTGGAAATATGGTGCTCTAATCGCGCAGGCCTGCGTGTGCCGGAGGGCTCAGGACAATCAGCGCAGACGCGTCTGGAAGTGGCCTGTCCGGGCCGCCATGATAGGAACCTCATGACCGCGTTCCGGCGTTCCGGCGTTCCGGCGTTCCGGCGTTCCGTGAAAGTGTGGGCTGGTAAATCAGGCTGTCAACACCAGGGATACCAAAAACGAAATTCAAAATTCTTCCGGTCAACATCATCATCAAGCCTTTCGGGAGCCATCCGCCCCTTGATGCTTCAAAACGATGTGCCACGCTCTCCCGCCATTCCGAATGCCGAACAAAACTCCGAAACGCAGCGCGGCTCCCAGGCCCTCACTACCGGGAAGGCTGGGCGTTGCACTTCACACTCGAAGCGGGGCAGTTAAAAAATACCGTCATCAGGAAATTCGCTGCCTTACAAAAGATGAAATTCGTGAATTTGAACAAATCATTTCTGATGAGGGATCGCACTGGAACTGCGTGGGTTAACCGGCGGGTTGAGAGCGGGGGACAAGATCGTCTTCACGCGCAACCTCGGGGGCCTCGGGGTGGTGAATGGCGAACGCGGAAGCGTCGAGGAGATCGGGGAGGAGATCGGACGGACGGGCCTGCGCATCCGGCTTGCCGACGGGCGGCGGCTGGAGTCGCTGGAAGATGACCGGCTGCGGCACATCGAACACATCTGGACCTCGACGGACAACGTGATCGCGGTGCCGGACGCGGACAGGACGCGGACAGCATGATGACGGAACGCGCGAGCCGGGTCCTTGCGCAGCCGCAACTCGATCCTGTGAAGGGCGGTTTTCCAGCCGTTATCTTCCCCGCGCTCCGCATCCGCTCCACTTCACACAGCGTCAAAACGGCGGTCTTGATCCGATCAAGCAAGCCGCGCCGAAAGCGTGGCGAGCGAAGGACCGTCGAGCTATTCGGGAAACGGCGCGCGCCGGACTACGTATCCGTTCGCAAACATCCGCGCAGCCTTTTCCCGCGCCCGGACAATGTCCCGCTCGCTGTCGGTTGCTTTTATCGCCCGCTGCTTTGTGACCGAATTGTCTGGCATGCTTGGTCCCGCTATGTGTAAGCATCAAATAATGTATGTATGACTGTACTTGTAGCCAGCAGACTACTCAAAAAACGCTATGCTGTGTATATTACATATATACCTACACATACTGCTATCAACGTGAAACAAGTGCAAAATGCAGTTTTATTTGAGCATAGTTTCTGCCAAAAATGCAGCTTTTTGCCACAGAAGCTGCATCAAAAACATATATGTAACGCATATAAACTCTGCTTGAAGTCACACGCAACAGCTGCATTGCTTACGTTAATGAGAGGAATGACGCAAACTATGTAAGGTGGTTAGGCACGGTTTTTGCTGTGAATAGGTTTTCACACCGGAGGGCAAGAAAGAGCTGATCGGCTTTCAGGTCGGCTTGCGGGAAAGCGCACAGAGCTGGCATGAATTGCTGACCGACATCAAAGGTCGCGGCCTGTCCGTCCCACCGGAAATCGCAGTCGGAGATGGTGCCATGGGGTTCTGGAACGCACTGGACAAGACGTTTCCAAGCACAAAACATCAGCGGTGTTGGGTACATAAGGTGAAGAATGTGCTGAACTGTTTTCCCAAGCAGATGGCCCCGGCGGTGAAATCAGATCTGGGCGATATTCAGCACGCCGGAACGCGCAAAGAAGCAAAAGCGGCGCTGGCAGTTTTCTCCGAGAAGTATGGCGTCAAATACCCAAAGGCCGTTGCCTGCCTGACCAAGGATCGAGACGCGATGCTCGCATTCTTTGACTTCCCGGCGGAACATTGGAGCCATCTGCGCACATCGAACCCGATCAAAAGCGTGTTTGCCACTGTTCGGCACCGAACGGTGCGCACCAAAGGGGCGCTGTCACAAAAGACCGCAAAGCTGATGGTCTTCCCCTAGATACTGTGCACCTTTGAAAGAGATCATGAGCAAGCTTTCTACTGGTTACCATTGCCAACCAGACTCGCCCTGGCCGCACCAATTCAAATGGTTAAAACTTTGCAACAGATCCGGGCGCGCGACGGGTTCGGACAGCGGTTCTCGCCACGGATCGTCCACCGGACCGTCGGCTCCCTGTGGCGGACAGGGTCGGTCCGCAGGCGGCAACGGGTGTATCATCCATGTCCCGAAGCGCTGTCCGAAATAAAGTATGTCATGCTATTTCCGGCGTTGCGGCCTGCGGGCCTCACTTCGGGAAAGGTGCCCTTGCGCACCTTCTTCAGCATCCAGGCCCCGAGCGTGGAGCGTGCGCGCGGCGGAATGTCGTCCCAGCCCGGCCCGAAGAGGTCGCGGACGGTCACCGGCTCCCGGTTGCCGCTGTCGAGGTAATTCTGAATTCCCGCCCGTAGGCGGGCTTCCATATGCGGGGTCATGTGCATCTTCCTTTTGTCGTGTCCATGCGAGAGAACAACCCGCCAGGCCCGAAGACTATTCACCAGCGAGAAGACAAGTCCCCGTGACCCGTCCGTGATCCGGATGCGCTGTCCTCGAGCCGGGACAGGTCCGATACATGTATTTCAGGGGCGGGGAAAGACCTGCGGGCCGGGGTCCGCCGAGGAGGGCTGTGTGAAAAAGCAACCGCATCGGGGCCAGGGCTGGCCGCGTCTCCCGCCATGCCTCAATACTATCAATTCAATCAATTCATTTTGAGGAGAAGTTGACGTCGCGGCACCTTAGGGAAATCCCCAATGGAGAGTTATTTCACATCACGATAAGCTCCGTAGCGCAATTAGATGGAAAATATATCATGCTTCTGAATAATCTCGAAAAGGCAATTGTGGATCAAACGCGAAGCTTCGAGGCCAGGTTGGTGCAGCTTTGCCGGAAACTGGGCTTCGATCACGCCTGCTATGCCCATTTGAACATGACGACCGACATCATCTCGGGCTTCACCACCTGCCCGCCTCCATTGGTGTCGGACTACATCTCCCGGAAGCTGTATAAACACGATCCGATCCTCAGACATGGGCTGGACTTCACCCACCCGGTCGACTGGGCGGAGTTCAGGGACGATCCCCGATACCGGGCTTTTTTTGGCTTTCTGAGCGGAAACGGCTTTGGCAAAAACGGTCTCACGGTGCCGCTGAGGGTCTCGCATGTTGAGACCGGCTTGCTGAGCGTGACAAAGGATTGCGGTCAGCAAGCGTGGAAAGAGATCGTAAAGAAGAACCTGTCCAGATTGCGCAAAGAGGCAAAACATGTTCATTCGATGGCGCTCACACTCAGCCCCATGAAGCTGCCGGCCTGAAGGATGGCCATGGGGACAATCCGAGGTGAATCCCGTGCCCCAGCCGGTGCTGATGTTTTACGTCTGGCAGGCGCTGGGGCAAGGGGTTGCGCGCCCCAAACCTGCAGGCTCAGGCTGCCGCCCGTATTTGTGTTCGCGGAGCGCTTCAATGCGTGACCCGGTCTGAACCCCGCACAGGCCAGGCCGGATACACGGAGTTCAGGATATCCGGCCATGGGATTGACGCAACCTCAGGCCAGAGTTGCGGGTGCCCCAACTTCGACACTTCGTCGCGGAATTGAAGTGGTATTTTGCGGCCCGGGTTAATAAAAACAAGGGGTTAGCATTGGAGGGTGTGCCTTTTTGGCGATATCATGTTGTAACACGCCTCTTTAATTTTATGCTTGTATTGTTGACCTTGGAGCATTTAGCGTTCGTCCATGTACACGCGTATCAGCAGATCGGGCGGGCGAAGCTACCTGCAACTCGTCGAAGGACACCGTGATGCGCAAGGCAAAGTGCGCATCACGGTGATTGCCAGCCTTGGTCGCCTTGACGGGCTGACGCCTAGCAAGCTTGATCCCTTGATCAACGGTCTGAACCGCGCAGTTGGCCGGTTGGAAAATACCGCCCACGAAATCACCTATACTGCTTTGACTGAATTGCCCTGAGTGTTTTTGAGTGGGCGATTCAAATTGTCACATGGCCGGATGGGTTTTGATCTGTCTGTCTCTGTGCATGTCAAACTTCGCAACCGTTTCGTTGACAGATGACGAGCGCGCCGCGCTTGAAATGCTCTGTCGTCGTCGCAAGGTTGAAGCCTTGGTCTGGAAGCGTGCGCGGGCTTTTATACTGCTGGATGCAGGTTATGACCCCAAGATTGTTTGCGAGATATTGGACATCGGGCCTTCAGTTCTGATGGAATGGCGTTTTGCCTATAAAGCTGACGGTCTCGCATTCTTTGGCCTGAAGGATTACAGCCCGCGCGAGGGGCACCTGTCATTCCCTCAGGAAGAGGCGGTGAAAGAACATTTCAGCGAGCATCCGGCCCGCTGTGTCGATGAAATCCGCGCTTATATTCTGGCCGAGTTTGGTCAGAGCTACTGTCGTTCTGGTGCCTCAAAGCTGATGCGACGTTTGGGATTCGAGTACAAAAAGCCTCTCGCGCTTTCCGCGCAAGCCGATCCAGACCAGCAGCAGGCATTTATCGACTGGTACGAGGCGCTGATGACCGCCCTGTCGCCGGATGAGGCGGTTGTGTTTTCGGACGCCGTACACCCCGAATATCAGAGCCGCCCCGCGCATGGCTGGTTTCCCAAAGGGCAAAAGACCGCTGTGAAAACCACATCAGGTCGCAAGCGGCTCAACATTCAGGGGGCGCTCAATCTTGAAACCTTCCAGTTCACCTTCGTGGAGGGCGAGAAGATCAATGCCGAAACGACCCGGCAAATGCTGGAAAAGATCGAACAAAGCTACCCCACGAAGACCGCAATTCACGTTATCCTCGACAATGCGCGCTACCATCATGCAAAGATACTCACACCATGGCTGGAAAGCCCGGAGCGGCGCGTGAAATTGCACTTCTTGCCCTCATACGCCCCACATCTCAACGCGATCGAACGACTTTGGGGCATCATGCACAAATGGGTCACGCACAATCAGCATTACCCCAGCTTTGCCGCGTTCACCGTCGCCATATTCGAGTTCTTCCGAAAAACGCTGCCCGAAAACTGGACCAAATTCCGAGACACCGTTACCGACAATTTCCGCGTCGTAGCGACCCAAAACTACAAGGTGATCTGAGCAACAACATTCAGGTCAATTCGGTCGCGGGAGTATAATAGGTTGAAGGGGTGCGACCAAGTTCCCTTAAAAACAGCCGCCGCATCTGCCAGACAGAAATTCCAGCCCGTTTCCCAATATCCGCGAGAGAGAGCGGTTGCTCCTGATTTGCAAGCATCAGCTCAATGCACCTTGCGATGCGCTGGTCGGAACGGAACAGCAATTGATCTCTGTGCAAAGGGCGCGAGAGGAACTTGGTTTCGGGACTGCCATAGCTGACGATATCGGCCAGGCTATCGGCTAGCTTGCCCCCCTGAGTTTGGCGGATGAGCGCAAAGAACAGATCAAACTCAGACACGATACCAGTGCAGCCGAGCCGGTGATTGGTCAGGATATGCAGATCTTTACTTAGGAGTTCAGGCGCAAACTCTTCGGCAAAGCTATCGCGGCTTTCAATATGCGGTGTCGCCTCCGCAGAACCCAAAAGACCCGCTTTGGCCAGAATGAAGGCGCCGTTTTCCATGCTGCCGATCATACCGCCCTGGCGGTCAATGCGATGCAGCCAAGTAAACAGAGAAGTTACGTAGCCAGCCTCAGGCGACCAGGACGCCAGTACGGCTGTAGCTGACGCTGTGTGAATCTGCCCAATTGCACAAGTCGGAGCGATCTCGATGCCAGCGCTTGATCGACAGGGGACATCGCAGAGGGTGACGATATCCCACGAGAATACCTCCTCCATTGCCTCGCGGTTGGCAATGCGCATCAAGTCCAGTGCGACAGTCAGATTGCTGAGCGTGAAGCCCGGAATCAGAGCCAGGACGATATGAAGGCGATTGTTTTCTTGCGGGTTGGAATGAGGCATGGCGTTCCAATGTTGCACATTTTGCACCGTAAAATGCTCAAAATCAGCCATAAGTAAAGCCTCACAGACGATACCCTAACTAAACTACGGAGGCTGGCCGTGCGTGAAACACGTAAAAAACTGATACCAGAAGAATGCGATTTCCTGATCTGCAATGCTTCGGTGATTGATGGAACGGGCGGTCCGGCACGCCATGCAGATGTAGCGGTCACTGGAGATCAGATTGTTGCTGTGGGCGATCTGCAAGACCTTCATGCCGAAACGGTCTTTGATGCGGCGGGCCTTTGTTTGGCTCCGGGCTTCGTTGATGTGCATACACATGACGATTGGGCGCTGCTGCGGACACCTGACATGCCCTTCAAGATCACACAGGGTGTCACGACAGTGGTGGCCGGCAATTGCGGGATCAGTGCCGCGCCGTTTCGAATGCAGGACGGTCTACCGGACCCCTTCAACGTCGTTCCCGGCTTAAAGGAGTTCAGTTTTGAAACCGTCGGTGCCTACCGCCAGGCCATCACCCAGTCTCCGCCTGCGGTGAATGTCAGGCTGCTGGTCGGACATTCGGCGCTCCGCGCTACGGTGATGGGGCCAGATCTGAACCGTCCGGCGAATACTGATGAAATCAACCAAATGGCCGATCTATTGGACCTCGCTCTGAGCGAAGGAGCCGCCGGGCTCTCAAGCGGGTTGGACTATCCTGCCGCGTTGGAAGCTCCGCTGGACGAAATCGTTGAGCTTGCGCGGGTGTTGCGTCGCCACGAGGGCACCACCTATTCCACCCATATCCGGGATGAAGGGGATACGGTGATCGACGCCGTGAAAGAGGCCCTGACCACTGGACATCAAGCCGAGGTGCCTTTGGTCCTGTCGCATCACAAATGCTGCGGACACCGCAATTTTGGCAAGAGCAAGATCACACTTGCGATGATCGATGAAGCCCGTACGGCCAGAGAGGTCGCGCTGGATGTGTATCCCTATGTCGCCTCTTCCTCGGCGTTGATGGAGAGGTTTATTGGAGCAGCCAAAGACGTGATTGTGATCTGGTCCGCCCCGCACCCAGATTGCGGCGGGCGGATGCTGGATGACATCGCAGCGGACTGGGGCGTAACGCGGGAAGAGGCCTGCACCCGCCTGAAACCCGCCGGAGCCGTCTATTTCGACATGGACGAGGCGGATGTGCAGCGGATCATGCAGCACCCGGCGGCGATGATCGGATCGGATGGGTTGCCAGGCACCGAAAAGCCGCATCCTCGCCTGTGGGGCACTTTCCCGCGTGTGCTTGGTCATTATAGCCGGGATCTCAAACTGTTTTCACTGACGCAGGCGATCCACAAGATGACCGGCCTGTCTGCGGCCAAATTCGGCATGCCGGATCGCGGGGAAATTGCCGTGGGGAAAAAGGCCGACCTTGTGCTGTTTGACGCGGATGAAATCGCGGATCATGCGGATTTTGACACGCCTGAACGCCCCAGCAAGGGCATCCATACCGTTGTAGTCAATGGGCAGGTCGCCTTTACCAACCGACAGCAAACCAGCCGCCGTGCCGGGCGGTTCCTGGACAATCAACCAAACCTACGGGGGGATCAATGAGCAGAACCATCTGGTTAAACGGGCAATATATGCCCGAAGAAGACGCCAAGCTGCCGATCTTTGATCGCGGGCTTCTGTTTGCTGATGCAGTCTATGAGGGATTTGGCGTTCTGGACGGGCAAATCATTGATTTCCCTTATCATATGCAGCGCCTGAATCGCTCTCTGAACGAGTTGGAAATGCAGCAACCTATGAATGAGGACGCCCTGTTTGACGGGTTGATGGGGCTGATCGCGCGCAACGGTGTGCAGGAGGCTTTCCTTTACCTGCACATCACACGCGGCGCGCATGATCGCGATTACCTCTATCCTGACGGGCTGACGGCCAATGTCTTTGCCTTTACCCAGCCCCTGCATGGCGGGCTTGCGGCGGATGCGCCTCAGCCGTTGCGTCTGGCCAGTGCCCCCGACATCCGTTGGGCGCGCCGCGATATCAAGACCAGCAACCTGCTCGGGCAGGTTCTGGCCAAGGAAGTCGCCCGCAAAGCCGGAGCCGATGAGGCGCTGATGATTGCACCCGATGGCACCGTGACTGAATGCGGGGCCATGTCGTTCTTTTATGTCAAAGATGGTTGCATCCATGCCCGCCCCCTCAGCCGAGACATTCTGCCGGGGATCACCCGCCAGACCATGCTGCGGGTCGCCGATGCGCAGGGGCTGAAGGTGGTTGAGGGCACATATACGCTGGAGGATGCCCTTGCGGCGGATGAAGCCTTTGCCACCGGGGCCTCCAGCTATGTTCAGCCGGTGCCCGAAATAGATGGCCAGCAGATCGGTGATGGCCAGATTGGCCCGGTCACTGCGCTGTTGCGTGAAGAATACCTCAAAGCTGTGCGCGCCTCATTCAGGTAACGCCCCGTCAAATTCAGGAGACAAATATGAGCAATCAAATCACGTGTGGTGAAGCCACAATGAACCTTTTGGCGCGTTATGGCGTCACAACCGTGTTTGGCATTCCCGGCGTTCATACGCTGGATTTCTGCCGGGGCCTCGATAATGGAGGCGTGCGCCATGTGCAGACGCGCAATGAACAAGGCGCGGGATTTATGGCCGAAGGCTGGGCGCGCGCGACCGGTGAGGTTGGCGTGGCACTAGTGATCTCTGGCCCCGGTGTGACCAATGCGACCACGGCTTTGGGGCAGTGTTACGCTGACAGCCTGCCGATGTTGCTGATCTCGGCTAAGGCGGCATCCAATACCATCGGCAAAGGCTGGGGGGTGCTGCATGAGGTGACCGAGCAGAAAAAGGTGACCGAGCCTCTGACCGGCTATTCTGCCACCGCTTATCGTGCGGCAGATGTGCCTGAGATCATGGCGCGTGCCTTTGCTGTACTCAAAGGCGGCCGCCCCCGACCTGTGCATATCTCGATCCCGATTGATGTGCAGGCCGAGCTGGTCGATGGGGACTGGCAGGCACTGATGCCAGCCGACCTGCCGCCAGCGGCGGACAGCCAGGTCGCGCAGGCAGCCGCGCTGCTCAAATCCGCGAAGAACCCGCTGATTATGACCGGCGGCGGTGCCTCGGGCGCATGCGTTGAACTGACCGCCATTGCCGAAGCGACGGGTGCTATCGTTGTGGCCTCCACCGCGGGCAAAGGCATTGTACCGGACAACCATCCGCTGTCGCTCTCGGCCTCAACCGTGCGGCCCGAGGTGCAGAAACTTCTGAGTGAGGCGGATGTCATTCTGGCCGTCGGAACCGAGCTGGCGGAAACCGATAGTTTCGTTGAGCGTATGGATCTGAATGGCAAGATCATCCGGGTGGATATTGACCCGTCAAAAATCAACGATTTTTACCCTGCTGAAATTGGCATCGTTGCTGATGCGGCTTTGGCCATGCCTGTGCTGGCTGCGGAACTGGCGGATCACAGATCAGAAAACCGCGCCGCTGCCGAAGCCCGCGTCACAGCGGTCCGTGCCGAAATTGCTGGCAACCTGACAGGATCCGAGCGCCAGCATGTGGCGCTTCTGGACGGGCTGCGCGCCGTCGCACCTGAAAACACCATCTGGTCCGGGGACAGCTGCCAACTGGTCTATACCGGGGCCTTTGCCATGGATGTGACCGGCCCGCGCCAGTGGTTCTATCCAGCGGGCTATTGCGCCCTTGGCAATGCGCTGCCGAATGGGATTGGCGCAAAAATGGCGCGACCTGATCGTCCGGTGGCCGTTCTGGCCGGTGATGGCGGCTTTATGTTCACCATGCCGGAACTGGTGACGGCGGCCGAGGAAAAACTCGCCCTGCCGATCAT
This sequence comes from Paracoccaceae bacterium, assembly GCA_965242975.1. GTDB lineage: Bacteria > Pseudomonadota > Alphaproteobacteria > Rhodobacterales > Rhodobacteraceae > JAPPHA01. Next base: position 498,333 of record CBDETS010000002.1, on the reverse strand, counting down.
CATCTGGGAAAACGGCGGGCTTAAGCAGATCCAGGACGATATGGATCGCGTCAGCTGTGACCGTGTTGGGGTGGAAGGCATCAACCCCGATTTTGTTATGCTGGCCAAGGCCTGCCATTGCCACGGCTTGGAGGTAAGCACAGTGGAAGAGGCGCAAGAGGCGTTTGTCGCCGCACTGTCCGCAGATCGCCCGACGGTGATCGTGTTCCACGAATCCCCCGAAGGGTAAGCTGCCATGACCGATCTGCTGCACCTCTATATTGGCGGTGAATGGGTGGCCCCTGCGGGGGACGCCCGGATGCCGATCCTCAACCCGGCGACTGAGGCGCAGATCGGCACCGTGGCCATGGGTGACGCACGCGATGTGGATCGCGCCGTCGCTGCCGCCACAGCGGCGTTCAAAACCTTCGCCTTCACTCAGCGCGAAGAACGGCTGGCGCTGCTGCACCAGCTGCGCGCGGCAACCGAGGCACGGCTGGAAGATCTGGCCCAGGCTATGTCTGCTGAGATGGGCGCGCCGATCACCATGGCGCGCGAGGCGCAGGCCGATGCTGCCATCGGCCATTTGCAAGGGTTCATTGATGCCTTTGATCTATTGCCCGATCGTGAGACCTTGCCAAATGGTGATGTGCTGCTGCGCGAACCGATCGGCATCTGCGGGCTGATCACGCCCTGGAACTGGCCGATCAACCAGATCGCGCTGAAGGTCATTTCGGCGCTGGCAACCGGCTGCTGCTGCATCCTGAAACCGTCCGAACATACGCCGCTTTCTGCGGCTATCTATGCCGAAATCATCGACGCGGCGGGTTATCCGCCCGGTGTGTTCAATCTGTTGTTTGGTGACGGGATGCAGGTGGGATCAGCAATGTCGCGCCACCCAGATATCCATATGATGTCCTTCACTGGTTCAACCCGCGCCGGTGTGGCCATTACCAAAGACGCCGCCGATACCGTGAAGCGGGTGACGCTAGAACTGGGCGGCAAATCCCCAAATCTGGTCTTTGCGGATGCTGATCTGGAAACGGCTGTTGCCAGGGCCGTGCATGAATGCATGTACAACACCGGCCAAAGCTGCAACGCACCAACCCGCCTGCTGGTCGAGCGCAGTTGCTATGAACAGGTGCTGGGGATCGCAAAGGCGACGGTGAAAACCCTCACCATCGGGGATCCATCAACTGAAGGCGACCACTTGGGCCCGATGTTTGATCAGCTGCAATATGACCGTGTGCAAGCCCTGATCGCAGCAGGAACCAAAGAAGGCGCGCGTGTGCTGGCCGGAGGTTCTGGCAAGCCGGACGGGCAGGCAACCGGCTGGTTCATCAAGCCAACGATCTTTGCCGATGTGAGCCCTGATATGACCGTCTATTGCGAAGAAATCTTTGGCCCCGTTCTGGTGATCACGCCCTTTGACAGCGAGGATGAGGCCATCGCATTAGCCAATGATTCACCTTATGGTCTGGCCGCCTATCTGCAAACCGGCGACATGACCCGCGCCGAACGCGTCGCTGCCCGCCTGCGGGCGGGCGCGGTACACATCAATGGCGGCGCTTACAACTACGGATCCCCCTTTGGCGGGTACAAGCAGTCCGGGAACGGGCGCGAAGGCGGCATGTGGGGTCAGAAATGGGTCGAGTCTTCGCTGTCTTTAAAGAACCTCGACCCGTCATTGCTGATGTGGGACATGCGCCGAAACCTGAACCCCGAGCCGCTTCCGAAACAGCGTACCGTAGTCCAATTCCTGTATCACGACCTGCCATCAACAAAACGGAACTGGTGGTTGGTTATCGAGCCGGCAGGTGACGTTGACCTTTGCTGGGCTGATCCCGGATTCGAAGTCGATCTTTACATATCGACCCCTGTGCATTTATGGATACCCTTGCGCCAGGCCGAAGCCTTGGGAAGGAGGATAGCATGACTTGAAACCTTTCGTAGTGGTCCAGTGGGTTCGACTCCCATCCGGTAAAGGTTCAGCCTGCCAGCCGGAAACGAGTGTTGCATACCGCGCGGTAACGCACGATGTGAAGCGTACACAGTGGGTGGTGAAGCGACCGATGGCCCTCGAAATATACAATGTTGGTGTCTTCGTGTCGGGTATAGCGGGGGCAGCACCGGGAACGCCGATATGGGCGAGGCGAACCGGACCGACCGGGGGTGAAGAACGTCGCAAAGTCACGGGATGGATCACCAAGGAACCTGGGAGACCCGGCTTCGTCCGTGTGTAGAAATCGCTGGAAGGGGAACCGCCAGCGTCAACAATCAAGACCCCGGCCTGCGGCAGGCCCGCATCTGCAACGGGAGCGCGTGAGCGACAACACGAACCACGCGGGAGCACACGGTACCGGACGGCGAAACAATAAGCCCAAGGGAAGCGAAACCGGGAGTCGTAGTGCCTTGATAGTACTGTTGAGGCCGGGGAACCGTGTCCATCGGGACCCGGCGGAGGAAAGCGAGGCATCGCATGGACGGACCCGAAGGAGGGAAACACGTGAAGACACAGAGCTTTGTGGACGTGTCAACGAAACAAGAGCGGATAGCCGAACAGGCGAGAGCCTGCCCGGATATGGCGTTCACCACACTGCATCACCACATCGACCTTGATTGGATGCTCACGGCTTGGACTCTCACCCGCAAGGATGGGGCGGCAGGCGTGGACGGCGTGGCGGCAGGCGATTACGAGACGGAACTGGAGGCCAATCTTATGGACCTTCTGAACCGGATCAAATCCGGCACCTACCGCGCGCCGCCAGTACGGCGCCGCTACATCCCCAAGGCAGATGGGACGTACAGGCCGCTAGGTATACCAACCTTGGAAGACAAGGTGGCGCAGCGTGCCATCGTGATGATACTGGAACCGATCTATGAGGAGGACTTCCTGCCCTGTTCATACGGCTTCCGGCCCGACCGATCAGCCCACAACGCACTCAGTGACTTGCGGGACGGACTGGCCGTGGAAGGTCTGCGATGGGTACTAGATGCCGATGTCAAAGCCTATTTTGATACGATCGAGCATCGACGCCTACGGGAGTTTCTCGACCTGAGGATCAAGGACGGTGTGATACGCCGCATGATCGACAAATGGCTAAAAGCGGGAGTTCTGGATTCGGGCGTTCTACAACGCTCGAAAACCGGAACCCCTCAAGGTGGGGTTGTCAGCCCGATTCTTTCCAACATTTTCCTACACTATGTGCTGGATAAATGGATGATGGAGACGGTGCAATCCAGAGTGGGAGCCTTCCGGCTCGTACGCTATGCAGATGATTTTGTCATCGCTTTAAAAAACCGTAGAGACGGTGAGCGCGTGCTAGTCGCGCTAAGCGCACGCCTTGCAAAGTATGGGCTGGCGCTACACCCGACCAAGACGCGGTACGTTGACTTCCGACCAAAGGCAGGTGGGCATGACACGCAGAACCGGTTCGACTTCCTCGGCTTCACCCACATCTGGGGAAAGTCCCGGAAGGGACGCTGGGTTGTGCGTCAGTTCACCGCCAAGGATCGGTTTGCACGCGCCGTGAAGAAGGTATGGGAGTGGTGCAAGACGCACCGCCACATGCCAATTGGGGATCAATGTCGGTACCTCACCGCCGTGATCCGGGGTCACTGCGCCTACTACGGTCTGACAGGCAATGGCAAACGGCTGTCCGCATTCCGGGACGCCGTGGTCAGAAGTTGGCGGCGTTGGCTCGGACGACGACACCGCGATGGACGGATTAGCTGGAACAGGTTCAAGACCATCTTCAAGCTATTCCCCCTGCCACAAGCCACGGTCACGCGATCAATCTACACAGCTTGAGCGAAACCACCATGCGAGGAACCGGATGCTCTAATGCGGGCACGTCCGGGTCTGTGGGGGGAGGGGCTCGGTAACGACCCCTCCTACCCGGCCTTTCGTGTCAAGCGATCTTTGAACGGTTTGAGCGTGTGATCGGATGCGGTCATTTATAAGGCCTCCTTGTGCGGCGCTTTGCATGACCGCGGGCCGGTATGGTGATGCGCGAACCGGGTCCAAATCAGTCGATGAGTGTTTGTTGCTCGTAGCATCATAATGGTTTTCCCGGTTCGGATCTGTCCGATCAATCTCCCATGCTATTCGTCGATCTCCTCACACGTCCCAAGCACCGGCGCGAAGTGTTGCGCGATCCGCGCTTACGCCATCGCCTCCGGGTTCCGGTAATTCTCTTGTTTCGTCATCATGGCCCAGATGCCCCGTGCCATCCTGTTGGCCAGCGTGATTGCAACCAGCAGCTTCGGTTTGCGGTCCAACATTCTGGCCAGCCAGCTGCCCTTGCGAACCCCAAACCGCGTTGCTGCGCTAATCACCGACATCGCCCCGATGATCAACAGACGTCGAATGTCCTTCTGACCCATCTTCGAGACCTTGCCGAGCCGGTCCTTACCGCCCGTCGAATGCTGCAGCGGCACAAGACCCAACCAGGCCGCGAAGTCGCGCCCGCGTTTGAAGCAACTCATGTCCGGAGCAAAGGCTTCGATCGCCAGCGCGGTTTGCAACCCGACGCCGGGCATTGTTGTCAGCCTTCGCACCGTGGCGGACGCTTTCGCCTCCGTCTTGAGTTGCTTCGTCAGATCGGAAACCCTGGTCGCCAGCATGTCGATGTGATCGAGGTACATCCGGGCCGTGTCGCGCACGATGGCAGGAAGGTCGTTGGTTTCGTCCTCCAGCGCGGCTCTCAGTTTCTTGATCCCCGCCTTGCTCTTCGGCCCAATCACGCCATGTTCGGCAAGATGGCCGCGCAGGGCATTGATGCTCTGTGTGCGCTGTTTGACGAACATCTGCCGAGAACGGAACAGCATGCCGCGCGATTGCTGCTCGGCGGTTTTGACTTCAACAAACCGCATGGTCGGCCGGGATGTTGCCTCGGCGATCGCCTCCGCGTCTGCCCTATCGTTTTTCTGCCTTTTGACATATGCCTTCGCATACTGAGGTGGGATCAACTTCACTTCGTGGCCCAACTTGTCGATCTCGCGACCCCAGCCATGCGCAGTGGCGCAGGCTTCCATGGCAACTGTGCATTCCGGCTGTTTGGACAGAAACGGCATGAACTGGGCGCGGTTCAGCTTCTTGCGGAACGCAACAGAGCCGTCGGGGCGGGCTCCGTGAACCTGAAAAACTTGCTTTGCAAGATCGACGCCGATGATGCTAACTTCCGACATGTGGATGTCCTCCCTATTTCTACATTGATCACGTTCAGTATAACGGCATCTGGCACATTGTGATGCCTTGGGCGGGGTATCCACACTATCAGTCATGTAGAGTCGGGGAGAGGCGCGCCCTGCTGTAGGTGTGGGGAGTAGCTGTTATCCGGCGGCTTTCGCGTAGTGCCGGTGCCTCAGTCCTCACCATGGCCACGTTTCCTCGTCCCCGCTCATCAAACCGGACGTGCGGCTTTCCCGCATCCGGCTTTCCGACAGGTCATGCCTTCGCCCACGGAAGGCCCTTCGTCATTGGCGCAAGGCGTAGCAAGCCGTAGGTGTTCCACAGCCGTTCGTCCGGGTAGCGCACATACTTCCCAGCTTTCACCTTGTGCTTTCGACAGAGCCATTGTCGCAGCCGCTTGGTCGTGTGCGCATCAATCGCCGCATAGGCCGAACTGACTTGTCCGAGGTGGTAATAGTTCGCCCAGCCGGACAGCATCCAGTTGAGACGGCGCACCATATCCCCAGAACTCATCAGCCCATACTTTGCAGCGGTCTGCGCACTGATCTTACGGCAGATGCTTTTGACGCTCGCCTTGCTGGGTTTGGTGCCAATATAGGCACCCCCCTGCGGGCGGTAGTTGCGTCCGATGCGATACCCCAGAAACTCAAGCGCCTCTTCCGGGCATCGCAAGCATCGGGTCTTGTCGTCGTTGATCGCCAGCTTCAGGCTATCCATGATCTGCCTGACCGCCGCCAGCATTTCTGCCGCCGGGGCCTTGCCGAGAACACAAAAGTCGTCCGCATAGTTCACGATCTCTGACCGAAAGCGCCGGGCGTAGCCCAGCACTGTCCAGCCCAGAATGAACCGGCGCATGTAAAGGTTGCTGAGGAGCGGTGAGATGGGGGCACCTTGGGGTGTTCCCTTCCGCTCGTGGCGGGCGCGGTTCAAGCGGCGCTTGCCGCCCTTTCCGTCCTCCTCTTCTACCGGCATTTCCAGCCATGCCTTGATGAGGCCGAGCATCCGCCCATCGCTCACGCGGCGGGCAATGCTCTTCATCAGTTCGGCATGGGGGATTTCGCCGAAGTAGTTGGACAAGTCGCCGTCTACAACCTCGTTATGTCCGGTATTCACAAGCCGATGAATGCGATTGACCGCATCCGTCGCGCTCCGTTCCGGTCGGTAGGCATATTGCTCCGGTTGCAGGTCGGCCTCAAAGATCGGCTCAAGCACAAGCGTCGCCGATGTCTGCGCCACCCTGTCCCGTATGCAGGGAATGCCCAATGGCCGGAACTGGCCGGGCTGTTTCTTCGGGATCAGAACCTGTCGCACCGCTTTTGGTGTGTAGGTTCCGTCCTTCAAGTCCTGCGACAATTCCCCGAGCCATTGCTCCACGCCATACGCTTCGATGTGGTCGACTGTCTCTCTGTCCACCCCGGCGGAGCCGCCATTCAGGCGCACCCTGTCCCAGGCTTCCGTTAGAAAGTCCATTCGCCACACCTTGTCGATGAGGGCGTGAAAGCGCCGGTCGGGTTCTTCCTTCGCTTTCGCATGTAGCATGGTCTGGAGTTTCTGAACACGTTGTGACCCTGTTAGGTTTTGACCAGTGGTCATGCCTTGCTTCCTTCTCCATACTCTTCTGAAGTCAGGCCCCTTTCCTCGACCGGCATTACCCGGCGTCCTCGGTACTACGGGCCTGTCCGCCACCCTGTCGGCCCGGTCTGTCCCTTGCGGGGAACCGGTTGGCGTGCGCGCGCCACCGACAGGGCTTCCCGTGTTGCCACGTTTTCCATCTTCCATACGTGCCGACGCCAATACCCCGGCGGGAACAGACTGGTGCGTATGTCGCTTGCTTCCCAGTCTGTCGTCGGACTTCCCCAGATACGTGGTGGGTCGTCTCCCGCATTAACCTTTTCGAGGCCTGCTCGGCGTTCACTCGCGTTCCGGCCCGCATGGTCGCTGAGTTGCTCTCGCAACCCTTCTACCTGAGTGCTTCAGACCATGTCGTTACCTCCGTGATCCGCTCAGGCTGCTACCAACCGAAGCGACAATTGTTAGGCGGGATTCGCACCCGCTAGGAAAACGCGCCTTTCCACGGCGCACGTAGAGTCGGGGAGAGGCGCGCCCTGCTGTAGGTGTGGGGAGTAGCTGTTATCCGGCGGCTTTCGCGTAGTGCCGGTGCCTCAGTCCTCACCATGGCCACGTTTCCTCGTCCCCGCTCATCAAACCGGACGTGCGGCTTTCCCGCATCCGGCTTTCCGACAGGTCATGCCTTCGCCCACGGAAGGCCCTTCGTCATTGGCGCAAGGCGTAGCAAGCCGTAGGTGTTCCACAGCCGTTCGTCCGGGTAGCGCACATACTTCCCAGCTTTCACCTTGTGCTTTCGACAGAGCCATTGTCGCAGCCGCTTGGTCGTGTGCGCATCAATCGCCGCATAGGCCGAACTGACTTGTCCGAGGTGGTAATAGTTCGCCCAGCCGGACAGCATCCAGTTGAGACGGCGCACCATATCCCCAGAACTCATCAGCCCATACTTTGCAGCGGTCTGCGCACTGATCTTACGGCAGATGCTTTTGACGCTCGCCTTGCTGGGTTTGGTGCCAATATAGGCACCCCCCTGCGGGCGGTAGTTGCGTCCGATGCGATACCCCAGAAACTCAAGCGCCTCTTCCGGGCATCGCAAGCATCGGGTCTTGTCGTCGTTGATCGCCAGCTTCAGGCTATCCATGATCTGCCTGACCGCCGCCAGCATTTCTGCCGCCGGGGCCTTGCCGAGAACACAAAAGTCGTCCGCATAGTTCACGATCTCTGACCGAAAGCGCCGGGCGTAGCCCAGCACTGTCCAGCCCAGAATGAACCGGCGCATGTAAAGGTTGCTGAGGAGCGGTGAGATGGGGGCACCTTGGGGTGTTCCCTTCCGCTCGTGGCGGGCGCGGTTCAAGCGGCGCTTGCCGCCCTTTCCGTCCTCCTCTTCTACCGGCATTTCCAGCCATGCCTTGATGAGGCCGAGCATCCGCCCATCGCTCACGCGGCGGGCAATGCTCTTCATCAGTTCGGCATGGGGGATTTCGCCGAAGTAGTTGGACAAGTCGCCGTCTACAACCTCGTTATGTCCGGTATTCACAAGCCGATGAATGCGATTGACCGCATCCGTCGCGCTCCGTTCCGGTCGGTAGGCATATTGCTCCGGTTGCAGGTCGGCCTCAAAGATCGGCTCAAGCACAAGCGTCGCCGATGTCTGCGCCACCCTGTCCCGTATGCAGGGAATGCCCAATGGCCGGAACTGGCCGGGCTGTTTCTTCGGGATCAGAACCTGTCGCACCGCTTTTGGTGTGTAGGTTCCGTCCTTCAAGTCCTGCGACAATTCCCCGAGCCATTGCTCCACGCCATACGCTTCGATGTGGTCGACTGTCTCTCTGTCCACCCCGGCGGAGCCGCCATTCAGGCGCACCCTGTCCCAGGCTTCCGTTAGAAAGTCCATTCGCCACACCTTGTCGATGAGGGCGTGAAAGCGCCGGTCGGGTTCTTCCTTCGCTTTCGCATGTAGCATGGTCTGGAGTTTCTGAACACGTTGTGACCCTGTTAGGTTTTGACCAGTGGTCATGCCTTGCTTCCTTCTCCATACTCTTCTGAAGTCAGGCCCCTTTCCTCGACCGGCATTACCCGGCGTCCTCGGTACTACGGGCCTGTCCGCCACCCTGTCGGCCCGGTCTGTCCCTTGCGGGGAACCGGTTGGCGTGCGCGCGCCACCGACAGGGCTTCCCGTGTTGCCACGTTTTCCATCTTCCATACGTGCCGACGCCAATACCCCGGCGGGAACAGACTGGTGCGTATGTCGCTTGCTTCCCAGTCTGTCGTCGGACTTCCCCAGATACGTGGTGGGTCGTCTCCCGCATTAACCTTTTCGAGGCCTGCTCGGCGTTCACTCGCGTTCCGGCCCGCATGGTCGCTGAGTTGCTCTCGCAACCCTTCTACCTGAGTGCTTCAGACCATGTCGTTACCTCCGTGATCCGCTCAGGCTGCTACCAACCGAAGCGACAATTGTTAGGCGGGATTCGCACCCGCTAGGAAAACGCGCCTTTCCACGGCGCACGTAGAGTCGGGGAGAGGCGCGCCCTGCTGTAGGTGTGGGGAGTAGCTGTTATCCGGCGGCTTTCGCGTAGTGCCGGTGCCTCAGTCCTCACCATGGCCACGTTTCCTCGTCCCCGCTCATCAAACCGGACGTGCGGCTTTCCCGCATCCGGCTTTCCGACAGGTCATGCCTTCGCCCACGGAAGGCCCTTCGTCATTGGCGCAAGGCGTAGCAAGCCGTAGGTGTTCCACAGCCGTTCGTCCGGGTAGCGCACATACTTCCCAGCTTTCACCTTGTGCTTTCGACAGAGCCATTGTCGCAGCCGCTTGGTCGTGTGCGCATCAATCGCCGCATAGGCCGAACTGACTTGTCCGAGGTGGTAATAGTTCGCCCAGCCGGACAGCATCCAGTTGAGACGGCGCACCATATCCCCAGAACTCATCAGCCCATACTTTGCAGCGGTCTGCGCACTGATCTTACGGCAGATGCTTTTGACGCTCGCCTTGCTGGGTTTGGTGCCAATATAGGCACCCCCCTGCGGGCGGTAGTTGCGTCCGATGCGATACCCCAGAAACTCAAGCGCCTCTTCCGGGCATCGCAAGCATCGGGTCTTGTCGTCGTTGATCGCCAGCTTCAGGCTATCCATGATCTGCCTGACCGCCGCCAGCATTTCTGCCGCCGGGGCCTTGCCGAGAACACAAAAGTCGTCCGCATAGTTCACGATCTCTGACCGAAAGCGCCGGGCGTAGCCCAGCACTGTCCAGCCCAGAATGAACCGGCGCATGTAAAGGTTGCTGAGGAGCGGTGAGATGGGGGCACCTTGGGGTGTTCCCTTCCGCTCGTGGCGGGCGCGGTTCAAGCGGCGCTTGCCGCCCTTTCCGTCCTCCTCTTCTACCGGCATTTCCAGCCATGCCTTGATGAGGCCGAGCATCCGCCCATCGCTCACGCGGCGGGCAATGCTCTTCATCAGTTCGGCATGGGGGATTTCGCCGAAGTAGTTGGACAAGTCGCCGTCTACAACCTCGTTATGTCCGGTATTCACAAGCCGATGAATGCGATTGACCGCATCCGTCGCGCTCCGTTCCGGTCGGTAGGCATATTGCTCCGGTTGCAGGTCGGCCTCAAAGATCGGCTCAAGCACAAGCGTCGCCGATGTCTGCGCCACCCTGTCCCGTATGCAGGGAATGCCCAATGGCCGGAACTGGCCGGGCTGTTTCTTCGGGATCAGAACCTGTCGCACCGCTTTTGGTGTGTAGGTTCCGTCCTTCAAGTCCTGCGACAATTCCCCGAGCCATTGCTCCACGCCATACGCTTCGATGTGGTCGACTGTCTCTCTGTCCACCCCGGCGGAGCCGCCATTCAGGCGCACCCTGTCCCAGGCTTCCGTTAGAAAGTCCATTCGCCACACCTTGTCGATGAGGGCGTGAAAGCGCCGGTCGGGTTCTTCCTTCGCTTTCGCATGTAGCATGGTCTGGAGTTTCTGAACACGTTGTGACCCTGTTAGGTTTTGACCAGTGGTCATGCCTTGCTTCCTTCTCCATACTCTTCTGAAGTCAGGCCCCTTTCCTCGACCGGCATTACCCGGCGTCCTCGGTACTACGGGCCTGTCCGCCACCCTGTCGGCCCGGTCTGTCCCTTGCGGGGAACCGGTTGGCGTGCGCGCGCCACCGACAGGGCTTCCCGTGTTGCCACGTTTTCCATCTTCCATACGTGCCGACGCCAATACCCCGGCGGGAACAGACTGGTGCGTATGTCGCTTGCTTCCCAGTCTGTCGTCGGACTTCCCCAGATACGTGGTGGGTCGTCTCCCGCATTAACCTTTTCGAGGCCTGCTCGGCGTTCACTCGCGTTCCGGCCCGCATGGTCGCTGAGTTGCTCTCGCAACCCTTCTACCTGAGTGCTTCAGACCATGTCGTTACCTCCGTGATCCGCTCAGGCTGCTACCAACCGAAGCGACAATTGTTAGGCGGGATTCGCACCCGCTAGGAAAACGCGCCTTTCCACGGCGCACACGCATCTGCGGTCTGGCTCCGGAGTGGTGGTCCCATTCTCCAGTACGGCATTCAAGCCATGACAAATTTCGGGTTGCCACCACCCCGGATCTTCATGGTCGGATCAGAGGCCATCCGGACCCGACCAATGAATTTCGGAGTTCAGGATTAAGGATCAGGTTGCGGGTTTCAGAACGACACCTTCCGGCACTTCGCCCTGCGTGACAAACTTCCACAAGGCGACAAGCAACTTGCGGGCCAGCGCGATGATCATCTTCTTGCGAATGTCCGGGCGCTCACCAATCGTGCGCTCTTTGTACCAGCGGGCCAGCGCACTCTCGGGCTGGAACATCAAAAACCGCCAGGCAAACTGGATCATGCCGTTTCGAACGCGAGGATTACCAACTCGCGCCAGCCCTTTCTCGCGCCGTTTTCGACCGCTTTCATCCGGCGATCCCGTCAGACCACCATAGCGCGCCAAAGCCCGGCGATTGGGGATGTCACGGAAGAAAAGCTCACCCACCAGCATGTCGGCGGTATCGACACCCAGCCCACGGATCGTCGCAAGTAGCCCAACCATGACGTGATGCTGAGCGTGTTTCTCCTGTTCGATTTTTTCGTTGCGCTGCTTGTCGATCTCTTCAATCTGCCCTCTGATGACAGCCAAGCGGTCCATCGCCCTTCGGATTTCAGCACGCGTGTTCGGCTGGATCGGATCACCTGAGGGTGTGACAAGCCCTTCGAGATGCTTGGGAGCCTTCTTGAGGTGCGGTTTGAAGCCCCGGATCCCAAGCCAGGCAAACATCGATTTCAGTTTGTTGATCAACTTCGTCTGTTCAACTGTCAGGGTCTTGCGTTCCCGGTGCATGCGCCGGGCATCCTCTTCCTTGGCTGTAGGGACTGCAACCATTCGGCAATGGTCTTCCTCACCACGCAGCCAACCTAGGAAAGCCCGCATCAATAACAGGCAATCCAGACGGTCTGTCTTGGCCCGACGATGATCCCGTTTCACCGGGATACTGGTGGCGTGCATTACATGCGCCTCAATGCCATTGTCCCGCAACCAGCGCGCCAGCCAGAAACCGTCGCGCCCGGCTTCGTAAGCAACGCAGACGCGCGGGATCGCGTGACCGGTCGCTTTCTCAGCATCATCACGCCAGCGGTGCAACTGTGCCAGCAGCTTGCCTTCATCGGCTGGCAGTTTCTTCATCGGCCGACGCTCCGAGCCAGGCAGCACAGCATGAGGCATCCAGGCCATTCAGTTCGCGTTCGATATCGAAGATCGCGTCGATCTTGCGCACAGCTTCCAGCGCGACCGGTGATATCTGATGGGCGGGCTTGTTCTTGCGAACGTTGCCAGCAATGTCGGCCAATTCGAAGAATTTGCGCCTCCCGTGCGCCCAACAAAACGAAGGGGTTACGGGACCGGGATCCCGGTCCGGGTCGTACAGACCGTTGTAACCTGCATAGACGTCAGACTGTAGAACACCCTGCCATCGGTTCAGATGCTTATTGGGATGTATCATTTCCCTGTCGCGGGAAAAATGAAACAGCGCGGCCGGGGGCGCTCCCCCATTGAACGGCTTGTCATCACGCACATAGGTCCAAAGCCGCGCGGTTTTGGTGCCACCGCGCGCCAGCAACGGTACCGTGGTGTCGTCCCCGTGCAATCGGCCAGCGGCCAGAACGTGCTTTTCAATCAGCGCGTGGATCGGGGCCAGAGCAACGGCTGCATGCCCGACCAGATCGGCCAAGGTGGACAGGCTGAGGTCTACGCCTTCGCGCGCAAACCGTTCGGCCTGACGATTGAGGGGCTGATGCTGACCGAATTTTTCAAACATGATCATGGCGATCAGGCAGGGACCTGCCCATCCTCTGGGAATGGTGTGAAATGGCGCGGGAGGCTGGCTGATCTTCTCGCACTCCCGGCAGGTGAACTTCTCGCGGACCGTCTGGATCACCTTCCACTGCCGGGGGATGACCTCCAGCGTCTCGGTCACATCTTCACCCATCTTTACGATCCGGCTGGAACCGCAGCAGTCGCACTGCGTCGGGGCCGGAACCACCACGCGCTCACGCGGAAGGTGATCGGGAAACGGTTTGCGCGATGATTTGCGACGGGTGAAGCCTTTGACAATGGTCGTTTCACCTGTTGCCTGCTGTGCGGCCAAGTCGTCCTCGGTCGCACTGGCTTCCAGTTCCTCAAGCTGCAACTCCAACTGATCAATCAGCCGCTTGCTGCGTTCCGAAGACACCCCGTATTTGTCCCGCCGCAGCTTGGCGATCTCAAGCTTCAACTCTTTGATCAGCGCCTCGGAACAACTGACCGTGGCGCGCACCTGTGCCAGTTCGGTCTCAGCTGCACGCGCCCGCGCGGCAGAGACCTCTGCATGGGCCTGCGAAGAGGCCAGCGCAGCACGCAATTCAGCGATTTCCAAGGCAGCATCCGACATGGTCGAAAGTTACTATATCGACCCGGAAAAGCCCATGGGAAACAGCAGGGTAACGGCGATTTATCCCGCTTTTTCTGGCCGTTGCGTCCAGCGCGGATTGCGCCAGTCAATCCCCTCCAGCGAAGGTGTTAGGGGATGCCCCCTTTGGTGATGCAGACGAATCCTTTCCGGAGGAAGTTCAGGTGCTTGATCCACGGCACCCGCTCTATGGGCGATCGTTCCAGGTTCTTGGTCGGTCGAGGTTTCGCAGGGGCAGCTCTTCGCCTTGCTATGAGGTCGTGTATCGCGACAGGGTTACTCTGAATGTACCCGTGACGACGACCGAGCCGCTTGCTTTACCGCCTCATCCTACCAAATTGAGTGCAGAGGCTTTGCTAGACCTACTAAATGTGGTAGATTCCGAGTGCCATGAGTATAGCGCCCGAAGATCTTTGGACGATGCTGCCGGTGGCGCTAAGGCGCCAGATTGCCGACGACATCGCCGTGGTTCTGGCAGAGGTATTTCGTGATGTCCGAGTTGATCCAGCCGACGCACCTGAAGCGCAAAGCAGTTGTCTACATCCGGCAGTCGACGCCACATCAGGTCGTGAGCAACCAGGAGAGCCTGCGGCTGCAATACGCGCTTTGCCAGCGCGCCCATGATCTTGGATGGCATAAGGCCGATATTGACGTGATTGACACCGATCTTGGTCTGAGCGGCGCGTCCGCTGCGCATCGCAGCGGGTTCCAGGAACTTGTCGGCCGGGTTGGGCTGAGCGAAGTGGGGATAATCCTGTCCGTTGATGTCACGCGGCTGGCGCGTAACTGCTCCGATTGGTATCCTCTTCTGGACATTTGTGGGTTGCGGGGCTGTTTGATCGCCGATCGCGACGGCGTCTATGATCCCGGCAACGCCAACGGACGCCTGCTTCTTGGCCTCAAGGGAACCATATCCGAACTGGAGCTACATACGATCAAAAGCCGTCTGAGAACCGGCCTCATCGCCAAGGCACAGCGTGGGGAACTTGCTCTCACCTTACCTGTCGGCCTTGTGAGGGACCCGAGCGGTGTGGTGCTGAAAGATCCTGATATGGCCGTTCAGGACCGGCTCGGTCTTGTGTTTGAACTCTTTCTGAAGCTGCGTAGCATCGCCAAGGTGATGCGCCTGCTGAATGATCGTGGTCTCGACCTGCCCCGCCGGGACCGGCATGGCGAACTGCATTGGGCCCGTGCGACGGTCGGTGCGGTTTCAACGATCCTGAAAAATCCTGCTTACGCAGGTGCTTTCGTCTATGGCCGGACCCGCATTCGGGACACCACACCGGGCAGTCGCTCCCCAGCAAAAGTGGCACGACCTCTCGAAGAGTGGCGGATAGTCGTGAAGGACCGATATCCGGCCTATATCGATTGGCCAACCTATGAGAACATCCGCAACATCGTGAGCGACAACCGGGCTGAATACATGCGCACCAAAACAAGAGGCATTCCCCGCGACGGCGAACTTCTATTGCACGGCATAGTCTGGTGTGGGCGATGCGGTCATAAAATGTATGTCCGATACAAGGGCGGTGGAGAGTATGTTTGCAACCACTTGCATACTCATTCCGGTTTACCCACTTGCCAGCATATCCGGGCCAAAGCGGTGGACGCCGCTGTTGCTGACGCTTTCTTGACTGCTTTGAGCCCTGCGGAACTCGACGCTCTGTCGCGCGCGCGCCGGGCCCAGAGCCAGGTCGACAGCGCACTGCATGCAAATGCCGAACGCGAAGTTGAGCGCACACGCTATGCCGCGGCCCTGGCACAGCGGCAGTTCAATCGCGTTGACCCTGACAACCGTCTTGTCGCTGCGGAACTTGAGCGCCGCTGGGAAAGCGCGCTGGTGGAGGTTCGAGCGGCGGAGGCCGCGCTGGCCGAGCAGTCCGCAGAACAACCGACTGCTCATGTGACGATGGGGAAGGCTTTCACCGGCAAGGTGGTGACCCTTGCGGGACGTCTGCCGCAAATCTGGGCGGATCCTGCCACCACGGAGGCGCATCGCAAGGCGCTGTTGCGCTGCCTGGTAGACAAGGTGGTGCTCGACCGGACGCCCGAGAGCGCACTGGTCCGCGTCGTATGGCGAGGCGGGGCGGTGACTGAACTCGACGTCAAGATGCGGGTGACTGCGATCGCGAAACTCGCCCGGGGCGACGAAATGAGGGCGCGCCTGCTCAAGTTGGCAAAGGCAGGGATCCCTGACAATGAAATCGCGCGCATTCTCACGAAAGAAGGACATCGTTCAGCAAGCTGTGCCGACAAGGTTCTTCCCGTCACCGTGCAGCGTATTCGACTGGCCAAAGGGATCAAGATGCCCCCTTCGCGCAGGCGGTGGGATCACGCTCCCGGTTTCCTGAGCACAACTGCTCTTGCTGCAAAGCTGGGAATCCCGGTTAACTGGCTTTATGTCCAGATAAAGAAAAAACGCCTGCTCATCGATCCTCAACCATCCGGTGCATATCTATTTCCCGACACATCGGTCGTGTTGGACGATGTGCGGGACCTTCGAAATCATGACATCAACGAACTGGATTTGAGAATCTGTCAGAATGACGAAGGGGGGTATCAACATGGGTGATCGAGAAGATAGCCCATCTGCGCCGAAGAAATCGCTACCGCATCACCCGAACCGCTCGTGGGCCAGATGAACTTCCCCGCCTCCAACCGCTTCAGATACAGCGACATGCCAACCCCATCATGCCACAATATCTTCACCAGATCGCCACGACGTCCCCGGAAACAAAAAATCTCCCCGCCATGCGGATCACGTCCAAGCCCCTCCTGAACCTGCAGCGCCAGCGTGTTCATCCCCCGGCGCATATCCGTCACGCCCCCGGCTATCCAAACTTTTACACTTGCTGGAAAAGCAATCATGACGGCTCCAATACAGTCAAAAGGCGCGACAGGAGATCCGGATCAATCGTAACCGCTACGGACAGTTTGCGCCCGTTCACCAGCAGGATATCTGCCTTTTGGCCTTCAGTTTCCGCGCCCGCAGGATTGCCCAACTCTTTGGAGCCTCCAATGGAAGGCCCAGGATCAGAAGCAACTATGGGAACAAACTGCGGCTGGGCTCCAGGCCCCGACAAAATGCCGTCACGATATTGGCGCCGCCACCGGGACAGGGACGACCGACCGACGCCGTGACGTCGGGCCGTCTCAACGACGCTGCTCTCATGGCTTTCTTCTACAAGCCGGAGCTTCTCTTCATCCGAAAGGTGACGACAGGGGGGCTGAGTTCCAACAGAAACCAGGCCAACTTCTA
This sequence comes from Paracoccaceae bacterium, assembly GCA_965242975.1. GTDB lineage: Bacteria > Pseudomonadota > Alphaproteobacteria > Rhodobacterales > Rhodobacteraceae > JAPPHA01. The sequence goes on along the minus strand of CBDETS010000002.1, from coordinate 481,388 downwards.
TGGAGGGGCTTTCATCATACATTCCATAACCGTAAACACGGATAATCAAATCAGCTAGACGGCCTCCGCCGAAGCCTTACGTTCCAGCCACATACCTTCTGCGAACGATCCGTGCTGGCCTCTTATGAAGTCGGAGATTGAGCGGTTTTGGGAGCAGTGTCCCACTGATTAATGTTCGGTGGGCTTGCCTTGGTTCAGGCACCGGGTTTGAAACGCAAATGGCGGCTCTGTCCGCAGCCTGATCTGTGCCCTCAAATTCTTCGCTGCGCTATTCATTAATGGCAAGTATCTACGCCGCCGCGCGAGAACCTGATCTTGGCGGTTGCAGCGATTTTGACGCTGTGTGCGCATGCAACAAGAAATTTAAGTTCACGGGTTGGGTTCAATGCCACCTTTCTCTACGGGACGCTTCGGCTGACGGTAAGAGCCCTTACCGGCTATTGCTACAAGTTCACCTATTTGCAGGTGCGGCACGTCGCGAACCGCAATAAGCGGACATACTGCGCGGCTTGCTGTCCTAATCGTCAGGCATTTTTGACTCTACAGGCCTCTACGCCAAGTGTTACCACACACGCCATAGAATTAGGGCAAGTAAGCAAATTTTGAGCACATCCAAAATCGTCTTGGCTTTATCAGCGCTCGCCATCGTGTAGGTTATGGCGTCACAGGAATTGGTCACGATCTCATTGATAATCGACGCAAGTTGCTTCCTGCTAAGGTCATCGTCATTCATCTCTCCCGCCTCTTATTTTTGACTACAGAACTCTTCTCTGAATCCTTTCTTAAGGCGTCTTATTACTCCCCGGGAACAGTAGTGGTGCCTTCCAAACGCGTCCACCACACCGATTTGGACAAGGTTTTCGTCTCTCAAAAAAGAGCCCTCGTTATAGGGGAAAGTGTAAGAAATCGTCTCTCCAATTTCTATAAGCTCAGATCGTTTTGGAAGCGGCGTCGTGGCTTCATGTTCGAGGTCTGGCATCACCATTGCGTAAGAGGACTTCGACCTCAGCACTCTTCGCCGAAACCATGAAGCTCTGGCGGTCGGGAAGCCAACTTTGTTGGCCATTGGACCATGGTTCGTAATTTCTAAAAGGACAAATGGGTCAGACGGTTTGTATCCTTATTGAAAAATTCTCTTAACTCCAACAGCCACGCTGAGTCTTGACTTCATTGTGTCACGGTAAACGGCCCAACCCATGTTGAAGACTGAAATTCCCAAGGCAAGTATCGCGATGAAGTCGGTGGTTGATATGTTCAAGACCAAAGGATTCTCCTTATTGGGAACGCGGCGAGTCTAGCAGCGACGAAGTTCTAATGGGCATTTCACTATCGAACTTTCGTGTTGTTTCCGTCACCGCTTCGACTACCCAAGAGGGTGTTTGAGGGGCAAGCACGACTTCTTCAACCAGATCACGAACCTTAACCGGCAAGTGCAGCCCAGTGGCATCCTCAAGTTTTGGACCTCCCAAGTGTTCGTGCAGGTTTTGCATATAGATAACGCGAACTTCGTTCTCGTGAGAAAACTCTCTTCTTTTGTGGATATACTCCCGCGACCGAATTGACCTGAATGTTGTTGCTCAGATCACCTTGTAGTTTTGGGTCGCTACGACGCGGAAATTGTCGGTAACGGTGTCTCGGAATTTGGTCCAGTTTTCGGGCAGCGTTTTTCGGAAGAACTCGAATATGGCGACGGTGAACGCGGCAAAGCTGGGGTAATGCTGATTGTGCGTGACCCATTTGTGCATGATGCCCCAAAGTCGTTCGATCGCGTTGAGATGTGGGGCGTATGAGGGCAAGAAGTGCAATTTCACGCGCCGCTCCGGGCTTTCCAGCCATGGTGTGAGTATCTTTGCATGATGGTAGCGCGCATTGTCGAGGATAACGTGAATTGCGGTCTTCGTGGGGTAGCTTTGTTCGATCTTTTCCAGCATTTGCCGGGTCGTTTCGGCATTGATCTTCTCGCCCTCCACGAAGGTGAACTGGAAGGTTTCAAGATTGAGCGCCCCCTGAATGTTGAGCCGCTTGCGACCTGATGTGGTTTTCACAGCGGTCTTTTGCCCTTTGGGAAACCAGCCATGCGCGGGGCGGCTCTGATATTCGGGGTGTACGGCGTCCGAAAACACAACCGCCTCATCCGGCGACAGGGCGGTCATCAGCGCCTCGTACCAGTCGATAAATGCCTGCTGCTGGTCTGGATCGGCTTGCGCGGAAAGCGCGAGAGGCTTTTTGTACTCGAATCCCAAACGTCGCATCAGCTTTGAGGCACCAGAACGACAGTAGCTCTGACCAAACTCGGCCAGAATATAAGCGCGGATTTCATCGACACAGCGGGCCGGATGCTCGCTGAAATGTTCTTTCACCGCCTCTTCCTGAGGGAATGACAGGTGCCCCTCGCGCGGGCTGTAATCCTTCAGGCCAAAGAATGCGAGACCGTCAGCTTTATAGGCAAAACGCCATTCCATCAGAACTGAAGGCCCGATGTCCAATATCTCGCAAACAATCTTGGGGTCATAACCTGCATCCAGCAGTATAAAAGCCCGCGCACGCTTCCAGACCAAGGCTTCAACCTTGCGACGACGACAGAGCATTTCAAGCGCGGCGCGCTCGTCATCTGTCAACGAAACGGTTGCGAAGTTTGACATGCACAGAGACAGACAGATCAAAACCCATCCGGCCATGTGACAATTTGAATCGCCCACTCAAAAACACTCAGGGCAATTCAGTCAAAGCAGTATATTCAGAATTGCGCCTGCAGCGTGCTAGTGTTCCGAGTCTGACACTTGCTACCTGTTTCCGCGGATTTCATCGAGGATTTCGAGAGCCCGGCGTTCTCGTGTGAGGATATCGTTGGCGGTTTTTGTCCAGACGAATGGCTTGGGCTTGGCGTTGTGCTGCAGCAGGTAGTCGTAGATGGCGGTCTCCAGATCACCGACGCTGGTGTAGCTGCCGCGTCGGATGCGTTTCGAGGTGATTTCGGCGAAGAAGCGTTCGACGAGGTTCAGCCAGGACGCGCTGGTCGGCGTGAAATGCAGATGGAAACGTGGATGCTTCGCTAGCCATGCCTGCACCTCGGCCGTTTTGTGGGTGGCGTAGTTGTCGAGCACGATATGGATGTCGCGAGGCTTGAGGACTGCGCGGTCGATGCGGCGCAGGAACTTCAGGAACTCCTTGGCCCTGTGGCGCGGCAGGCACTCGCCAATGACCACACCGGATTTGACGTCGAGCGCGGCGAACAGCGTGGTCGTGCCGTGGCGCTTGTAATCATGGGTCATCGTCGCGGCCCGGCCTTTCTTGAGCGGCAATCCCGGCTGGGTCCGGTCCAGCGCCTGTATCTGCGACTTCTCATCCACGCACAGCACCACCGCCCGCTCCGGCGGATCGAGGTAAAGCCCGACGATGTCGGTGACTTTTTCTTCGAACATCGGGTCGTTGGACACCTTGAAGCCCTTCGTCAGGTGCGGTTTCAGACCGGCCTCGGCCCAGATGCGCCCGACGCTCGACGGCGAAATCCCCACCGCCGCAGCCATGGTCGAACGGCTCCAGTGGGTCGCATTCGGCGGGCTCTCCCGCACCGTCTTGGCGATCACTTTCAGGCGTATCTCCCGTGGCAGGGGCGGCACCCGCGAGGGCCGGGTCTTGTCGCGCTTGAGCCCCTCCACACCCTCATCGAGATAGCGCGCCTGCCAGCGCCAAACCGTGGGCTTCGACGTCTTCGAACGCCGCATGATCTCGAAGGTGCCGTGCCCGTCCACCGTCGCCAGCACAATCTCGGCACGCCAGACCAGCTTGCGCGGGGTGTTACGGTTGGCAACAAGGGCTTGCAATTCGGCTCGGTCGTCGGGGCACAGATAAAGGCAAATGTCATCGCGTCTCATGACACAACAGTGACACACAAAGCCGCAGATCGGAATCCTACGTCAGGTGGGGAACACTAGGAGCGAATAACCGAACAGCGAGTTTTCCCATTTCCCATTTGCAGCCAAATCGGTCGACAATTCACCGATTTTTGGCAGTAAGAAAAGGAAAGCATAGCCAAGTCCGATCCCAGATGAAAAATCAGAAAGCCAGCCTGCTAGGGCGGGGAATCTCCGGTAAAAAGACACGCAGAAAACGTGAACAGTGCCGATGACTGCAATCGATGTTATCGCGAGGTATGTCGACGCGTCGAACACGGCTAAGATCCAATGATCACATTACAATTTGTATGAGACACCCCTTGGGAGCAAAAGCACAACCCAAAAAGTGAAGAAGGTGCGGTTTGAATAGAACACTCAACGACAGCTTTCTTCTGCACTTCCGGCATTGATGCACGTTGCAGAAATTTGAACTTAGGGCTCGCCACTGCCGTTCTCTGCGATGTGTTCCGATTGGAAGTAAGAGCCCCAACCTGCCGCTGACCCCAATTTCGCCCTTCGCACATGCAGCGGACCGCAAACCGCACATCTCGGACGTTCAAACTTCAGTGTCGGATGACAGGACGGCGGACAAAGCCGGAATTGCTCGAATGTCCGCTCGTGAGCTTGATGATGGGCCGAATGGATGGCGACTTCAATCCAGCCGTCATCCATCTGCTTCGAAGTCGATTAGAAGGAGAGCTGGTAGTAGGCTGACAGCAACACCGCGATAATCGCAAGTTCAACGACCAACGGGGGCAGTACTGCTTTGTCGAACCCGTCCGCCAGAATTCCGACAATACGCCCGACAGCTACGACCGCCATCAGGATCGCAACAGCCACATAGCCCAGTGTCTGCCCGGTGGTCAGACCGATCACCAGCAAAGCCACAGAGGCCAGAAACAGCCCGCCAATCACCGAACGGATCGTGCTGAGTCCGGCGGTGCCGACTGGCTCGATGGCAAAGTTGGCTACCATGCGCCGGGGTGCAAACATCGACATGATACCGAGACCCGATAGCATGAGGGTTGCGAGGATGACAAAGATGTTCAGTGTGGTTTCCATTTTGTTTCTCCTTTGATTCAGGCGAACTGACGTAGTGCCTGGTTCGCGTTGTCCTGAGTGGTGATGTCTGACAGAGCCCCATCGATGCTGGCTTGATCCACGACCGGCCCGGTGGGATAGCCGGTTTGACTGGCGTAGAAGTGGCCGGTCTTGAATTCCGGGTTCAGCAACCCGTCCAGATACCGTTTTGCCCCCGCCTCAACGCTGTGCATCATGCCGAACAGGGGCATCAGCACTCCGCCCACATGTTTGAAGACAATGCGTTTCATAAGTGGCAGGTCGTCAAAGCCAGCAGTTCCTGCGGTGCCTCCGGGGCTCATAGTGACAAAGCGAATATGGGGGTGCTGACGCGCCATCGCCCCCATCCACAAGGTCGCGGTGAGCTTGGCATAGCCGTAGGTCTGCATCGGGTCGCCTTCGGGTCCGAACTTGCTGCCGTCGGCGATTGATTTGAATTCGTCGACTGTTCCGTCGGTCAGGTCGGGGCGGTGCATACCCATTTTGGGAATACCGCGTGCGGCCTCGGACCCAGCGTATAGGATTGTGGATGTTACCAACTGGCGTTCCAGTAGCTCGTCTACCAGCACGACATGGCCCAGAACGTTTGTTGCGAAAATGTTGGTCACGCCATCGTTAGTGAGGCTGTTTGGGTTCTGCCCGCCCGTTCCACCCGCATTCAGGATGACAGCGTCAATCGGGGTGGAAAGTTCGGCCACAGCGGCGCGAACCGAAGCCGGATCGGTCACGTCCATCAAGACAACTTCAAAAATCTCGCGTCCGGTTTCATGTTCCAGCGATGATTTCGCTGCCTTGGCTTTGGTTGGGTTGCGGCAGGCCAGATAGACTTTGGATATGCCTTTCTGAAGCGCAAGTTGCCGGGCCGCTTCTCGGCCCAGTCCGGCATTTGCGCCGGTGATCAATACAGATTGTATCTGGTTCATCGGGTAGGGTCCTTGGGTTTAAGTTCGACAGGCCCAAGGTAGGATGGTGAATAAATGAACTGTAGATGGGTAATTGTGGACACAATGCTTCAATTATGAAACACATGATTCATGTCGATCAAGGAAAGCCACTCTCTCAACTGGGATGATCTGAAGTACTTTCTTGCTGTTGCACGAACTGGAACTTTGCGGGGCGGCGCAAATAGCATTCAGGTAAACCACACGACATTGACCCGGAGACTTTCAGTTATGGAGGAACTTGTCGGAAGTCGCCTCTTTGATCGTTCCAAGCAAGGTTTGGTTTTGACACAGCTCGGCGAAGACCTGATGCCGCATGCGGAACGGGTTGAGGCAGAAATGACCGCTGCGTCTCGGGTGATCGTTGGCCGGGATGCGCAACCATCGGGCACGGTTTACGTTACGCTGCCCCATGGTCTGGCGATGACCTCACTGATGGATGATTTCGCCGCCTTCGCTGACCTCTACCCAGACATTACCCTAAACATGAGTTTCACAAACGACATCCGGGATCTGACACGGCGCGAAGCGGATGTCTCGCTGCGCATTGCCAATGACGTGACTGATGACGTGGTGGGCAGAAAACTGGTTCAAATGTCTCAGGCCGCCTATTGCACCAGAGAGTACGCCGAGAAGATCAGCGACAACGGCGGAGAAGGACTTCATTTTATCGGTTGGCATGAGCCAGAAGAGGCCACTACGGCCAAATGGATCAAAGACAGTTGCTATCCGAAAGCCCAGCTCAAGCATCGTGTTTCAGAACTTGTGCCCTTGATCACATTGGCGGCCTCCGGTCTCGGCATGGCTTATCTTGCGTGCAATCTTGGCGACCGCCATCCCGATCTGATCCGCGCGCCGTTCCAAAAACCAATGCCGTATCGGAGCATCTGGCTGCTGCTGCATCGTGATCTTCGGAATACAACCCGCGTCCGGCTATTTGTTGATTTTCTAGCTGAACAGGTAAAATCAAGGCGTAACGAGTTCTGGGTCTCGGGAACAGCGCGCTCAGATACCGGTCATTCGCTGCGTCTCAATAAATGAGCAGGTTGGGCTCCTTGCGGCCACTTCTCCATCGGACGTTCAAAAACCTATGCCGCTTTCTCCCTCAGCACCCTGACGGCAACCGGCCGCCTCTGATCCCCGGTTTTTCGAAACTGCACAATCACGTCGATCATCGAGCGGCAATATTCAAGGATTTCGGAATAGGTCAGCCCGGTATCCGCCTGCATGACCATCAACGCCAGGCGTGACAAGGCAGATTCCGGTGATGCTGCGTGCAGGGTGGAAATCCCGCCCGGATGGCCCGAGTTGATAGCAGACAGGAAATCATAGGCTTCGGCCCCGCGCAACTCCCCCATCATGATCCGTTCCGGCCGGAATCGCAGGCAGGCTTTCAATAGATCGCTACTCGATGCGTTCTTGTTGACAATCAGAGACACCGCATTGGGCTGGCTGGGCCGGATTTCCAACACATCCTCGATGGTTATGATCCGCTCTGAAGGATCGACTTCACCAAGACAGGCGCGCAACCAGGTCGTCTTGCCGGATGATGTGCCGCCCGACAAAAGGATGTTCCATTTGGCCTTGACGGCCGCGCGCAGGAAGTCACCAAGTCCTTTGTTCTCGTAGGCGTCGAAAACAGCCTCATCGGCGGGATCAACGCCGGATTTCAGATCGGCCATGTTGGCGTCCAGGTCCGGCAAGCCCTGCATCAGATCATCAAGCGACAGTTGCTTTACCACGGCTCGACGCAAGGCAAAGGCAACACCATCTTCCACGGCGGGTTTGACTGCAACCTGCGCCCGCCACAGCGACCCGTCGATTTCAAACTGCGAACCGGCCAGCGGCGTTTTGCTGGAAATAGGATTACCGCCAGCAAGGTCATGTGCAAGCGCCTCGGCCTCATTCTCACCCATCGGCTCGTCCATCTGACGCATGGCAGGCTCGCCGCTGCGCTCAATCCAGATTCTGCCGTCCGGATTCAGGACGATTTCAGACAAGAGGGGATCGGAGAGCAATTGCTCTCCGAACACCCGATTCAACGTGCTTTCAAGATGACGGCTCATCGGCTGATACCCCGATCACCTTTGGCGCGTTCTTCCCGCTCCCGACGCCGTTGCTCTTGCACCGCAGGATCACGGTCAATCTGTCGATCGAGGTTTTTCACATCCCAGGCCGTGCGGGTGACATTGACGCGCTCCGGCTCGTCGGTCTCAGGGTTCCGCCGTGAGCGGGTGACTTCTTCTTTGCCCGCTTTGACGAATGTCGCTGTGTCACCGATCGCTATGTTGTTCCGCGCCATCTGATCCTGCAGAGCAGTGCCCCAGATTCGTTCCGGCTCGTCTTTGTCATTAACCTTCATATCGACATAGAAAGATCTACTGTCTGGATCATCGAGGCGAACCAGAGCCTCTTTGGCATCGACGATGACACCCGTGACACCGGTTTCTACCGAGACCTCCTGCCGTACCGCGCGATCCTGCTGGGCCTTCTCGCCTGCCATTGCATTCTTAGCATCGGACAGCATGGGTTGTTCCTGCGATCGATCGTTGTCGCGTGGTGCGCGCTCGATGTCGGTTGCTTTCCAGGCGCGGCGGTTTGCCTCGATGTTTTTCGCTTCGCCAGTCTTTGGATCAACCTTGCTGACCGTCACCCTTTTGTACCCGTCATGGGCAAGCGTGGCCGTGTCACCAACCGACAAGTTTTCGCGCTGCATCATGTCGGGCAGATTGACACCCCAGACGCGGAACGGTTTGTCCCGACCATCCACCTTCAGATCGACATAAGGCGACATGCTGTCTTTCTCGTCTTCTTTGTAAAGCGCGTCACCGTTTCCAATAATTTGCCCACGCACACCGGCCTCCAGATCGGGACGTCGCGGTGCTGTACCGGCAGCGCGGACATCTGGGGCCTGGCCTTGCTGGTCACGGCCCGGGCGCGCTTCACCTTCAGCGCGATCCGGTGCGCGGCCTGTGACGCACTCCTGTACCCGGTCTTCGATTTCAAGCAGACGGCCTCCAATGGCAGCCCGGTCAAAGCCCTGCCCTTTCATGGTCTGGGTTTCAGTCTGAACACCGTTCTTGATCTTCTCCTGCCGGAAGTCCTCTCCCCTGCCCTCTGCAAAGGCGCGGTTGATGTCACGGATTTCATCACGGGCATCGCGGTAGATCTCAGAAGCATTCTTATAAGCGGTCTTCATATCGATCCGCGCCTGACTCTCGCTAAGCGAATGCGCGTTGGCCAAAGTCTTAACATCGCGTTCAAACCAGTTTTCACGCGTCTGCCGGTCTACATCGGCGCCATTGCGGATACGTGACAGCACCAGATCGCCATTGATGCCCATCGCTTCGAACCGCTCAGCCACTTGCCTGTCGGCATCCTTCAGCACAGCCTTGGTGGCAGCAGCGCGCCGATCGTTTGCATCGGCGTGCTCCCGACGATCTAAGTCTGCCTGCGCCTGTCCGATGGGCTGGGTGCGCGTTGGATCTGCTGCGTCTTGTTCTGCAGCCCGGCGCTGGCGTGTCGGATCGATGTCATCACGGCTTACCTCAACTTCTTCGTCCCGTTCCAGCCGCTTGCCAAAGAATGTTCTGGTTTCTTCATCCATAAGCGGCTCATAGTCCCGCAGGACACGCGAAATCGCAGCCTCTGTTTGACTGCGCTTGTCCTCGTCCTCCATGGCTTCGGCCTTGGTGTCCATGCCGGTGATAAACTCACGGACATCAGTTCCAATGGCCTTCATCTCCCCATCAATGGCCGGGGATTGTGTCGGGTCCATCTGGTTGGCGACTTGCGTATTCATGTCGATTTCCTCTGATCTGAGAACCCCGTCCGTCACCAGGATTGATGCCGCGCCGAGTACAGCTTTGCTAAAGGCCCCCAGGGTCTCGGCACGTCCTGGGTATTGGGTTGTGAAAATGCCCTGCTCAAAACCGGCGTGATGCGACCGGAGTGTTTCGCCTAGGGCGGCATAGTCTGCATTGCGCTGATCGCTCATGACCTGCAGCTGGTCCGGAAAAGCGGCTTGTTGTCGACCGATGCCAAAAAAAGGAAAACCGCGGCGGCGCTCGAGCGCAGGCCGCTCACGCAGATTCCGGCCGTCGCGCCGCGCATGAACCCGTGCGCTGCTTTCGCGCTCTGGGCGCAGGTTGCGGCTGAACCGGCCGGTGGCAGTCAAGACAATGCCAACGTCCCGTGCGGTTTCAACCTGAAGCTCACGCAGATCCTGCGTTGTGATCCCGTACCGGCTGATCTGAAGGGTCTTGCCAGACGCCCCTGCCCGGCTGATCACCAAATGTGTATGGGGGTGACCGGTGTCGTCGTGATGGGCCATCACATATTTGTAGCGGTCACCGTAGTCGCCATTCGTCAGACGCGCGCCGAAACTGCGCGCGCCTTGCTTCGCTGCCTCCCGGTCTGTGTCCTTGGGGTAGGACAGGATGATGTGATAGCTGTAGTTCGTGACCCGCGCGTCCATCCGGTCCCAATCCTTCGCCCACTCATCCTGAACGTCGCGAAGGCCTTCCATCCCATGCGTCAGCTCGCCGGTATCACCGCGTTCCATCTCAACCGTGCCCTTGCGGGTGATGTAAGACAGCTGGCCACCCAGACGCCCAGATGCCGTGACACCGCCACCGCGGACTACTTTGACCACCGCCTGATTGGTCAGAAGTGCATTGGCAATCATACCTGATGCGCTTTGCCGCTGCGGTGAACGACGCCGCGACCGCACAGGGTTTTGACCGGGCCGCGGTTTCAGGTTCGGGATAAGCTGAAACTCTCCAAAGAGCGCATCCCAGGCCGGGTCATATGCGGCGGTCAGGCTGGTCAAGAGTTAACTTTCGCCTTTGGTGACACACGCGTAGCGCGCTGTTTTTCCGCCAGCCGCTCGATCTCCAGCGCACGGGTAAAAGATCGCTCATGGGCGGCATCGGAATAGTCCTCGATCAGGCGGCGCAATTCCCGAACCTCAACCTTCATTGCTTCGATCTGATGTTCGGTGCGGTGGTTGAGCCGGAACCTTCCGGCATTGGCGGCGCGGGTCATCTGGTTGAGGTTATTCGCCATGCCGACCAACTGAACCAGGTGCTCTTCGAATTGCTGTGTTCGAAACTCTTCTTTCGACGGAATACCAAAGGCCACGCGGATACAGACACGCACCAATCCGGTCACACTGCGCAGCTGCATGGCCTTGCTGCGTTGTTTGAGGAACGCCAATTCGTCCTCATCAAAGCGCATGGTAGTCGTGACTGATTTAGGTACGCCTTGTGGCATCGGGGCTTCTCCACGATCAGAAATCGTGCGTGGCCCCGTCAGACCGCGCGTATGGTGGTTCAAGTGTAAGTTGAATTGATAGTCGACTGCAAGTCTAACAGATTGTCGATAGCACAATCTGTATTATCCCGCAAAGAAAGCGTAGGATGTAGGCGGTCGGCTGCGCGAGGCACGACCGTTTGCGGCCCACCAGCGCCGTTGGTCAGCCACCTGATCCCGAACCGCAAACCGCGAGCAGCAATCAACGGCTACCCGATGTTGCAGGTTGCAGGCTGCCACCCATGAACCACCGCTTGCCTGCCAGCATACGCAATGCAAGACCTGTAACCTGCAACCCGCGCACCACCCATTTCTTGACGACACACAGGCCGCAAGCATTGCAAATTGCTTAGAAAAGCAATAGCTTTGATTTCAGCGCGGGTGACGGGTCGCGCAATAACTTGCAATCGCGAGCCCGGTTGTGGCACGCCGCTGCGCGGCGTGGCTTTCGGGCCCAGACCCGGAGACCAAATTGAAAATCTATGCAGCCGTAAACTCCAAGGGCGGGGCTGGGAAATCTTCCCTGCTCGTCGCCTTCGCTTCCGCTTTGCACCATCAGGGCAAACGTGTCCGTATCCTCGATCTGGATTCCCAAGGAACACTCTCGGAATGGTTGAATCAGAAGAACGGATTGAACCCGATCCCAGCCGATGAACTTTTGATCGAGGCCGGGCAGTTTGCCAAGGAAGATGCGGAGAATGCCAAACTGGCCTATGCCCACATTCTTGAGGTGGAAAAGGCGGGAGCCTTTGACTACCTGCTGATCGACACCAAGGGCGAACCCAGCATGACCGCCGCAATGGCGATGGCCGTGGCCGACATGGTGTTGTGCCCGTCTGACGGCTCATCGGCAGAATACAAGCCTATCCTGGTTACATATCGATCCTGTGAAGCGGCCTTGCAGCAAATCGGCAGCACGGCAGACCCGAAAGAGAAATTCCGCATCATGTTTACCCGGCAGTCTGTTGCGCAGTCAGCCGGTATCCAGAAGGGCAAACAGGCTTTGGAAAAGCAGTTTACATGCATTGGCGGCATTGCCGAATCCGCCGCGATGGATGACGCGCTGCGGGCGGGGACAACGATCGGGCGGTTGATGGGCTTTGCTGAGGAAGCCATCGAACGGGCGGAAACCCAGACGACCAGGTCGAACGCCCGGCGCATGGCGGATCGGTGCCAAAAAGCGCTGAGCAATGCTGATTATGTTCTGAACGCTTTGAAGGAAAGCGAGGTGCAGCATGTCGCGGCCTAAGGACATCGACAGCCTGCTGGCTGGATCAACGTCGGACATCGCGCCAACCGTGACAGAGCTTAAATGGCAAAGGCAGGATGAGCCTGAAGCTGAACCAGAGCCCAATCCTGTCGAAGTGGCCAAGGTACCTGAACGAGAAAAACGAAAACCAAGCACCCGCCAGCCCGTTGAGCAGCGTCGTGCCGCGATCAGGTTTCAGGTTTCGGCACCTGAAGGCGGCGAAGTGGAAAGCGCCTTGGAGGATATTCTGTCTGCGGTTCCGAAAACCCTTCGATCAGGCATCAGCATTGGCACCTTGTTCAGACAAGTCTTGATCGAAAATGACGCGGAGATTGCTGCAATGATCCGCAAAAGTGTTGAGGGATAAGACCCATGAGCAAGAAATTGTCGGACATCGCGGTGGTATTCAGGGCACCGCTGGCCGAGGGTTACCACAGGCTGACGCTGAGATATTTAGGGGCTCTGCTTACAGCTTGCTTCGGTCAGACCAATTTCGCCCAAGGTTGAAGTTGACCCGACTGGATAACCCTCGACCGCGCGAGCGAAGAGGGCATTTCAAAACTCTTGGGTCTGCATTTGTTGTCAGAAATGAGTAAGCTTGAGAAAGGGCTGGCTGCCCCTGCCCGGCCGTTAGGCCGTGCGCCACGCGTGGCGCATATGTGGTCCGGCTTTTGGCCGGAGCACGGGAAAGGGCGGCTTGCGCCGCCCTGCCCTTTCGTCATTCGGTGACGGGCTCGTCATCGTTCCGCTTTGGGAAGGCCACCATCTCGACGCCGGGGAACATGTTGTGCTTGACCTGGATCGAGGTGATGTTGCCGGTCTCATCGGTGTTGACGAAGAGAACTCCGCAGCGGTCCCAGAAAGTCTTGCCTTCTTTTTCACCGGTCTTGACGTTCAGTTTCAGAGTTTGAGTTACCATTGTTTGATCCTCGCTATGACGTGTTTCGATGAACATTTGAAAAGCGGGCAACAAGGGGGTGTCAGCAGGGAATTTGATCCGCGCGGAATGCGCCGCAGGCGCAGGGGAAATTCCCTGTTGAAGCACGGCACCCGGTCCGGGCACCGCGCGTCTTCCCCGACTGCCCGTTTATGTTCATACCTTCAGAAACACGGCAGCCGAGGATCATCTCAGGCAACGAGGTTGAAACTTTCAGGCCAAGTGAAAAGGCAAGACTTTCTGGGGTCGCTGCACACGGGTCATCTGAACAATGCGATACTGTATGTGGCGGCAACATCGCCTCGGTCCGACCCGAGCGCAGTGCTCAATTCCGAGTGCAGGTGGCCTTTCTGAGCCGGTATGATCTTCGTGGCAAAGAATGAAGCATCATTGGCGGCGCAAGTCGCCCTTTCCAGTTGGCGGAGGCCAGAGACTGGACGGTCCGGCCCTGGTCCGTGCTTGCGCGGAACAGGTTAACAGACGGACACAATTTGGCGGGGTGGATTTCGCCGCAACGTCTCAACGCCTCGCGGAATCTATCTACCACGCGCCTGGCGGCAGAATCTGCGCATGGGAAAAAACGCGCGATGCCGCCCCAAGAAAGAGGCCCACCGAAGCGGGCCACAAGTTTAACCGAAGGAAAGTCTCGAGGTATTGAGTGCAGGCTAACGCTTGCGCGCGCGATCGACAACACCGTCGGCTGTGATCGTGGCAATGCGATCCTCGGTGCGCCGGGTCATTTCCACCCCGTCACCCGTCATATGCGCCTCGGCAAATTCGGTGAACTTGAAGATGCTGCCATCTGCTTCAACATGGGTTTCATCGTCCGCCGAACGTCGCTTGACCGATCCGTCATGTCGGATTTCAATGATCGTGTTGTCGGCCATTCGAACCGTCACGGAATGCTCATCCACGGCCACACCCTGCCACCACATATCCGCGTCGCGGCGCACAACAATACGGTTTGGGTGCAGTTTGATCTGCACGTCCTGCGCGGCCTCAGGATCAGCGGCTTTGACCACAACAATCGCCTCTTGCGCGCTGGGGTCGCTATGGATCGACGCGCTCCCGTTTTTCGGCGGCCAGAGCTTTGGCTGTGCGCGCGGCTTGCCCTTTTGATCCGTGTGAAACCCGACAAACATCTGCGCGGATTTCCAAACGCGGCGGGCCGCTTTCTCGAGCTTGTTCGATGAGGTGTCCATGGGTCTATCCAAATCCATTTTGGCGAAAGTACCACCTTCAAAAGTAGGCCGGGTGACGGACCTCTGATAGCTATGCGCGACGGGGTGTTTGCGCAATGCCACTTTGAGTTTTCATCATTGAGGCTAACACAGCCAGAGATTGATAGGCAGGACGCAAAGCGCCCTGCCCCGTTGGGTTCAGAAGCAGTCGGGCACCCAGGCATCGATCTTCGCTTTCTGTGCCTCGGTCACACCTAGTGCCGCCCGATGCTCTTTATCGTTGAAGAGCTTGTGCAGCGCCTCGTTCTTCGCGCCTTTCTTGGATTTCGCGAAGGCTTTGAACATGTCAGTGTCGACATGCAGGTCCAGCAAGTCCTTGTAGAGATCATTCAGCTGCCAGCCTTTCAGGCGCTTGAAGCAATTCTCAGCCGACGGGGTCCAGATCGCGCGCATGTCCGCGCCGATCTCACCCTCAATCTCCGCAATGAACTCCGGGCGTTGGGTCAGGAACCGCCGGGCCAGAAAAGCCGTGATCTCTCCATTCCGGACCTTCTTGCCCAGATCGCGAAACGCTTTGAACGCCTCAACGCTGCCTTGTGCGGCCATCTCGTGGAACTGGTCATAGGCTGCCTCTGCCGCCGCATCCCGCTCACCGCCAAGGCGCGGGTCGAGGATAAATTGGTCGTCAATTTCAGGCGTATTCCGCTCAGCACCACCATAGCCAAATCCAAACAGGTTGCTGGTCAGACCAGACGCCGGGGTTGCGGAGAAGGCAAACAGGCTCAACACGTAATCAGGTTTGTCCAGCAATGCCGTTTGAATAGCTGCCAGCCGGATCGCCACCATATCGTCAATAAACTTCTGCGAATAGGCTGGTTTTGGTGCCTCCTTGATCTCTGGCTTTTTGACCGGGGCCAGAACACCGGCCTCAATGGCGGCTTGCACATGTTCTGCCGCGACATAGGCGGATGATGTTTTGATTTCGCCAGTGTTGCCGACATAGACAAACACGCCGGACAGCTTACGCTGATCATCAGAATAGAACGGCGCGGCATAATCCTCGAGCGCGGCTAGCTCCTTTTCGCCCTCCGCGTCCAGAGCTTCCCCCTCATGGAGTTCGGCCAGTTCGTCATACCGTTCGGCCTGTTCTCCAGTGAAGTCCCGGCTCATCATGTCCAGACGGTGCATGCCTGCGGTGCCCGAGAACCCATAGGGGATGTAGCTTTCATCATGAGTGTCCACCCAGTCCCAGCCATCCGCTTCGCGTAGCTTTGCTGCTTCTGCCGCCAGTTTCTCGGCAAATAGATGATCCAGCAGCGCGCCGTCATTGAACAGGGTTTCATCGGCAAAGAGATCAGCGCTGACAGTGCCGCCTGCTTCAACATAGGCTTCCTGCCCCACGAACACGGCCTTGCGGTTGGTGCTGCTGACAGCCTCCGAGGTCAGGGCCTGTTTCACATCATGCTCACTGAACCACCGACAACCCTTGGCCTGTTCCAGCACTCCCAGAATTTTCTCTTCTTCGGTGCTGACGGTCATGGCCTTGGCCAGCCCCATACTGATCTCACCCGCCTTGAGCGCGTCCAATACGGCGGTGGGTAGACCTGCCAGTGCAAGGCGGCGGCGCACATGGGCTTCGGTCACGCCAAACGCATTGCTGATCTTGGCAACAGACAGGGATTTCTCGGCCATCTTGCCATAGGCGCGGACTTCGTCCACCGGGTCCAGTTCTTCACGGGCGGTGTTCTCTGCATTTGCCCACTGTTCGGCCACAAAGGGGTTGTCGGTGACCTTCACTGGAACCTGTACCAGATCAGCACGCTCGGTCACGGCGATATTCAAAGCCCGAAGGCGGCGACCACCGGCCACAATGGCGACTTTGCCATCTGCATCACGCAAACCGCTGAGGTTCTGGATCAGGCCGCACATGACCAGACTGTCGGCCAAGAGGGCAATGCCGTCTTCGGCAACCTCCTGTCGTGGGTTCAGATCGGACAGGTAGAGATCGGACAGGGCGACGGTTTCGATGGTTTCCGGTGCGGTGAATGTTTCGACTTTGCTCATGGGGCAAATCCTTGTTTGAGTGTTTCGCTTCGTGTTAAGGGTGCCCTACCCCTTCCGGGGTAGAGCGGGGCCGCTTAGGCGGCTGCGTGTTGTTTCAAGAAGGCGAGGCCGATCTTGGCGGAGAGACCTCCCTTCTTGAGCAATTCCACAGCTTCACGTGTTCGCTGTTCGATGATCTTTGCAGGCATAAACTCACCTCCTTTCCTGCGCGGGTTGCGCATGCTGACCCTGCCCCGTTGGAACAGGGCTGGTCTCAGTATTCGCTGGGGCACATGATGGTCAGGACGCGGCGGGTCACTGCGGGATCAAACGGGCGGTCGGACCCGTATGTGTAATCCGCGTCGTAAAGATCGATTTTCCAGAACAGCTTTTGGCCGTTGATCGTCACCGTTCCGAACGTATGATCGCCATAAGGGTCATTGCCTTCGTCAAACTGATCATCCGACGCCACTGCAGCCAAAGCCGCAGTCTGAAACTCTACTCCTTCGCCTGACACGCCCGGCGTGACAAAAACCTGACCCTGAATGCCCTTGGAGTGCATCTCAATCGCTGCATTTGGGTCGATCAGAGCTTTCCGAAACAGATCATTCTGGGCTGCAATCTCTGTCGCCTGAAGGCTGGTGTCATTTTCGATGTCTTTTGTTGCTTCACTGTTCAAAACCGTCTCTCCTTTTGTGTCGCGACCTCTGGGGTTGATCCCCTTTTGGTGCTGGTTTTGAGCCGAGCCCTGAAAGGGCGCCGTCTCTAAAACCTGCCCCGTGGCGAACGCGGAGAGGGGCGAGACAGGACAAATCGACAAGAGTGGTGCGGCCCGCAGCGCAACGCGCGAGGACACGGTCTTGTCTATTTGTCTTGTCCGAGGGGGGAGGCCGCGCCTTCCCCCTGACGTCGGGCGGCGTTTGGCTTGTCCAAATCCCGCCTGACCAACAAAAGAAGCCAAAGGATCTTCGATCCAGCGGGAGCGCAAAAGGGATCGTCACCCGAACGGGCAGATCACAACGGCATGGAGCGACCATGACCCAAAGCCCCTGCCCCGGCTCGCAAGAGACGGGTCTGGGGCTACTGCGTCAGGGAGATCATGCTGGGGTGTTCTGGGTGGAAGCCGGCAGGCCGGCTGGAACCTAGAGCCCGGTCACGAGCCAGCAGGCTCGGGATTTGCTACGGAAACAGATTGCAACCTTAAGTCACTCACCGACCGGAACATACCCTCGACGTCGCTTTCGCTTTTCGAGTTTTTGGAGCGCTTCACTAGCCTGGGTTTCGTCTTCATACGTCACCATCATGGCTTGTCCGCTCGTGCCAATTCGTCCCCAGGTACGCAGGACGGACACTTCACCAAACAGCGTCGGCTGCAACTCAATCCCGTAGAACCGTGCCATGTTGACGTCGGGGTCCACATGGATCAAGTGGACAGGTGTGGTTGCCGTCAGTTCCATAACTTCATTATCGGTTGATGCCGCCTATCTGTCCAATGACATTGGGAGATCCATTCAATTGGAACGATTCAGAATTAGGGCCTGTTGACAATTGGGATTCCAATTTTGACTGGGAACTGATTCAAACTCCAAAAATGGAGGTTTGAATGGACGAAGGTCGGTTTGTGATTTCTGATGATCTTTGGCAGAGGATTGCATCTCTTCTGCCCGGCAAGGCGGGAGACCCGGGTGTCACTGCCCGCAACAATCGCCTTTTCCTGGAAGCCGTCTTTTGGCGTGTCCGCACCGGCTCGCCGTGGCGAGATCCACCCAAAGCATTTGGGAAGTGGAACAGCCAGTTCAAACGGTTTCGACGATGGGCCAAAGGCGGTGTATTTGAAAGGATTTTCAATGTCATAAATGGTGAGCCAGACTTCGAATATGCGCTTATTGATGGAACGATTGTCCAAGCCCATCAGAAGGCATCTGGCGCAAAAGGGGGACTCAAAATCAGGCCATCGGACGCTCGCGCGGCGGGCTGACAACCAAAATCGTTGCTCTGGTCGACGCCCTTGGCAACCTGCTGAAATTCCTTTTGCTACCCGGCCAGGCACACGACATGAAGGGGGTGGAACCCTTGATCTGTGACGTTCCTTTTAACGCATTGCTGGGTGACAAGGCCTTTGATGCCGATTGGCTTCTCGAAGAGCTTATATGAGAAAGCGGTTGTCAAGCTCGGGGATTTGGGGTTCTAGAGCATTTTGTTTCCTGCGTTCAGGCGGCCTTGCTGGTCTGATGTTTCGGGTCGGAACGTTTCTTTGCAACGGTTGCGTCTTGTGCGCATCACCAAACTTATATCCGGGTGGCTTCCAGCAACGCTGGCGCTCTCCCACAATCCCGCTTGCTGCGGGCACAACGTTCCGGAGGTGGGACCCTTCTTGATCACGGCGTCTTTCAGCCCTACTCTTCGTCGGTCACACACCACCCGGTCCAGCCTGCCGCGTCCGGCCAGACTAGATTCTATGGGGTCATGCGAGTTTTGCCTCCGTGGGAACGAGCCCGATCTCACAGAAGCGCCATAGCGCAACCAGCAGTTTGCGGGCGAGCGCGACAATCATCACCCGGCGCATACGCCCCTTGGCCCCCGCGGTGCGCTCTTCAAACCACTTGCTGAGCGCGCTGTCAGGTTGATATCGAACCCAGCGCCAGGCCATCTGGATCAGGTTCGCGCGGATCCATCCAGGGCCATCGCCGCCGATCCCCTGGTCCCGTTCCATATCGCCACTCGCATGAGGTGTCGGTGCGATCCCAATCCAACCGGCCAGTTCGCGGCGATTGCGGAAGTCTCGGTAGAATATCTCATTCACCAGCAAAGTGGCATCGTTTGCCCCGATCCCTTTGAGTTGGCCGAGTGTCGCAATTTTTGCGGCCACCTGTTCATCGCTGCCTTTAACCGTATCCGCCATCGCAATCTGCGCGCCCTTGCTGGCAACTTCGTCGCGTTCGGCTTCGACCTCCGCAATCTGTTTCTCGACCAGTTGCAGTCGATCCAGACGCCGCGATATCTCCTTGCGGGCCCGTGCGGGGATCGGCTTCCCGTAGGCAGTCTCAACCTCATTGAACCGCGCTTCAAAGTCTTTGCTTCGAGGGTCGAGATCGAAGATGCCGTGCAGTTTTAGCAATCCCTTGATCGAATTCGTTAATGCTGTCCGTTCCTTAACCAATCGCCGTCGTTCCCGGATCAGGCGCTTACGGTCTTCCTGTTCAACACTCGGAACGCGCACCCGGCTGAGCACGGAGCTGTCGCCACGATCATGCGCCAGCAGCGCCCGCACCATCTTCTTGGCGTCGATCCGGTCGGTCTTGCGCTGTTTGGCCTTGCGATTGACCAGCAAGCTGGCCGGATCCAATACGACCGTCTCAATCGACATGAACTCGTCGAACCAGCGAGCCAACCAAAAGCCTTCATAACCAGCTTCATAGCAGCAAAGGACGCGCACCTGCTGGCCAAGCACTCGCTCTGCTCTGGCCTGCTGTTCTTCGATCAGGGCCTTGAGGGCGTCTGTATCTGCCGCTGGAAGCGCGTGCAGGCCGATCCGGTCCCGAGCCGGGTTCTTGATCCCGACCACCCACGACTTGCATGAGATTTCCACTGCGGCGTAGACCGTGTTAGTCTCGCCTAAGACTTGTGCTGGGGTGGTGTTTGCGTTGGACATGTCGTGTGTCTCCTATCTCGTAGATTACGGCGCGATCTTGGCACCAGTCGCCGCTTTCTCATAGGATCTTGAAAATCGTGGGGCTACCGCTGTCATACCGCCCAAAGCGAACCGAAAAGACCAGCGTCAATACGATGCTCACATGTACAAGTGGCGACACTTGATTGAAAATTATTTCGCAAAGATAAAGGAGTTCAGGGGCATAGCCACTCGGTACGACAAGACAGACACCAGCTATGCCGCCAACTGGTACCTCTGCGCAACGATCATTGCCGCCAGATAATTGTCAACAGGCCCTAGTGTTCCCCACCTGACGTAGGATTCCGATCTGCGGCTTTGTGTGTCACTGTTGTGTCATGAGACGCGATGACATTTGCCTTTATCTGTGCCCCGACGACCGAGCCGAATTGCAAGCCCTTGTTGCCAACCGTAACACCCCGCGCAAGCTGGTCTGGCGTGCCGAGATTGTGCTGGCGACGGCGGACGGGCACGGCACCTTCGAGATCATGCGGCGTTCGAAGACGTCGAAGCCCACGGTTTGGCGCTGGCAGGCGCGCTATCTCGATGAGGGTGTGGAGGGGCTCAAGCGCGACAAGACCCGGCCCTCGCGGGTGCCGCCCCTGCCACGGGAGATACGCCTGAAAGTGATCGCCAAGACGGTGCGGGAGAGCCCGCCGAATGCGACCCACTGGAGCCGTTCGACCATGGCTGCGGCGGTGGGGATTTCGCCGTCGAGCGTCGGGCGCATCTGGGCCGAGGCCGGTCTGAAACCGCACCTGACGAAGGGCTTCAAGGTGTCCAACGACCCGATGTTCGAAGAAAAAGTCACCGACATCGTCGGGCTTTACCTCGATCCGCCGGAGCGGGCGGTGGTGCTGTGCGTGGATGAGAAGTCGCAGATACAGGCGCTGGACCGGACCCAGCCGGGATTGCCGCTCAAGAAAGGCCGGGCCGCGACGATGACCCATGATTACAAGCGCCACGGCACGACCACGCTGTTCGCCGCGCTCGACGTCAAATCCGGTGTGGTCATTGGCGAGTGCCTGCCGCGCCACAGGGCCAAGGAGTTCCTGAAGTTCCTGCGCCGCATCAACCGCGCAGTCCTCAAGCCTCGCGACATCCATATCGTGCTCGACAACTACGCCACCCACAAAACGGCCGAGGTGCAGGCATGGCTAGCGAAGCATCCACGTTTCCATCTGCATTTCACGCCGACCAGCGCGTCCTGGCTGAACCTCGTCGAACGCTTCTTCGCCGAAATCACCTCGAAACGCATCCGACGCGGCAGCTACACCAGCGTCGGTGATCTGGAGACCGCCATCTACGACTACCTGCTGCAGCACAACGCCAAGCCCAAGCCATTCGTCTGGACAAAAACCGCCAACGATATCCTCACACGAGAACGCCGGGCTCTCGAAATCTTCGATGAAATCCGCGGAAACAGGTAGCAAGTGTCAGACTCGGAACACTAGCACCGAACCGCCGACAGACGCAACCCGGAAAACGCATTTCCGGGACCGGGGAGGTTATCTTTGCCGGTTTGGTTTGCCTTGAAGGCGCAATGCCGGTGGGTTTCCCATTCGGTTGACGCTGCGTAAAGGCCCCGATCAAGCCGGTACAGACCGCCAGACCTGCGCTCCAATCGAGGAGACAGCAGAACATGAACAGGCCATTCGAAGCGCCCCGTGGTGTGAAAACCTCGCCGCTGGCGCAGAACATCCGGGTCTTCGTGCCCGGGCCGGAGGATCATTTCGCGTTACCGGGCGACATCACCAAGGCCTGGGCCATCGCCATGATCACATCCGCCCTGCAGCTGATGGGCGCGAGCGCGCTGGACATCCTGGTGTTCCGGCTGATCGCGGACCAGACCGAGCGGGCGGCCTGGCACAGCACCGAGCGCGCGCCGGTGAACTGGCGGCGGCAATGCGACCTGGCCCGCGCGGCGGGGATCAGCGAGCGGCATTTCCGGCGCATCGAGGCCGAACTGGTCGAGATGGGGGTGCTGGCGCGGGCCACGGCCGACAATGGCTATCGCGGCCGCCGGGCCGGGCAGCCTTACAACACTCCGGTGCAATGCGGTTTGTCGCTGGAACCGGCGATCGCGAATTACGCGGGTTTCGTAGCGCTCTGCGCCGAGGCCGACGCGCTCGAGGCGCAGCGGCAGGAGACACTCCTGCATATCCGTACCGCGCGCAAGCGTTTGCACGCGCTGGCGGCGGGCGCGCCCGACATCGAAACCCGTAATTGGTCCGAGAATGCGATCGAGGACCTGTGCGGGGATCAGCCCTCCGAAATCCTGCGCGGGATGGACCTGGAGCCTCTTCTCGCCCATCACGCAGCCATTCTCGACCTGGAGGACCGGATCCGGGAGGCTCTGACCCCCCTGCCCGTCCCGGACCCCTCTGCGACACATCCGGGTTCGTCCGGGGCCACAGGCGGAGAAAAGGCGACTACTGAAGCCGATCCCGCCTACCCGTCCCAACGGGTTGCTGACGCAGAACCGGCTCGGGGTGAGATGGAAGAATCATCCCCATCGTCTGCGCCCGGGCCTGTGGAAAACAGGCTGGAAAATGCTTTTGAGAGCACCAGTGAGTCCGGCGCACCGGACTCGGGAGTCCGATGTCATATACAACCTCAAGAGAACTTAACTGAATCCTGTAACGCGCAAGCGACGTCAAAAACGACGCCAGCAAAAGCTGGCGACACGAATTCTTTCGCATCGCACCCTAACAGGCGCGATGATGGCTTAAAAAACAAGCCTGCCGAACCCGATCACTGGATCAACCCCGCAATTCTGCAAAAGCTCACGCCAGAGGCCCTGCGCGACCTCGCCTCCGAAGATGCCGCGCTCTATCTCGATGCGGTCGAAGACTGGCGCGACGCCCTGCCCTACCTGTTGCGCGAACTCGGCGTCAACGTCTCGGCCTGGACCGAGGCCGAGGAGGTCATGGGCGACTGGATCGCCTTCCTCGCCCTGCTCGTCATCGACCGCAACAGGTTCCATCCCGTCACGCCCGTGATCAACCCCGGCGGCGCGCTCAGGGCCTTCACAGACCGGGCACGGCGGGGAGAACTGAACCTCACCCGCGCCATCCTCGGCATCCGGGAGCGCGACCGCCAGGGAAAACAGCCGAAAGCCCGGCCAAGGGTGGTTCAGTGAGACGGGGTCCGAATGCCGGGATCGTGACGCGAACCGGTTTGAGACCGGAGCCGGTCACGGCTATGACAATGGCTGTCACGGGAACCGAAAGGATGCGTGGGTGAAATGAACAGGATGGAACGTCAGGGCACGATGCTGGACCGTTGGAAGGCGCTGGCCGAGGTCGAGAACAAACGGGCGCGGCAGATCTGGGGCAACACCGGTGGGTGGTATCGCCGGCCCGAGATGTTCGAGGACCCTGAGATCACCGCAGCCCGGCAGAAAAGGGATGATCAGATCGAGGCCTGGGCTGCCGCCGGTCTCAGCACCCGGGAAATCAGCGCACGTGTGGGTATGGCGGAAACCTCCGTCGCGCGCATTCTGCGGGTCCGGCGGCTGGCGACCGGGGACCGGGGACAATGACCGGGCGAGGACTGGTCGCACCGAGGCGCGTGAATCAGGGCGGAAGCGCTTGTCGTGAAGGGCATCGCTGATGATCAGAAGATGTCCGTGTTTCCCGGTCAGTTGCGTACGGTTTGTTTACCTCACCGTCCCGCGCGATCTGTTCGAGGGGGCCGTGCTGGTTCTGGAATGCGGTCGGATCGACAGCGCCGCGCGTCTTGTCCGGCGGCGCTTCGCCGATGAGGGCCAGGCGGTCACCGCGCTGATGGACAGGGCGCGGCGATTGGTCCGACGGGGGTATGTGGACCGGCCGCGGCCGAGGGCGGCAGAGGTTGGAGAGCAGGAGTGAGAAATGGATGAAAGGAATCGCCTGGACCGGGACAGGACTGTTACGACGCGGATCACTGACGAGGAGCGGCGCCTGATCGACGAAGCGGTTGCCGCCGGGCGGGTCACGCGCGTGCCCACCGGGGCCAGCGCCTTCAGCCAGAATTATGTCTGGGGGCGGGATGAAGTTGCAGTTGGTTGATCCCGACCAGAGCCGGAAGCCGGGCTATGCCTGGCGCAGGAGGATCGACGAGGACGGACGTTTCGCCGGAGCGCGCGGACGGATGCGAGGCAAGTGACAGTTCCGCAGCAAGAGTTTATGCTGCCGGACAGGGAGGGATGACGATATGAACACACAGCGCCGGATTGCCAAACCGCCCCAGCGCAGGGCCACCTACCAGGATGTTCTGGACGCACCGCCCAACAGGGTGGCCGAAGTGATAGACGGCACCCTTCACATGCAGCCGAGACCGGCCATGCGGCACGCTTGGGCAAGTTCGATTCTGGGAGGCGAATTGGTGAGCCCGTTCAGTCGAGGACGGGGTGGCCCCGGCGGCTGGTGGATCATCGATAAACCGGAATTGCATCTGGGCGATGATATTGTGGTGCCGGATCTGGCGGGCTGGCGGCGCGAGACGATGCCGGAATATCCCGACGCGGCCTATTGCACCATCGCGCCGGACTGGGTCTGCGAGGTGCTGTCACCCTCCACGCGCCGGATTGATCTTGGCGGCAAGCGCGACATCTATGCCCGCGAGGGGGTGTCACATCTCTGGTTCGTGGACCCTGACGCCAGGACGCTGGAAGCGTTTGAACTCCGGGACAGCCAATGGCTTCTGTTGGCCACCTTGGCCGACGATGATCCGGTCTCCCTGCCCCCGTTCGATGCCATCACCTTTCCGCTCGATGCGCTTTGGCCGGAAACCTCCGAATCCGATCCGGGTGAGCCGGGCAAGGACGCGTTTGGCGCTGCAGCCGGGGACGAGGCAGAGTAAGCCATGGCATAGATGCCGTCGGCCCAGATGTAGACCCATTCGTCGCAACCGAGATCGGTCTTGCGCCAGGTATCATATTCCGCCGACCATTGGCCTTTGAGGCGCGATATGGTCTTGGCCGAGAAACCGGTGGCGTCCGGGCCAAGAAGCATCTTCAGCGCCGAGCCCATTTCACCCGTGGAAATCCCCTTCAAATACAGCCACGGCAGCGCCGCTTCGATGGCTTTTGCCTTCCGAACATAGGGCGGCACAAGCGCCGAGCGGAATGTCACCGGCTTGCCGTCCTTCGCCCGCACCTTCGGCACTTTCACCGTGACCGGCCCGATCCCGGTCTGCACCGCGCGCTCAGGATGATACCCGCTGCCGACAACCGCCGCGCGGCCATCCGATGTCCGGCGCTCGGCGAACTCAGCCAGAAAGGCATCTCTTTCGGCTTCAACTGCTGCCTGAAGCAATTCCCGAGATCCTATGAGAAAGCGGCGACTGGTGCCAAAATCGCGCCGTCAAACACAGAATAGGAGAACACGAATGTCCACCACAAACGCCACCGCAGCACCAGTCTTCGGCGAGAATAACACGGTCTACGTCGCAGTGGAAATATCACGCAAGTCTTGGGTGTTCGGGATTAAAAGCCCGACCCGGGATCGGATCGGCCTGCACGTGCTTCCAGCGGCAGACACGGACGCCCTCAAAACCCTGATCGAAGAACAACAGGCCAGGGCAGAGCGAGTGCTTGGCCAGCAGGTGCGCGTCCTTTGCTGCTATGAAGCTGGTTATGAAGGCTTCTGGTTGGCCCGCTGGCTGGATCAGTTCATGTCGATTGAGACAATCGTACTGGATCCGGCCAGCTTGCTGGTCAATCGCAAGGCTAAACAGCGCAAGACCGACCGGATCGATGCCAAGAAGATGGTGCGGGCGCTGTTAGCGCATGATCGAGGCGACAGTTCGGTTCTCAGCCAGGTGCGTGTTCCGAATGTTGAACAGGAAGACCGTAAACGTCTGCTTCGAGAACGTAATCGATTGGTCAAAGATCGAACATCTAAAACAAACTCGATCAAGGGGTTGCTGAAGCTGCACGGCATCTTCGATCTCGACCCTCGGAGCAAAGACTTTGAAGCGCGGTTCAATGAGGTGAAAACCGCCTATGGGACGCCGTTCCCTGCACAGGCCCGCAAGGAAATATTGCGGATTCTGGATCGGATGCAACTGGCCGAGAAACAGATTGCGGAGGTTGAGGCTGAACGTGACGAAGTTGCCTGCAAGGGCGCAACGATAGCGATAGCTGATACGGTCGCAGGCAGCGATGAACAGGTGGCCGCAAAGATTGCGACACTCAGCCAGCTCAAAGGGATCGGCGCGAACGATGCCACTTTGCTGGTCAATGAGGTCTTCTACCGAGACTTCCGCAATCGCCGCGAACTGGCCGGTTGGGTTGGGACCGCACCGACTCCCCATGCAAGTGGCGATACGGAACGGGATCAGGGGATCGGCGGCGATGGCCCTGGATGGATCCGCGCAAACCTGATCCAAATGGCCTGGCGCTGGGTTAGATATCAGCCTGATAGCGCGCTCAGCAAGTGGTTTGAAAAGCGCACTGCAGGGGCAAAAGGGCGCATGCGCAGGGTGATGATTGTAGCACTCGCTCGCAAACTGCTGATTGCGCTATGGCGTTTCTGTGAAACCGGGCTCGTTCCCACTGAGGCAAAACTCGCCTGACCCTATAGAATCTAGTCTGGCCGGACGCGGCAGGGCTGGAGACCGGGCGGTGTGTGACCGTAATGGCACGAGGCTGAAAGACGCCGATCCCGAGATGGGTCCCACCTCCGGAACGTTGTGCCCGCAGCACGCGGGATTGTGGGAGAGTACCAGCGTCGCTGGAAGCCACCCGGATATAAGTTTGGTGAAGCGCACACAAGGCGCAACCGTTGCAAAGAAACGTTCCGACCCGAATACCAAGCCAGCAAGGCCGCCTGAACGAAGGAAAACGAAATGCTCTAGAACCCAAAATCTCCGGGCTTGACAACCGCTTTCTCATATAAGCGCCTTTGCGCAGAAGATCGGTCAGCGGGTCACTGACAGTGTCTCGACCAGTGAAATTGATGATGGTAGCGTCGTCCATGGTGGTGCGTCCTTGAATGGTTGGCTGGATACTTGGCAACGCCATTCCAACCAGATGCACCGCCGTCATTCAAACCCCCGGACACCAGATTCACTCATAGCTCGGAGAAGACACCGGGATCTATTTTGCCGACAGCACCAAGCTGGCGGTTTGCCATAACGCCCGGATCGGCCGGAACAAGGTTTTCAAAGGACTGGCCAAGCGCGGCCGGAGCACCATGGGCTGGTTCTTCGGTTTCAAGCTGCACATGGTTATCAACGACAAAGGCCAGGTCATGGCCGTGAAGATCACGGCTGGAAATACCGATGATCGCAAGCCGTTTGAAGCTATGGTTGCCGAACTGGAAGGCAAGATGTTCGCCGACAAAGGCTACATTTCAAAAGCGCTTTTTCAGCGCTTGTGGCAGCGCGGCCTACATCTGATCACCGGCATTCGCCGCAACATGAAAAACTATCTGCTGCCGCTCCTGGACAAGATCCTGCTGCGAAAACGGTTCATCATCGAAACCTTGTTCGACAAGCTCAAATCCGGCATGGGTTTGGAACACACGCGGCACCGATCCCCGACCAATGCCTTCGTTCACATTCTGTCGTGTATTGCTGCCTACGTTCTGGCGCAGCCGAAGATCAAAATGGGAAAAATTGTCGTCCCAGAAGTCATTCGGAGCATCACGAATGCATTTATGGATACCCCGGTGTGAAAACCTTAAACTGACCAAATCAGGGGCAAGCCGTCTTACATAGTTTGCGTCATTCCTCTCATTAACGTAAGTAATACAGCATGTTGCGCGGTACTTCAAGCAGCGTTTATATGTGCTACATATATGTTTTTTGCAGGCACTCTGTCGCAAAAAGTTGCATTTTTGGTGAGAACTATGTACGCATAATCCCGCGTTTTGCACTGATTTTGCGCTGATCACGGTATATGTAAGCATATATGCTATATACAAAGCATAGCGGTTTTTGAGTCGCTTTTCGGCCCTTTTTGCTGCCGTGCATATAGCTTTTTGCCCTTACACATACCTGAGTCATGTGATGTCAGACAGGTCGGTCAGAACACAACAGGCGGTCAAGGCCACCGACAGAGAATGGGAGATTGTCCGGGCGCTGGCCAAGGCTTCTCGCATGTCGGTGAGCGGATACTTGGTCCGGCGCGCGCTGTCTTCCGAATAACCCGACGGCCCTTCGCTCGCCATGCTTTCGGCGCGGCTTGACCGGATCGAGTTGCGGCTGCGCAAGGACCCGGCTCGCGCGTTCCGTCATCATGCTGTCCGCGTCCTGTCCGCGTCCGGCACCGCGATCACGTTGTCCGTCGAGGTCCAGATGTGTTCGATGTGCCGCAGCCGGTCATCTTCCAGCGACTCCAGCCGCCGCCCGTCGGCAAGCCGGATGCGCAGGCCCGTCCGTCCGATCTCCTCCCCGATCTCCTCGACGCTTCCGCGTTCGCCATTCACCACCCCGAGGCCCCCGAGGTTGCGCGTGAAGACGATCTTGTCCCCCGCTCTCAACCCGCCGGTTAACCCACGCAGTTCCAGTGCGATCCCTCATCAGAAATGATTTGTTCAAATTCACGAATTTCATCTTTTGTAAGGCAGCGAATTTCCTGATGACGGTATTTTTTAACTGCCCCGCTTCGAGTGTGAAGTGCAACGCCCAGCCTTCCCGGTAGTGAGGGCCTGGGAGCCGCGCTGCGTTTCGGAGTTTTGTTCGGCATTCGGAATGGCGGGAGAGCGTGGCACATCGTTTTGAAGCATCAAGGGGTGGATGACTCCTGAAAGGCTTGCCGATGATGTTGACCGGAAGAATTTTGAATTTCGTTTTTGGTATCCCTGGTGTTGACAGCCTGATTTACCAGCCCACACTTTCACGGAACGCCGGAACGCCGGAACGCCGGAACGCCGGAACGCCGGAACGCCGGAACGCCGGAACGCCGGAACGCCGGAACGCCGGAACGCGGTCATGAGGTTCCTATCATGGCGGCCCGGACAGGCCACTTCCGGACGCGTCTGCGCTGATTGTCCTGAGCCCTCCGGCACACGCAGGCCTGCGCGATTAGAGCACCATATTTCCACCGGCCTGCGCCGCCTCTCTGTCCTGTGCGGCACGGGCCTGCGCCGCATGGGCGCGGCTCTTGCGCTGGGTCTGTTTGCGGCAACGGGGTTCGCCGCAGGAGCCGAGGCGCAATCGGTACTGGTGAGTAATGATGGACAATCCGATAGTAATCAAAAAGAATTATTAAACTCAATTGATATTGCCCAGACTTTCACGACTGGTGCCGATGGCAACGGTTATACTTTAAGCAGCGTTGTCATTGAATTTGCGAAGCTGGGAGACAGGGATGTTATCGCTTCGAAGCTGACGGCCAGCATCAATGCGAATAATTCCGGGGTCCCGGGCACATCGCTTGGCACGCTGACAGCGTCGAATTCTTCACGTAATGTGCTTACCTTTTCAGCCGGGCCGTCGGGCATCAGCCTTGAGGCGAATACCACATACTTTTTCACGATTGATGTGACTGAGGCATTGAATAAAAACAATCGCCTGCGTATCGCAGCTAACAGTGCTGTGGATGCAGGCGGTGTGGCCGGTTGGAGCATTGGCAACAAGAGAACAAGAGATAGGACTGTCAGTGGCGCTTGGAGCTCGTCAAGCAGCAGTGCATCATCGCTTCCTTTCAAAATCACGATCAACGGCGAGGTCAATACGCCCGGCGTGACTGTCACCCCGGCGGCTCTGGAAGTGACAGAGGGGGCTACGGCGACCTATGATGTTGTGCTGGACACCGCCCCGACCGGCAATGTGGTGATCACCCCGACCAGTTCGGCCACGGCGAAGGCCACGGTCAGTCCCGCAACGCTGACCTTTACCTCGAGCAACTGGAACCAAGCGCAGCAAGTGACGGTGAACGGGGTGGCGGCGGGCAGCGCCAACATCAGCCATCAGGTGACCACGAGTGCCGACACCACCAATTATCCGACTAGCATGAGCATCGATCCGGTCGCGGTGACGGTGACCGGGCCGCCGGTCATTTCGATCACCGGCGGGTCTGCGCTGGTAGAAGGTGCCAATGCCACGTTTACGGTCACGTCAACCCCGGCACCGGCGACGGACCTGACCGTGAAGCTCTCGGTTGCCGATTTTGCAGACAGCGATTTCTTGGCGGCGGAGAATGAGGGGGAAAAGTCGGTGACGATTCCTGCCGGTCGGAGCAGCGTGGTCTATAAGTTCCCGACCGTGGCGGACAGCAAGGCGGAAGTGGCCGGAGACGTGAGTGTGACCCTCCTGGATGGTACGGGTTACACGCTGAACAGCGATGCGTCCAAGGCGTCGATAAAAATTTTGAGCAGAGATAAGGCAACTCTGACCTTTTCGTCAGCGACTGCGACCGCGACGGAAGGCGCAGGCGCGGTGACCATTACGGCCAGCCTCGATCACACGCCGGATACAGAATTGTTTTTAGGGGACCCGAGGAAATTGTTTCCGGGCCGCAAAAAACCCACGGATATCAATACCTCTTTTGGGTTTACAGGAACTAAACTGGACCCGGACTTTCCATTCACGTTTAGCTATGATGATGATAATGTTGACCGCCCCGATCGGGAGATCATCCTTGATCTGGCACGATCCGCTCTTCTGTCCGATCTCGTGAATATTTCCGATTTCAGCAAGCGTGCCCTGGTGGAACTTGGCACCCAGGCCAGTATGACGCTGACCCTCATCGACAATGACCCGACGGCGGTGACGCTGACAGTGCCGGACACCAGCGCAGATGAGGGGGACGCGAGTGACACGGCGGAGATCAAACTGACGCTTGGCCGGGGTCTGGTGACGGGTGAGGAGATGACGGTGCCGCTGCAGTTTTCGGGCGGGACATTGGGCACGGCGTTCACGCTGGCGCTTTCGGGCAGTCCCAACGGAGTGACGCTCGATGCCAATACGGGCGAGGTGACCTTCACTGGCGGTGATCCGGTTTCGGCCACAGCGGCGACGGTGCTGCTGACCGCCTCTGACGATGACGGCGGGGTTTCCGAGAGCGTGACGGTGACCATCCCGGCCTCGGATACGGGCAGCGCGCCGAAGCTGACCGCGACGGGTCTCGGCGGCGGCGCAACGGGCAGCGGCAGTGGCGTGATCACGATCACCGATGATGACGAAGAGGCGGCTCTTGTGATTGCGCAGGCCGAAGAGGCGGCTCTTGTGTTTGCGCAGGCCACGGACCCGCTGGAGGTGCCGGAGGGCGGGAGCGCGGCCTACACGGTGGCGCTGGCGACCGAGCCGACGGGGACGGTGACGGTGACGCTGACCCAGCCGACCAATACCGACGTGACGGTGGATACCGACACCGGCACGAACGGTAACCAGGCCACGCTCAGCTTCACCACGGCGAACTGGAACCAGCCGCAGACGGTGACGGTGGCGGCTGCGCAGGATGTCGATACCGCCGATGACAGTGCGGCCATCTCCCACAGCGCCTCGGGCGGGGGCTACGGATCGGTGACCGGCACGGTCAGTGTCACGGTCAGCGATGACGACGGGGCCGGTGTGATCATCACCGAGACCGATGGCGGCACGGCGGTGGGCAACAGCTACACCAAAGTCAGGGAGGACACTTATGAGGTGGTGTTGAATTCACAGCCGACCCATGACGTGACGATTACGGTCACTTCGGGCGATACACAGGGTGCCACGGTCAAAAAGTCCGGCGGCAGCGAGGTCGAAAGCCTGATGCTGACCTTTACGCCGGACACCTGGAACACCGCACAGACGGTGACCGTCGTCGGGCATGGGAACCATGCCGGCGGGCCGGTGAGTATCAGCCATGTGGCGACGTCCGACGACACCGCCTATGGCGGGATTGAGGTGGACCCTGTCAGTGTGGCGGTTGCAAATGTGATACCAACCCCTGGCGCTCTTTCGCTGGAGGAAGGCACTTCGGGGACCTTTAAGCTGAAGCTGGACTCACAGCCGAGCGCGGATGTGACGGTTGCGCTCAGCGGGCGCTTTTTCACAGGTAGCTTTTATATAAATGAGGTCACGTTCACCCCTGCGGCGCTGACTTTTACTGCGGACAACTGGAACACCGCACAGGAAGTGACTGTCACGGCTGTGGATAATGATGTTGTTGATTCCGGTGGATTGTTAGGGGCCATCTTAGGGCAAATCGAATATACGGCAACGTCCTCCGATGGAACGTATGAAGGGTCTTCGAGGAACTTGGATGTCGTTGTTAGCGATGATGACATGGCCGGTGTGACCGTCACCGAGACGGTCCTGAACGTGGAGGAAGGCGGTTCGGGGACCTATACGGTGGTGCTGACCTCGGAGCCAACCCGTGATGTGACGATTGCGGTGACTTCGGACGATACGGATGTGGCCACGGTCGATACCAACACACTGACCTTCACGCCGGGCAACTGGAACCAGCCGCAGAGTGTGACGGTGACCGGGGTGGATGACACAGTAGACCAGAGCACGGGCCGGACGGCCAGTATCAGCCATGTGGCGACGTCTGGCGACACCAACTATGGCGGGATTGAGGTGGCGTCCGTCGGTGTCACGGTCACGGATGACGACACGGTCGGTGTGGTCATCACCGCGACCGGCGGCTCTACCACGGTGAGCGAGGATGGCACGCTCACGGACAGCTATCAGGTGGTGCTGGGCACACCGCCGACCCAGGATGTGACGATTGCGGTGACTTCGGACGATACGGATGTGGCCACGACCAATACCAACACACTGACCTTCACGTCGAGCAACTGGAACCAGCCGCAGACAGTGACGGTGACCGGGGTGGACGATGATATCGATCAGAGCACTGACCGGACGGTGAGTATCAGCCATGCGGCGACGTCTGACGACACCAACTATGGCGGGATTGAGGTGGCGTCCGTCAGTGTCACGGTCAGCGATGACGACACGGTCGATGTGACCGTCACCGAGACGGAGGGTGGCACCACGGTGAGCGAGGATGGCACGCTCACGGACAGCTATCAGGTGGTGCTGACCTCGGAGCCGAGCGCCAATGTGACGATTGCGGTGACCTCGGGCGATACAAATATTGCCACGGTCGATACCAACACACTGACCTTCACGCCGGGCAACTGGAACCAGCCGCAGACAGTGACGGTGACCGGAGTGGATGATGAAGTGAGCCAGAGCACGGGTCGGAGGGTCAGCATCAGCCATGTGGCGACGTCTGGCGACACCGCCTATAACGGGATTGAGGTGGCGTCCGTCAGTGTCACGGTCACGGATGGCGACACGCCCGGTGTGATCATCATCGAGACCGATGGCGGCACGGTGGTGGGCAACGCCGGCAGCAGGTTAAGGGAGGACACTTATCAGGTGGTGCTGAATTCACAGCCGACCCATGACGTGATGATTGCGGTCACTTCGGGCAATATAAATGGCGCCTTGGTCCAAAAGTCCGGCGTCAACGCGGGCGGCAGCGTGACGCTGACCTTTACGCCGGACACCTGGAACACCGCACAGACGGTGACCGTCATCGGGTCTGCGGGCGCGGGCGAAGAGGATCAGGCGAGCATCAGCCATGTGGCAACGTCCGACGACACCGCCTATAACGGGATTGAGGTGGATTCCGTCAGTGTCGCGGTTGCAAATATGATACGAAACCCTGGCTCTCTTCGTCTGGAGGAAGGCACTTCAGGGACCTTTACGCTGGTGCTGACGATACAGCCGAGCGCGGATGTGACGATTGCGCTCAGCGAGCGCCTTTCTACAAATGCTGTCACGTTCTCCCCTGCGGCGCTGACCTTTACTGCGGACACCTGGAACCAAGCGCAGGACGTGACCGTCACGGCTGTGGATAATGATGTTGTTGCTTCCGGTAGAATTAGAGAGATCATCTCATACGCCGCAACCTCCTCCGATGGAACGTATGACGGGGTTTCGTACGCCATCAATGTCACGGTCACCGATGACGACGAGGCCGGTGTGACCGTCACCGAGACGATCCTGAACGTGGAGGAAGGCGGTTCGGGAACCTATACGCTGGTGCTGGATTCGGAGCCGAGCGCGGATGTGACGATTGCGGTCGCCCCGTCATCCCGGTTTGTGGCCACGGCCAGCCCCGCGACGCTGACCTTTACTGCGGACAACTGGAACGAAGCGCAGCAAGTGACCGTCAGGGCGATGGACAACAGTGTTGTTGTTCCGGGCCTTAGCGTGTTTAACACTCAAATCAACCATACGGTAACGTCCTCCGATGACATGTATGACGAGATTGATGTGGCGTCCGTCCGTGTCGCGATCAGCGATAACGACGAGGCCGGTGTGACCGTCAACCCGACTGATCTGGATGTGGAGGAAGGCGGTTCGGGGACCTACACGCTGGTGCTGGATTCACAGCCGGGCGCGGATGTGACGATTGCGGTCGCCCCGTCATCCCGGTCTGTGGCCACGGCCAGCCCCGCGACGCTGACTTTTACTGCAAGCAACTGGAACGAAGCGCAGCAAGTGACCGTCAGGGCGATGGACAACAGTGTTGTTGTTCCGGGCCTTAGCGTGTTTAACACTCAAATCAACCATACGGTAACGTCCTCCGATGACATGTATGACGAGATTGATGTGGCGTCCGTCCGTGTCGCGATCAGCGATAACGACGAGGTCGGTGTGACCGTCACCGAGACGGAGGGTGGCACCACGGTGAGCGAGGATGGCACGGTCACGGACAGCTATCAGGTGGTACTGGCGACACAGCCGAGCGCCAATGTGACGATTGCGGTGACTTCGGACGATACGGATGCGGCCACGGTCGATTCCGATACACTGACCTTCACGCCGGGCAACTGGAACCAGCCGCAGAGTGTGACGGTGACCGGGGTGGATGATGATATCGATCAGAGCACTGACCGGACGGTGAGTATCAGCCATGTGGCGACGTCTGACGACACCGCCTATGGCGGGATTGAGGTGGCGTCCGTCAGTGTCACGGTTGAAGATGACGACGAGGCGGCTCTTGTGTTTGCGCAGGCCGCGGACCCGCTGGAAGTGTCGGAGGGCGGGAGCGCGGCCTACACGGTGGCGCTGGCGACCCAGCCGACGGCGACGGTGACGGTGACGCTGACCCAGCCGGCCAATACCGACGTGACGGTGGATACCGACACCGGCATGGACACTAACCAGACCACGCTCAGCTTCACCACGGTGAACTGGAACGCGCCGCAGACGGTGACGGCGGCGGCTGCGCAGGATGACGATGCCGCCGATGACAGTGCGGCCATCTCCCACAGCGCCTCTGGCGGGGGCTACGGATCGGTGACCGGCACGGTCAGTGTCAGCGTTACTGATGACGACGAGGCCGGGGTGGCTGTCACCGAGATGGAGGATGGCACCACGGTGAGCGAGGATGGCACGGTCACGGACAGCTATCAGGTGGTGCTGGCGACACAGCCGAGCGCCAATGTGACGATTGCGGTGACTTCGGACGATACGGATGCGGCCACGGTCGATTCCGATACACTGACCTTCACGCCGGGCAACTGGAACCAGCCGCAGAGTGTGACGGTGACCGGGGTGGACGATGATATCGATCAGAGCACTGACCGGACGGTGAGTATCAGCCATGTGGCGACGTCTGAAGACACCGCCTATGGCGGGATTGAGGTGGCGTCCGTCAGTGTCACGGTCAGCGATGACGACGAGGCGGCGGTGGGTTTCGTGGAGGCGGCCTCGACGGTGCCTGAGCGGGCGGGCACGCATGAGGTGACGCTGCGCTTCGATGTGGTGTCCGCCGCGCCGCTGGAGTTGCGCTACAGCCTGTCCGGCACGGCGACGGCGGGGCGTGACTTCACGGCGGGGGACGGCGTGCTGCGGGTGCCCGCGCAGGCGCGAGAGGTCACTCTTCCCGTGACGATCCTCGACGATGGTGAGCAGGAGGCGGACGAGACGGTTGTTGTGACACTGATCGAAGATCGCGGCGGCCAGTACAGACTGGGGAGCACGACCACGCATACGCTGACCATCACCGATGACGACAGCGATCTGGCGGAGCGTGTGGTGCGTCCGGCGCTGGCGCGGTTCGGGCGCACGGTGGGCGAACAGGTGCTGGACGCGGTGACGGACCGGCTGGGCGCGGCCCGGACCCCGGGGTTCGAAGGCCGCTTCGCCGGAGAGGCGCTGCCGGACGTGATCTGCGACGACGGCAAGTCTGCCCCGGATCACGTTTTGGAAGACGACGACCGGCGCCGGAAGTGCGTCGGGCAGGGCAGGTATGAACCCGGGTCCGGCAGGCCTGCCGATCCATCCGTTGCCGCCTGGAGTAACGGGTTGACGGGTGGCCCCGGCGGCACCCCCGAAGTTCAGGCGAAGGAGACATCCGATATCCTGCCGGGCACGTCCTTCGCGTTGACGTCGGAGACGGAGAACGGTGCCGCGCTGGCCTTCTGGGGCCGGGGAGCGCAATCGGGCTTCAGCGGCCGTGCGGGTGATCTCGGCCTGGAGGGCGAGGTGACGAGTTTCATGCTGGGGGCGGATCAGGCGCGCGACGACTGGCTGTTCGGTCTGATGCTGTCGCGGAGCCGGGGCGAGATCGACTACACTCTGGGCGCGGCGTCCGGCGAGATGGAGACGGACCTGACGGCGCTGGTGCCCTATATGGGCTGGGATGTAAGCGATCGTCTGTCGGTCTGGGGGGCTGCGGGTCTGGGCTCCGGCGACATGAGGCTGAGGCCGGAAGATGGCTCGGAGTTCAGGACGGATATCGACTGGGGCATGGCGGCGGCGGGCGCTGACGGGGCGTTGGGGTCGGTCGCGGCGCTTGGCGGCGCGGAACTGCGCTGGCTGGCGGATGCGCTGTGGACCCGGACCACATCGGATGCGGTGCCCGGCCTTGAGGCAACGTCTGGCTCGACCACGCGGCTGCGGCTGGGGCTGGAAAGCCGCTGGGAGCACAGCTTTGCGTCGGCGGCCACGCTGAGCCCGCGCCTGGAAACGGGGCTGCGCTATGACGGGGGCGATGCGGAGACCGGGTTCGGGCTGGAGGTCGGGGGCGGTGTGGAGTTCACCGATCCGTCGCGCGGCCTGTCACTGGGGCTGCGGGGCCGGACGCTGGCGCTGCATCAGGACGGGAACTTCGAGGACTGGGGCCTGGCCCTCGACCTCGCCTACGATCCGACACCGGAGACGAAGCGGGGCTTCGCGGCCCGGCTGTCGCATACATTCGGCGGCGCGTCATCAGGAGGTGTGGACGCGCTGCTGGGGCCACGGTTGTTCCCGGAGGCCTCGCCGACGGGGGGTGGGGACAGAAGCTGGAGCGTCGAAGCGGCCTATGGCGTCAGCCGGGGCCGGGGCCGGGTGGGCTCGCCCTATACCACGATCACCGCCGCAGGTTCGGGCAGCGCCACAGGCGCGCGCCTCGGCTACCGCATCGAACCCGACGCCGACCACGCGGCGGACGTCAATCTCGACTTCTGGACCGAACCGCCAACAGCCGCCAACGACCGCGCCAGCGGAGGCGCAACACTGCAATGGAAATGGTAGCGAGAACTGCTCCCCGCAGCGGCAAACCGTCCAGTGGACGGTCTGAACGGAGTTCACCGGTTCCGGCGAAACGCCGGACAGAACGGGAAGGCCATCTGTGACTGTTACCGCAGGATGATACCGGTGCCGCGCAGGGAAAACAGCGCCAGGTTCCGGAGGCGGTCTTAGCGGCCTTCCCTACCCTGTTGGATGTAGTACCGCCAGGCGTTGCGCACGTAACCAACCATCTGCAACACCACCTCGGCATCAACGTAGCTCTTAGTAAGCGGTACGAGGGCATTGCCAAATTGATGTGGGGAGCTTGATGGCGTAAGGATCTGCAATGAAAATACCATCCAGCATGCCGGGCCTGAAGGGGTTTCGTTTTCCACGCGAGGTGATCGCGTATGCGGTTTGGGCGTATCACCGATTTGCTCTGAGTACAGCGGATGTTGAAGATTTGCTTGCCGAACGCGGCGTGATCGTCAGCCGGGAGACAGTTCGGCTGTGGGTGAACCGCTTTGGTCGCCACTTTGCGGGATGCATCAAACGCGATCGTCCCCGCCCAAACGACAAGTGGCACCTTGATGAAGTGGTTATCACCATCGCGGGAGAGCGTTTCTGGCTGTGGCGTGCGGTAGACGCCGATGGAGATACTGTTGATATTCTCGTCCAGAGGCACCGGAATGCTAAGGCTGCCAGGCGGTTTTTACACCGCTTGATCAACGTATATGGCGACCTGCGGGTTGTCGTGTCGGATAAGTTGCGCAGCTACATAAAACCGATCAAAAGCTTGGCCCCAACCGCGGAGCACCGGGCCCACAAGGGGCTGAACAATCGTGCAGAAGGGTCGCATCGACCGACACGAAAACGAGAGAAGGTCATGGGCCGGTTCAAGTCACCGGCGCAAGCTCAGAGGTTCCTGGCAGCTCATGACCAAATCAATACAGTCTTCCGTCCCCGCCGCTATCGCATGCACGCCAACCACTACCGACAATCAAGAGCAGACGCCTTCGATCTGTGGCGCCTCTACGCCCTCGAAATGACCGCATGACCAAACATCGCCAGAAAACTACAAACTCAGCAAATTAACTTGGCGATGCCATGCGGGCCTATCTGCTGCATCTGCTGGGCGCGGCGCTCAGCCTGCTGACAGTCTACATGGTGCTGGCTTTCGTGCAGGACCTCGCCTGGGACACGCGCAGCGAAATCCATTCCATTGGAGCCAGCTTCATTATCGCTCTGCTGGAGGTCTTCGCTCTCATTCTGCTTTGGGTACTGCCCGCCAGCGTCGGGAGGCTCGCGAAAGGATGATCATGACACGGAAGATATCGCTGAAAATAACGGGTGCCGAACCCTTTCCACAATTGCCGTCACGGCTGCGATGGCGCTATGCTGCCTACGGTGCGGGCAGTTCATCACACATGCCGCTGTCGACGGCTACCCTGTCATCGGTTGTTCGCAACGGCATCACCGCCTGCACCACCCCGCTCCAATTCCCGCGCGCACGGCAGGTCCTCTTCGGTCTCTTTAGGCGCCGGTTCCACGAAATGGTACGGCGCGTTGTAACCGCCGCCAAAGACCTGCGATCCATCATGTACGCCGGGCAGGTCACTTTTGGTGTCCAAAACCTTTCATTCACCCTTTCATTCACCGGCCCCCCCGGAATGAAAGGCCAGCCCGGACAGGCAGGACCGGTTTTGAGAGAGACCGTAAACTGCACGCATCACTCACGGACCACCGGCCTCGTACAAATCATGTGCGGGGCCGGTGACCGTTTCGGGCTTGATGTGGACAATCGTTCCGATCAACGCGATACGGCCCCGCCACGGACCGGACCCGTTTCACCCCGGTACTTGTGGTCTCGCCTGACGCGGCTTAAAGGTCAGGGCGG
Source organism: Paracoccaceae bacterium (assembly GCA_965242975.1). GTDB lineage: Bacteria > Pseudomonadota > Alphaproteobacteria > Rhodobacterales > Rhodobacteraceae > JAPPHA01. The sequence goes on along the minus strand of CBDETS010000002.1, from coordinate 441,739 downwards.
TGCGGGGCGGCAAGCTTCCAGAAGACTTGCTCTCGTCGTCGCGGATTCAGCGGCTTGGCCCGCGATGCGCCGCCTGGCAATGGGACTGGCCGACACCTTCCTCCGCCAGGCAATGCCCCGCACCACCTCCATGACGCGCACGCTCGGCGGTATGTCGCACTTGCAGCATTTTCTTGCTGTTCATAAACTTGCAAATGGTGCGAGGCGGTTTTATTCGAGGGATCGGATCCGGTGGCTCACGATCAAAGGGCGTCTCCCCTGCAGGTGCTTCCCGGCCCGTTCAAAGCGGATCCCGGACAGCAGCTTTGCGTGTTGCCGGAGGGCGTCTCGTACCACCCCGCACTTTATCCGAAACACTATGAAGCCATTGGAAAGTGCGGCAAGTAAAATTTGCTTGCGCGCGCCCCTGACGCGGCGTAAATGCCGCACCGGTGCGGGTCCGACCTTCCCCGGGATTAGTCCGGTATGGGACGTTATTCTGCAAATCGCACATACCGGACTGAAGGCCCGCGCCGTTTCTTTCCACGTCCTGAATGCCGTGAAACCCCCGAAAATACCGGCGCTGAAATCCCGCTTGCACTTCCCCCCACACCCGCATAGATGCCGCCGCGGTGCGGGATTGTCCGTCTTCGGCAGGCTGTGCCCGGCTTCGACCCCCTCGTCCGGCCACTCCGGCCCGAAGAGCCGCACCACCTTTCTCCGGTATCTCGATGAGGCGAACCCGACCGGGAAATCCGGGCGGGAATCCTGCCCGGCGTCACGGTTTCATCCCTTGCGCCCGGGCGTGTTTCATTTACCGGACCAGCCCCACAGGCACCATCTTCTTTCGTGCTTGTACCCGTCATGGAAGACCCGTAAACGCCCCCTCGATGCGGGACTCCGCGGGCGTGTCCGGTTCAATTGTACCCGCAGGCAATGTCGAACGCGTTATGCTCAGCAAACGCTGCCTCGACCTTGCCTGCGGGTACAGGATTACGGTCAAACCCGACACGCCATAATCCTCAGGGTTTCCCTCGTCCGGATCCTGTTTTTGCGTTCGCGGGCCCAGGCGGCCGGAGCGGAGACGCGCATCACGACCACCCCCATTCCGCGATCCGGCATGGCGGGAAGATTCCCGTGTCTTTTGCGCTTGCGCGGGGCCTGGAAAAAGCGCAATCGTCTCTTCGGTGCGGGGCTTCACATCTCCGTGTTATGCCTGGTCTGGACCGTTATTCTGCATTCTGGTGCGCAGGCCGGGCCGGAGACCCGCACCACCACCGATCTTCTGCGGTTCATCCGGGCGCTGGAAGCGCCGCGCGGCTATGCCGATTACGAACGCCGCATCTCGCTCCCGCCCCCGAAACCTCTGACCGCCATGAGCATCGGCGAAGTGCTGGACTGGCAGGTCCGCGTGCGCCGGTCAGGTGCGCCTTCCTCCGCCGCCGGGGGCTACCAGATCATCCACCCGACCCTGAAACGGCTGGTCACCAAATACGACATTCCCCGCAGCCGACGCTTCGACGCAGGGCTTCAGGACCATCTGGCCCGGCTGCTGATCGGGGAATGTGGACGCAAGGGAGCGAAGTCCAACCACCCGCGCTACGGCAATTGCCTGGCGGGCATCTGGGCCGCCCTGCCGCTGACCCAAGGCGTGAACAGGGGACGCTCGGCCCATCACGGCGTGGCGGGCAACAAAGCCCTCACCCATCCGGAAACCCTGCTGGCCCTGCTCGCGGGGCAGCCGGTTCGGCTTCCCTCCCGAAGCAGGGCTGCACCGCCACCGCTGGACCCGGCGCAAGCCGCGCAGGCGCTCAAGCGCATCGGGCAATCCGTCACCCAACCGCTGGCCTTCGGGGCCCGCCGCATCACCGTGGAGGAGATCAACGCCGCCATGCGCAAGGCCCGGCGCGACAAAACGCTCACGCCCTCCTTGAGAACATGGAAGAGGGACCCCTATGCCCAGCGATAAGCGCGCATACACGCCCGGCCTCTCGGCCGCTGTGATCCGGGCCGAGAACCTGTTTCAGGCCGCTTTCGGCCCGCCCGTTCATGTTGCGGCAAAGGACTGGCGGGTGCGGGAGAACCCGGCGCTGGCATGTGCATGCGCGGACACAAGCGCGGCCTTTGGATCGATCACTCGGCGGATGCGGACGGCGATCTGATGGATCTCGTGGCGCTCGTCTTCTGCGGCCTGCCCTCGGCGCGGAGCGATTTCCAGCTTGGGCATCGCCAAGTTAATTTGCTGAGTTTGTAGTTTTCTGGCGATGCTTGGTCATGCGGTCATTTCGAGGGCGTAGAGGCGCCACAGATCGAAGGCGTCTGCTCTTGATTGTCGGTAGTGGTTGGCGTGCATGCGATAGCGGCGGGGACGGAAGACTGTATTGATTTGGTCATGAGCTGCCAGGAACCTCTGAGCTTGCGCCGGTGACTTGAACCGGCCCATGACCTTCTCTCGTTTTCGTGTCGGTCGATGCGACCCTTCTGCACGATTGTTCAGCCCCTTGTGGGCCCGGTGCTCCGCGGTTGGGGCCAAGCTTTTGATCGGTTTTATGTAGCTGCGCAACTTATCCTGCGCATTCTGGCGCATCCGCCCACCGATTCTGACGCATCCGCCCACCCCTTTGGTGTGCTGTGAGGCGTTTGGGTTTTGTTATCACTTTCGGGCTTCTTGGTCACTCATATTTGCTGTGGTTTTTCGCATGGATTCTCCCTCGAGTTCGAGCCGGTAGGCATTGTGAACGATGCGGTCGAGTATCGCGTCGGCAAAGGTCGGATCTCCGATCACATCGTGCCATGATTTCAGGGGCAGTTGACTGGTAATCATTGTTGACGCGGTGCCGTATCGATCCTCGACGATCTCCATCAGATCGCGCCGTTGCGTGGTGGTGAGTTGCTCCGGTCCCCAATCGTCGAGGATCAGTAACTGGGTCTTTGTGAGGCGACGGAACAGGCGCGGAAACCGCCCATCACCATGACCGAGTTCCAGCTCTTCGAAGAGCCGTGGCAGGCGCTTGTAGAGAACGGTGGTTCCGGAGCGGCAGGCGGCTTGTGCCAAAGCGCATCCCAACCAGGTTTTGCCAACGCCGCATGGCCCTGTGATGATTAAGTTGCGCTTGCCGGTAATCCATTTGCCGGTCAGCAATTGCTGGAACAGACCCTTGTCGAGGCCGCGCCGCGCCCGGTAGTCAACATCCTCCGGGCAGGCCCCGACATGGCGCAGCCCTGCGGTCCGCAAGCGGTTTTGGTACCGCTTGGTTTCGCGACTGGCCTCTTCCCGGTCGACGAGGAGGCCGAGATATTCCGGGTGGGTCAGGTCCGCCGAACTGTCTTGCGCTTCAAGCTCGATAAAGGCCTCGGCCATGCCATCGAGGCGCAGCGCCTCCAGGCGATTGAGTGTTGGGTGTTTGAGCATGGTGTCCCCTTGTTGTTAGTGGAAGTATTCAGAGCCGCGGATATTAGGGTGAGTGATCGATGGACCTTCCGGCTGGCGTTGACGGTTTTGACGGTCAAGCCCGTTCTTCAGGATCGACTGTACCGAGGAATAGGAAAGCGCATTGATCTCCAGCGCCCGTTCACAGGCCGCGTCCAGCCTGTCCTTGCCGAATTTGTCTGCCAGGCGGAGGACGCCAAGGCAGGTTCGAAAACCCTGCTCGGGATGCTTGCGGCCACGCATCACCACTTCGGTATAGGTGGCCACATTGCGCCCGATCCGCGCCGCTTTGGTGTAGATGTTGCGCGGCGTCCAATCCTCACGGAACCGGTGGTTGGACGGCATGTGCTCTCGCACGGTCGAGTGCTTGCGATTGCCTGAAGTGCGTCTATGCGAGGCCACGCGCTGGCCCTTGCAGAAAATCTCGACCGTGCGGGACGTTATGCGCACCCACAGTTCTTTCTTCACGAGTTGATACGGAACCGAGTAGTAATGCCGCTTCACCTCGACATGATAATCGATCCCAGCACGGCACTTCCTCCACTCGGAATAAACATGGGGCTCGACGGGCAGCGGTTTCAGGGCTGGCACATCCAGCGTTTCGAACAACTGGCGTCGGCTAGCCCCAAGATGACGGGTGACTTTTTCATTGAGTTGCAACAGCAGCGGGCGGATCGCGGCATTCAATTCCTCAAGGCTGAAGAACTGGCGGTTGCGCAGCTTGGCCAGAATCCAGCGCTCAGCCACCAAAACCCCGCTTTCAACCTTGGCCTTGTCCTTCGGTTTCTTCACCCGCGCCGGGATGGCAACCGTGTCGTAATGCTCCATCAAATCCGCGTAGCTGCGGTTGATCTTGGGATCGTAAAAACAGGCCTTGGCGACCGCCGATCTCAAGTTGTCGGGAACCACCTGCGCGGTGACACCCCCAAAGTATGCGAAGGCGCGCACGTGGCTTGCGATCCAGTCCGGCAGTTTCTGAGTCCAGGTTGCCTCGACATAGGTATAGCTCGACGCGCCCATGGTCGCGATGAACACTTGTGCCGCACGGGTCTTGCCAGTCTCCGGATCGGTCACGTCAACCGTCATACCGGCGTAATCCACGAACAGACGCTCCCCGGCCGGATGATGCTGGCGCATCACAGGGGACAGCCTTCCCTTCCACCGAGCATAAACCTGGCAGAAATGACTGTAGCAATACCCGTCCGGATTGACCTCCCGGTACTCTTCCCAAAGCAAAGCAAGCGTCACGCCCTGACGGCGAAGCTCCTGATGCACGTAGGCCCAGTCGGGTTTGCTCGACTGCTGGATCGTGTTCTGAGGTGGACGCGGAAACAGCAGCCGTTCAAGCGCGCTATCAGACAAGTCATTCGGCAATGGCCAGCTGACACCTGCAGCTGAGGCGCGGGCCAGATACTCACGCAAGGTCGTTCGCCCAATGCCAAGGCTCTTGGCAATTTTCCGGGTAGACAAGCCTTGTGCCGCAAGACGCAAAACTTCTCGGGTCTTCTCCATTGGCAATCTCTTCATTGAGCTTTCTCCAGTCCAAAAACAAACTGAAAAATAGCTAGCTTCAGATTACCTCTCAGCAGCCCAAGAAGGGGTGGGCGGATGCGTCAGAATCCCCGGGCGGATGTTTTCAGAATCGGTGGGCGGATGTCACCAGATTCCGCAACTTATCCGACACGACAACCCGCGGGTCGCCATATACGTTGATCAAGCGGTGTAAAAACCGCCTGGCAGCCTTAGCATTCCGGTGCCTCTGGACGAGAATATCAAGAGTATCTCCATCGGCGTCTACCGCACGCCACAGCCAGAAACGCTCTCCCGCGATGGTGATAACCACTTCATCAAGGTGCCACTTGTCGTTTGGGCGGGGACGATCGCGTTTGATGCATCCCGCAAAGTGGCGACCAAAGCGGTTCACCCACAGCCGAACTGTCTCCCGGCTGACGATCACGCCGCGTTCGGCAAGCAAATCTTCAACATCCGCTGTACTCAGAGCAAATCGGTGATACGCCCAAACCGCATACGCGATCACCTCGCGTGGAAAACGAAACCCCTTCAGGCCCGGCATGCTGGATGGTATTTTCATTGCAGATCCTTACGCCATCAAGCTCCCCACATCAATTTGGCAATGCCGTGCCGACAGCGTGGCGAGTGAAGGACCCTCCAACACGTCCGGGGCCAGCGCCCGCTGGACGACATATCCGCTCACCGACATGCGAGAAGCCTTGGCCCGCGCCCGGACAATCTCCCATTCACTGTCGGTGGCCTTGACCGCCCGTTGTGTTCTGACCGACCTGTCTGACATCGCATGACTCAGGTATGTGTAAGGGCAAGAAGCTATATGTAAGGCAACAAACAGGGTCGAAAAGAGACACAAAAACTGCTATGCTTTGTATATATACTCCCGCGACCGAATTGACCTGAATGTTGTTGCTCAGATCACCTTGTAGTTTTGGGTCGCTACGACGCGGAAATTGTCGGTAACGGTGTCTCGGAATTTGGTCCAGTTTTCGGGCAGCGTTTTTCGGAAGAACTCGAATATGGCGACGGTGAACGCGGCAAAGCTGGGGTAATGCTGATTGTGCGTGACCCATTTGTGCATGATGCCCCAAAGTCGTTCGATCGCGTTGAGATGTGGGGCGTATGAGGGCAAGAAGTGCAATTTCACGCGCCGCTCCGGGCTTTCCAGCCATGGTGTGAGTATCTTTGCATGATGGTAGCGCGCATTGTCGAGGATAACGTGAATTGCGGTCTTCGTGGGGTAGCTTTGTTCGATCTTTTCCAGCATTTGCCGGGTCGTTTCGGCATTGATCTTCTCGCCCTCCACGAAGGTGAACTGGAAGGTTTCAAGATTGAGCGCCCCCTGAATGTTGAGCCGCTTGCGACCTGATGTGGTTTTCACAGCGGTCTTTTGCCCTTTGGGAAACCAGCCATGCGCGGGGCGGCTCTGATATTCGGGGTGTACGGCGTCCGAAAACACAACCGCCTCATCCGGCGACAGGGCGGTCATCAGCGCCTCGTACCAGTCGATAAATGCCTGCTGCTGGTCTGGATCGGCTTGCGCGGAAAGCGCGAGAGGCTTTTTGTACTCGAATCCCAAACGTCGCATCAGCTTTGAGGCACCAGAACGACAGTAGCTCTGACCAAACTCGGCCAGAATATAAGCGCGGATTTCATCGACACAGCGGGCCGGATGCTCGCTGAAATGTTCTTTCACCGCCTCTTCCTGAGGGAATGACAGGTGCCCCTCGCGCGGGCTGTAATCCTTCAGGCCAAAGAATGCGAGACCGTCAGCTTTATAGGCAAAACGCCATTCCATCAGAACTGAAGGCCCGATGTCCAATATCTCGCAAACAATCTTGGGGTCATAACCTGCATCCAGCAGTATAAAAGCCCGCGCACGCTTCCAGACCAAGGCTTCAACCTTGCGACGACGACAGAGCATTTCAAGCGCGGCGCGCTCGTCATCTGCCAACGAAACGGTTGCGAAGTTTGACATGCACAGAGACAGACAGATCAAAACCCATCCGGCCATGTGACAATTTGAATCGCCCACTCAAAAACACTCAGGGCAATTCAGTCAAAGCAGTATAGCATGTATGCTTACATATATCGTGATCAGCGCAAAAGCAGTGCAAAATGCGGAATTATGCGTACATAGTTCTCACCGAAAATGCAACTTCTTGCGACAGAGTGCCTGCAAAAAACATATATGTAACGCATATAAACTCTGCTTGAAGTACCGCGCAACATGCTGTATTACTTACGTTAATGAGAGGAATGACGCAAACTATGTAAGGTGGTTAGGCACGGTTTTTGCTGTGAATAGGTTTTCACACCGGAGGGCAAGAAAGAGCTGATCGGCTTTCAGGTCGGCTTGCGGGAAAGCGCACAGAGCTGGCATGAATTGCTGACCGACATCAAAGGTCGCGGCCTGTCCGTCCCACCGGAAATCGCAGTCGGAGATGGTGCCATGGGGTTCTGGAATGCACTGGACAAGACGTTTCCAAGCACAAAACATCAGCGGTGTTGGGTACATAAGGTGAAGAATGTGCTGAACTGTTTTCCCAAGCAGATGGCCCCGGCGGTGAAATCAGATCTGGGCGATATTCAGCACGCCGGAACGCGCAAAGAAGCAAAAGCGGCGCTGGCAGTTTTCTCCGAGAAGTATGGCGTCAAATACCCAAAGGCCGTTGCCTGCCTGACCAAGGATCGAGACGCGATGCTCGCATTCTTTGACTTCCCGGCGGAACATTGGAGCCATCTGCGCACATCGAACCCGATCGAAAGCGTGTTTGCCACTGTTCGGCACCGAACGGTGCGCACCAAAGGGGCGCTGTCACAAAAGACCGCAAAGCTGATGGTCTTCACCCTCATTCAGGCAGCATCTAAAAAATGGCTACGCCTCAAAGGCCTTACCACCCTTCAATTTATCCAGACCTCCCAGAGTTTGGGGATTTTTGCGTAGCCGGCGAGACATCTTCGGATGGCCCGGAGACCGGCTTTGAAGAGCGAGCATAGGGACCGTCGGGCTTTTCGAATCCCCTTTTTTCGCCGCGTTTCGCGACGTGGTGCTCTTCTGCAGTTCCTGTTGAGACGGCCCAGTACATGGCGATTGCCAGCACGAGGTGTCAAGCGACACCTAGTTTTACGAGATAAGGCGACACCCAGTTTTACGAGGTCCGCGCGTTGGGAAGTGCCGGGAGGGCGAAGCCCGACCGAAGCTTTCCAACGCGCGTCGCGAAAATTTCCCCGCTCAGGCGTTCTGTTTTGCCAGTAGGTCTTCAAGGTCGCGCAGCCGATATGAGCGCCCTTTGATATTGAGTACATGAGATCGGTGCAGGAGCCGATCAAGGATTGCGGCAGCAAGGACTTCATCTCCAGCGAGCAACTCGGTCCAGTCGCGAATACTCTTGTTGGTTGTGATGATCATCGCGCCCCGAGTGTATCGATAGCTGACCAGCCGGAAGAACAGGCCCGCCTCTTCTCTGTTCATCGGATCGAAGCCCATTTCGTCAATCAGCAGGAGCGAACTGGACATGTATTTCCGGCTTTTAAGCCTTGTGGGTGGCAGAAGCGCGTCCGCCTTGATGGCGGTCAGCAGTTCATCGAAGCGGTAGTACTGGACCGAGAAACCGAGTTGGATCGCCCGAATGCCCAGCCCCACGAGCAAATGCGACTTCCCGACCCCAGGCGGTCCCTGAAGCAGAACGACCTCGGCATTCCGGATCCAGCTGCCGGTCGCCAGGGTCTCGATCCGGGAGCGCTCAATCGCGGGCTGGAAGGCAAAATCAAAGTTCTCCAATGTCTGTCCGATCGGGATCTTCGAGGTCTTCAGCATGGTCTTGATGCGGCGCTCTTCGCGTCCGGCGCGCTCAATGTCGAGAATCTGCTCAAGAAACTGGTGGGCGGACATCTCGGTGCCGACGGCCTCGGACAACAAGGCTTGCAGTGCTGCGGATGCATAGCCAAGGCCAAGCGCGTCCAACTTCTGGCGGGTTGCGTCAATATCGAGCTTTACGCGTGGATAGGTCATCGGGCCACCTCCGCCAGACGGGCGTAGATGTCGATCGAACGGTACTGAACATTGTCGGCCGCCAAAGCTTGCAGACCGCGACCCATCTTGCCGAGCGGCATCGGAGCACGAACACGATCAGTGTCCTCACCCTCGTAGTGAGACTCGTCACGCACGATCAACTGATCGGTATGGCGCGGGTGTAAGGCAATCTGTTCGGTGTCTTTGATGATCTGCACGTGCCCGGCCAGACCTCGCACCTCAACGTCCTGACCGACGAACCGAAACGGCGCGCTATATTGCCGGCCCTCGAAACTGACCATGCAGTCAATTCCGACCGGACGGCGCACGACAATGTCGAATGGCTCCGGTAGCGTCTCAGGCAATGGTGTCAGAAGGCGGCGTTCCTGCTCCCACGCTTCAGCTATGCTGGTGCCTGTTGCTGGGCAGCGCAGACGTTGAGATCGTTCCTCCAGCCGCGTATCGGTTGCGGCCTGCAACTGCTCCAGACTGTCGAAATCCTCCCGCCGCGGGTCCACCGTCTCCCGAAGGTCCCGCACATTGCGTTCAACTTTGCCCTTTCCCTCGGGATGCTTCGGTTGGCAGGCATCAACATGGAAGCTCAACTGCGCAGCAAAGCGCTGATACGTATCATTGATGGTGCCCCAGGCACCGGCACCTTCGGAGATCGCTGTCTTGACGTTGTCGATCCGCAGCACTGCGGGGGCACCGCCCAGGCGACGCAGGCACGCCACCTGACACGACTGCCAGGACAGCATGTCCTTTGAATGCGCCCAGACAACCGCCCGCTTGCGGCTCCAGGACAACGTCACGATCAAGGCCACAAGATTGACCGACTCGCCGCCCAGAACCGCGCCGGGAAACTCTGCCCAGTCTACCTGGGCCTGTGCCCCCGCAGGGGTCTCAACGCGCCGCCTGGATCGGATCTTCGGGGCAGGATAGGTCGCTTTCCAGTACCGCTGAACTGAGCGCAGGCTGCCGCCATAATCATGCTCCCGCTGCAACCACGCATGAAGTTCTGCGAGGTTGATGCGGCCTCCCTCCTGCTGAGAGCGCCAGTGCGAAATCGCCTCCGCGCAATCAGAGGCCTTGAATGCTTGCTTGCTGCGGCCGTCCACAGCTCCCGCAGTTCGGCGCTTGTGGTGATATCGAACCGTGCCTTCGGACACCCCAAGAAGCCGTGCAACCGAGCTTTGCGAATGTCCCTGCTCCAACAATACAGCCATTGCTGTTCGTTCCTCTTGTTTGAGAAAACTCATCGTTCATTCCCGTCACCCATTGACTAGAAACCGACAAGTTAAGGCCGATGACACCTCGTAAAACTGGGTGTCGCCTTACGAACAAAATGAACTGTCGTCCTACACGAGGATGAGACGCGCCAATCGATCCGGTTTTTTGATCTGGCTTTGGGTGATGCCGCAGCCCCGGGTCTTGAAGTCGGAGAACATGGCCTCAATGCTCCACCGCATGCCATAGTCGAGAACTCTGTATTCAGACGGGGCTACATTCATGGCGATGATCCACGGTTCCTTGTGCCCGTCTTGGTGGAGCACGCCGATGTTGGTAATGACGCCCGTCCCATAAAGCTCCGCGTTTACGAGGCCTTCGGGCGTCAGTTCAGCAATCTCACGGGTCGCCAGTTCACCACCCTGATGCTGCAACGTGATATTGCCCTTCATACGCAGCCGGTAACCCCAGCCCGCCTCTTGGCACCATTCGATCAGGCGGGCCGTCCCATAGAACCGATCCCCGGTCAGCAAGACACGCGCACTCTCGGGTAGCCATGGGCAAACGCTTTCCAGAAGATCGTGTTGCACACGCCAGCCAATTGGCCCTTTGGTCTGTCGCACGCGCCAGGCGACCGGAAGGGCGCGGTCCCGCATTCGCACCGATAGCATCAAAACCTCGTGGCCTTCGTTGAGTTTGCTTTGATCAAGGGCCAGCACAATCGTATCTCCGGCATCCTGCTGGCGACGGAGGATCTCACTGGCATAGGTCTGCATGACCTCGTCAGGCATCGCCAAGTTAATTTGCTGAATTTGTAGTTTTCTGGCGATGCTTGGTCATGCGGTCATTTCGAGGGCGTAGAGGCGCCACAGATCGAAGGCGTCTGCTCTTGATTGTCGGTAGTGGTTGGCGTGCATGCGATAGCGGCGGGGACGGAAGACTGTATTGATTTGGTCATGAGCTGCCAGGAACCTCTGAGCTTGCGCCGGTGACTTGAACCGGCCCATGACCTTCTCTCGTTTTCGTGTCGGTCGATGCGACCCTTCTGCACGATTGTTCAGCCCCTTGTGGGCCCGGTGCTCCGCGGTTGGGGCCAAGCTTTTGATCGGTTTTATGTAGCTGCGCAACTTATCCGACACGACAACCCGCGGGTCGCCATATACGTTGATCAAGCGGTGTAAAAACCGCCTGGCAGCCTTAGCATTCCGGTGCCTCTGGACGAGAATATCAAGAGTATCTCCATCGGCGTCTACCGCACGCCACAGCCAGAAACGCTCTCCCGCGATGGTGATAACCACTTCATCAAGGTGCCACTTGTCGTTTGGGCGGGGACGATCGCGTTTGATGCATCCCGCAAAGTGGCGACCAAAGCGGTTCACCCACAGCCGAACTGTCTCCCGGCTGACGATCACGCCGCGTTCGGCAAGCAAATCTTCAACATCCGCTGTACTCAGAGCAAATCGGTGATACGCCCAAACCGCATACGCGATCACCTCGCGTGGAAAACGAAACCCCTTCAGGCCTGGCATGCTGGATGGTATTTTCATTGCAGATCCTTACGCCATCAAGCTCCCCACATCAATTTGGCAATGCCTCTCGCGCTTTCCGCGCAAGCCGATCCAGACCAGCAGCAGGCATTTATCGACTGGTACGAGGCGCTGATGACCGCCCTGTCGCCGGATGAGGCGGTTGTGTTTTCGGACGCCGTACACCCCGAATATCAGAGCCGCCCCGCGCATGGCTGGTTTCCCAAAGGGCAAAAGACCGCTGTGAAAACCACATCAGGTCGCAAGCGGCTCAACATTCAGGGGGCGCTCAATCTTGAAACCTTCCAGTTCACCTTCGTGGAGGGCGAGAAGATCAATGCCGAAACGACCCGGCAAATGCTGGAAAAGATCGAACAAAGCTACCCCACGAAGACCGCAATTCACGTTATCCTCGACAATGCGCGCTACCATCATGCAAAGATACTCACACCATGGCTGGAAAGCCCGGAGCGGCGCGTGAAATTGCACTTCTTGCCCTCATACGCCCCACATCTCAACGCGATCGAACGACTTTGGGGCATCATGCACAAATGGGTCACGCACAATCAGCATTACCCCAGCTTTGCCGCGTTCACCGTCGCCATATTCGAGTTCTTCCGAAAAACGCTGCCCGAAAACTGGACCAAATTCCGAGACACCGTTACCGACAATTTCCGCGTCGTAGCGACCCAAAACTACAAGGTGATCTGAGCAACAACATTCAGGTCAATTCGGTCGCGGGAGTATAAATAGCGAAATACGGCGCTTTTCAGATAAATCTGAAAATAAATTCCATTTTTCGAAATGTTATTTAACACAACTAGAAACATCCCTGTACCCACAAATCATGCGGAAAGAGTGGAGACGCTTTTCTCATGTTCTCATGAGTTGCGGTCCATCCTCTCGCAGAACCAAAATGGAGGTACTCAGGTGGACATGATGGTACGGTTGAAGGAGATTCTTACGAGTCGCGAAAGCACACCCGGGAAACTTATACCAGACTTCTGCAGACCATGCTCTACTCAAGTGTGCGGTTTACCTACTCATCTGGTTACAAACTAATCCTGTTGCCTGTCGATCAAATTCGGTCGTGCCCTTGCTTTGGCCATTCATTTGAGCCGGAACAAGAACCGCCCGTCTGAGAAGCCGCAACGCGGGTCTTTCGAAGATCTGCGCCGAACAAATTCACCATTAAATCCAGTCGACCCATCCCGCTGACCTGTAATGAAAGTTAATTCCATCATGTCGTATTTGAGAAATGGATACACGCGTTTCCAGGCTGTTTTTCTTAGTATGCTTTGTGCCGCAATGCTTGCAGTTACGGCGTGGGCCTGCACTTACACACCAGCTTTCTCCGCAGAATTTGTTTTCAGCGGCGGTAATGAAGGGACAATCACGACCGAGCCACCCAGTTCGATCAGCGGCACATACAGCTTCACCGCAACTGGTCCAGGCAGGCAATCCCTGACGCCTATCACTAACGGCCTGAGTTTTTTTGGCAACTTCCCGGATACCGTTTGGAACCTGGATTCGCAGTTTGCCGCAAATATTTCAGCCCCCGGTTTCAGATACAAACTATTGATCCAGGGAAACAACGGGTCTGGCGGCGGCTTTGGCGCATTCTTTGATCAATACACGTTCAATTTTCCGGGTGCGACCGGGACGGGCACCATTCGCGACCCCCTCGATCAACTGACAACTGAGTCCACGACAATCGGTCAGACATCCTTTTTGCAGCGCCGCACGAGCGACTCCGTGCCGCCGGGCCTGCCTGTTGGCTTTGTCTGTCGCGATTTTTCGTCAGGCGCAATTCCGAACAACTGCTTGCGGTGGAGTTCGCTCAGCCCGGCAATCTCCGGATCCGGTACCGTGAACTTTCTTGCCAATAGCGGTCGCGCCAGAGAAGGGTTTTTGTTCACAATCATGTCCGAGGCCGATATTCGGGTGTCGAAAACAGTTAACGATGCGCAGCTGTCCGCAGGCGAAAGCTCGTCTTATGTGATCACTGTCGAACATCTGGGTGATGATCAGCAGTCTGCGGCAATTGATCTGCGCATCGCGGACTTGCTGCCAGCAGGCATCACTGCCGGAACGCCGATTTTCACCAGCATAGGCGGTTTTGAAGGAAACCCCAGCTTTTCTGGCGGCGTGCTGACCGTTGATACGCTGGACTTTGGTCAGACCCTGACGATGACACTGCCGTTCACGGTAAATGCCGATGCGACGCCCGGCTCGACGATCACAAGTACCACTGATCCCGCTTCAATCACCATGGTCCAGACCGACCCCATAGACAATCACGGGCCACTGTCAGCCAGTTTTTTGGTTGCGTCCCCGGCTTTGTCTCTGAATCCTCTCACGGCTTTCAAGACGGCCAGCGTAACGTCGGTTTTCTACGGCGGAACCGTGGTCTTTACGCTGGAATTTCAGAATGACTCCGCCGCGAATCTCAGTGATGTGATCCTGCAAGACCGGCTGCCCACCGGGCTGATCTATACGCCTGGGACCGCGATGGTGGATGGCATACCGCGTGAGCCAAGAGTCGATAGGGCGACACTCAATTGGGATGGTTTTTCGTTGCCAGCGGGCAATTCGGTCACGGTGACGCTGGCCACGCGAGTGGTGTCGGACACCGCTGGTGCGGAACTGATCAATCGCACCTTTGCCACTGATACCACAGGTGCCCGATTGTCCAACGTAGCGACGGCAACCGTCCGTCAGCGGGTCGAGCATGTCTTCGACTGCACTGATCTAATCGGCAAAGTGTATGACGACCTGAACCAGAACGGCTACCAGGATGAGGGCGAGCCGGGTCTGCCGGGTGTGCGCATCGCCACCGTGCGCGGCGAGTTGATCACGACGGATCAGTACGGTCGGTATCACGTGCCCTGTCAGATTCTGCCCACGGCAATCGGATCGAATGTCATTCTGAAGTTGGACACACGTACGCTGCCGTCAGGCTATCGCCTGACCACCGAAAACCCGCGCGTTCTGCGGGTGACGGCGGGCAAGATGGCGCGGGTAAATTTCGGAGCGGCGATTTCCAATGTGGTGCGTCTGGATCTGGATGCGACTGCATTTGAGTGGAACACCAGTACCGGCAGGCAGGCGATGATCGCACCGCTGTATCAGGCGCTTGACCGGCTGGTCGACGATCTGGCTGGGAATCCAGCGGTCATCCGACTTCGATACCACGTCGGCGATGAATTCAGACGGGAAGCCAAACGCAATCTGGACATCGTCGAAAGACATCTTCGCAAAATCTGGCCCGACCGTTCCGGCACGCAGTTGTTGATCGAACGCGAGCTCAATCGGATCGGCAAGTAAGAACCCGGAGAAAAATCGTGAAAAAGAATACTTTGGTACTCTCGCTTCTGGCGGGCACTGCACTGACTCAACCTGCGTTGGCTCAAATCTGCCAGAATGACATCAATTCCGGGTGTGTGCCTGGCCCTGTGGTCGAGATTCCGGTCGGACACAACACCGAAACCGCGCCGGACGCCACTCCGCCCACGCGAGGCTTTGCCGTCTCGGTCAACGGCGCGCCCACGGTTGGCGAACCGCGCTTGGTGGATTTGCAGCGCAAGGCCGATCTGGCTTTGGCTGAAGCGGATGTTCAGGTGCGCTTCGATGGGCTTGAAACCACCCGCCGCCTCGATGCGCAGGCGCTGAAGTCTGCGGCGGGCGACACGGTTACCTTTCAGAGCCGCCTAAATTATCCCGCTTTTGTCGAACGCGGTGAGATCCGTATTATTGACCCCAATGCCCGCGGCGGTGCAGAGATTGTGGAAGTTCTGCGGATCCAGCCCGGTGGGCGTGTGACCGCACGGATGCCCGATGGCGAAGATCTGGTTTATGTGCACCGCGTCTATGACGCGCAGGGGCGGTTCGACGAGACCTTTGCACTGCCGCTTAGTGCGCGGGATAGGCGGGATCTGGCAGAAGGCAAAACGCAGGAGGAAGGCAGTTCGTCGCTCAAGCGCGCAGATGTGCGGATCGTGGGCGGTGCGATCACCGTTTCCGGCACCACCCTGCCACCCAATACCCGTGTGCAAACACTGGGCGAAGTGGTTGAGACTGACGATAAAGGCAGCTTTGCTATTCAGCGGTTTCTACCGGTGGGCGAACATGCCGTAGATATCGCCGCCAGCACCGTGGACTTGACGCGCGAGATCGAAATCCCCGGTGCCGAGTGGTTCTATGTAGGTATCGTGGACGTGACGCTGGGTTGGCGCGATGGTGATCGCCGCGATGCGGACGGGCAGTCATCGGACAGTCGTTATGACCGGGGCCGGATCGCCGGATATGTCCGGGGCCGCACCGTCGATGGCACTGAGATCACAATCTCCGTGGACACGCAGGAAGAAGAATTGAGCGACATCTTCCGCAACCTCGATCAGCGCGACCCACGCCGCCTGCTGCGCCGTCTTGACCCCGATGATCTGTATCCGACCTATGGCGATGACTCGATGCTTGTCGAAACCGCGCCAACTTCGGGCCGGTTCTTTGTCAAAGTCAAAAAAGATGGTAATCATATCCTGTGGGGCGACTACAAAGCCAATATTGAAGGTTCCGAGTACATTCGGAATGAGCGCACATTTTATGGTGCCCAAGCTCATGCCAAAACCAGTGCGGTTACCGAAACCGGAGAAGCACGAGCCAGTATCAAACTGTATGGCGCGCAGCCCGACAATCTGCCGCAGCGCGACGTGTTCCGCGGCACTGGCGGGTCGGTTTATTTCCTCAGCCGTCAGGATATCTCGCTGGGGTCGGAAACCATCACTATCGAAATCCGCGACCCGAGTTCGAACCGGGTGGTAGACAGGGTTTCGCTGGCCTATGGTACCGATTATAACATCAACTACATTCAGGGCGTTGTACGTCTGACCAGACCCCTGTCCGCCTATGCGGGCAAGGATCGTCTAATCAGCACCAACCCCAATGGCGACGATGATGTGAATCTGGTTGTGCAATATGAGTGGACGCCGGACGCGCTGGATTCCGACAGCTATGCCTATGGCGGCCGGGGCGAGGTATGGCTGTCCGACAGACTGCGCCTTGGCGTCACCGGACAGGTCGAACAGACTGCCATTGCCGATCAGCAGACCGCAGGTGTGGACCTGCGCTGGGAACATTCGGATCGCACTTGGGCCGAGGCTGAAATTGCCCGCTCGGACGGGCCTGGTTTCGGCAGTTTCGCCTCGACCGATGGCGGCCTGACAGGCAGCCGCAGCTCCGGGCAGGACGGCAGCGGTAACGCCTATCGTTTCGCCGCGCAGACGGATCTGGAAGAGTCCGGCCTGGCTGTCTCTGGTCTGATCGGTGGGTATTTCGAGCACCGGGATACCGGCTTCACTTCACTGGATTATTCCATCGTTTCGGATGAAACACTCTGGGGCCTTTATGGCGCGGTCGATGCAAGCGACCGCACTAGATACCGGTTTTATGCGGATTTCTACGAAAACGACGCGGGATTGAAGAACAACGAGGTCGGGCTGGAGGCTTATCACCAGCTTAGTGGCAAGTCCGATTTGTCGTTCGGCATCGAACATCTAGACACAAAGACGGTCACGGCATCGTCGGCCGGGAACGGTTCACGTACCGATGTGGCACTGCGCTATGCACGCGCAGTGTCCGAAAGGCTGGGCTGGAACGTGTTTGGTCTGGCCACGGTGAAACGCAATGACACAATGGAGCGAAATAACCGTATCGGCGTCGGCGGTCAGGTTCAATTGGACGAATTCCTCAGGATCGAAGGTGAAGTTTCGGGCGGCAATCTGGGCGTTGGGGCGCAGGCTCTGATCACCTATGACGATCAACAAGGCAAAAGCACTTATTTCGGATATACGCTCGATCCGGACCGGACTGCCCTGAATTCGGTGCTAAACAATGGCGAAGGCGGGCAATTTGTGGCTGGTAGTCAGCAAAAACTGTCGGACAATACGCGGGTCTATGTGGAAAACCGCTACGAACTGTTCAGCACGGGACAAAATATGACCGGCACATACGGCGTGGACTACAGCCATTCGGAATACACTGATTACTCGGCTGTGCTTGAAGTCGGGCAGGTCGACGACCCGGTCGAAGGCGATTTCAGACGCCAGGCGATTTCGCTGGGCTATGTTTATGACAACGCGACAACAGCGACCGAAGGGCGGCTGGAATACCGCCGGGAACGTGGTTTGGACGGTAATGCCAACCGCAATTCGGATACCATCCTGTTCTTAGGCAGTCTACGGCACAAACTGTCGAAATCCCGCCGGGTATTGGCCAGCTTGGATGTGGTTCACACAAACGCCGACAAGCCGGCGCTGACAGATACGGACTATGCCGAAATGTCTGTCGGATATGCCTATCGGCCCATCCGTCATGATCGGCTTAACATTCTGGCGCGATATCGGTTTGTTTATGACGAGTACGGGCAAGTGATCACTTCCGGAAGCGACACCGACGTGCGTGGCCCTTTGCAGCATAGCCATATCCTGAGCATCGATGCGGAGTATGATGGGACCCAACAATGGTCTCTCGGTGGCAAAATCGGGTACCGATTTTCGGAGACGGCCCCCAACGGCACGAGTGATTTCATATCCAACAACGCCTGGTTGCTGGTGGCAAACACTCGCTATCACGTGACGCATAAATGGGATCTGCTGGCTGAGTTCCGGATGCTGACGACCGAACAGGCCGATACGCAGGATGCCGGGATGCTGCTAGCCGCCTACCGCCATGTCGGTGATAATGCCAAGATCGGGCTTGGGTACAACCTGACCTCGTTCTCAGATGATCTGGCGGATCTTACCTATGACGATGGTGGCTTGTTCGTGAACCTGATTGCCAAGTTCTGATCAACAGCGAACCACTCGCAGTGGTGGTCGTCAACCAAAAATATCCCATGGAGGAATTAGGCATTTCCAAGTTATTTATAGCTTTAATACTACAGTTGCGGATTGGGGCGGGCTTTTCGATGCGCTCTGGCGGCGGCCGCCTGATGTGTTCTTCGCCAGAGAGACCATCTGAGAATGAACGCGTCAGAAGGGGTGGTTCGAAGTATAAGACGGGCAATCAATCTGAGGATTTCGGCGGTCGAAAGAAATCTGGGCGTTGTATATATCTCGGTTTGCAGAAAGCCTATACGCTGCGACCCGTTGCCGGACTCGTTTTGTTCACTTTCCCGAACGCATTGCGGCGCTGGTTCGCGCTGAGCTTTGCGAGAAATGCGGCTGCGGCCATCACTAGGCTCATATGCCGGTGCCAGCCGTGCCAGGAGCGGGCCTCGCAATGATCCAGGCCAAGGTCATCCTTTGCTCTGAGGAAACACTCTTCGATGGTCCAGCGTAAGCTGGCTGCGGCGGCCAGTTCTGCCAAGGTGGTATTGGCTGGCGCATAAGCGAAGTAATAGGTTATGGAAGCGCGATCATGACGGCTCCTGCGCGCCAGAACCCATTTCACAACCCGTATTTGGTCTGCTTACCTATAGGCAGACGCGCCCACTCGTAGAGACGTGGTCCTTTTGCACCTTCACCAGCGGCAAGAGGCTTCCATACGGCGGTGTCCAGTTCTTCGACAAGTGTGGCGGGATCAGCCTGGATGAAGCAACCGTTTTCGACAAGACGCAGTGTATGCGTGGACCGAACCGCCAGCACATAAGGCTGTCTGCGCTGCTCTAACATGCGTCGGAACCCGCTGTCGGACCCATATACAGCATCGGCCAGAACAAATGCACAGGGAACGCCTTCGTCGAGAAGCGCGAGACCATCTCGCGTGCCATCTGCGGTTTGGTGGCAAATCCCACCTCCTGCGGGACATGAGCTTTGGCACGGCGATCCGGATCCGCCGCCCATGTCTTTGGCAGATAGAGCTGCCGATCGATCAGGGTGTGACCCCAGCGGCTGGCATAAGCGGCAAATACTCCGATCTGACAGTTCTCTATCCGCCCGGCGGTGCCGGAATACTGCCGCGCAACCCCAACGGAATGCGCGCCCTTCTTCAGAAACCCGGTTTCGTCCACAACCAGCACGCCAGTACTATCGCAAAGAGCGTCAAGGGCATATCTGCGAACAAGGTCGCACAGGGCATCGGCGGACCAGGACGAGCGCCCCAGCAAGGACTGGATCCGATACGGTTTGCCAAAACCGGCTTCTTCCGAAAGCATCCAGCCCGTCTTGCGCTCAACCCCAGACAGTAGCCCATCCATGAACACGCCCGCTGTTCGGCGTTGTTCAATACGCCGGAAGGCCGGGGCAACAAGAGACTTCAATTCTTCCAGAGACTTGCGCCAGTCAACAAGCGTTTCCGTCCAGACCGAAACCGCCATCTCCAAAACCTCCCCATCATTAGATCACCAGCAATGAATCAGAAATCAAATCAATCCGCAACTGTAGTATTAATTGTCCTTTTCGGATCATATGGGCGACCTCGATACCGTCCAGCGTGGCGGCGGCTGAGTGAAAAGCTCCAAACCCATCATCGGCCGGGTCAACCGTTTGATGAAACGGTGATCCTGTTCGATGATGTTGTTCAGATATTTGATCTGCCGGATCTCGATCTGGTGGCCTGATCGGGGGAATTTCAGCAGGACATTTTGCCATTTCAGCCCGGCCAGATTGCTGCCGCTTTTGTCGATGACAACCTTCTCCGGCACGCCATTGCTGGCGAGAGCGTGCCGGAAGAACCGTTTAGCAGCAGCGCTGTCGCGCGTCTCGGACAGCATGAAATCTAGCGTTTTGCCATGTTTGCCGATTGCCCGGTACAAATACGTCCACCGACCTTTAACCTTGATATAAGTCTCATCCACGCGCCAGGATCCAGAGGGTTGGCGCTTTCGGGCCTGAGCGGTTGCGGCGATCTGTGGCGCGTATTTCACGACCCAACGGTTCAGCGTTGCGTGGTCAACCGCCACGCCACGCTCGGCCATGATCTCTTCGAGGTCCGGGTACGAAACCGCATATCGAACATAGAAGAAAACGGCGTACAGGATCACATCTTTCGGATGGTGTGCGCCTTTGAAATCCACCGCCATGCTTGTCACCTGGGATCACTTGAAAATCCGCCTTCTACACCGATTTCAAATCCAAAAGGAACAAGAAACCAAACTTTGCGACAAATCCGCATGCAGCGCCTTCAGAAAGTTGCCCCTCGTCGAAAAACGCCCCGCCCGCAGGGACCTCAATCTATCCATGTCCCGTTTCCAAATTGCTGCGACGTCCATCCAACTCGTAGATATTCCGGACTGACACCGTCGGATCAACAAGACCGGAGCGCAAACCACTCCAACGCGAAATCATCAGAATGGGGCAATCTTGACAATTGGCCCAATACTCGACTGGTTCGTGGCAAATCTGCAAATCGGAAATTCCCTTCGCCGGAACACAGGACGGGGGCATTGCCAAATTGATGTGGGGAGCTTGATGGCGTGTGGTGCAAGGACTCCAAGGACTGCATTGGTGATGAGTTCATCGGCACGCCGACCGCCAAAGGTAAGGCAGCGCTTTCGGCCCAACAAAAGATTCGGGGTATAATATCTGTAGACCGGGCGTGGCTTGTGGCCAGTGTAGACCACGTGTAGTCGGCGCCCGCATCTGGCGCAGCACAGAATACTTGCCAGCAACGCTCCACCGCCACGACCGGATTTGACCCCGCCCTTGCGCCCAAATGCGTTCTTGGCCAATTGCGCTTGATTGCGCTGATACTCTTCCCATTCGATATAGCCGACGTGATGGTCCTTAATGATCACATCCCAATCTGCAGGATTCTTGCGGTTCTTGTAAGTGACATGCGCGCGTCCGTCGCGTACCTCTGCGCGTCTGCCGGGAGATGCGGTCAGCCCCGGCCCGATGCGGTTGCTTTTCCACATGGCCCTCCTCGACAGACCTCGAACCGCAGGTTTTTCCCTGCCCCCGAAAATACACGTATCGGACCTGTCCCGGTTCGAGCAAAGCGCCCCCGGTTCACGAACGGGTCACGGGGGTGTGTCTTTCGGCAGGTGAATAATCTTCGGGGCTGGCGAGTTGTTTCCTCGCATGGACACGCAAAAAGGAAGACGCACATGACCCTGCATATGGAAGCCCGTCAGCGATCGGGAATTCAGAATTATCTCGACAGCGGCAACCGGGACCCAGTGACCGTCCGCGCCCTCATTGGTTCCGACTGGATCAGCCTTTCGCCGCGCACCCGCTCCACCCTTGGGGCGTGGATGCTGAAGGAGGTGTGCAAGGACACCTTTCCCGAAATTCAGCCCGTCGGACGCAACGCCGAAAACAGCATGACGCACAGCATCTCAAATCTGCTTTCCGAGAGTCGGAGACATACTCTATCTGACAACGAATACCTCAGCGGGAAGCCACGATCATATGGCCTGTCTCTTTCCCCCTGGAATATGGAGTAATGAACAACGAAGACAGAACCAAAGGTCGAATTGAACGGCCAAGACTGCTCCAGGTTTTTGAGACGGTCGTGCGGTTCGGACCCATCTCCCTTGACGACACCTATCCCCTTGTCGACCGATCCCGCTCCGCGACATTCCGGGCTCTGAAGACGCTCGAACTTTCGGGATGGATCCGGCGCACCTTCAACGGGCACCAATATGTCGCCACCTCCATGATCGACAATTTGTCTGAGCAAGGGTCGGTTTCACCGCCGGAACTTGACTTGATCTGCTCGCTTCTGAGCGGATACCAGAAACGGAACAGCCTCGGACTGCAGGTGGGGTTCTACATTACTCCTATGAGATTTCATCTTCTGGAATGCTCCGAAAAAGGATCCATGGCTGATTTGGTTTTGTGCCCGGAGCAGGACGCCATCGCCTGTGTCGCCTTCTGTTTGCTGTCTGCCTTCAGACAGAAAAAGATTTTCAATGACCTCGATGGGGCGCTCGATCTGATTTCGCGGGACGACCTGCGGGCCAGGGTCCGAAAATACAGCCAGTCTCTTCAGGACCGGGGCTACCTGTATGACCCATCCGAAACCAAAGGGTTTGTTGGTCTGGAAGCCTCATCGGGACAGGTCGGTGCCCTGTCCGTCGAACCAAAAGCAAAATGGTCTGCGACAGACCTCGCCCAGCATGTCGAAACGATCAGCAAAATACTGGCGGAACATGACCTGCTTGCCAAAAAAAGCGCAAATTCCGCTGCATAACGGGGCTAGTTGCGCATTCTGGCGCATCCGCCCACCGATTCTGACGCATCCGCCCACCCCTTTGGTGTGCTGTGAGGCGTTTGGGTTTTGTTATCACTTTCGGGCTTCTTGGTCACTCATATTTGCTGTGGTTTTTCGCATGGATTCTCCCTCGAGTTCGAGCCGGTAGGCATTGTGAACGATGCGGTCGAGTATCGCGTCGGCAAAGGTCGGATCTCCGATCACATCGTGCCATGATTTCAGGGGCAGTTGACTGGTAATCATTGTTGACGCGGTGCCGTATCGATCCTCGACGATCTCCATCAGATCGCGCCGTTGCGTGGTGGTGAGTTGCTCCGGTCCCCAATCGTCGAGGATCAGTAACTGGGTCTTTGTGAGGCGACGGAACAGGCGCGGAAACCGCCCATCACCATGACCGAGTTCCAGCTCTTCGAAGAGCCGTGGCAGGCGCTTGTAGAGAACGGTGGTTCCGGAGCGGCAGGCGGCTTGTGCCAAAGCGCATCCCAACCAGGTTTTGCCAACGCCGCATGGCCCTGTGATGATTAAGTTGCGCTTGCCGGTAATCCATTTGCCGGTCAGCAATTGCTGGAACAGACCCTTGTCGAGGCCGCGCCGCGCCCGGTAGTCAACATCCTCCGGGCAGGCCCCGACATGGCGCAGCCCTGCGGTCCGCAAGCGGTTTTGGTACCGCTTGGTTTCGCGACTGGCCTCTTCCCGGTCGACGAGGAGGCCGAGATATTCCGGGTGGGTCAGGTCCGCCGAACTGTCTTGCGCTTCAAGCTCGATAAAGGCCTCGGCCATGCCATCGAGGCGCAGCGCCTCCAGGCGATTGAGTGTTGGGTGTTTGAGCATGGTGTCCCCTTGTTGTTAGTGGAAGTATTCAGAGCCGCGGATATTAGGGTGAGTGATCGATGGACCTTCCGGCTGGCGTTGACGGTTTTGACGGTCAAGCCCGTTCTTCAGGATCGACTGTACCGAGGAATAGGAAAGCGCATTGATCTCCAGCGCCCGTTCACAGGCCGCGTCCAGCCTGTCCTTGCCGAATTTGTCTGCCAGGCGGAGGACGCCAAGGCAGGTTCGAAAACCCTGCTCGGGATGCTTGCGGCCACGCATCACCACTTCGGTATAGGTGGCCACATTGCGCCCGATCCGCGCCGCTTTGGTGTAGATGTTGCGCGGCGTCCAATCCTCACGGAACCGGTGGTTGGACGGCATGTGCTCTCGCACGGTCGAGTGCTTGCGATTGCCTGAAGTGCGTCTATGCGAGGCCACGCGCTGGCCCTTGCAGAAAATCTCGACCGTGCGGGACGTTATGCGCACCCACAGTTCTTTCTTCACGAGTTGATACGGAACCGAGTAGTAATGCCGCTTCACCTCGACATGATAATCGATCCCAGCACGGCACTTCCTCCACTCGGAATAAACATGGGGCTCGACGGGCAGCGGTTTCAGGGCTGGCACATCCAGCGTTTCGAACAACTGGCGTCGGCTAGCCCCAAGATGACGGGTGACTTTTTCATTGAGTTGCAACAGCAGCGGGCGGATCGCGGCATTCAATTCCTCAAGGCTGAAGAACTGGCGGTTGCGCAGCTTGGCCAGAATCCAGCGCTCAGCCACCAAAACCCCGCTTTCAACCTTGGCCTTGTCCTTCGGTTTCTTCACCCGCGCCGGGATGGCAACCGTGTCGTAATGCTCCATCAAATCCGCGTAGCTGCGGTTGATCTTGGGATCGTAAAAACAGGCCTTGGCGACCGCCGATCTCAAGTTGTCGGGAACCACCTGCGCGGTGACACCCCCAAAGTATGCGAAGGCGCGCACGTGGCTTGCGATCCAGTCCGGCAGTTTCTGAGTCCAGGTTGCCTCGACATAGGTATAGCTCGACGCGCCCATGGTCGCGATGAACACTTGTGCCGCACGGGTCTTGCCAGTCTCCGGATCGGTCACGTCAACCGTCATACCGGCGTAATCCACGAACAGACGCTCCCCGGCCGGATGATGCTGGCGCATCACAGGGGACAGCCTTCCCTTCCACCGAGCATAAACCTGGCAGAAATGACTGTAGCAATACCCGTCCGGATTGACCTCCCGGTACTCTTCCCAAAGCAAAGCAAGCGTCACGCCCTGACGGCGAAGCTCCTGATGCACGTAGGCCCAGTCGGGTTTGCTCGACTGCTGGATCGTGTTCTGAGGTGGACGCGGAAACAGCAGCCGTTCAAGCGCGCTATCAGACAAGTCATTCGGCAATGGCCAGCTGACACCTGCAGCTGAGGCGCGGGCCAGATACTCACGCAAGGTCGTTCGCCCAATGCCAAGGCTCTTGGCAATTTTCCGGGTAGACAAGCCTTGTGCCGCAAGACGCAAAACTTCTCGGGTCTTCTCCATTGGCAATCTCTTCATTGAGCTTTCTCCAGTCCAAAAACAAACTGAAAAATAGCTAGCTTCAGATTACCTCTCAGCAGCCCAAGAAGGGGTGGGCGGATGCGTCAGAATCCCCGGGCGGATGTTTTCAGAATCGGTGGGCGGATGTCACCAGATTCCGCAGGCTAGTGCGCGAACCGCCTGTGTCGCACCGGGAAGATGGTTTCAAGCGGGGTTGGCGATGTTGCAGATGCTCCCGATACCCTTTCGTTCAATTTGTCGGCTGCCGATCCGGTCACACGGCAAGGAGTTGCGGCTTCGGCCACGCGCAACTTTCGACCGGACAGACAACGGCCTGTCGATTTCAACTCCCACTAAAATGCATCCCTTGGGGTGGACAGGCGCGGGTATAGACCCCTGCGCCTGTCCAATCCTGGTCACGATGAGGTTGGCCTGGTTGTCCGGAACTTCCACGGGCGGGTGCGATGAACCCTCTGGCAAACTGTTTCGACGGTTTGCATCACCGGCAACACTGCGCGCGTCTCGAACACGGCCTCGCCGGTGCTTCCCTGCCGGTCCTTCAAGCCGGCCGTTTCACGGGGCTGAGTGTGAGCGCCATCGAATGAACTAGTTTCGCCTCCTCGCGCAGCCCGGGCAAGGTTTTCCGCACGATCTCTTTCCATGCCGCTTCATCGCAGTCCCTGGTAACGCTCAGCAGACCGGTCTCAGCGCGCGAGACCCTCAGCGGCACCGTCAGACCGTTTTTGCCGAAGCCGTTTCTTTTAAGAAAGCCAAAAAAGGCCCGGTATTTGGAATCTTCCCTGAATTCCGCCCAGTCAACCGGGCGGGTGAAGTCCAGCCCATGTCTGAGGACCGGATCGTGTTTATACAGCTTCCGGGAGATGTAGTCCGACACCAATGGAGGCGGGCAGGTGGTGAAGCCCGAAATGATGTCGACTGTCATATTCATGTGAGCATAGCAGGCGTGGTCGAAGCCCAGCTTCCGGCAAAGCTGCACCAACCTGGCCTCGAAGCTTCGCGTTTGGTCCACAATTGCCTTTTCAAGATTGGTCAGAAGCATGATATATTTTCCATCTAATTGCGCTACGAGGCCTATTGTGGTGCACAATAAGTATCAATTAGGGATTTCCCTAAGGTGCCGCGACGTCAACTTCTCCTCAAAATGAATTGATTGGATTGATAGTATTGAGGCATGGCGGGAGACGCGGCCAGCCCTGGCCCCGATGCGGTTGCTTTCCACACAGCCCTCCTCGGCGGACCCCGGCCCGCAGGTCTTTCCCCGCCCCTGAAATACATGTATCGGACCTGTCCCGGCTCGAGGACAGCGCATCCGGATCACGGACGGGTCACGGGGACTTGTCTTCTCGCTGGTGAATAGTCTTCGGGCCTGGCGGGTTGTTCTCTCGCATGGGCACGACAAAAGGAAGATGCACATGACCCCGCATATGGAAGCCCGCCTACGGGCGGGAATTCAGAATTACCTCGACAGCGGCAACCGGGAGCCGGTGACCGTCCGCGACCTCTTCGGGCCGGGCTGGGACGACATTCCGCCGCGCGCACGCTCCACGCTCGGGGCCTGGATGCTGAAGAAGGTGCGCAAGGGCACCTTTCCCGAAGTGAGGCCCGCAGGCCGCAACGCCGGAAACAGCATGACATACTTTATTTCGGACGGCGCAAGTGACAATGGATGACACGCACATCCCGGCGGTGCCGGTGTTCAGCCATGGCGCGTGCTGGCACACCCTGAAACCGCTCATTCTGGAGGAGCTTTCGGATCTCGATGATCCCCGGGCGGACAGGATCGTCCGAGCCCCGCCGCGGGTCGGGTGTGAGATTGGCCGGGGCACCTGTTTTCTTCACTTTCGACCTGACGCGTATCCTGCGGCTTTGAGGTGGTTTCAGCATTCTCGTGCCGTGAAGTGGTATTCCCGGGACATGTGTCCAGTCGGATGAGCGGGCGGGACTGGAGGGTCAGCCTGAATGGGCGGGATCGTGTTTTCGAATTCGCCCTTTCAGCGCCTTGACGGCGGGGAGCACGATGATGGCCGCAAGGATAAAGAGCCAGCCCGATAAAACATAGAGTCCCAATGCCGTCAGGATGGAAGAGCCAAAAAACAAGGCCACTGCACCGGCACTCAGGCCGACAACGACAGCAATCACGACAAGTCCCAACATTTACTTCCTCCGGTTGACCGGAGAATGGGCTTTTGACGCGATGCGGCAAATGCTCTGTGCCGCATAACGGCACCGCGCGGTTCCAGAAGGCGGGGTTTGGTGGAAAATATTGATCTGGTGCCGCCGGAAGGTCCGCCGGGGTCGCGTTCTTGCGCCAATACGACTGGTGAAATTTCATGGGCTGACCAGCGTTCGCGAATGACCTAAATCGCCACCCGGGCGTTCAAAGAAGATCACACCCTCTTCTCCCCCTCACACCGCCGCGGTCCAGAACCTTTACCTGCCCTGTCCGGTGATTTCGCGGGCCAGGCTGCGCTCGGTGAACAGGTTGAGGTTGCGCCGGGCGGACATCGGCGAACAGGGGGCCTCGCGGGTGACCAGCTCGGCCGGGACGATCGGGAACCGGGTCAGCACCTGGATCAGCCGCGGCGGGGTGCGCCCGGACAGATCGCGGGTCTGCGCCTGCGCCCGGCCCAGCCAGGCCTGCAGCCGGGGGTCTGTTGCCGGACGGGGCAGAAAACTACGCTAGTGTTCCGAGTCTGACACTTGCTACCTGTTTCCGCGGATTTCATCGAGGATTTCGAGAGCCCGGCGTTCTCGTGTGAGGATATCGTTGGCGGTTTTTGTCCAGACGAATGGCTTGGGCTTGGCGTTGTGCTGCAGCAGGTAGTCGTAGATGGCGGTCTCCAGATCACCGACGCTGGTGTAGCTGCCGCGTCGGATGCGTTTCGAGGTGATTTCGGCGAAGAAGCGTTCGACGAGGTTCAGCCAGGACGCGCTGGTCGGCGTGAAATGCAGATGGAAACGTGGATGCTTCGCTAGCCATGCCTGCACCTCGGCCGTTTTGTGGGTGGCGTAGTTGTCGAGCACGATATGGATGTCGCGAGGCTTGAGGACTGCGCGGTTGATGCGGCGCAGGAACTTCAGGAACTCCTTGGCCCTGTGGCGCGGCAGGCACTCGCCAATGACCACACCGGATTTGACGTCGAGCGCGGCGAACAGCGTGGTCGTGCCGTGGCGCTTGTAATCATGGGTCATCGTCGCGGCCCGGCCTTTCTTGAGCGGCAATCCCGGCTGGGTCCGGTCCAGCGCCTGTATCTGCGACTTCTCATCCACGCACAGCACCACCGCCCGCTCCGGCGGATCGAGGTAAAGCCCGACGATGTCGGTGACTTTTTCTTCGAACATCGGGTCGTTGGACACCTTGAAGCCCTTCGTCAGGTGCGGTTTCAGACCGGCCTCGGCCCAGATGCGCCCGACGCTCGACGGCGAAATCCCCACCGCCGCAGCCATGGTCGAACGGCTCCAGTGGGTCGCATTCGGCGGGCTCTCCCGCACCGTCTTGGCGATCACTTTCAGGCGTATCTCCCGTGGCAGGGGCGGCACCCGCGAGGGCCGGGTCTTGTCGCGCTTGAGCCCCTCCACACCCTCATCGAGATAGCGCGCCTGCCAGCGCCAAACCGTGGGCTTCGACGTCTTCGAACGCCGCATGATCTCGAAGGTGCCGTGCCCGTCCGCCGTCGCCAGCACAATCTCGGCACGCCAGACCAGCTTGCGCGGGGTGTTACGGTTGGCAACAAGGGCTTGCAATTCGGCTCGGTCGTCGGGGCACAGATAAAGGCAAATGTCATCGCGTCTCATGACACAACAGTGACACACAAAGCCGCAGATCGGAATCCTACGTCAGGTGGGGAACACTAGCGAGATTTCATCACTGAATTTAAACGATAAATCAGAATTTTTCCGATGTGTACGTTTGTGGGGCGGTCATTGATATTTTAATCGTACCAGCTAAATGACGCACTCAGAAGGCTATTTCAGGTGCTCCGCCACGCGTGTTCATCGCCGTCAAAGAAACGCGCCCGCCTCCGGAACAGGGGCGGGCGCGGGCTCGGTCAGCAGGCTAAGTGCTTATTTGTTGTGCTTTCCGTTTTTCTTACTTTTTCCTTTCTTGCCCTTGTTCTTACCCTTTTGGGTGTCGTCCTGAACGATGCCGATCTGTGAGCCGCCACCGCCGTTGGGGTCGCTTGGATCGGGCTCACCGGGATCGGTGTTGCCCCAGCCGCCAACGTTACCGATCTGCGATTGGCCGCCACCATTGGGATCGCCCGGATCGGGTTCACCGAGACCTATGTTTCCAATAGAGGACTGCTCGCCCTCGCTTTGTGCAATCACAGGGGATGCGCAGAGCAACACCGCAAACCCCAGGGTCGCCAGCAGGGTTTTTAGATGATTTTCCATGGTCGTGCTCCTTCTGATTTAAAAGCGAATTTCTACCCTGACGCTAGCTGCGCTTCACGGATCTGACAAACGGGGTTTTTTCGGAATCCGAAATGATTTTCCCAGATCGGTTTGCGCGGCCCAGATATGGGAAAACCCGGTCTGCAATCCCGTGCGGTGTCGTGAACTGCGTTTCCGCCCACATGGTGGATGTGTCCGACCCGTGATCAATCCGGATGAAGCACTGTCCGGTTCACGGTCTTTCCTTGTCGCCCTGATCCCGGACTTCGCGCCGCGCCTTACGGCGTCTGGCGAGTTCACGCAGCCATTCGACCGCATGTTGGCGTGCGTCTTCGGTGATCGCCGCATCGGGTTCCATGGCGATAGAGAGCCGCGTGGCGCAGTTCAGGAGCCCTTGCGGACAGCGTTACCGTAGGATTCTGCCCCGTCCGGCATTTGACCCCCAAAAGGCAGATATCCTTTTGGTGAACGGGCGCAAACTGTCCGTAGCGGTTACGATTGATCCGGTTTTCCTGTCGCGCCTTTTGGCTGTATTGGAGTCGTCATGATTGCGTTTCCAGCGGGTGTGAAGGTTTGGATAGCCGGGGGTGTGACCGATATGCGCCGGGGGCATCGCCAAGTTAATTTGCTGGGTTTGTAGTTCTCTGGCGATGCTTGGTCATGCGGTCATTTCGAGGGCGTAGAGGCGCCACAGATCGAAGGCGTCTGCTCTTGATTGTCGGTAGTGGTTGGCGTGCATGCGATAGCGGCGGGGACGGAAGACTGTATTGATTTGGTCATGAGCTGCCAGGAACCTCTGAGCTTGCGCCGGTGACTTGAACCGGCCCATGACCTTCTCTCGTTTTCGTGTCGGTCGATGCGACCCTTCTGCACGATTGTTCAGCCCCTTGTGGGCCCGGTGCTCCGCGGTTGGGGCCAAGCTTTTGATCGGTTTTATGTAGCTGCGCAACTTATCCGACACGACAACCCGCGGGTCGCCATATACGTTGATCAAGCGGTGTAAAAACCGCCTGGCAGCCTTAGCATTCCGGTGCCTCTGGACGAGAATATCAAGAGTATCTCCATCGGCGTCTACCGCACGCCACAGCCAGAAACGCTCTCCCGCGATGGTGATAACCACTTCATCAAGGTGCCACTTGTCGCTTGGGTGCGGAATCTGGTGACATCCGCCACCGATTCTGAAAACATCCGCCCGGGGATTCTGACGCATCCGCCCACCCCTTCTTGGTCTTCTGAGAGGCAGTCTGAAGCTAGGGCCTGTTGACAATTGGGATTCCAATTTTGACTGGGAACTGATTCAAACTCCAAAAATGGAGGTTTGAATGGACGAAGGTCGGTTTGTGATTTCTGATGATCTTTGGCAGAGGATTGCATCTCTTCTGCCCGGCAAGGCGGGAGACCCGGGTGTCACTGCCCGCAACAATCGCCTTTTCCTGGAAGCCGTCTTTTGGCGTGTCCGCACCGGCTCGCCGTGGCGAGATCCACCCAAAGCATTTGGGAAGTGGAACAGCCAGTTCAAACGGTTTCGACGATGGGCCAAAGGCGGTGTATTTGAAAGGATTTTCAATGTCATAAATGGTGAGCCAGACTTCGAATATGCGCTTATTGATGGAACGATTGTCCAAGCCCATCAGAAGGCATCTGGCGCAAAAGGGGGACTCAAAATCAGGCCATCGGACGCTCGCGCGGCGGGCTGACAACCAAAATCGTTGCTCTGGTCGACGCCCTTGGCAACCTGCTGAAATTCCTTTTGCTACCCGGCCAGGCACACGACATGAAGGGGGTGGAACCCTTGATCTGTGACGTTCCTTTTAACGCATTGCTGGGTGACAAGGCCTTTGATGCCGATTGGCTTCTCGAAGAGCTTGAAAAGCGTGGGGCTACCGCTGTCATACCGCCCAAAGCGAACCGAAAAGACCAGCGTCAATACGATGCTCACATGTACAAGTGGCGACACTTGATTGAAAATTATTTCGCAAAGATAAAGGAGTTCAGGGGCATAGCCACTCGGTACGACAAGACAGACACCAGCTATGCCGCCAACTGGTACCTCTGCGCAACGATCATTGCCGCCAGATAATTGTCAACAGGCCCTAGTGTTCCCTACCTGACGTAGGATTCCGATCTGCGGCTTTGTGTGTCACTGTTGTGTCATGAGACGCGATGACATTTGCCTTTATCTGTGCGCCGACGACCGAGCCGAATTGCAAGCCCTTGTTGCCAACCGTAACACCCCGCGCAAGCTGGTCTGGCGTGCCGAGATTGTGCTGGCGACGGTGGACGGGCACGGCACCTTCGAGATCATGCGGCGTTCGAAGACGTCGAAG
Organism: Paracoccaceae bacterium; assembly: GCA_965242975.1. GTDB lineage: Bacteria > Pseudomonadota > Alphaproteobacteria > Rhodobacterales > Rhodobacteraceae > JAPPHA01. The sequence continues at coordinate 409,780 of CBDETS010000002.1, read as the reverse complement.
CCCACGGTTTGGCGCTGGCAGGCGCGCTATCTCGATGAGGGTGTGGAGGGGCTCAAGCGCGACAAGACCCGGCCCTCGCGGGTGCCGCCCCTGCCACGGGAGATACGCCTGAAAGTGATCGCCAAGACGGTGCGGGAGAGCCCGCCGAATGCGACCCACTGGAGCCGTTCGACCATGGCTGCGGCGGTGGGGATTTCGCCGTCGAGCGTCGGGCGCATCTGGGCCGAGGCCGGTCTGAAACCGCACCTGACGAAGGGCTTCAAGGTGTCCAACGACCCGATGTTCGAAGAAAAAGTCACCGACATCGTCGGGCTTTACCTCGATCCGCCGGAGCGGGCGGTGGTGCTGTGCGTGGATGAGAAGTCGCAGATACAGGCGCTGGACCGGACCCAGCCGGGATTGCCGCTCAAGAAAGGCCGGGCCGCGACGATGACCCATGATTACAAGCGCCACGGCACGACCACGCTGTTCGCCGCGCTCGACGTCAAATCCGGTGTGGTCATTGGCGAGTGCCTGCCGCGCCACAGGGCCAAGGAGTTCCTGAAGTTCCTGCGCCGCATCGACCGCGCAGTCCTCAAGCCTCGCGACATCCATATCGTGCTCGACAACTACGCCACCCACAAAACGGCCGAGGTGCAGGCATGGCTAGCGAAGCATCCACGTTTCCATCTGCATTTCACGCCGACCAGCGCGTCCTGGCTGAACCTCGTCGAACGCTTCTTCGCCGAAATCACCTCGAAACGCATCCGACGCGGCAGCTACACCAGCGTCGGTGATCTGGAGACCGCCATCTACGACTACCTGCTGCAGCACAACGCCAAGCCCAAGCCATTCGTCTGGACAAAAACCGCCAACGATATCCTCACACGAGAACGCCGGGCTCTCGAAATCCTCGATGAAATCCGCGGAAACAGGTAGCAAGTGTCAGACTCGGAACACTAGTTTGTTTTCAGTTTGTTTTTGAACTGGAGGGGCTTTGTTGCACAAATCGGCTGATGGATTCACTGTTTGAATCCAGCGTGCTAGCTGGCTGTCATGAGCAGTTGGTCCCCTACGAAGTACAAGACCAGGAACTGGCCTTCGTACAACACGGCGCTGAAGCAGCGCGGTTCTCTTTCAATCTGGTTTGATCCCGAGATGCCCTGGCACGCGGCTCCGACGGGTAGGCGCGGTCGTCAGCCCGAGTTCAGCGACGCAGCAATCCAAGTTTGCCTGACGATAAAGGTGCTTTTCGGTATGCCCCTTCGGCAGACGGCGGGGTTCGTCGAAAGCCTGTTGCGACTGGCTGGGCTCGACTGGAAAGTCCCGGACTTCAGCACTTTGTGCCGCCGCCCCCTGTGCATTTATGGATACCCCTTTCGTGTCAAGCGATCTTTGAACGGTTTGAGCGTGTGATCGGATGCGGTCATTTATAAGGCCTCCTCGTGCGGCGCTTTGCATGACCGCGGGCCGGTATGGTGATGCGCGAACCGGGTCCAAATCAGTCGATGAGTGTTTGTTGCTCGTAGCATCATAATGGTTTTCCCGGTTCGGATCTGTCCGATCAATCTCCCATGCTATTCGTCGATCTCCTCACACGTCCCAAGCACCGGCGCGAAGTGTTGCGCGATCCGCGCTTACGCCATCGCCTCCGGGTTCCGGTAATTCTCTTGTTTCGTCATCATGGCCCAGATGCCCCGTGCCATCCTGTTGGCCAGCGTGATTGCAACCAGCAGCTTCGGTTTGCGGTCCAACATTCTGGCCAGCCAGCTGCCCTTGCGAACCCCAAACCGCGTTGCTGCGCTAATCACCGACATCGCCCCGATGATCAACAGACGTCGAATGTCCTTCTGACCCATCTTCGAGACCTTGCCGAGCCGGTCCTTACCGCCCGTCGAGTGCTGCAGCGGCACAAGACCCAACCAGGCCGCGAAGTCGCGCCCGCGTTTGAAGCAACTCATGTCCGGAGCAAAGGCTTCGATCGCCAGCGCGGTTTGCAACCCGACGCCGGGCATTGTTGTCAGCCTTCGCACCGTGGCGGACGCTTTCGCCTCCGTCTTGAGTTGCTTCGTCAGATCGGAAACCCTGGTCGCCAGCATGTCGATGTGATCGAGGTACATCCGGGCCGTGTCGCGCACGATGGCAGGAAGGTCGTTGGTTTCGTCCTCCAGCGCGGCTCTCAGTTTCTTGATCCCCGCCTTGCTCTTCGGCCCAATCACGCCATGTTCGGCAAGATGGCCGCGCAGGGCATTGATGCTCTGTGTGCGCTGTTTGACGAACATCTGCCGAGAACGGAACAGCATGCCGCGCGATTGCTGCTCGGCGGTTTTGACTTCAACGAACCGCATGGTCGGCCGGGATGTTGCCTCGGCGATCGCCTCCGCGTCTGCCCTATCGTTTTTCTGCCTTTTGACATATGCCTTCGCATACTGAGGTGGGATCAACTTCACTTCGTGGCCCAACTTGTCGATCTCGCGACCCCAGCCATGCGCAGTGGCGCAGGCTTCCATGGCAACTGTGCATTCCGGCTGTTTGGACAGAAACGGCATGAACTGGGCGCGGTTCAGCTTCTTGCGGAACGCAACAGAGCCGTCGGGGCGGGCTCCGTGAACCTGAAAAACTTGCTTTGCAAGATCGACGCCGATGATGCTAACTTCCGACATGTGGATGTCCTCCCTATTTCTATATCGATGACGTTCAGTATAACGGCATCTGGCACATTGTGATGCCTTGGGCGGGGTATCCACACTATCACGACTCATGCGATTTTATGTCTGAGTTTGGGCCAATGTCGGAAGGCTTGTTCTGGATGGGTTCGCAAGAGCCTTCTGATTTCGTCGAGGCCGATGCGGAAGATGGACTTGGCGTACCTGCCATGTGATTTTCTGGGGCGCTTTTGGGTGCCAAGTTTCTTGGATGCCATCTTCGCCGCCCATGCCATGGCGAGGGCGACAATCCCGATGAGCAAGCTCAACTTTTTCGCGATTGAGAGCCGGGTGTCCTCCAGGTTGAAGCCTTTGCCCAGGTTCAGCAAATTTGACATACACGGCTCCATAAGGTCATGATACAAAACGATTTTATTTTCGGAAAAGCCCGATATGGCACTACATTTTGTGCGTCAGGAGGTCGGTTGGAATGGCCTCGACCGTTACGGGTTTTTCAGTTTCCGGATACGCCTTTCAAGCGCGTATGGTACGCCCGCCGCCTTCGCAACCCCTGCCGCCACCGGGTCTGGCCGAGCGTCCGTTCTGACCTCGATCCGTGCGCCGTCGACGGAGGTGAAGGACGTGGTGGCCCGCTGCCAGCGACCGAGCTTGTTGCGCACAGAGGCCCAACTGTCGTGGACCCCCTGCGCAGCGAGACGGGTCCGGATGACATTGACGCCGTACAGCGCCAGCACCGCGATGAACAGATGGCCCTCGATCCGCCTGGACAGTTGGTGCCAGATCGGGCGCAAGCCGAGTTCAGACTTGAGCGTCTCAAACGTCGCTTCGAGTTCGGTCAAACGCCAGTAGGTGCGCACCGTCTTCTCAAGGCCCCATTCCGTGTGGCTGGTGCGCAGCACATAGAGGCCCGCGCGGGCATCGCGTGTATTGAATGCCGCATTGGGTACCCATGTCACCGCGCTGGCCTTGCCATCCGAACCCTTTGTGACGCGGATGTCATAATGCTGATTGACCATAGCGTAGCGTTCCCGCAAACGCCCGAGCCGCTCCAGAACCTTGTCGTATGTCTTGACGGAGCGCGGCTTGCTCAAGCCGTCGTGCAAGGCGGTAAGTTCTGCCTCAAAGGCGTCCCGCTTCTTGGCCAGAATGGCTTCATCACGCTCCTGTCGCGCCTGGCTCCAGATGCAGAGTTGCGCTTCGTTCTCAGGCTCGTGGGACAGGTTCCAGATCCGCGCCTCATGCCCCGATCTGGTCTCGATCGTTGCATCAGGATCCCGCGCGCCTGCAGCATCCGCCTGATCCGGCTTGACCCCACCCCGCCTGACCGTGATCCAATGATAGCCCCGGTTGCGCAGTTCGGCGAGGTTGTTTTCGGTAGCGATGCCTGCATCCATGATGACCGTGGGCTTGTCCTTGTCCTCCGGTGTGGCAAGGCTGTCCAGCGCCTCGAACAGCGTGCCGGGTTCGCTGACATTGCCGGGCAGAACGCTGGAGCGGCGCGGGAAGCCGCCCTCGTCGGTGGCCATCGCGAGCGTGACAAGAGGGCAGTCGTTCCGTTTCTGCTTGGAGCGTCCGAACCTGGCCAGATCGGACGCTGGACGCCCGGTCATGTAGGTGTTGGTCAGGTCATAGAAGATCACCGCACCGGAACTGCCGAACAACGTGCGCTGACGGTCAAACAGCGCGTCTTCGATGGCCTCGTGGTGTTTGACCAGACCGTCACTGAGACGATACAGCTTGTCGAGATAGAGCGCCGGCCCGGTATTGAGGCGCAGAAGTTCAAACGTGGCACTGTTGGTCTCCAACCATCGCAAAGTCTCCCGTTCGCTGGCGGGATGCACCATGCGCGCAATCACCAGCGCCATGGCGATCCGGGCGTCTCGATCCGACAGGCCGACATTCTTGAGCACCCCAAGAAAGCCCAGAGCCTCCAGAGCGGCCAGGGCAAGTCGCTCACAGCCCACAGACCGCGCGTCTTCAATCTGTATGCTGTCGAGACGGATATTTGCTGTGCCGCCATCCAGGGCCTCGGCCGCCGACTGGACCAACGCGCGGCTGCGCAACTTCTGCACAATGGTATCCGCCATTGTCGCCAATTCCGGTTCAGGATCGAACAGAGGCGTTTCTCCCGTAATCCCCGCCTGAACGAGTTCGACCAGTTCGGGCCACTGCGATTTGGGGATCGGAAAGGCTGCTCCGAGGTTCAGGAGCGTCTTTTGTTGCACCTTGCGGCCCGTTCTAAAATTCTCGACCAACCGGACGGATCGGTAGCATTTGTCAGCGCGGCGGCGGGTCAGGGTCTCACGAATAAACATGTTCCTACATTAGGACCGCTGCACCCCACTGGGAATCCCGAAAAGCCCTCAGGAAGCACATTATGGCACCACTTCGAAAATCCAGAAACTCACCTCAACAAAATCAACGCTTTACCGGCCAGAAAGCGGCAATTTCGACCGATTTCAGCAAAAAAGTGCGGAACTTGGGTTTGGTCTTTGCTTCCGCGAACAGGCATTCGATGGCCCAACGTTGGCTGTAAGTGGTTAAGGCATGGTGGGCTGGACGGTTCGTGGCCACGATCAGCAATTCCTTGCCCTTGAGACGCTTGGCAGCAAAGTTCAACCACATCGGATCGGTGTCCCCTGCTGCTCCGAAGTGGGCGGTAAAGGTCCGCTTTCCACGGCAGGTGCGCAACAGATTTCGCAAGCTTTGCCGGGTGCCATCTTCGCAAGTGACATACTGGTTCGACTTTACGCGAATGATGAAAGGAACATCCTGCTCATGCAGGAAAGTCAGCCAATCAAGGCCGATGAACTCACGGTCCGCCAAGAGACCTTACCACCCTTCAAAAAGTTGTGGTTGATTTGACTTTTGGCTGATCTGTGTGATTCAAGGAGTCTCCACTGCGTGTTTGGAGGCTGCTATGACGGGAAGCGATTGTTTTTTTGAGCTTTATTCAAGAGTTGAGGCAGACTTCCAGAATCGCCTGCCCGAATATCACAAGTCGCGCCGGGAAGGTTTGTCGCTGATCGCCAGCATGATTTTGAACACACGCAGCGTCAATCTGATGGAAAATGCGGCTGCGTTGCCCCGTGATATTGGCTCGGTGGACCACCGTTATCAGTACATTTCTCGGGTTTTGGGCAATTCCCATATCGATCCTGACGAGGTCATGCAGACCTATGCCAGTGAGATCCTCCGTCGCCAGCAGGATGCCGGAGATACGATTGTGCTGGCCCTTGATCAAAGCAAACTCAACGAAGGCCACGAGGTTTTGATGCTATCGGTGCGAATGCGGGACCGCGCCCTTCCGGTCGCCTGGCGCGTGCGACAGACCAAAGGGCCAATTGGCTGGCGTGTGCAACACGATCTTCTGGAAAGCGTTTGCCCATGGCTACCCGAGAGTGCGCGTGTCTTGCTGACCGGGGATCGGTTCTATGGGACGGCCCGCCTGATCGAATGGTGCCAAGAGGCGGGCTGGGGTTACCGGCTGCGTATGAAGGGCAATATCACGTTGCAGCATCAGGGTGGTGAACTGGCGACCCGTGAGATTGCTGAACTGACGCCCGAAGGCCTCGTAAACGCGGAGCTTTATGGGACGGGCGTCATTACCAACATCGGCGTGCTCCACCAAGACGGGCACAAGGAACCGTGGATCATCGCCATGAATGTAGCCCCGTCTGAATACAGAGTTCTCGACTATGGCATGCGGTGGAGCATTGAGGCCATGTTCTCCGACTTCAAGACCCGGGGCTGCGGCATCACCCAAAGCCAGATCAAAAAACCGGATCGATTGGCGCGTCTCATCCTCGTGCTGGCAATCGCCATGTACTGGGCCGTCTCAACAGGAACTGCAGAAGAGCACCACGTCGCGAAACGCGGCGAAAAAAGGGGATTCGAAAAGCCCGACGGTCCCTATGCTCGCTCTTCAAAGCCGGTCTCCGGGCCATCCGAAGATGTCTCGCCGGCTACGCAAAAATCCCCAAACTCTGGGAGGTCTGGATAAATTGAAGGGTGGTAAGGCCAAGAGACACTTGATGCTTTTGGCTCCGAACAGGCCCAGATAACGTTTCATCAGTGCAATGCGTTGTTTGGTGTTGCTGTTGCCCGCCTTGCCCAGAACCGTCCACATCAATGGCACCCGATACCGGCGCGTGGCAATGGCAAGAACCAGCAGGTTGATCTCTTTGCGCCCGATCTTCCAATTGGTGCGATCAAGGCACAGGTTCCAGCTTCCGGAGAGCCCGAGCATCCGGACCACAAGGCGTGCAGACCAATCTTCCCTCAGATCAACATACTGGAAAAAACGCTGCAAGCGGCGGTAGGTGCTTTCAACCTTGGCCTGTGTTGGCATCTCGCCGCTGATGTGGCTCAAATTGACCGTTCGAACGCTGGCAATGCCGATCACCAAAAGGCAGAGCGTTTCAAGGCGGCTATTGCTCAGCGACAAACACTCGGATAGCTTTGCCGAGAGGGTGTCGATCGCTTTTCGGATCATGGGATGCTCCATCGCAAACTGAAGAATCCCAACCAAAATCACAGATCAGCGCCCTCAACCATACCTACTGTCGTGTACAGGGGCCGCCGCCAGAAGACGTTGAATGTCTCCATCCCTTACCGTGGCGGAACTGGGCCGTTGCACCTGTTGATCGACGCGACAGGGATCAAAGCCCCCTCTCGGCAGCATCCTGCGGATGCGCCTGCCGGGCAGTGGAGGGCGAAGGAGAGTGGAATGCGCGCAAGCATGGCGGGAGCAAGAAACGCCTGTGGCGCAAGCTTCACCTCGGTATGGACGAGGAAACACTGGAGGTCCGCGCGGGCGGCGTCACGACAAGCAATGTCGGCGATGCACCCATGCTGCCTGACCTGCTGGAACAAATCCCACCCGACCAGGAGATCGCCACCGTCACAGCTGATGGGGCTTATGACACGCGAAGATGTCACAATGTGATTGCCGCTCGGGGAGCCGCGGCCATCATACCTCCGCGCAAAAATGCCCAACCTTGGAAACCAACCACGGCGGGCGCTATCGCGCGAAACGAAGCCATAAGAGCCTGCAAATATCTCGGGCGTGCTTTGTGGCGAAAGTTGACCGGATATCACCGCCGGAGCCGCGCAGAGACAAAGATAAACTGCGTCAAACTGCTTGGCCAAGGCCTCATGGCGCGAGACTTCGACCGGCAGTTGGCTGAGCTCCAGATCCGGATAGCAGTGCTCAACCGCTACACAGCTCTTGGCATACCCGTCACTGAGCCCGTAGGATAAGTCCGTCCGGGGAAAGGGGAAGTCCGTTCACACCACGATTTGTGCAACAGAGCCATACAGAACCGGTAACAGCGCATCCAGGCTGACAGAGCGCCGCGCCCATTTCGGCAATATGTTCGACGTAAAGCGGATCTTTTCTGCCGGATCGGCTGCCGTAATCCGGTCCCGCACCTTGGGCCGCCGGACACCCAGGGCGCCAATCCCCGTCTGGATCTGCCGTTCAGGCCCAAATCCATGCCGCACAATCCGCTGTCGGCCATCCTCCAGCTGTTCATCGGCAAAACTGGCGACAAACGCATCAGCTTCCGCCAGCATCCGGCGCGCACCTTCCCGGGCGAGCTCTGTCAAAGGATCCGCTATCGATTCCGATTGGCGAAAAGACAGGATCGTTGTATCGTTCTTCATAGGCGTATTGCTCCTTGTGAGGGTCTGGCCGGCTTCAACACCCGCCACAATACGCCGCCTTTCAATTCAGGCCATCACCCAAATTTCCGAATAGCTCCGATCGATGCGCGCCTCAGTTCGGACACGGTTCGCCGACATCTGGGCCGTGTGGCGTCCCGGATGGAAGCTGAATTGGCTGATGAGCGATGGAGTTTCATGGAGACCTGGGCCCATCAGCGCGAGCAACTCCCCAATCCGGAGGGGCCGATTACCGTCGGCATAGACGGCGGATATGTCCGGTCCCGCGATGAGGGCCAGTCCCATTTCGAGGTCACCGTGGGCAAATCCATCCCCACGGATCGGCCAAGCCGGTATCTTGGCCTCGTCCAGAGCCATGACGCCAAGCCGCAAGGGTATCCATAAATGTAGTGTGCCTGTCACCATCCTGCCCGCCCATTGACACCCGGGCAGGATGCGGTAACACGCACCTACGGAGTTGCGCGGGGACCGGGCAATCCGGTTACTGCGATCATACCGTACCCGGGCGTTCCGGATCAGGTGGCAACACGGCGCAGCTTCTTCAGCGATTCCAATGCGATATAAATGGCGTTCGCTGTTTGCATACGCGACATGATTGTCACCAGCCTGTCATCCGATGAAACACGCGGATACGATGCGTGAGAATTGTTACAGGCCGGACCGCCGGAATGAACGCCGCCCTTCGAGAAGGACGCAATGACTTCTCAAGAGATGATCGCGGAAAAATGATATCCGGTTTCCCCATTTATTGGGAAGTTTTCCCTTATTTGCAAATCCCATGGGTGTCTTCCGGAAGACAAGAGTGGCGTTTCAACCCCGAAGCCGCCTTGAAATAGCCCTGTGTTGACCCGGGGTCCGATCACGCGTCTTCAGAAAAAGTTAAGTCGAACCGGCATGCCGCGTCTGCTTGCTGAGAGGTGGAGACACACTCTGCTCAACAACAAACACTTCAGCGGGAAGCCACGGTCACATGAGCCCGTCTCTTCCCCTCCGGAAAAGAGAAGATGAACTACGAAGACAGAAACGAAGATTCAAAAGAGCGGCCAAGGCTGCTTCAGGTTTTTGAGGCGGTTGCACGATTCGGGCCCATCTCTCTGGATCATGTTTTTCCCCTTGTCGGACGCTCCCGCTCCGCAACATTCCGGGCCTTGAAGAATCTCGAAACATCAGGCTGGATCAGGCGTACGTTCAACGGACGTCAGTATGTCGCCACATCTGTTATCGACGACCTGTCCGAACAGGGGGCGATTTCCCCGCCGGAACTGGACCTGATCTGTGCGCTTTTGGGCGGATACCAGAAGCGGAACAGGCTTGGAATGCAGGTGGGGTTCTATATCACTCCGAAGACATTCTACCTTCTCGAATGCTCCGAAAAAGGAGCGCTGTCGGACATGGTTCTGTGTCCGGGAGAAGAAACCATCGCATGTATCGCGTTCAGCTTGTTGCCCGCCTCCAGGCAAGAAAAGATTTTCAGCGACCTGAATAGGACCCTTGACCTGATCTCGAGGGAGGAGTTGCGGGCCAGGGTCCGGAATTACAGCCTGTCCCTTCAGGCCCGGAGCTACCTGCATGATCCGTCCGGGAACGTCGCCTTTATTGGCCTGAAAACCCCATCAGGGCAGACCGGCGCCTTGTCCGTTGCACCTAGATCGAAGCTTTCCGGAACATGCCTCGCCCACCATGCCGAAGCAATCTGCACGATATTGGCGAACAATGACTTGCTCGCCGGATCTCCAAAAATCCGATACAAGTCCTGCACCCGCCCGGGACCCGCATGAAAACATCCCCGCCTAAATCTGAACCACTCCGAACCGGGACAGGGGCTTTGCGGTTTCGATCGCGCTGTCAGCATGAATGCACCAGAGCGCGTTTGCAACCACGCACAAAGGAGCGGTCAGGCCAGTGACTTATTGGATATGGCAGCGCATCCACCGGCGGCACGATGTGCTACGCGATACATGCAAATAATGTGTTCTACGCTTGGTTGTCGCTGTTCACTTGGTGTTGGCAGAATCCAAAGGGCTTTTCCGAGCCCATACTCTTTATGGAACCGCTCATTTGCCTACCGGAAGGACCAACAATAACGTGACCTCGACTCGAAGCGGACGCAGTCGTCGATGCAACCCGTACCGTCGACAGTAACGCTGGCAGGCTCGAGCCGCCTTGACGGAAACAACGACAACGAAAGCGTCCGTATGAACAGCACGGAACGAGGTGCAAACCAGCAGCAGAGGCTCTGAGGCCAACAGACGGTTTTCTGCCGGAATGATCCGGTGCTCCGGATTGAGTGGAGTAAAAAACCGCGGCAGCCAAAGCGCCCGGTGACGGAGAAACGAGATGAGAGACACTTCCGATCATGTGGCCAAACTCGCTACGATCAGGACTGCGGCCAACACGCGGAAGATCACCCTCTTGGGCGTGGTTGACACCCCCAGCGAACGTCGGGCTCTGGTTCGCCTGCCCTCGGGGCGCGTCCGAACATTGACGACAGGCGATGTGCTGAATGGAGGACGTGTCACCACTATCGGAACCGCCGAGTTGCACTACCAGAAAGCAAACCGAACCCGGGTCCTGACACTTCCTCCCTGAAAATGTATCAATCTGGAGGGTTTGGGGGCATCGCCAAGTTAATTTGCTGAGTTTGTAGTTTTCTGGCGATGCTTGGTCATGCGGTCATTTCGAGGGCGTAGAGGCGCCACAGATCGAAGGCGTCTGCTCTTGATTGTCGGTAGTGGTTGGCGTGCATGCGATAGCGGCGGGGACGGAAGACTGTATTGATTTGGTCATGAGCTGCCAGGAACCTCTGAGCTTGCGCCGGTGACTTGAACCGGCCCATGACCTTCTCTCGTTTTCGTGTCGGTCGATGCGACCCTTCTGCACGATTGTTCAGCCCCTTGTGGGCCCGGTGCTCCGCGGTTGGGGCCAAGCTTTTGATCGGTTTTATGTAGCTGCGCAACTTATCCGACACGACAACCCGCGGGTCGCCATATACGTTGATCAAGCGGTGTAAAAACCGCCTGGCAGCCTTAGCATTCCGGTGCCTCTGGACGAGAATATCAACAGTATCTCCATCGGCGTCTACCGCACGCCACAGCCAGAAACGCTCTCCCGCGATGGTGATAACCACTTCATCAAGGTGCCACTTGTCGTTTGGGCGGGGACGATCGCGTTTGATGCATCCCGCAAAGTGGCGACCAAAGCGGTTCACCCACAGCCGAACTGTCTCCCGGCTGACGATCACGCCGCGTTCGGCAAGCAAATCTTCAACATCCGCTGTACTCAGAGCAAATCGGTGATACGCCCAAACCGCATACGCGATCACCTCGCGTGGAAAACGAAACCCCTTCAGGCCCGGCATGCTGGATGGTATTTTCATTGCAGATCCTTACGCCATCAAGCTCCCCACATCAATTTGGCAATGCCCTCCAGATCACCGACGCTGGTGTAGCTGCCGCGTCGGATGCGTTTCGAGGTGATTTCGGCGAAGAAGCGTTCGACGAGGTTCAGCCAGGACGCACTGGTCGGCGTGAAATGTAGATGGAAACGTGGATGCTTCGCTAGCCATGCCTGCACCTCGGCCGTTTTGTGGGTGGCGTAGTTGTTGTGACCTGCAATCATAACTGGCTCGGCCTGCAATCATCGCGATTTTCGGCCCGAATTAGCTGCGTCTATCCGTGGGGTAAAACCCGAATTATTTGCGAATGAACCGGGATTATTTGCAACCAGCCTGCAATCATCCGCTCCGACCCGGATTATTTGCGAAGGGCTTATGCACTTTGTTCAGAGGGTACATCATATAGGTGACTTTGGCGACCTCCCGATGTAAGAACTAAGAACAATAAGGGAACACATTATGAGGGCCGCGTATGACTGACTACCCAAAATCGCTTCCTGAGTTTCAGCAACGTTTTCCTGATGATGAGGCTTGTGCGTCCTGGCTATTCGATCTGCGTTGGCCGAACGGGTTTGAGTGTCCCGGTTGCGGTCATGACAAGTGCTGGACCTTGAGTTGCAGGTCGTGGACGTATGAATGCAAAGGATGCAGGCGGCAAACATCCATTCGTGCCGGAACGCTGATGCACGCTTCCAATCTGCCTCTGACTATTTGGTTCTGGGCAGCGTATCTTATGGCCACGCATTCGAACGGGTTCTCGGCCGTACAGTTGCAAAAACAACTCGGGTTGGGCTCATATCGGACCGCGTGGTTGTTGCTTGGCAAATTGCGTGCGGCCATGATCGATCCAGATCGTAACCCTTTGTCAGGACTGGTTGAAGTCGACGAAACATCGATCCGCCAACGGACTGGAAATGGCCCAGTCGGTGTGGGCAGAAGCCACGAGGGAAAGCTCATGATTGCCGGAGCAGTGGAGATCAAAGGACAAGGAGCCAAAACGCACCCCGGACGCCTCCGCCTGGCCGTGATTGCAGATTATACATCTGAGACCCTGCACGATTTTGTGGCCACCGAAATTGCCACAGGCAGCAGCATCAAGACCGACGGGCTGGCGTCATATAACAACGCACCCAACATGGACCACGACAGAAACGTCGTTGGAGATCAGTTGGCGCATCTGGTGCTGCCTTGGATCCATCGCGTTTTCTCCAACTTCAAGGCTTGGGCGCTTGGGGTCTACCATGGTTTGAGAGCAAAGCATTTGCAGTCGTATTTGGACGAATTTGTCTTCCGCTTCAATCGACGACGCTATCGGCACGCCGGGTTAAAAACACTGCTCAATCTCGTTACAAAAAGGCAACCAATGACATACAAGATGTTGATAGGGGCTGAACAAAGTGCATAAGCCCTATTTGCGAACAAGCGCGTTCAGCAAAGGAGCGTTTGGCAAACGGCTCTTGATCTCTGTTTGGTCTATTGATTTTGCGGCATAATTTTACCTGTTTACCCCGTCTGGAATTCACCGTATGCCTTTTGGTATCGAAGTTGAGTTTTTAGATGGGGTTCAATGCAAATCGGTTACGCACGTGTATCTACAGAGGATCAGAGTCTTGCATCGCAGCATGACGCTCTTCGGGCGGCAGGATGCGAACGGATTTTTGATGACAAGGTAAGCGGTGCCAAGGCGACGCGCCCTGGCCTTGATAAAGCTCTTGAGCAATTACGTGATGGGGACACGCTGGTCATATGGCGGTTGGACCGGTTGGGCCGGTCATTGAAGGATTTGATAGCGCGCGCGGAAGAGTTGAAAGAGATGGGTGTTGGCTTGAAGAGTCTGCATGAATCCATCGACACCACGTCGAGCAGCGGTCAATTGATATTCAATCTGTTCGGAGCTCTGGCCGAGTTCGAGCGCGATTTGATCCGAGAGCGTACCCAAGCGGGTTTGAAGGCCGCGCGAGCCCGCGGTCGCAAAGGCGGCCGCAAGAAAGTTCTGGATTACAAGAGGCGCGCCCATGCCGTTGAGCTTTATAATGCGCGCAAACATACCATACCGGAGATTTGCAACCTGATGGGCATTTCACGGGCGACGCTCTATGCCTATGTCGACGAGTTTTCTGATGGCAAATAAAGGTCTCCGCATTCCGGCCGAGACGTTGCTTGCGCTGAGAGCCCGGCTGGCTGGATTGCCGTCCCGTTCGGCTGCGCGACGGGAGGAAGTTGGCCGCATCGCAGCATTGTTCGGTGTCAGTTCCTCTACAGTGTATCGTGCGCTGAAATCCCTGCACCAGCCAAAAGGGCTGAGGCGGGCTGATCGGGGGAAACCGCGCGGCATTCCGGAACGGGATCTGGTGCATTATTGTGAGATCATCGCTGCCCTGAAGATACGCACGAGTAACAGGAAGGGGCGACATCTTTCAACCAATCGGGCTATTGAGATTATGGAAGATCACGGCGTCCAGACACCGACCGGTTATGTGCAGCCTCCGAAAGGCCTGTTGAAACGTTCGACTGTGAACCAATGGTTGCGGAATTGGGGGTTTGATCAACCCCGCATGACGCGCGCTGCGCCGGCCGCCCGGTTTGAAGCGCGCTCTTCCAACGCCTGCTGGCAATTCGATATCAGCCCATCGGATTTGAAGCATATTGCGCAGCCGGTTTGGGTGGATCCGAAGCGTGGCCAACCCACACTGAATCTGTACAGCGTGGTGGATGATCGATCCGGTACATCCTATCAGGAATACCGCTGTGTCTATGGCGAGGATGCAGAGAGTGCGTTGCGCTTCCTGTTCAACGCCATGGCCCCCAAAGAGGATACCGAGTTCCAGGGTATCCCCGAGATGATCTATCTAGACAACGGCCCCGTCGCAAAAAGCCTGGTGTTCCAGACCGTGATGGAACGGCTTGGGGTTGAGTGGAAGACGCATATGCCCGCCGGATCGGATGGGAACCGTGTCACGGCACGATCAAAGGGCAAGGTGGAACGCCCCTTCCGAAGCGTCAAGGAAGCCCATGAGACGCTTTATCATTTCCACGTGCCGGAAACCGAGGCGGAAGCCAATCTCTGGCTGAGAAACTTCATCAACAAATACAACGACAAACCCCACAGGCGAGAACCGCATAGCAGGATCGAAGACTGGGTTGCCAACCTTCCAGAGACGGGTTTTCGCGAGATGTGTTCGTGGGAGCGTTTCTGCGCGTTTGCGCGTGAACCAGAGCGTCGCAAAGTGGCCGCCGATGCGCGTGTGTCGATTGATGGGACATTTTATGAAGTCGATGGCGAGCTGGCTGGCGAAGAGGTTCTGCTGTGGTGGGGTCTGTTTGATCACGAGTTGTTCGTGGAGTGGGCGGACAAGCGTTTTGGTCCTTATCGCCCCTGCGGTGGCCCAATTCCGTTGCACCGGTATCGCAAGCGCAAAGCTTCGCCTCGCGAAAAGCGTGCTGAAGCGGTGGCCAAACTGGCGGAGCAGATCAGCTTGCCGCGTGCTGCTGTCTCCGGGTTGGATTTGAAGGCGGATCAGGCTGAAATTCTACCATTGCCGAAGGTCAAATTCAGCGATCCCGACCCATGGGGACAGATCGCTTACGAGAGCGAGTTGAGTGCGCGCAGAGCGATTTCCTATCTGCTGGACCGGCCATTGGCAGAGGTGTCGCAAGAGGACCGCACCTTCATTGGGGAATTGCTTGGCCGGACATTGAACAGGACCGAGATCGAAGCCGCAATCAAACACCGCTTTCGGCGCGGGAAACAGCAATAATCGAAAGGGTTGTCATATGCTCAACCGTCAGGTCATGAAGCACTTCCGCATTGAAAGACCCTGGAGCCAGGCCGGATATTACGAAACCGAACGTCTGGCCCAGTTCCGTGAAGATGTGACGGCTGCCATCATGGCTGGAAACCTGATCGCCATTTCCGGCCCGGTCGGTGTAGGCAAGACCCTGATGATCAGCCATCTTCAGGATCAACTCACAGCGGCAAGAAAGAAGAAAGTTATCGTTGCCCGCAGTCTTTCGGTGGACAAGCCCCGCGTGGCGTTGTCTGCTCTGATTACCGCCCTCTTTCTCGATATCTCTGGGGATCCGGATATGAAAGTTCCGACCCGGCCCGAACGACGAGAGCGCTTGCTTCAGGAGGCCGTGCGCAAAGCAAAGAAACCGATTGCCCTCTTTATCGACGAAGCGCACGACCTTCACAGCAGCACATTGAATGGTTTGAAACGGCTGATGGAAGTCATCAGCGCCGGAGGAGGTACTCTGTCCGTGATCCTTGTCGGCCATCCCCGTCTGAAAAACGACCTTCGCCGCGCCACCATGGAAGAAATCGGGCATCGGACGACGAAGTTCGAGTTCAGCAGCATCGGGGATGAATGCCGCGCGTTTCTGGACTGGCTGCTGGGGCAATGCCTTGAAGAGGGCGTCAAACCGTCCGATATCCTTGAAGACGCCGCACAGGAGTTTCTGGCGGAGCGGTTGTCCACGCCGCTGCAGTTCGCCGAACATCTGAACCGGGCGTTCACCGATGCGTACCGGATGGGCGCAAGTCAGGTCACCCGCGACATCGTGGTTGAAACCATCTCGGTCGGATTTGACGATCTTGATGCCGAACTGGCCAGGATGGGCTACACTCCCAAGGCCCTGGCCGACCTCACCGATGCCCGCCTGCCCGAAATTCGCCGTTTTCTCAAAGGGCAACTGGACACCGACAGGACAGACGAACTTTCTACACTTATGCGCAGAGCGGGATTGCCAATATGAAATTCAACAAACCGTTGAGTGATGCTGAACAAGATGATCTGGACCGCTTTCTACAGCGCGTAAAGGGTGGAGAAGTTCCGTCATTTTCCGCCCTCGACGGGTTTCTGGCAGCCATTGTCTGCTCACCCGACATGATCATGCCGGGCGAATATCTGCCAATCCTGCAGCAGGGCGAAACCGAAGCTGACGACCTGAAATTCCGAGATATTGAAGAAGCCAATCAGTTCCTCGAACTGGTTTCAAGACATTATAATTTCGTCCTCAAGGGGATCAGGGATTTTGGGAAGATGGAGCGTGGAGAACCCGTGTTCTATTTTCCGGCTATTTTTGAAGATGACCGTGAAGAAATATTCGCAGAAGACTGGGCCAAGGGCTTTCTTTCGGGAACGCGCTTGCGCCCCGAAGACTGGGACCATTTTTTTGATCTGGACCCGGACGAAGCCGAAGACAGCTATCTCTTTCCAATCTTTGTGCTCGCCAGCGAACACGATCCCGACCCTGAAATGAGACCATTCGACAAACCTCTGCCTAACGAAGCCAGACGTGAATTGAGCGCTTTCGCCACGATTGGTGTCAAGAAAATCTACGACGAGTTCGAAGAGGAAAGGGAACGATACAATAAACTGCGCGGGATAGTCGCGGACAGAGGCTCGAAAGTTGGCAGAAACGAGCCTTGTCCATGTGGCTCAGGAAAGAAATACAAAAAGTGTTGCTTGGGTATTTGACTGACTCCAAGCCTATTCGCAAATAATCCGGGTCGGAGCGGATGATTGCAGGCTGGTTGCAAATAATCCCGGTTCATTCGCAAATAATTCGGGTTTTACCCCACAGATAGACGCAGCTAATTCGGGCCGAAAATCGCGATGATTGCAGGCCGAGCCAGTTATGATTGCAGGTCACAACACGTAGTTGTCGAGCACGATATGGACGTCGCGAGGCTTGAGGACTGCGCGGTCGATGCGGCGCAGGAATTTCAGGAACTCCTTGGCCCTGTGGCGCGGCAGGCACTCGCCAATGACCACACCGGATTTGACGTCGAGCGCGGCGAACAGCGTGGTCGTGCCGTGGCGCTTGTAATCATGGGTCATCGTCGCGGCCCGGCCTTTCTTGAGCGGCAATCCCGGCTGGGTCCGGTCCAGCGCCTGTATCTGCGACTTCTCATCCACGCACAGCACCACCGCCCGCTCCGGCGGATCGAGGTAAAGCCCGACGATGTCGGTGACTTTTTCTTCGAACATCGGGTCGTTGGACACCTTGAAGCCCTTCGTCAGGTGCGGTTTCAGACCGGCCTCGGCCCAGATGCGCCCGACGCTCGACGGCGAAATCCCCACCGCCGCAGCCATGGTCGAACGGCTCCAGTGGGTCGCATTCGGCGGGCTCTCCCGCACCGTCTTGGCGATCACTTTCAGGCGTATCTCCCGTGGCAGGGGCGGCACCCGCGAGGGCCGGGTCTTGTCGCGCTTGAGCCCCTCCACACCCTCATCGAGATAGCGCGCCTGCCAGCGCCAAACCGTGGGCTTCGACGTCTTCGAACGCCGCATGATCTCGAAGGTGCCGTGCCCGTCCGCCGTCGCCAGCACAATCTCGGCACGCCAGACCAGCTTGCGCGGGGTGTTACGGTTGGCAACAAGGGCTTGCAATTCGGCTCGGTCGTCGGGGCACAGATAAAGGCAAATGTCATCGCGTCTCATGACACAACAGTGACACACAAAGCCGCAGATCGGAATCCTACGTCAGGTGGGGAACACTAGCTGGCTGTCATGAGCAGTTGGTCCCCTACGAAGTACAAGACCAGGAACTGGCCTTCGTACAACACGGCGCTGAAGCGGCGCGGTTCTCTTTCAATCTGGTTTGATCCCGAGATGCCCTGGCACGCGGCTCCGACGGGTAGGCGCGGTCGTCAGCCCGAGTTCAGCGCCGCAGCAATCCAAGTTTGCCTGACGATGAAGGTGCTTTTCGGTATGCCCCTTCGGCAGACGACGGGGTTCGTCGAAAGCCTGTTGCGACTGGCTGGGCTCGACTGGAAAGTCCCGGACTTCAGCACTTTGTGCCGCCGCCAGAAGACGTTGAATGTCTCCATCCCTTACCGTGGCGGAACGGGGCCGTTGCACCTGTTGATCGACGCGACAGGGATCAAAGCCCCCTCTCGGCAGCATCCTGCGGATGCGCCTGCCGGGCAGTGGAGGGCGAAGGGGAGTGGAATGCGCGCAAGCATGGCGGGAGCAAGAAACGCCTGTGGCGCAAGCTTCACCTCGGTATGGACGAGGAAACACTGAAGGTCCGCGCGGGCGGCGTCACGACAAGCAATGTCGGCGATGCACCCATGCTGCCTGACCTGCTGGAACAAATCCCACCCGACCAGGAGATCGCCACCGTCACCGCTGATGGGGCTTATGACACGCGAAGATGTCACAATGTGATTGCCGCTCGGGGAGCCGCGGCCATCATACCTCCGCGCAAAAATGCCCAACCTTGGAAACCAACCACGGCGGGCGCTATCGCGCGAAACGAAGCCATAAGAGCCTGCAAATATCTCGGGCGTGCTTTGTGGCGAAAGTTGACCAGATATCACCGCCGGAGCCGCGCAGAGACAAAGATAAACTGCGTCAAACTGCTTGGCCAAGGCCTCATGGCTCGAGACTTCGACCGGCAGCTGGCTGAGCTCCAGATCCGGATAGCAGTGCTCAACCGCTACACAGCTCTTGGCATACCCGTCACTGAGCCCGTAGGATAAGTCCGTCCGGGGAAAGGGGAAGTCCGTTCACACCACGATTTGTGCAACAGAGCCGCGCATGACCCGAAAACATCTGGAAACCTATCGCGCCATGCAAGCGCGGCGCGGCGGTACGGCAATCGGTTGCGGCGCAAGATATGCACCCCACCTCCGCCGCCAAAGTGAGCTTGCGGGGCTCATTTGCCCTCGGGTGGCCAAGCGCTTCCCGGAGAGCGAAACTGAATGCCGGGATAGTCCCATTCGTCCCGCAGCACCGTCTGCGTGTACCGCCTGAACAACCAGTCATCGGACCAAGCTTCCGTTTCTTTCAGCGGCAGGTCGAGCCGCATGGCCGCGACATGACGGAGCGCCCTGCGGCCTCCGGCGGGAAGATTGCGCTCCACAGCAAGCCGATGGCCCAGAAGCGTGAGCCAGTAATATCGCAATTCGAACTGCACGGCGTTGAGACTATTGTGCATCCGGGCGAGATTCAGGGCGCGTTGAGCTTGCTTGATCGCCGGTTTGTAGTCCCCGAGACCGTCGCCCACCGCCACGGCATGCGGGTCGGACAGTATGCTGTACTCCGCCCGACCGACTTCGAGATTCAGCAACTCCATGCAGAACCTGCCCAACCCCTTCGCGTCCGGGTTCGCAACGAACCGGGCAAAGAAATCCAGAACCGGGGCCGGTACAGGCTGCGTCATGTCTTTCGCTCCATTCATCTGTTACGCAAGATGCCGCACATCCTGCGGGGCATCGGGCCCGGATCGCAAACGGGCGGTTCCGCACCATGGGCGGATCGGGAACGGTTCTTGATGTCGACCGGCGCGCGCGTAGTGAACACGCTGCACCAACTGATTGGCGTCCGTTCCCGCAAGGGAGGAGTTGACGCAACCCGACATTCAACGTCATACAGGCTGAATTCGCGATTCAATCCAGAACACCGCGCAGACCGCCACCTTGACCGACACAAGGACGGAGGATTACCCCGATTGCACCGGTCTCTTCGCACGGCTTGCGCCGCTCTTTTCTGCCTTGCCCTGCCCGCCTGTGCGGAGACCCGATTCACACGGATCGATCCCCGCACCGCCGGAATGCTGGAGTTCATTGGATCGCTGGAGGCTCCGGACGGGGCATCGCCAAGTTAATTTGCTGAATTTGTAGTTTTCTGGCGATGCTTGGTCATGCGGTCATTTCGAGGGCGTAGAGGCGCCACAGATCGAAGGCGTCTGCTCTTGATTGTCGGTAGTGGTTGGCGTGCATGCGATAGCGGCGGGGACGGAAGACTGTATTGATTTGGTCATGAGCTGCCAGGAACCTCTGAGCTTGCGCCGGTGACTTGAACCGGCCCATGACCTTCTCTCGTTTTCGTGTCGGTCGATGCGACCCTTCTGCACGATTGTTCAGCCCCTTGTGGGCCCGGTGCTCCGCGGTTGGGGCCAAGCTTTTGATCGGTTTTATGTAGCTGCGCAACTTATCCGACACGACAACCCGCGGGTCGCCATATACGTTGATCAAGCGGTGTAAAAACCGCCTGGCAGCCTTAGCATTCCGGTGCCTCTGGACGAGAATATCAAGAGTATCTCCATCGGCGTCTACCGCACGCCACAGCCAGAAACGCTCTCCCGCGATGGTGATAACCACTTCATCAAGGTGCCACTTGTCGTTTGGGCGGGGACGATCGCGTTTGATGCATCCCGCAAAGTGGCGACCAAAGCGGTTCACCCACAGCCGAACTGTCTCCCGGCTGACGATCACGCCGCGTTCGGCAAGCAAATCTTCAACATCCGCTGTACTCAGAGCAAATCGGTGATACGCCCAAACCGCATACGCGATCACCTCGCGTGGAAAACGAAACCCCTTCAGGCCTGGCATGCTGGATGGTATTTTCATTGCAGATCCTTACGCCATCAAGCTCCCCACATCAATTTGGCAATGCCCCTTAGAGAACACACTCGTGACTGTGTCCAGCCATTGCCGCGACCGGTGAGCTTTCCAGCGCGGTTGAGCGCAGCAGCAATCAACTTGTCGGGCATGAGACGAGCCAATGCCCGGGTGAGGTCCACCACGTCTTTGTCGGTTGTCCAACGATGCTGACCGCATCTGTTCTTTCGTACAGCCAACTGGGAATGCGCGCCACCCTGCCAATGGACAACGAGATTGATGGTATCGCCGTCGACCCGTGTCACGATTTCCTCGACCAGAGTACGAATGATCTGTTTCTTGGTAGCTGATGTCGTCCCGGGACTGGCCCATGCGCGCTCCAGATCAGCCCCCAGGCTCACCAACTGGACCCGATCAGCATCACTCGCTCCTTGTGCCATCGCCACTGCGTCATGCGCCTTGATCTGATCTTCCAGCGCCGCAACGTCTTGAAGCCGAGCATTCCAGCGCGCTTCCAATTCGCCAACAACCAATCGGTTGTCAGGATCAACAACGTCGTATTGGCGACGTGCACGAGACGCTTCAAATTGCGCTTGCTTCAGGCTCAGTTCAAGCTGGTGGCGCTTTTGAGCATGGGCTTCTCCGCAGGCCGCATCTGCTTCCAGCGCCGCTTCAATGCCCAAGGGCTGTAACCGCGAGATGATCTCGGTGCTGACCGCCCGGTCCACTCGCATGCCGCCGAACGAGATGCAGCGTTCGCCACCATGATTGAACTGACTGCCGCGACAATGATAGCGCCCGGTGTTTCCACCTTTTCCCGAATAAGCGACATGAAGTTTGCGCCCGCAATGACCGCAACGCAAAAGCCCAGCCAACAGCGCCTCGCCTCGCCGTATTGCGCCCCGTCCTGGACCAAACTTACCGGTGACATTGTCCGCGATCACGCGCTGGTTCCTCTCGTAAATGTCCCAACCGATATACCCGTCGTGATGATCGTGGATCAGAACATCCCAATCTTTCTGCGGCTTGCGCAACCCTTGAATAACGCGCTTGCGCCCGTCTTCGATGATCGTGCGCGAGCCGGTGCGACCGAAGACATATGCGCCAGCATAGATCGGGTTCTGCAAGATGTGCAGCACCGTGTTGTAAACTGGTAGTTTCCAGCGGATCTCGCGCCCGTCCAGCCCATAGACTACCGCTGGAAGCGAAATCTGGTCCTGGCGCAGCCACAGGTGAACCTGACGCACGGATCGCATCTCATTGAATTTGGTAAACACCAAGCTTACAGCACCTTGAACACGCAGGTCCGGATCCTTGTCAATCCGATCCTTGCCAACCCGAACATACCCAATGGCAACCGTCATGAAGAGTTCACCCCTGCGCGCTTTTTGGCGAAGGGCCTCGTGAGAGCGCTGGCGTAGCACCGACAACTCCATCTCGCTCATCGTCCCCTTCATGCCCAAGAGTAGCCGATCATTGGGATGCCGTGGGTCGTAAACCCCGTCTCTCATGAGCGTTTTCTGCCCTCCGGGCATGGTTAATCTACCCCGCTGGTGCGGGCCGGTCAAAATCTGTAGCCTGTGCAGGCGCTGGAGACGGCAGCTCGAACCGATGGTTATCATGCTCTCATCCGCGGGTTGGTTACCGCCTGACCAAATTCGATGCGGGCTTGCCTCTCTCTAAGAACGGATATTTATCCCAACGGGGACCGAGGATTCCCCTATCAATGGCCACCATCTCCAGCGTACTGCACAGACAGGTTTTGGCTTCAGTTCAGGCCGGAATCGGCGTCTTTCGCGCGATGTCCCAGATGAACCCGGCGAGTTCGCGGGCAATGGCAGCGAGCACGCGCGGTTGTGGTTTGCCGGTCTGGCTGAGATGGCGGAACCGTTTGCAGAGGCGGGTCTGCGCTTTCCAGCCGATGTCGCGGATGTCCTGAGGCAGATGGGCTGAGCGTTTCAAGAAGGGATGTCCTTCCTTTGGGGAATGCCGATAGGACCAACTGGCTTCGACCAACATGGTGCGGGCCAAGGCATTGCCGGTCTTCGTCAAGCGCCCGCGTCGTGTCGTGTTACCGCTGGAGTGTTCGCTGGGCACCAGTCCCAGCCAGGCCATGAGTTGGCGCGGGTTTTCGAACCGTGTGATGTCGCCGATTTCAGCCACCACTGTGGCGGCAATGGTCGTATTCACGCCACGCAAGGCCCTCAAGGCGTCCACAACCGGCGCGAAGTGCCAATCCTTGATCGCCTCTGTGATGGTCAGATCCAACGTGTTGATGCGGGCCTCAAGCTGATCGATTGTGCGCTTGAGTTCCTCGAAGGCGAGTTGCTGGTGCGGGTAGGGGAACTTGCGCAGATCGGCCAGCCATCGACGGTGACGCTTCGTCCAGTAACCCCCGTTGCGATAGCGCAGACCATGGCGCAGCAGAAAGCTCAAAAGCTGCTGCTTGGCCGACTTCAGGGCGGACATGGTCTGATGGCGCGTTCGGATCAGATCCCGCATCGCCTCCTGCTCCTCATTCGGCGTCCAGATCGAGGTGAGTTCTCCGGCGCGCCAGAGCCTGGCGAGCATTTCAGCATCGCGTCGATCCGTCTTGACCCGGTCACCGGCCTTGCGCGGGATCATCGCCGGTGACACAACCGCGCATTCGAAGCCGAGCCTGGTCAGATGACGATGCAACCCATATCCACAGGGGCCTGCCTCGTAGCAGTAGCTTGCAGTGCGGCCCTTGGCTGAAAGCCGTTTTGTGAGCTGAAGAACAGAATCAGCCGAGTTGGGGACTGTGCCATAGAACCGAACCTCTCCAGCACGCCCTTCGTCGGCAAGTGCTACAGCAATTGTGTCGGCATGGACATCCAGACCAACGTAAACCATTTGATCCATGTGCGTTTTCTCCTTCGAACATTCCTACGTTCGCCAAGAGAACAACAGCGTCACCGCCGCTGTAAAACGCTCATCTGGTCTTCGTCCACAATCAGGGTACCGACCAGGCCACAAAATTCCAGGAGGGTATGCCAGTCACGCCCATTGCGGGCCAGTCGTGAGGCCTCGATTGAGACAACCGCGCCAACGCGCCCTTCACAGATCGCGGCGAGGAGCTTCTCAAAGCCCGGGCGCGCAACGCCTGAACCTGACCTGCCCAGATCGTCATCGATCACCTGCACGTCGCCCCAGCCAAGCTGGCGGGCTCGGTCTGCAAGCGCGTATTGGCGCTTCTGGCTCTCAAGGTTACGCGTGACCTGATCAGTAGTCGATTGCCGAATGTACACCATGGCCTGTCGGGTTAAATGATCAGAACCAATCTTACTCATTGACCTTCTCCGTCGCTGCGGGTGCCTCGTCTTGAGGTATCTCGCCTTGCGCGGCCTCCCGGAGAAGCTCTCCAGTCAGCCTCAGAAGGCGCTCGACCGGGATCGCCTCTAGATCGGGATTGGCATCGAACAGATTCAGTTGAAGGGGATGTGCTGTCGTCATGCTCGCCTCCGCCATTAGGGAATGATTCTTCATTCTCCCAATGTAGAGAACGCCCCAAAATCGCGTGGACTTCCAAGAGGGCCGCAATCGGCAGTACCGGTGTTTGATTGATCGACGCCGTTCCAGCGCTTTCCTCGGTCATCCAGGCCGGAATCTTCGCCAGTGTCCCGTCACTTTGGGTGATCGTCAGATGCACAACCCCGGCGTGAACAGAGCAGGCGACAATTTGGACAGTCTGCCCTGCTCGAGGATGAAACGGATAGCAAATCCGAACCTCAGAACCCGGAATACGGGCAGTGTGTTGCTGGCTTGTCCGGAACGGGCAAAACCCATGCTGCCCTGGGACTGGGATTGGCCGCTTGCCAGAAAGGGATGCGTGTCCGCTTCGTCACCGCGGCCGCCCTCGTACACGAGTTGATCGAAGCCGTCGATGAACGGCGCCTGCAACGGCTGCAGAAACAATTGGCTGCACAGGATCTGCTGATCATCGACAAACTGGGATTCGTGCCGCTTAGCAAGACCGGCGCGGAATTGCTGTTCGAAGTGATCAGCCAACGTTACGAACGCGGGTCAATCATCATCACATCCAAACTCCCATTCGACGAATGGACTGAAACTTTTGGCACCGAACGCCTGACCGGTGCCATCCTCGACAGGCTTACGCACCACGTCCATATCCTGGAGATGAACGGCGAAAGCTTCCGCCTGCGTGAAAGCCGGAAAGCCAAAGCGAAAGGCTGAACAAAACTGGCCTCCGGCCAGTGCGCCTTGGCACGCGTTAGCTATATGGAGAGCACACGCGCCAAGGCGCAGCATCACTCAACCGCAGTGGCCCCATTTTACTCCGGTTCGTGGACCCTTTTTGCTCCGGGATTGACAGTTCGCTCGCCAAACCATGGTTTTCGGACCTTGAAATGCTTGTCCGCAGCCCAAAACCGCCCAGCAGCGGCGAGCAGATGGATTGGGCCTCATTCGACGCCTGTTTGTCTGTACGCCCCGATAACACGGTCCTGAAGATCGTGATCTTCGATGATGCCGATTTCCATTGGGCGCAAGACGTGGCCGGACGCTACCCGGAGTTGCAACTGTACCTGCAGCCAGGCAATCCGGAGACCGACCCCAATCTGCCGGTCGATCTGAACCATGCCACCGGACGGCTGGAATGGCTGATCGACAAAACCCTTAGCATTGGATGGTTCAACCCGCGCATCCTGCCTCAGCTACATGTGCTGATCTGGGGCAATAAGCGCGGCGTTTAAGACGAATTGGAGACAGATATGAGCGATATCTACAGCAATCTCACCCAATTCGGCGGTGACACCGTTCTGCCCTCAAACCCTGAAGAAGCGGTTCTGGAGCGTGTGCAGAACCCACAGGCCGATGTGGACTACAATGTGCGTTTCACCGCGCCCGAGTTCACCTCGCTCTGCCCGATGCCGTTACCCCCAATTTTGAACAGCTACAATAGGAAAGGTGCTTATAATTCCGTGGGATTACCGATGCCGTTACCCCCAATTTTGAACAGCTACAATTGATCACGGCGCAAAATCTTGTTTTCGCAAAGTTTTGCGTCGGGTCTTGCCTCGAATTTCTCCGCGAATCGCATCAGAACATCACCAGTTGTTCGGGGTTTTTGCGCGCGCCTTTGCGTCCCTGGTCCGAGAAATGGACGATATCACGATATTGCCGATCGGTGAAGTTCAGCACCTGGACATCGCCCGACGCAGGCAGGTTGCGCTCGATCCGGTTGACGCGAGTGGCAAAGGCCTCTTTGCCGTTCACAAAGCGCGCATAGACCGAAAACTGGCTGCGCTCGAACCCTTCATCAAGCAGAAAATTACGGAAATCCGTGGCCGCCTTGCGTTGCGGTTTGGTGTCGGTGGGCAGGTCGAACATTACAAGTATCCACATCAATCTGTACCCCGATAAAACGGTTCTGTCCTGGCTCATGTGCCCAACCCCGCCAGCGTCAGAGGGTCGGGCGGGCGCGGCAGGGCCAGATCCAGCTTGCCGGTCTCAACCCAGGTTCAGCAAATTTGACATACACGGCTCCATAAGGTCATGATACAAAACGATTTTATTTTCGGAAAAGCCCGATATGGCACTACATTTTGTGCGTCAGGAGGTCGGTTGGAATGGCCTCGACCGTTACGGGTTTTTCAGTTTCCGGATACGCCTTTCAAGCGCGTATGGTACGCCCGCCGCCTTCGCAACCCCTGCCGCCACCGGGTCTGGCCGAGCGTCCGTTCTGACCTCGATCCGTGCGCCGTCGACGGAGGTGAAGGACGTGGTGGCCCGCTGCCAGCGACCGAGCTTGTTGCGCACAGAGGCCCAACTGTCGTGGACCCCCTGCGCAGCGAGACGGGTCCGGATGACATTGACGCCGTACAGCGCCAGCACCGCGATGAACAGATGGCCCTCGATCCGCCTGGACAGTTGGTGCCAGATCGGGCGCAAGCCGAGTTCAGACTTGAGCGTCTCAAACGTCGCTTCGAGTTCGGTCAAACGCCAGTAGGTGCGCACCGTCTTCTCAAGGCCCCATTCCGTGTGGCTGGTGCGCAGCACATAGAGGCCCGCGCGGGCATCGCGTGTATTGAATGCCGCATTGGGTACCCATGTCACCGCGCTGGCCTTGCCATCCGAACCCTTTGTGACGCGGATGTCATAATGCTGATTGACCATAGCGTAGCGTTCCCGCAAACGCCCGAGCCGCTCCAGAACCTTGTCGTATGTCTTGACGGAGCGCGGCTTGCTCAAGCCGTCGTGCAAGGCGGTAAGTTCTGCCTCAAAGGCGTCCCGCTTCTTGGCCAGAATGGCTTCATCACGCTCCTGTCGCGCCTGGCTCCAGATGCAGAGTTGCGCTTCGTTCTCAGGCTCGTGGGACAGGTTCCAGATCCGCGCCTCATGCCCCGATCTGGTCTCGATCGTTGCATCAGGATCCCGCGCGCCTGCAGCATCCGCCTGATCCGGCTTGACCCCACCCCGCCTGACCGTGATCCAATGATAGCCCCGGTTGCGCAGTTCGGCGAGGTTGTTTTCGGTAGCGATGCCTGCATCCATGATGACCGTGGGCTTGTCCTTGTCCTCCGGTGTGGCAAGGCTGTCCAGCGCCTCGAACAGCGTGCCGGGTTCGCTGACATTGCCGGGCAGAACGCTGGAGCGGCGCGGGAAGCCGCCCTCGTCGGTGGCCATCGCGAGCGTGACAAGAGGGCAGTCGTTCCGTTTCTGCTTGGAGCGTCCGAACCTGGCCAGATCGGACGCTGGACGCCCGGTCATGTAGGTGTTGGTCAGGTCATAGAAGATCACCGCACCGGAACTGCCGAACAACGTGCGCTGACGGTCAAACAGCGCGTCTTCGATGGCCTCGTGGTGTTTGACCAGACCGTCACTGAGACGATACAGCTTGTCGAGATAGAGCGCCGGCCCGGTATTGAGGCGCAGAAGTTCAAACGTGGCACTGTTGGTCTCCAACCATCGCAAAGTCTCCCGTTCGCTGGCGGGATGCACCATGCGCGCAATCACCAGCGCCATGGCGGTCCGGGCGTCTCGATCCGACAGGCCGACATTCTTGAGCACCCCAAGAAAGCCCAGAGCCTCCAGAGCGGCCAGGGCAAGTCGCTCACAGCCCACAGACCGCGCGTCTTCAATCTGTATGCTGTCGAGACGGATATTTGCTGTGCCGCCATCCAGGGCCTCGGCCGCCGACTGGACCAACGCGCGGCTGCGCAACTTCTGCACAATGGTATCCGCCATTGTCGCCAATTCCGGTTCAGGATCGAACAGAGGCGTTTCTCCCGTAATCCCCGCCTGAACGAGTTCGACCAGTTCGGGCCACTGCGATTTGGGGATCGGAAAGGCTGCTCCGAGGTTCAGGAGCGTCTTTTGTTGCACCTTGCGGCCCGTTCTAAAATTCTCGACCAACCGGACGGATCGGTAGCATTTGTCAGCGCGGCGGCGGGTCAGGGTCTCACGAATAAACATGTTCCTACATTAGGACCGCTGCACCCCACTGGGAATCCCGAAAAGCCCTCAGGAAGCACATTATGGCACCACTTCGAAAATCCAGAAACTCACCTCAACAAAATCAACGCTTTACCGGCCAGAAAGCGGCAATTTCGACCGATTTCAGCAAAAAAGTGCGGAACTTGGGTCAAAGCTCTGCCCCAGCGAGGTGGCCAGTTTCAGCAGCGCAACCGAGACCGGCGTAACCCCCTCGCCCAGCGGCAGGTCGGTGGCGATCAGCCGCGCCAGCGCCTGTTTCGCCGCGCTGTCCACCTGCGGGCCGTTATGCGCCACGATGCTGCGGACGGCGCAATCGACCAGCGGGCGGAACGGCTCGACCAGATCGTCGGCCAGTGCAAAAGCATTACCACGGTTGGAGTGAAACAGCCCGATGGTCGGATGCAGACCGGCCGCCACCACCGCCCGCTCCGTGGCCGCACGCAGAATCGTATAGCCATAGTTCAGCAGGGCGTTCTCATCCCCCTGCCCCGTGTCCCGCCGAAAATCCGGCCCCATCATGCGCGGCCAGTAATAGCGCGCGGCCTGCGCTTCGATATTGGTGCCGTCGCCCGAGGTGATTTTGCGCAGCATCATCTGCAACGGGGCCGGGGATTCTCCGATGGCACCCAGGGCTGCCGCCTGCATGGTGACCTTGGCACCGACCACCCGTTTCCACGCCTGCTTCGAGAGCGCGGCCTTGGCCCCCCATTGCGCCCGCATCCGCGCGCCCTGCGCGTGGTGACCCTCAATCGGCAACAAGACGGATTTAGGCGCGTGGTTGGCGGCACACAG
Source organism: Paracoccaceae bacterium (assembly GCA_965242975.1). Lineage (GTDB taxonomy): Bacteria > Pseudomonadota > Alphaproteobacteria > Rhodobacterales > Rhodobacteraceae > JAPPHA01. The sequence goes on along the minus strand of CBDETS010000002.1, from coordinate 380,436 downwards.
CACCACCGGCGCGCCGCGTTCGGCCAATTCGACCAGCGCCGAGGTTGACCATGTAGTGCCATGGGCATGAACGATGACGGCAGCGATCTGATCCAAAGGGACGCGCCCGACCTCGGCCCCGTCTTCCGAGACTTTCAGAAACCCCCGGTCGCGCGACAGGTGCCGCCCGTCAGTGGTGATATCAATAACTTGGTCCAAAACAGACAATCCAAAAAAAACTAATCAGTAATGTACTGATTTTATTGTGAAATGCCGGATTCTCAAAATCCTTGATCAGGCGCGCGGTCCGGGGTCGGTCAGGCGGCCCATCTCATCCACATACACACGGCGGACATTTGCCTTGATCAGGGGGCCTGCGCTCATCTGGATAAAGCGGAACGGATCGGACCTATCCCGATTGCGCGCATCTGCGTTCGCCTCGGTATGCGGGGCGATGGACAGGCCGTTCCTCACATGCATCGACTGCACGTATCCAATGATTGTCTGGCCATCCCGCTCGACCGCGATCATGTCACGTTTGAAGATGCGCAGCAGGCGTTTTGCCGCCGGGTGCGGTTTCTTGTCCAGCCCCGGCTGATGCGCCTCGAACGTGGTGATGACCTGCGCCCGGACCTTGCCATCGGGCAGCCGCCAGATTTCATAGCACTGGTTGCTGTCGCCCTTATAGGCTTTGAACACCCTGCCCTGCGCGTCCCGCACCGGCACCCGCGCGCTGTCTTGCAACGTTTCCTGCATCCGTACACGGCGTAGCCCGAAATAGGGGTTGTCGCTTTTGTCAGGTAGTTTTGGTGTTTGGGAAAATCTGGTCAGGGCGGCCGCAAAGGCTTTGCCCTCCAGCCCCCGTGTCACGCGGGCCAGATGCCGCTGCAGATCGGCGTCACGGATATTGGCACCGCAGGTGGTGGTCTCGATATCCCTGGCGCTGAGCACCGTCAGCAGCTTCCGGCTGACAACCGTGTCGCCCTCGGCCACGCCATAGGCGGTATCGTTGTGCAGACGCCCCGCCGTACTGTCCCGCCCTGCCCTGCGCGGCAATGTCAGCCCGAAACCCCTCCCATGGTACCGGGGTCGAACGCGCCTCATCCTGGAGACCTTCAGTCTCTTTCCGGCGATGGGCATTGGCCATCCGTTTGATAAGCCCCCGATCTGTTGCCGCAATCACCGCCGCATCAATGGCGTGATGACGATGATCGGTGCGGTTCTTGGCCTTGACAGTCCGAGAGTTGACAGATGTCAACTCGGCAATTCCATTCAGGCCCCAATGCCGCCGCAGCGTCTCGGTCAGCTTGCCGGGCACCACCCAGACATGGCTTTTGCCGTCGCTGCCGTCATAGAGCGCCTCAAGATAACTGCGCGCGATCCGTGACAGGTATTGGGTATCCTTCAACGCACGGGCCGAGAAATCGTTCTCACCCTCAAACCGCTCCATCGCATCGGAGGCAAAGCGCCAGGCTTTGTTGTCAGGCAGGTGCTTGAGGTTGGCAGCAATCGCGTCCCATTGCGGGGTGTCGCCCCAGGCCTCCCACGGGGTTTTGTTGGCTTTCTGGCGGTTGGCTTCGCGCAGACACAGCGTCTTGTTGGAAAAACTGTCATCCAGCGGGCGCGAATAGGGCAGGATGTGGTCCACGTCGCAGGACCCGTCGAAGATCATGGAGGCTGAAATGGGTCTTCCCGTGTACGGACAGCTTCGCGGGCCGATTGCCGGCCCCAAACTCTCCCACAGCCGATACATCAATCTATTCCGCCCAGTATTAGGATAGCCAAGGTCTTCGATCTTTTTGCCCCGCGCAATCGCCGAATCGGTGTTCTTTTTGATGTCGCGCTGCACCTCGCGCTTTTGATCCTCTGAGAGTTTCAGATCGCGCGCCAGTTCCACCACGATCTCATCGGGCTTGCCGTAAACGCAGATGATCCGGTTCACCAGACGCCGCAGTTGGTTCAGGCCGATATGTACGGTCGGATTGGTAATCCGGCCATACCGAGTGATGTCGTAGTCCTTTTCATCGTAACTGCCCGGGATCACATGGCGGTCGAGAATCTTCCCGTAATAAGGCAACGCCTCCAACAACTCATCGGTGCAGCCATCAAAATGGTGCCAGCCGCAGGTCGCAACGGCGGCGCTATAGGGGATCACCTCAGCCTCAAGCGCCGCCAGAATGCGGCGCGTGGCGGTCAGGCCCAACCGGCCATAGCCTTCGGGCAGCGGCGCCTGTGCCGTGGCCTCGGCCCGGTTGTGATCCAACCCATATGTTGCACGCAGCCAATCGACCAGATCAGCGTGGTCCTGATCGCTTTGGACATGGCGGATACGGTCGATCACCTCCCATTGCGCAGCAGGGTCCAGCCCTGACCACCCTGCCCCGAATCTGTCAGGATGCGATAGGCTGGCGCGGACCGGATCGCAGGCAATCGCATCCCGGTTTGCCGTTTCCAGCGTGAATGACTGATCAGGCCGCAGCTTGATGATCTTGCCCAAAGCCTTCAGCTTGATCGCCATGCCCGACAGCGATTTCGTGTGGTTCTTGTTGTCCAGCGCATGCACGATCTGATCCCGCTCTTCGCGGGTCAGCGGTCGTGCGCCCTGCCCTTGCGTCGAGACCCGCAGCCCATTCACGGTTTCCAGCAATATCCGCCGCTGGCTCAACGGATGCGCGCTGGGGATGCGTTTTTCATCGATGAACAGGCACAGGCCAACTTCGGGCGCTTTCAGTGGGCGCTGATGGAAGATGATCGCCGAGATCTCATCCCGCAGTTCATCGGTCAGCACCTCGGGGTGATGCGCAGCCTGCGCCGACCAGAGTTGGGCGAACTCGTCAGACAGGTGCCGCCGATCAGGGTAGAAATCGTACCCGGCCTCTTCCTTATCCGAGAGATCCCGTTTGGCGACTGTCAACCGCGTCCGCACCGATGGGACGTGGCGCGCGTTCGGGGCCTCGGCCCGACGCATATGCAGAAATTCGCCATAGGTTCGTACACCTTTCAGCATCATGGCCTGATCCAGACGGGCGGTCGCGTCCTTGATCTTGCCGCTTTCATTGTCGCCCCGGTCGGTCTTGCGATTGGATTTGAACCCGCGCCGCTGGTTCAGGTGGAACAGGGTCCGCCCGAAATGCGCCAGCGGTAGCGCCTGATCCAGCCCATTGGCGCGCAGCTCATAGGGGTCCAGTTGTTCAAGCTCTCTGGCTTGATCGGGATCGGAGGGCATCAGCCCAACCTCGGCCATGCGTTTCATCAGTGCCGCTTTGCGCCGCAGATACCGGTCACGCCTGCGCCGCTGTGCGCGTGCCGCCCGACGATCCACCGCCAGCGAGGCCCCGGATTTCGGATCACGCCCATCCGAGAAGATGCGTACTCCGCAGTCGAGGACAGATGTAATCGCACCGTTTTCCGTTTCATACAGAAACCAACCAATTGAATTTGTACCGATGTCCAAGCCAAGTCGCATAAATTACCTATCCCTAAATGCGATCAGAGTGACACCGAAGCTCAGACCGTTCAAACGGCAGGGTAATCGACTGAATCCGAGATTTCCCAAGTGATCGTACTTTGAGATGAAGATCGTCTGATCTCGCCAGTTGATCAATCGCATTGTGTCATTATGCGGTATTCATCAGCTTCCCAAGGTTCGAAGTCCGGGTGGTTCGTACCGCGACTGTGTGTATTCTAATTTGAGGGCCGGTTTTTTCAGCGTGGTGGCCGGTCCTGTCGAGCCGTTTTTGTTTGCTTGAGTTGGCGGGTTCGCGGTCATGCACAAGACGGCGGCGCTCGCAGTCGGTGGATGGTGGTGAGAATGGCGCGGACCATGTCACCTGTCACCGCAGTCTCGGTGAGTTGGAAGGTTATAGCGCGGGCATGACGCACAACTCGGGCACCGGTTTTTATGAGTTTGAGGTGCAGGCTCGTCAGTGACCAGCCGGCCATGGCTTCGGGCAGTTCAATGCAGCGCAGGAAGGTGCCGAGGTTGTAGGCCAGTGCGTGCAGTTGCAGCCGCACCTCATTGTCGTGGAACCGCTTGCACGACAGCCGCGCCCAGCGGAAAGCATACTTGCCTTCCTTGATGTGCTGCTCAGCGGTGCCGCGCTGATTGTAGAACTGCACCACCCAATCCGGCTCCATCGGAAGGTTGGTCACGATGAAACCCACGCGGGGGAACAACTCGCCCGGAGGCCACTCGATCTTCGCGATCACCCGCCGTTCACTTTCCCAGCTTTGCGCCTGGTAATAGAAGGCCTCGTAGAAACGCTTGACTTTGGTCTGGGAGGGCCGCCCCACGGGCCGGGTTAGAGCCTGTTGACAATTATCTGGCGGCAATGATCGTTGCGCAGAGGTACCAGTTGGCGGCATAGCTGGTGTCTGTCTTGTCGTACCGAGTGGCTATGCCCCTGAACTCCTTTATCTTTGCGAAATAATTTTCAATCAAGTGTCGCCACTTGTACATGTGAGCATCGTATTGACGCTGGTCTTTTCGGTTCGCTTTGGGCGGTATGACAGCGGTAGCCCCACGCTTTTCAAGATCCTATGAGAAAGCGGCGACTGGTGCCAAAATCGCGCCGTCAAACACAGAATAGGAGAACACGAATGTCCACCACAAACGCCACCGCAGCACCAGTCTTCGGCGAGAATAACACGGTCTACGTCGCAGTGGAAATATCACGCAAGTCTTGGGTGTTCGGGATTAAAAGCCCGACCCGGGATCGGATCGGCCTGCACGTGCTTCCAGCGGCAGACACGGACGCCCTCAAAACCCTGATCGAAGAACAACAGGCCAGGGCAGAGCGAGTGCTTGGCCAGCAGGTGCGCGTCCTTTGCTGCTATGAAGCTGGTTATGAAGGCTTCTGGTTGGCCCGCTGGCTGGATCAGTTCATGTCGATTGAGACAATCGTACTGGATCCGGCCAGCTTGCTGGTCAATCGCAAGGCTAAACAGCGCAAGACCGACCGGATCGATGCCAAGAAGATGGTGCGGGCGCTGTTAGCGCATGATCGAGGCGACAGTTCGGTTCTCAGCCAGGTGCGTGTTCCGAATGTTGAACAGGAAGACCGTAAACGTCTGCTTCGAGAACGTAATCGATTGGTCAAAGATCGAACATCTAAAACAAACTCGATCAAGGGGTTGCTGAAGCTGCACGGCATCTTCGATCTCGACCCTCGGAGCAAAGACTTTGAAGCGCGGTTCAATGAGGTGAAAACCGCCTATGGGACGCCGTTCCCTGCACAGGCCCGCAAGGAAATATTGCGGATTCTGGATCGGATGCAACTGGCCGAGAAACAGATTGCGGAGGTTGAGGCTGAACGTGACGAAGTTGCCTGCAAGGGCGCAACGATAGCGATAGCTGATACGGTCGCAGGCAGCGATGAACAGGTGGCCGCAAAGATTGCGACACTCAGCCAGCTCAAAGGGATCGGCGCGAACGATGCCACTTTGCTGGTCAATGAGGTCTTCTACCGAGACTTCCGCAATCGCCGCGAACTGGCCGGTTGGGTTGGGACCGCACCGACTCCCCATGCAAGTGGCGATACGGAACGGGATCAGGGGATCGGCGGCGATGGCCCTGGATGGATCCGCGCAAACCTGATCCAAATGGCCTGGCGCTGGGTTAGATATCAGCCTGATAGCGCGCTCAGCAAGTGGTTTGAAAAGCGCACTGCAGGGGCAAAAGGGCGCATGCGCAGGGTGATGATTGTAGCACTCGCTCGCAAACTGCTGATTGCGCTATGGCGTTTCTGTGAAACCGGGCTCGTTCCCACTGAGGCAAAACTCGCCTGACCCTATAGAATCTAGTCTGGCCGGACGCGGCAGGGCTGGAGACCGGGCGGTGTGTGACCGTAATGGCACGAGGCTGAAAGACGCCGATCCCGAGATGGGTCCCACCTCCGGAACGTTGTGCCCGCAGCACGCGGGATTGTGGGAGAGTACCAGCGTCGCTGGAAGCCACCCGGATATAAGTTTGGTGAAGCGCACACAAGGCGCAACCGTTGCAAAGAAACGTTCCGACCCGAATACCAAGCCAGCAAGGCCGCCTGAACGAAGGAAAACGAAATGCTCTAGAACCCAAAATCTCCGGGCTTGACAACCGCTTTCTCATATAAGCTCTTCGAGAAGCCAATCGGCATCAAAGGCCTTGTCACCCAGCAATGCGTTAAAAGGAACGTCACAGATCAAGGGTTCCACCCCCTTCATGTCGTGTGCCTGGCCGGGTAGCAAAAGGAATTTCAGCAGGTTGCCAAGGGCGTCGACCAGAGCAACGATTTTGGTTGTCAGCCCGCCGCGCGAGCGTCCGATGGCCTGATTTTGAGTCCCCCTTTTGCGCCAGATGCCTTCTGATGAGCTTGGACAATCGTTCCATCAATAAGCGCATATTCGAAGTCTGGCTCACCATTTATGACATTGAAAATCCTTTCAAATACACCGCCTTTGGCCCATTGCGCATTCTGGCGCATCCGCCCACCTATTCTGACGCATCCGCCCACCCCTTTGGTGTGCTGTGAGGCGTTTGGGTTTTGTTATCACTTTCGGGCTTCTTGGTCACTCATATTTGCTGTGGTTTTTCGCATGGATTCTCCCTCGAGTTCGAGCCGGTAGGCATTGTGAACGATGCGGTCGAGTATCGCGTCGGCAAAGGTCGGATCTCCGATCACATCGTGCCATGATTTCAGGGGCAGTTGACTGGTAATCATTGTTGACGCGGTGCCGTATCGATCCTCGACGATCTCCATCAGATCGCGCCGTTGCGTGGTGGTGAGTTGCTCCGGTCCCCAATCGTCGAGGATCAGTAACTGGGTCTTTGTGAGGCGACGGAACAGGCGCGGAAACCGCCCATCACCATGACCGAGTTCCAGCTCTTCGAAGAGCCGTGGCAGGCGCTTGTAGAGAACGGTGGTTCCGGAGCGGCAGGCGGCTTGTGCCAAAGCGCATCCCAACCAGGTTTTGCCAACGCCGCATGGCCCTGTGATGATTAAGTTGCGCTTGCCGGTAATCCATTTGCCGGTCAGCAATTGCTGGAACAGACCCTTGTCGAGGCCGCGCCGCGCCCGGTAGTCAACATCCTCCGGGCAGGCCCCGACATGGCGCAGCCCTGCGGTCCGCAAGCGGTTTTGGTACCGCTTGGTTTCGCGACTGGCCTCTTCCCGGTCGACGAGGAGGCCGAGATATTCCGGGTGGGTCAGGTCCGCCGAACTGTCTTGCGCTTCAAGCTCGATAAAGGCCTCGGCCATGCCATCGAGGCGCAGCGCCTCCAGGCGATTGAGTGTTGGGTGTTTGAGCATGGTGTCCCCTTGTTGTTAGTGGAAGTATTCAGAGCCGCGGATATTAGGGTGAGTGATCGATGGACCTTCCGGCTGGCGTTGACGGTTTTGACGGTCAAGCCCGTTCTTCAGGATCGACTGTACCGAGGAATAGGAAAGCGCATTGATCTCCAGCGCCCGTTCACAGGCCGCGTCCAGCCTGTCCTTGCCGAATTTGTCTGCCAGGCGGAGGACGCCAAGGCAGGTTCGAAAACCCTGCTCGGGATGCTTGCGGCCACGCATCACCACTTCGGTATAGGTGGCCACATTGCGCCCGATCCGCGCCGCTTTGGTGTAGATGTTGCGCGGCGTCCAATCCTCACGGAACCGGTGGTTGGACGGCATGTGCTCTCGCACGGTCGAGTGCTTGCGATTGCCTGAAGTGCGTCTATGCGAGGCCACGCGCTGGCCCTTGCAGAAAATCTCGACCGTGCGGGACGTTATGCGCACCCACAGTTCTTTCTTCACGAGTTGATACGGAACCGAGTAGTAATGCCGCTTCACCTCGACATGATAATCGATCCCAGCACGGCACTTCCTCCACTCGGAATAAACATGGGGCTCGACGGGCAGCGGTTTCAGGGCTGGCACATCCAGCGTTTCGAACAACTGGCGTCGGCTAGCCCCAAGATGACGGGTGACTTTTTCATTGAGTTGCAACAGCAGCGGGCGGATCGCGGCATTCAATTCCTCAAGGCTGAAGAACTGGCGGTTGCGCAGCTTGGCCAGAATCCAGCGCTCAGCCACCAAAACCCCGCTTTCAACCTTGGCCTTGTCCTTCGGTTTCTTCACCCGCGCCGGGATGGCAACCGTGTCGTAATGCTCCATCAAATCCGCGTAGCTGCGGTTGATCTTGGGATCGTAAAAACAGGCCTTGGCGACCGCCGATCTCAAGTTGTCGGGAACCACCTGCGCGGTGACACCCCCAAAGTATGCGAAGGCGCGCACGTGGCTTGCGATCCAGTCCGGCAGTTTCTGAGTCCAGGTTGCCTCGACATAGGTATAGCTCGACGCGCCCATGGTCGCGATGAACACTTGTGCCGCACGGGTCTTGCCAGTCTCCGGATCGGTCACGTCAACCGTCATACCGGCGTAATCCACGAACAGACGCTCCCCGGCCGGATGATGCTGGCGCATCACAGGGGACAGCCTTCCCTTCCACCGAGCATAAACCTGGCAGAAATGACTGTAGCAATACCCGTCCGGATTGACCTCCCGGTACTCTTCCCAAAGCAAAGCAAGCGTCACGCCCTGACGGCGAAGCTCCTGATGCACGTAGGCCCAGTCGGGTTTGCTCGACTGCTGGATCGTGTTCTGAGGTGGACGCGGAAACAGCAGCCGTTCAAGCGCGCTATCAGACAAGTCATTCGGCAATGGCCAGCTGACACCTGCAGCTGAGGCGCGGGCCAGATACTCACGCAAGGTCGTTCGCCCAATGCCAAGGCTCTTGGCAATTTTCCGGGTAGACAAGCCTTGTGCCGCAAGACGCAAAACTTCTCGGGTCTTCTCCATTGGCAATCTCTTCATTGAGCTTTCTCCAGTCCAAAAACAAACTGAAAAATAGCTAGCTTCAGATTACCTCTCAGCAGCCCAAGAAGGGGTGGGCGGATGCGTCAGAATCCCCGGGCGGATGTTTTCAGAATAGGTGGGCGGATGTCACCAGATTCCGCAGCCCATCGTCGAAACCGTTTGAACTGGCTGTTCCACTTCCCAAATGCTTTGGGTGGATCTCGCCACGGCGAGCCGGTGCGGACACGCCAAAAGACGGCTTCCAGGAAAAGGCGATTGTTGCGGGCGGTGACACCCGGGTCTCCCGCCTTGCCGGGCAGAAGAGATGCAATCCTCTGCCAAAGATCATCAGAAATCACAAACCGACCTTCGTCCATTCAAACCTCCATTTTTGGAGTTTGAATCAGTTCCCAGTCAAAATTGGAATCCCAATTGTCAACAGGCCCTAGCCGATGCGCGATCTTTTCCTTGAGTACCGCGTCGCGGGCAGCCGGATGAGCGGTCGGGACTGAGGGGTCAGCCTGAATGGGCGGGATCGTGTTTTCGAATTCGCCCTTTCAGCGCCTTGACGGCGGGGAGCAAGATGATGGCATCCGCCCGGAAGAAGCGGCCCCCAAGGTCGCGCCCGGCATAGCGGGCGATGACAGGATCAAGAACATCTCGCCAGCCGTCAGCGCTGTGAACGTTGCCGGTGCGCAGGGCGCAGCGCTCAAGCATGCCGAACTGGTTGAACAGGAACAAAACCACAGGGCCCTTACACCTGGGTAATTTTACTTTGGCGCTTCCGGGTAATATTCAGACGGTACTCACAGGAAGTTCGGGTGAGAGCAGGTGCAATCGAAATGTCCGTTCCAGGCCGCACCTTCCTGATCCCCGTGGGTCGGGCTGACAGAACTGTCCATATCCAGCACGATATACTTCAACGCGTTGCGGTCATGGAAGCGGTCAATCCATTGGCCGTTCATATCCGCAAGCGCTTCGCGGTTCTCGGGCAAGGCCAGCGTCTCGGTCTCAAACCGCCCCATCTGCGAGGCCGAGGCCGCCTGCGCCTCGACAGCCCTGACGCCGACAACCTGACGCATGACCGGATCGTAGGCAAGACGATCAGCATCGTTAACCATGGTAATCGACTGAATAACTTGCTGACAAATTTGCATTTTTCTGAATCAAAGGTTTGGAACGGCTTTTTTTCGGAGATTTGGCATGTCCATCACCCCCAAAAAAACCCGCAGCACCTGACTTTTTGACGCACTTTCAAGCTGTCGAGGATCCGCGTCAGGAAGCGAAAGTCAGCTATCCGCTGGACGAAATTCTGCTTCTGGTTCTGTGCGCTGTGATATCAGGCGCTGACGGTTGGACGTCCATCGCGCTTTATGGGCAAAAGAAACTTGAGCTTCTGCGTCGTTTCCTGCCGTTTGAGAACGGAACACCGTGCCATGATCAGTTGGGAATCCTGTTTTCTCGTCTGGATATGGAGGCTTTCCAAAGCTGCTTCATAAGTTGGGTCGCAAGCCTGAATGAAATGCTTGGGGGTATCGTTGCCGTAGATGGGAAAACCCTTCGACGGTCATTCGATACCGGCTCCAGCAAGGCCGCCATCCACATGGTTTCAGCCTGGGCCTGTGACCAACAACTCGTCCTTGGACACCGCAAGGTCGATGACAAATCCAATGAGATCACAGCCCTCCCGGAATTGCTCGCACTGCTGGTGCTCAAAGGTGCGATCGTGACCATTGATGTGATGGGATGCTACTGCAAGATTTGCCAGCAAATCATTGATCAAGATGCGGATTATGTGAGTGGCCTGAAGGGCAATCAGGGTAGCTTGCGTGAAGATGTCGAACTGTTTTTGACGAACATCTGGAGCGGGATATCGGCGGGGATTTTGTCAAGCAAAGCGAAACCATTGACGCCGATCATGGGCGGATTGAAACGCGCCGTTATACGGTCTGCTCGGACATTGAATGGCTCAGGTTTCGCCATGACTGGCCGGGCCTGAAAGCCGTCATCATGACGGAATACACACGCGAAATCAGAGGGAAATGCGAAACGGTCCAACAGCTCTACATCGCATCATTCGTTGAGAATCCAGAGAAAATGGCGCAGTGCATCCGCAACCACTGGCAGGTGGAAAACAGCTTGCATTGGGTTCTTGATGTCACCTTCCGACAGGACGATTGCCGCATCAGAAAAGCGAATGCGGTCGCCAACTTCGCGACAATCAATCAGGCGGCGATGACCTTGTTGCGGCGGGTTCCCGGCAAGAAAATGAGCTTGCCACAAAAACGGCGCTCATCTGCTTGGGACGATGACTACATGGAAGCAGTCATCCGGCAATAATCTTCAGTCGATTCCCCTTACCACCCTTCAATTTATCCAGACCTCCCAGAGTTTGGGGATTTTTGCGTAGCCGGCGAGACATCTTCGGATGGCCCGGAGACCGGCTTTGAAGAGCGAGCATAGGGACCGTCGGGCTTTTCGAATCCCCTTTTTTCGCCGCGTTTCGCGACGTGGTGCTCTTCTGCAGTTCCTGTTGAGACGGCCCAATACATGGCGATTGCCAGCACGAGGATGAGACGCGCCAATCGATCCGGTTTTTTGATCTGGCTTTGGGTGATGCCGCAGCCCCGGGTCTTGAAGTCGGAGAACATGGCCTCAATGCTCCACCGCATGCCATAGTCGAGAACTCTGTATTCAGACGGGGCTACATTCATGGCGATGATCCACGGTTCCTTGTGCCCGTCTTGGTGGAGCACGCCGATGTTGGTAATGACGCCCGTCCCATAAAGCTCCGCGTTTACGAGGCCTTCGGGCGTCAGTTCAGCAATCTCACGGGTCGCCAGTTCACCACCCTGATGCTGCAACGTGATATTGCCCTTCATACGCAGCCGGTAACCCCAGCCCGCCTCTTGGCACCATTCGATCAGGCGGGCCGTCCCATAGAACCGATCCCCGGTCAGCAAGACACGCGCACTCTCGGGTAGCCATGGGCAAACGCTTTCCAGAAGATCGTGTTGCACACGCCAGCCAATTGGCCCTTTGGTCTGTCGCACGCGCCAGGCGACCGGAAGGGCGCGGTCCCGCATTCGCACCGATAGCATCAAAACCTCGTGGCCTTCGTTGAGTTTGCTTTGATCAAGGGCCAGCACAATCGTATCTCCGGCATCCTGCTGGCGACGGAGGATCTCACTGGCATAGGTCTGCATGACCTCGTCAGGATCGATATGGGAATTGCCCAAAACCCGAGAAATGTACTGATAACGGTGGTCCACCGAGCCAATATCACGGGGCAACGCAGCCGCATTTTCCATCAGATTGACGCTGCGTGTGTTCAAAATCATGCTGGCGATCAGCGACAAACCTTCCCGGCGCGACTTGTGATATTCGGGCAGGCGATTCTGGAAGTCTGCCTCAACTCTTGAATAAAGCTCAAAAAAACAATCGCTTCCCGTCATAGCAGCCTCCAAACACGCAGTGGAGACTCCTTGAATCACACAGATCAGCCAAAAGTCAAATCAACCACTACTTTTTGAAGGGTGGTAAGGTCGATTCCCCTGGTCCAACCGGAATAAACCCTTGCAAAACTGTGCAATTCAGCGACACTCACTCCGTTCAAAATTCGCGGTCGAACCGTTAACAAGCATTCGATTGCACCACATCAAGGCGCGGGCTACGGCCTGCGTCTTTTCATTTGGCCTTGGGCAACCACCCGGCAGGCGAGTTGACAGCTGTCAACCGGACGCGGCGCGGTGCTCCAAATGGCTCAGGCCACCGCACGATTTGATCCGTTCAGCAAAGCCATCACCATCGGCCCCGGAGAAAACGCGCCCAACGCCGCTTTGCCCGCCAGCGCCCGCAAATAGCCGCCGGGGCTGTTGATGTCGCTGAACCGTTGCAGAATGCAGGCCACCGTGACCGCAGCGGTTTCAGGACCCATCAGTTCCTGCGCCTCTTGCCAAGCCGAGGGGCTGATCCCCATCATGCCGCGCACATATCCCGCAGCCACCATTAAATCGCGCCAGTCCTTCGGTTCCCGCTCGCAATAGGGCAGGATATCAGGGCAGGCTTTTAGGATCAGTGCCAATGGCACACGGGGCAGAGGGCGATCCGGGTTGGATTGGTGCGCTCCATCAGCTTCGTCATTGTCCTTTTTAGGGCAAAATTCAGATTCAAGAGTATTTGTTTTTGAATTCTGATACTGACGCTCAGTTTCACTGTCATTGCCGCTCATTTCTTCTGTTTTTATCGTCAACAATGACTGGATATCCCCAAGCAGCTGTATGGTCTGCGCCTCCAGATCCAGCAGTTCCTCAAAGGTGAGTTTGCGGCGCATCTGCTTGTGAACGCCCATCAATGCGGCCAGCAGGGCCTCCCAATCGCCGGGCAGGGCGTTTTCCTGCCCGTAGAGCGCCAGTTTCAGCGCGTCACGCTTGAGCAGAGACAGCTTCTCGCGGGCGGCGGCCAGAAGTGCCTGATCGGCGCGGGCCTGTTTGGCGGCCTGCACGATCCCGGCCGCGCTGTGCAGCAAGGGGCGCAGATCAAAGCCAAACGCGCGGGCGATCTCTCCGTCCATGCCGCGGCGGGCATAGCGCTTACCGTTGGGGCTGTCATGACGGGCGATCAGCCCTGCGCGCACCAGGGCGGCCAGATGCCGGCGCAGGGTGCTTTCGGCCATGCCATGGGCCCGTTCCGACAGCGCCACATTGGACGGAAAGACAATCAGGCTGTCATTATGCGACAGCGCCGCGTTCGGGTGAAAGGAAACCAGCGCATTCAGCACCGCAAGATCCCGATCCGTCACCTCATAGGCGCGGCGGGCGGCGCACAGATCGCGCATCAGATCCCATTTGTCGATATGCGTCACCTCGGGCGCGGCCTGCATGGTCATTGCCTGTTCGATCAGACCAGCCGTCACCGGCCGCCGCCCAAAGGGCGTCGTTGTGATGTGTTCCATGTACTGTCACGAGACAAAACTTTTTTACCCGCCGGACTCGACGCCAGTTGACAACCGTCAACTACAAGCCATAGAATCGGAGGTGCTAAATCACCAATTCAGGCCTCTTGGAACTTCGGTTCTGAGGGGTCTTTTCTTTTCGTCCTGCCTGTTTCGTGCCTCCTTGTCGCTGCTCCACGATTATCCCGCTTATGCGGGGTTACTCATCCCGGCTGGATTGCCAGCGGTGATGAAGATCCGAGATGTTCTCGGCCAACCAGTCCTCGAACCCTTTGGCCGTTTTGGTATTCAGCGTCAGCACCGCCTTGCTGCCGCTGCGCCGCATCTGACCCAGCGCCGTGCCGTCTGCGGCCCGCAGCGGCACATCGGTGCGCGGGGCAGGAGGCTTGCGCGGGGTGAGGGCGGCCAGCGCGGCCTCGAACCGGGCGTCCGACGTATCGCCCTGCACTGCATCGATGGCGCGTTGCATCTGATCCTTTAGCAACAGATCCGCCAGTTTCAGCCAGCGGTCCCGACCCACCGACGGGGCCGCGCCAATCGCTTGGATCAACGGTTCTGGAATGCGGTTTGAAACGGAAATCATACGTGAAATCAATGTCTTATCCACATGCAGCGCAGCGCAGATCACCTTGCGGTCATAGCCCATATCCTGCATCTGGCGGGCGAAATTGACCTTTTCGATAAAGCTTAGATCGCGGCGGGCCGTGTTCTCCTGACCCTGCGCCAGGATCACCGCACGGTCGTCCAGCACCCGGATCAGCGCCTTGACCGGCTGTCCCAACTCGCGCAGTGCGGCGACGCGGCGGCGGCCATAGACCACCTGGAACCGCTCGCCATCATTGGGGTTGGGGCGCAGCAGCACCGGTACCTGCTGGCCATAGTCGCGGATCGACTCGACCAGTTCGGCCAGACCGGCGTTTTCCTCCAGCCGGTCCTGCAAACCGCCCTGATCAATCATACGCGGATCAATCTCTTGCACCGCACGCGATTTCAGGTCCGAGATCGACTGGCTTACCGCCCCGATCGCGCCCGAGCCATAGCGCGGCTTGGCCACATCAACGCGGGCCGGGGCCTCATCCGCGGGCGGGGCAGGGGGGGCGTCCATCAGCCCCTTGAGCAGGTTCTTACGCGCCATGTCCACGTCCCCATGCGGATTGCACCAATGTCTCGATCTCGCCATTCACCGCGTTCAGGCTTTCGATCGCACGCTCATAGGTGGATCGGGTGAACTGGCCTTTTTCGACCTCATAAATGGTCTGTTTGGTGATCCCGGCATCGGAGACCGCCGTGGATTTCAGGACGGGATGGTTCAGCACATGATCCCCGAACATCGAACGCATGAAGCTGACCATCTGGTTCTGCGGCCCGTCGCCCGGTTCATAACGAGTCACCACATAGCGCAGCCAATCATAGGACATGTTGCCCCCGGCCTCGCTGACTACGCCCAACAGGTTCGAGGTCATCAGCAGGAACTGGCACATGGACATCACGTCCAGCATTTGCGGATGCACCGTCACCAGAACGGCGGTGGCCGCCGACAGGGCGGACATGGTGAGGAACCCCAACTGAGGCGGGCAATCGACGACAACCACATCATACTCATTCTCCACCGAGGACAGCGCATCGCCGATCCTTGTGAAAAACAGGTTACCGTCCCGTTGCGTCAGCGCGCGGGGGGTGTCGTGCTCGAACTCCATCAGGTCCAGATTGCCCGGAACGATATCGAGATTGGTGAAATAGGTCTTCTGGATCACATCGCGCAACGGCACCGGATCGTCATAGCGGATCGCATCATAAAGCGTGCCGCCATCCAGCAGGTCAAATTCGGGCTGAAACCCGTGCAGGGCCGACAGGCTGGCCTGCGGGTCCAGGTCGATAGCCAGCACCTTATAGCCATCCAGCGCCATCTTCTGCGCCAGATGCGCGGCAGTGGTGGTCTTGCCCGAGCCGCCTTTGAAATTGATCACGGTGATCACCTGCAGATGATCCCCTTCGCGCCGTCCGGGCAGGTAGGTACCGGACACCTTGGCCCCGGCCTCGAGCAAGTCGCGCAGGGCCTGAATGTCTTCGGGTGAATAATAGCGGCGCCCCCCGGCACGGGTCTCGGGCGAGGGGCCGCGGCCATCCAGATGCAGCTTGCGCAAATAGGCGTCCTTGACCCCCAGCAACTCGGCCGCTTCTCCAGAGGTGAACTTGCGCAAGGACCGCTTGGCATCCGGCGGGAACAATTGCGCGCGGTGCGCCTGCAAGCGTTCCGACAGGCGGCGGGCATGATCCCCCACCAACAGGTCTATGCGTTCCTGCGTATGGCCAGACTGCTGTGCCTCCGATACGATGGCACTTGCGGTTGCTTGCTCCATTTCTGCCCTCATTTGGCGAAACATTGTTACGCTTGTCGCCGTTTTATTCACTGCTTTCCGTAATTAATGGGGCAGAATATACGATTCTTGCAAGGGTTTTTTCTATATCCTGTAGCTTCACCCCCCTGCGCCACAAGTCTTAAAGGCTTGACGCGGCCCGGCAGTATGACCAAGTATGACTGTGGAGGCCCGACATGACCATCAAAACCACGCTCAGCTTCACTGACCGCCACCACCGATTCCTTAAGGACAAAGTGGGGCAGGGGGTCTATGCCTCGGCCTCGGCCGCTGTTGCTGCGGCAGTTGAGCGGATGATCGAAGAGGATGAGGCGCGCGAGGTCGCTCTGGACGCCATGGCCGACGAAATCCGCCGCCGGGCGGCCACGCCCCGATCCGAGTTTGTCGGGCATGAGGACGTATTTGCCCCTGCACTACACCGACTGGATCGCAACGCGTGACGTATCGACTGCGCTACCACCCTTCGGTGGCGGATGATCTGACAACGATTTCCGAATTGATCGAAGACTATGCTGGCCCCCGGACCGCGCGTCGCAAACTGGCCGAGATTGCCGAAGCCGCCCAAAACCTGCGCACGCTCCCCCATATCGGCACGTTGCGGAATCACATCCTACCCGGGCTGCGCGCAATCCCCGCCGCCCGCCGGGCCGTGATCGCCTTTACAGTCGATGACGCCGAGCAAGAGGTGCATGTGCTGGCCATCACCTATGGCGGTGCCGACTGGATTACCCGCGCCGGTACGCGACGCAGCTGATGTTTCACCCCAACAGGTCCGTAGCCGGGTTTTCCGCTATATCGATGTCGTCATAGTATTTCTGCGCCTGAGCCATGGAGCGATGCAGGGAGAGACGCATGGCAGCCTGGATTGGGGCGCCGTCCAGCGCGGCCTGGGTCAGGAAGCCCGAGCGCAGCCCGTGCGGTGAGGCGAAATCTTGCGGTAACCCCGCCAGTTTCAGCCGGTGTCTGACGATCTGATAGATGGCATCCGGAGACAGGCAGCGTTTCAACACGCGGTCCGCCTTTGAAATCGGGCGGAACAGGGGGCCAGCGTCAATCTGTCCGACCTCGATCCAATGCACCAGCGCCTGTGCTGCGCGACCCTTCAGCACCAGTCGAGGGGTCTCGCCCTTATCTGTGGTCTTGGTCTTCAGCAGCGAGAGCCAGACCACGCCGGATTTGTCGAAGTCCTTCGTCGAGACATCTTCCCGCATCAGACCGGTGATCTCAGATCGCCGACGCCCACCACTGGCCCAGCCCAGCATCAGGATCGCCCGGTCGCGGCAATCCCGGCGCGAGCCCCGGCAGGTGGCCAGCAGCTGCTCCAGCACGTCGCGGGTGATCGGATGGGCGGATTTTGGGGCAGGGGGGCGGGCTGCGGCGCGTCGGGCCTTGGCGCGGGCCTGCTTGATCTGTGGCGCGTCAAAAGGGGAAGAGAGATTCTTCATCCGGTGAAAGGCCAGCCAGGAGGCGATGCGCCGGTCCAGGGTTGAGGGCGCCGGGCAGGCCAGCGATTTGCGCAACCCCTGAGCAATCAGGACCTCAGCGGTTTGACGCGCGATGTCATCCTCCGGCGCATCGCTGAGATCGCGGGCGTGGTCGAGGAGGAAGGCGAGGGCGGTGGCTTCGCTCTCGGGCCACTCCAAAGCTGCGCTGAATCGCGTAGCTCTCCAAGCGGTGATGTAGAGCAGGTCGTGCTCATACGCCCGCAGCGTATTGGCGGGGGTGCCGCGCACATACAGGTCTGTCAGCGCCTCCTGATCCGCTTTTGACAGGGCAGGGGAGGGGGCAGGCAGATAGGGAGCAGGGGGCTTCATGTGTCGATTTTCCCTAACCTGTAGACTGTTCTTGCTTGCTTTCACCATGTTTCATGGTTGGCCTTATGCTGAGTTGTTCCTTTAAGTGTAGACGCGGACCAGATTTGTGCCGGTATTTGTTTACAAAATTGCGGGTTACTGTGCCGCATTTACTTAGGTTTGCTGCCGGAACGGGGCAGGGGTCTACGGGTTTTGGGCCAATGCCGTCGCGAGTCCAGTGGTTAAGGAAAACCGACAATGGGGCTTATTCTGCGCAGATTCCCCGGCAAAATCAATCATACATGATAAGTATCCCTTATCATGTATAACCCTGAATTGATTGAGTCAGGAGTGTAGTGTTTAAAAAGTTTATTTTTTGCGCAACAAGAGGGTGGATGGCTTGTTCTGCAGGAGTTTTGGAATGTCTCGCGAGCAATAAGGCCCTTCAAAATGGCCAATTCAGGCAAATGGTGAGTTGGCCAGGTCGTTGCGGTCCGCGATTTCACCGAATTGCAGCCGCCAGTTATGTGCAAGCGCGGCACCACCGCCGGTCTTGATACGCCGCAACGCATCGGCAACGCCAACAACAGATGCAGGCACGTCCGGCTCTGTTCGGGTTTTCGCCCAAGCACACAGAATGCTTAGCAGAACTTCGGCCCGCTCGATGTCTCCACGACTTGCGGCAGACACCAACATCATCCAGGCGTGGTGGGATTGGTTGTTTTCGACAAACCGGAGCCAAGCGGCTTGTGGGATGGTCAACTCTGAGTACTGCAATTGGTTTCTCCGCTGGGCCGAAAGCTGGTAACGAAAATTTAACACCTTCCGGCGAGAGAATTGCAACAGTGAGAGGTTTTTTGACCCGGCGTTTGGTGGCACATTCTGGAGATTAACATTTGTGGGAACGCCATATTCTGTTGAAACACTCTGTCTTGATCGAAGAGCGCCTCGCTGATTCAATTCCTGTATTGGATGGGAGATTGGGTAATGATGGGATCAAGGCCGGAAGCTCAGGCCGCACTGTTCTATGAGTTTTCGTTAGAGGACCACGTTCCCAGAGATCATCTGCTGCGGTCGATTGATCGATTTGTTGACTTGAGCAGTATCCGCAGTCATTTGGCGGATTTTTACAGCCATACTGGTCGCCCTTCCGTCGATCCCGAGTTGCTGATCCGCATGCTGCTGGTGAGCTATTGCTTTGGCATCCGGTCGGAACGGCGGTTGTGCGAGGAAGTGCACCTGAACCTTGCGTATCGCTGGTTCTGTCGCCTAGATCTGACGGATCGAGTACCGGAGCACTCGGCCTTTTCCAAGAACCGCCATGGCCGGTTTCGTGAGAGTGAACTCTTGCGGCACGTGTTCGAAACGACAGTGGCACGGTGCATTGCAGAAGGTTTGGTCAGCGGCCAGCGTATGGCGATTGATGCCAGCCTGATCGAGGCGGAAGCGACCAAGCAGTATTCCACATCACAGGAAGAATGGGATGTTGCACGGATCGATGCCGATACCGCGCCACGTGCTGTTCGGGAATATCTTGATACCCTGGATGACGCCGCGTTTGGTGCTGCCTCGCCAGTCAAGCCTAAGTTCACATCATATTCTGACCCTGCCAGCCAATGGACAGCGGCGCACAAGGCACCAGCCTTGTATGGGGATTCGGTTGTCAAGGGCGTTGTCAGTCCATCTTTGTTCCTCGGTTTACGGAAGGTCCGGGGGAGCCATCTACCGCGTAACGCCTCACGCGTTACAGCCTTGTATTCGGTCGATCTCATCTCGGATCGGAACCATGATGCATTTATGGATACCCTTGCGCCAGGCCGAAGCCTTGGGAAGGAGGATAGCATGACTTGAAACCTTTCGTAGTGGTCCAGTGGGTTCGACTCCCATCCGGTAAAGGTTCAGCCTGCCAGCCGGAAACGAGTGTTGCATACCGCGCGGTAACGCACGATGTGAAGCGTACACAGTGGGTGGTGAAGCGACCGATGGCCCTCGAAATATACAATGTTGGTGTCTTCGTGTCGGGTATAGCGGGGGCAGCACCGGGAACGCCGATATGGGCGAGGCGAACCGGACCGACCGGGGGTGAAGAACGTCGCAAAGTCACGGGATGGATCACCAAGGAACCTGGGAGACCCGGCTTCGTCCGTGTGTAGAAATCGCTGGAAGGGGAACCGCCAGCGTCAACAATCAAGACCCCGGCCTGCGGCAGGCCCGCATCTGCAACGGGAGCGCGTGAGCGACAACACGAACCACGCGGGAGCACACGGTACCGGACGGCGAAACAATAAGCCCAAGGGAAGCGAAACCGGGAGTCGTAGTGCCTTGATAGTACTGTTGAGGCCGGGGAACCGTGTCCATCGGGACCCGGCGGAGGAAAGCGAGGCATCGCATGGACGGACCCGAAGGAGGGAAACACGTGAAGACACAGAGCTTTGTGGACGTGTCAACGAAACAAGAGCGGATAGCCGAACAGGCGAGAGCCTGCCCGGATATGGCGTTCACCACACTGCATCACCACATCGACCTTGATTGGATGCTCACGGCTTGGACTCTCACCCGCAAGGATGGGGCGGCAGGCGTGGACGGCGTGGCGGCAGGCGATTACGAGACGGAACTGGAGGCCAATCTTATGGACCTTCTGAACCGGATCAAATCCGGCACCTACCGCGCGCCGCCAGTACGGCGCCGCTACATCCCCAAGGCAGATGGGACGTACAGGCCGCTAGGTATACCAACCTTGGAAGACAAGGTGGCGCAGCGTGCCATCGTGATGATACTGGAACCGATCTATGAGGAGGACTTCCTGCCCTGTTCATACGGCTTCCGGCCCGACCGATCAGCCCACAACGCACTCAGTGACTTGCGGGACGGACTGGCCGTGGAAGGTCTGCGATGGGTACTAGATGCCGATGTCAAAGCCTATTTTGATACGATCGAGCATCGACGCCTACGGGAGTTTCTCGACCTGAGGATCAAGGACGGTGTGATACGCCGCATGATCGACAAATGGCTAAAAGCGGGAGTTCTGGATTCGGGCGTTCTACAACGCTCGAAAACCGGAACCCCTCAAGGTGGG
This sequence comes from Paracoccaceae bacterium, assembly GCA_965242975.1. GTDB lineage: Bacteria > Pseudomonadota > Alphaproteobacteria > Rhodobacterales > Rhodobacteraceae > JAPPHA01. The sequence continues at coordinate 359,443 of CBDETS010000002.1, read as the reverse complement.
GTTGTCAGCCCGATTCTTTCCAACATTTTCCTACACTATGTGCTGGATAAATGGATGATGGAGACGGTGCAATCCAGAGTGGGAGCCTTCCGGCTCGTACGCTATGCAGATGATTTTGTCATCGCTTTAAAAAACCGTAGAGACGGTGAGCGCGTGCTAGTCGCGCTAAGCGCACGCCTTGCAAAGTATGGGCTGGCGCTACACCCGACCAAGACGCGGTACGTTGACTTCCGACCAAAGGCAGGTGGGCATGACACGCAGAACCGGTTCGACTTCCTCGGCTTCACCCACATCTGGGGAAAGTCCCGGAAGGGACGCTGGGTTGTGCGTCAGTTCACCGCCAAGGATCGGTTTGCACGCGCCGTGAAGAAGGTATGGGAGTGGTGCAAGACGCACCGCCACATGCCAATTGGGGATCAATGTCGGTACCTCACCGCCGTGATCCGGGGTCACTGCGCCTACTACGGTCTGACAGGCAATGGCAAACGGCTGTCCGCATTCCGGGACGCCGTGGTCAGAAGTTGGCGGCGTTGGCTCGGACGACGACACCGCGATGGACGGATTAGCTGGAACAGGTTCAAGACCATCTTCACCCAAGTTCCGCACTTTTTTGCTGAAATCGGTCGAAATTGCCGCTTTCTGGCCGGTAAAGCGTTGATTTTGTTGAGGTGAGTTTCTGGATTTTCGAAGTGGTGCCATAATGTGCTTCCTGAGGGCTTTTCGGGATTCCCAGTGGGGTGCAGCGGTCCTAATGTAGGAACATGTTTATTCGTGAGACCCTGACCCGCCGCCGCGCTGACAAATGCTACCGATCCGTCCGGTTGGTCGAGAATTTTAGAACGGGCCGCAAGGTGCAACAAAAGACGCTCCTGAACCTCGGAGCAGCCTTTCCGATCCCCAAATCGCAGTGGCCCGAACTGGTCGAACTCGTTCAGGCGGGGATTACGGGAGAAACGCCTCTGTTCGATCCTGAACCGGAATTGGCGACAATGGCGGATACCATTGTGCAGAAGTTGCGCAGCCGCGCGTTGGTCCAGTCGGCGGCCGAGGCCCTGGATGGCGGCACAGCAAATATCCGTCTCGACAGCATACAGATTGAAGACGCGCGGTCTGTGGGCTGTGAGCGACTTGCCCTGGCCGCTCTGGAGGCTCTGGGCTTTCTTGGGGTGCTCAAGAATGTCGGCCTGTCGGATCGAGACGCCCGGATCGCCATGGCGCTGGTGATTGCGCGCATGGTGCATCCCGCCAGCGAACGGGAGACTTTGCGATGGTTGGAGACCAACAGTGCCACGTTTGAACTTCTGCGCCTCAATACCGGGCCGGCGCTCTATCTCGACAAGCTGTATCGTCTCAGTGACGGTCTGGTCAAACACCACGAGGCCATCGAAGACGCGCTGTTTGACCGTCAGCGCACGTTGTTCGGCAGTTCCGGTGCGGTGATCTTCTATGACCTGACCAACACCTACATGACCGGGCGTCCAGCGTCCGATCTGGCCAGGTTCGGACGCTCCAAGCAGAAACGGAACGACTGCCCTCTTGTCACGCTCGCGATGGCCACCGACGAGGGCGGCTTCCCGCGCCGCTCCAGCGTTCTGCCCGGCAATGTCAGCGAACCCGGCACGCTGTTCGAGGCGCTGGACAGCCTTGCCACACCGGAGGACAAGGACAAGCCCACGGTCATCATGGATGCAGGCATCGCTACCGAAAACAACCTCGCCGAACTGCGCAACCGGGGCTATCATTGGATCACGGTCAGGCGGGGTGGGGTCAAGCCGGATCAGGCGGATGCTGCAGGCGCGCGGGATCCTGATGCAACGATCGAGACCAGATCGGGGCATGAGGCGCGGATCTGGAACCTGTCCCACGAGCCTGAGAACGAAGCGCAACTCTGCATCTGGAGCCAGGCGCGACAGGAGCGTGATGAAGCCATTCTGGCCAAGAAGCGGGACGCCTTTGAGGCAGAACTTACCGCCTTGCACGACGGCTTGAGCAAGCCGCGCTCCGTCAAGACATACGACAAGGTTCTGGAGCGGCTCGGGCGTTTGCGGGAACGCTACGCTATGGTCAATCAGCATTATGACATCCGCGTCACAAAGGGTTCGGATGGCAAGGCCAGCGCGGTGACATGGGTACCCAATGCGGCATTCAATACACGCGATGCCCGCGCGGGCCTCTATGTGCTGCGCACCAGCCACACGGAATGGGGCCTTGAGAAGACGGTGCGCACCTACTGGCGTTTGACCGAACTCGAAGCGACGTTTGAGACGCTCAAGTCTGAACTCGGCTTGCGCCCGATCTGGCACCAACTGTCCAGGCGGATCGAGGGCCATCTGTTCATCGCGGTGCTGGCGCTGTACGGCGTCAATGTCATCCGGACCCGTCTCGCTGCGCAGGGGGTCCACGACAGTTGGGCCTCTGTGCGCAACAAGCTCGGTCGCTGGCAGCGGGCCACCACGTCCTTCACCTCCGTCGACGGCGCACGGATCGAGGTCAGAACGGACGCTCGGCCAGACCCGGTGGCGGCAGGGGTTGCGAAGGCGGCGGGCGTACCATACGCGCTTGAAAGGCGTATCCGGAAACTGAAAAACCCGTAACGGTCGAGGCCATTCCAACCGACCTCCTGACGCACAAAATGTAGTGCCATATCGGGCTTTTCCGAAAATAAAATCGTTTTGTATCATGACCTTATGGAGCCGTGTATGTCAAATTTGCTGAACCTGGGTTCAAGCTATTCCCCCTGCCACAAGCCACGGTCACGCGATCAATCTACACAGCTTGAGCGAAACCACCATGCGAGGAACCGGATGCTCTAATGCGGGCACGTCCGGGTCTGTGGGGGGAGGGGCTCGGTAACGACCCCTCCTACCCGGCCTTTCGTGTCAAGCGATCTTTGAACGGTTTGAGCGTGTGATCGGATGCGGTCATTTATAAGGCCTCCTTGTGCGGCGCTTTGCATGACCGCGGGCCGGTATGGTGATGCGCGAACCGGGTCCAAATCAGTCGATGAGTGTTTGTTGCTCGTAGCATCATAATGGTTTTCCCGGTTCGGATCTGTCCGATCAATCTCCCATGCTATTCGTCGATCTCCTCACACGTCCCAAGCACCGGCGCGAAGTGTTGCGCGATCCGCGCTTACGCCATCGCCTCCGGGTTCCGGTAATTCTCTTGTTTCGTCATCATGGCCCAGATGCCCCGTGCCATCCTGTTGGCCAGCGTGATTGCAACCAGCAGCTTCGGTTTGCGGTCCAACATTCTGGCCAGCCAGCTGCCCTTGCGAACCCCAAACCGCGTTGCTGCGCTAATCACCGACATCGCCCCGATGATCAACAGACGTCGAATGTCCTTCTGACCCATCTTCGAGACCTTGCCGAGCCGGTCCTTACCGCCCGTCGAATGCTGCAGCGGCACAAGACCCAACCAGGCCGCGAAGTCGCGCCCGCGTTTGAAGCAACTCATGTCCGGAGCAAAGGCTTCGATCGCCAGCGCGGTTTGCAACCCGACGCCGGGCATTGTTGTCAGCCTTCGCACCGTGGCGGACGCTTTCGCCTCCGTCTTGAGTTGCTTCGTCAGATCGGAAACCCTGGTCGCCAGCATGTCGATGTGATCGAGGTACATCCGGGCCGTGTCGCGCACGATGGCAGGAAGGTCGTTGGTTTCGTCCTCCAGCGCGGCTCTCAGTTTCTTGATCCCCGCCTTGCTCTTCGGCCCAATCACGCCATGTTCGGCAAGATGGCCGCGCAGGGCATTGATGCTCTGTGTGCGCTGTTTGACGAACATCTGCCGAGAACGGAACAGCATGCCGCGCGATTGCTGCTCGGCGGTTTTGACTTCAACGAACCGCATGGTCGGCCGGGATGTTGCCTCGGCGATCGCCTCCGCGTCTGCCCTATCGTTTTTCTGCCTTTTGACATATGCCTTCGCATACTGAGGTGGGATCAACTTCACTTCGTGGCCCAACTTGTCGATCTCGCGACCCCAGCCATGCGCAGTGGCGCAGGCTTCCATGGCAACTGTGCATTCCGGCTGTTTGGACAGAAACGGCATGAACTGGGCGCGGTTCAGCTTCTTGCGGAACGCAACAGAGCCGTCGGGGCGGGCTCCGTGAACCTGAAAAACTTGCTTTGCAAGATCGACGCCGATGATGCTAACTTCCGACATGTGGATGTCCTCCCTATTTCTACATTGATCACGTTCAGTATAACGGCATCTGGCACATTGTGATGCCTTGGGCGGGGTATCCACACTATCAGTCATGTAGAGTCGGGGAGAGGCGCGCCCTGCTGTAGGTGTGGGGAGTAGCTGTTATCCGGCGGCTTTCGCGTAGTGCCGGTGCCTCAGTCCTCACCATGGCCACGTTTCCTCGTCCCCGCTCATCAAACCGGACGTGCGGCTTTCCCGCATCCGGCTTTCCGACAGGTCATGCCTTCGCCCACGGAAGGCCCTTCGTCATTGGCGCAAGGCGTAGCAAGCCGTAGGTGTTCCACAGCCGTTCGTCCGGGTAGCGCACATACTTCCCAGCTTTCACCTTGTGCTTTCGACAGAGCCATTGTCGCAGCCGCTTGGTCGTGTGCGCATCAATCGCCGCATAGGCCGAACTGACTTGTCCGAGGTGGTAATAGTTCGCCCAGCCGGACAGCATCCAGTTGAGACGGCGCACCATATCCCCAGAACTCATCAGCCCATACTTTGCAGCGGTCTGCGCACTGATCTTACGGCAGATGCTTTTGACGCTCGCCTTGCTGGGTTTGGTGCCAATATAGGCACCCCCCTGCGGGCGGTAGTTGCGTCCGATGCGATACCCCAGAAACTCAAGCGCCTCTTCCGGGCATCGCAAGCATCGGGTCTTGTCGTCGTTGATCGCCAGCTTCAGGCTATCCATGATCTGCCTGACCGCCGCCAGCATTTCTGCCGCCGGGGCCTTGCCGAGAACACAAAAGTCGTCCGCATAGTTCACGATCTCTGACCGAAAGCGCCGGGCGTAGCCCAGCACTGTCCAGCCCAGAATGAACCGGCGCATGTAAAGGTTGCTGAGGAGCGGTGAGATGGGGGCACCTTGGGGTGTTCCCTTCCGCTCGTGGCGGGCGCGGTTCAAGCGGCGCTTGCCGCCCTTTCCGTCCTCCTCTTCTACCGGCATTTCCAGCCATGCCTTGATGAGGCCGAGCATCCGCCCATCGCTCACGCGGCGGGCAATGCTCTTCATCAGTTCGGCATGGGGGATTTCGCCGAAGTAGTTGGACAAGTCGCCGTCTACAACCTCGTTATGTCCGGTATTCACAAGCCGATGAATGCGATTGACCGCATCCGTCGCGCTCCGTTCCGGTCGGTAGGCATATTGCTCCGGTTGCAGGTCGGCCTCAAAGATCGGCTCAAGCACAAGCGTCGCCGATGTCTGCGCCACCCTGTCCCGTATGCAGGGAATGCCCAATGGCCGGAACTGGCCGGGCTGTTTCTTCGGGATCAGAACCTGTCGCACCGCTTTTGGTGTGTAGGTTCCGTCCTTCAAGTCCTGCGACAATTCCCCGAGCCATTGCTCCACGCCATACGCTTCGATGTGGTCGACTGTCTCTCTGTCCACCCCGGCGGAGCCGCCATTCAGGCGCACCCTGTCCCAGGCTTCCGTTAGAAAGTCCATTCGCCACACCTTGTCGATGAGGGCGTGAAAGCGCCGGTCGGGTTCTTCCTTCGCTTTCGCATGTAGCATGGTCTGGAGTTTCTGAACACGTTGTGACCCTGTTAGGTTTTGACCAGTGGTCATGCCTTGCTTCCTTCTCCATACTCTTCTGAAGTCAGGCCCCTTTCCTCGACCGGCATTACCCGGCGTCCTCGGTACTACGGGCCTGTCCGCCACCCTGTCGGCCCGGTCTGTCCCTTGCGGGGAACCGGTTGGCGTGCGCGCGCCACCGACAGGGCTTCCCGTGTTGCCACGTTTTCCATCTTCCATACGTGCCGACGCCAATACCCCGGCGGGAACAGACTGGTGCGTATGTCGCTTGCTTCCCAGTCTGTCGTCGGACTTCCCCAGATACGTGGTGGGTCGTCTCCCGCATTAACCTTTTCGAGGCCTGCTCGGCGTTCACTCGCGTTCCGGCCCGCATGGTCGCTGAGTTGCTCTCGCAACCCTTCTACCTGAGTGCTTCAGACCATGTCGTTACCTCCGTGATCCGCTCAGGCTGCTACCAACCGAAGCGACAATTGTTAGGCGGGATTCGCACCCGCTAGGAAAACGCGCCTTTCCACGGCGCACACGCATCTGCGGTCTGGCTCCGGAGTGGTGGTCCCATTCTCCAGTACGGCATTCAAGCCATGACAAATTTCGGGTTGCCACCACCCCGGATCTTCATGGTCGGATCAGAGGCCATCCGGACCCGACCAATGAATTTCGGAGTTCAGGATTAAGGATCAGGTTGCGGGTTTCAGAACGACACCTTCCGGCACTTCGCCCTGCGTGACAAACTTCCACAAGGCGACAAGCAACTTGCGGGCCAGCGCGATGATCATCTTCTTGCGAATGTCCGGGCGCTCACCAATCGTGCGCTCTTTGTACCAGCGGGCCAGCGCACTCTCGGGCTGGAACATCAAAAACCGCCAGGCAAACTGGATCATGCCGTTTCGAACGCGAGGATTACCAACTCGCGCCAGCCCTTTCTCGCGCCGTTTTCGACCGCTTTCATCCGGCGATCCCGTCAGACCACCATAGCGCGCCAAAGCCCGGCGATTGGGGATGTCACGGAAGAAAAGCTCACCCACCAGCATGTCGGCGGTATCGACACCCAGCCCACGGATCGTCGCAAGTAGCCCAACCATGACGTGATGCTGAGCGTGTTTCTCCTGTTCGATTTTTTCGTTGCGCTGCTTGTCGATCTCTTCAATCTGCCCTCTGATGACAGCCAAGCGGTCCATCGCCCTTCGGATTTCAGCACGCGTGTTCGGCTGGATCGGATCACCTGAGGGTGTGACAAGCCCTTCGAGATGCTTGGGAGCCTTCTTGAGGTGCGGTTTGAAGCCCCGGATCCCAAGCCAGGCAAACATCGATTTCAGTTTGTTGATCAACTTCGTCTGTTCAACTGTCAGGGTCTTGCGTTCCCGGTGCATGCGCCGGGCATCCTCTTCCTTGGCTGTAGGGACTGCAACCATTCGGCAATGGTCTTCCTCACCACGCAGCCAACCTAGGAAAGCCCGCATCAATAACAGGCAATCCAGACGGTCTGTCTTGGCCCGACGATGATCCCGTTTCACCGGGATACTGGTGGCGTGCATTACATGCGCCTCAATGCCATTGTCCCGCAACCAGCGCGCCAGCCAGAAACCGTCGCGCCCGGCTTCGTAAGCAACGCAGACGCGCGGGATCGCGTGACCGGTCGCTTTCTCAGCATCATCACGCCAGCGGTGCAACTGTGCCAGCAGCTTGCCTTCATCGGCTGGCAGTTTCTTCATCGGCCGACGCTCCGAGCCAGGCAGCACAGCATGAGGCATCCAGGTGGATTGGCTCATTTCCACGACCACAACCAATGTGCTATCCATATCGAGGGCGGCGTGTGAACGGCTTAGATCGTAAGTTTGATGAGGCATGGGGTATGTCCTTCCTGATTGATTTACTGGACGGACACTATGCCACGATGCGCCGCCCACCCCATAGCATCTACCGGCTCGAACTCGAGGGAGAATCCATGCGAAAAACCACAGCAAATATGAGTGACCAAGAAGCCCGAAAGTGATAACAAAACCCAAACGCCTCACAGCACACCAAAGGGGTGGGCGGATGCGTCAGAATAGGTGGGCGGATGCGCCAGAATGCGCAATCAACCACTACTTTTTGAAGGGTGGTAAGCTCAAAGGCAGAAACCAGTTGCCAAAAGTCATCGAAGGAATCAAATTCAACGACGGTGTCGAAGTCACCGACAGCACTGAAAACCGCGCCGCCTGATAAGGCGCATCACCCAAATTTAAGCATAGCTCGTGGCTTTCTGTACCTGGTCGCGATCATGGATTGGCACAGCCGCAAGGTTCTGAGCTGGCGGCTGTCAAACAGCATGGAGGCCGACTTCTGTGTCGAGGCCCCCTGTGCACGACTCATGCGATTTTATGTCTGAGTTTGGGCCAATGTCGGAAGGCTTGTTCTGGATGGGTTCGCAAGAGCCTTCTGATTTCGTCGAGGCCGATGCGGAAGATGGACTTGGCGTACCTGCCATGTGATTTTCTGGGGCGCTTTTGGGTGCCAAGTTTCTTGGATGCCATCTTCGCCGCCCATGCCATGGCGAGGGCGACAATCCCGATGAGCAAGCTCAACTTTTTCGCGATTGAGAGCCGGGTGTCCTCCAGGTTGAAGCCTTTGGTTTTTGCTTCCGCGAACAGGCATTCGATGGCCCAACGTTGGCTGTAAGTGGTTAAGGCATGGTGGGCTGGACGGTTCGTGGCCACGATCAGCAATTCCTTGCCCTTGAGACGCTTGGCAGCAAAGTTCAACCACATCGGATCGGTGTCCCCTGCTGCTCCGAAGTGGGCGGTAAAGGTCCGCTTTCCACGGCAGGTGCGCAACAGATTTCGCAAGCTTTGCCGGGTGCCATCTTCGCAAGTGACATACTGGTTCGACTTTACGCGAATGATGAAAGGAACATCCTGCTCATGCAGGAAAGTCAGCCAATCAAGGCCGATGAACTCACGGTCCGCCAAGAGACACTTGATGCTTTTGGCTCCGAACAGGCCCAGATAACGTTTCATCAGTGCAATGCGTTGTTTGGTGTTGCTGTTGCCCGCCTTGCCCAGAACCGTCCACATCAATGGCACCCGATACCGGCGCGTGGCAATGGCAAGAACCAGCAGGTTGATCTCTTTGCGCCCGATCTTCCAATTGGTGCGATCAAGGCACAGGTTCCAGCTTCCGGAGAGCCCGAGCATCCGGACCACAAGGCGTGCAGACCAATCTTCCCTCAGATCAACATACTGGAAAAAACGCTGCAAGCGGCGGTAGGTGCTTTCAACCTTGGCCTGTGTTGGCATCTCGCCGCTGATGTGGCTCAAATTGACCGTTCGAACGCTGGCAATGCCGATCACCAAAAGGCAGAGCGTTTCAAGGCGGCTATTGCTCAGCGACAAACACTCGGATAGCTTTGCCGAGAGGGTGTCGATCGCTTTTCGGATCATGGGATGCTCCATCGCAAACTGAAGAATCCCAACCAAAATCACAGATCAGCGCCCTCAACCATACCTACTGTCGTGTACAGGGGTCGAGGCCTTGAAAGAAGCGCTCGACCTCTATGGCACGCCTCAGATCATGAACACCGATTAGGGCAGCCAGTTCACAGGCTTTGAATGGACCAACACGCTGGCGGAGGCGAAGGTCAAAATCTCGATGGATGGTCGGGGCCGCTGGATCGACAACCGCATGATCGAGCGCCTGTGGCGATCTCTGAAGTACGAATGCGTCTATCTCAATGCATTTGAAACCGGCTCAGAAGCAAGGATGGGGATTGGCAGTTGGATGACCTATTATAACGCCGAACGGCCCCACTCGACGCATGGAATATTGACGCCAAACGAGGCCTATGAAACCCTCCGAGGTGAAGAGAAGAAAGCAGCCTGAAGCAAAACCAAGATCCACCTTAAATCAGGCTGTAAACTGGTCGAAAAAGTAGGACCACCTCTGTCCCGCCACGGCGCGCCGGTACGTGCTATCCAGAAAACGCCATCAAGAACAAGGCGGTGGTTGGTGGGTTTTCGCCCATTCGGGGCGCGAACGGAAAGAATGAACTGTTCAAAGAACGCCCACTCCTCGTCCGACATCAAATCTCGTGCCAAGCTGGTCTCCATCGCAGATGCCAAGTTGAATCATGCTCAAAGCCTGATGTGAATCCCTTTTGTCAACACGGCCTAAATCTAGATTACTCATGGTTCTATGATCTCTGCATAGTCCAAGAGCGACAGTTTGGGATATATCTGCAGTTTACGAGCAACATCAGCCCGGATAATGTAGGAAAATTTAGGAAGTACTTCGACAGGAATACCAAAAGGATCTTCACCATCGAACAGGATGCGTTCGACTTTCCGAGCTGTAAGTCTACCCACCTCCCTGTAGGGAGCCACTAGGCCATAGAGGGCATTTGAAGCCGACAGCATTCGCTCAACAGATGCGAAAGACGGCAAGCGGTGCGTGTTTGCAAGATCGGTCACAAGGCGCGCGTACTGGCCGATAAAACTGTCCGGCCCGAGATATAAGAACTGGGCCCCGGTTGCGGCGGCCGAAGCGACGAGATCCGGCAACGACCTTGGCTTCGGGTGGCCTTGCAAATCGACCGGGACCGGGAAACGGTCGACTCGAACGCTTAAACGCTGACCTATCTCTGTCAACTGTTCTACCGCTAAAACCGAATTAAGCTCGGTCGGTGTGAATATGACCGCAATTCTGTCCACCGGCATATAGGCGCGCATGGCATTAAACTGCGTATCCAGCGGAACGATGTGGCTTACACCAGTCACATTGCGTCCCGTTATGCCAAACCTTTTTATGATATGTGATTTCACGGGTTGTGACACCATCGTAAAGACAACCGGTCGATCTGTGACTTGGGGCGGATAATCATCCGGTTCCTCCATCAAGTCCGGGTCCCTTCCGGCAATCCCTAGAGTGACGGATGTCCCCCAAGTATATACCAAATCGGGATTGGTTTGCCCGATTTCCGCTATGATTTCCGGCAAACGACCAGTGTTCCGGTCGAGCGACCGGACGATTATGTTAATCGGCAATCCAACCTCTTCGAAATGCGCCCGAAATGCGCTCTCAACCTCGGTTTCACCGCGCCAGAGTACCATGAAAACGGATTTCTCCTGCAAGGCGGCGACGCCAATGGGTCTAAGGGCAGTGCCCGCCAAGAATCCGGCCAAAAGGTCACGTCTCGACAAGTAACGCATTTATTGCTTCCTCCTCATCCTGTTGGCCAAAGGCCAGAAACCAGCTTAGCCCGACTGCGGCCAGCAATATAAAACCGAGACCCATCCACATCAGGGCCACGTCAGGCGGATACACAAGAAGCAGCATTCCCGCGATGAGTGGACCAGCTAAGGAACCGAGCCGCTCGAGGAAACGGAACAAGCCCAATACTGACCCGGTTCCGAACAGGCGCGTCTGCCTGTCTGACGCCGCCAGAAGAAAACTGATCTGCGTCGGGATGGAGAGAGTCTGTCCAAATCCGAATAGCAGCGTGGCGATAAAAACAAATTTCAATCCTCCAACCTCAAAAACGTTCGAGGCATGGGGGAGGATAAACCCAACACCTGCCGTCATACCGCCAACTGCAATCCAAGTGCCAAACCCCCGAAAACGATCTGCCAGCGGGGCGAGCGCTGGTACAAGCAATAGAATCGCGATGCCATATCCCATTAACACACGCGCACTTTCGACAGCGTCACCACCACTTGAATAGACAGTCAGCGGAACAAGGAAGAAAAGTCCTCCAGTCAACATTATTTTGGCGGGGATTGCGAAACAGAGGACAGTGACGAAAAAACGCTTATTTGCGAGGACCCCCAAAACCATATTTCGTTGTTCACTCACCCAATTCATCAAAGAGCGGTGCGCATTTTTAACTGCTGGTTCATTCTCTTCCGGCACCGTAGCGGGATCCGTTATATCTGGCGGAAATTTGGACAAAAGAAACACGCACAAAATAGCCGCAAAGAAAATCACCAGTGTTGCGGTAAGGATTACCAGCGCATCTCCAAACCGGTCGGCTAGTATACCTCCGACCGCCGGACCGCATATTTCTGCAGCCACAACCGCTGAAAGGAACAGCGAAAAACCTGCGGACCGCCGATTGGGGTCGGCATGCTGTGCAATGTGGACCTGTGCCGCAGCGTAAACGAGACCATAGCCGAACCCGGTCAACATCCGTAACAGGAGTACCGACGTGAAATCTCCCGCGACCAGATGTCCATACATACCGCAACCGGAACAGATTGTTCCCCAAACGAACACCTGTCGAGGTCCGCCAGATCGATCAGAAAGAACGGATCCGATCATAACCGAAAACAACGACGCTGCCATGAAGCTGGCCATAAGTATCCCGATTCGGAAGTTGGGGTCACTGCCCGGCGGTGCGAAGGTACCGAGAAACTGCGGAAGTATGGGACGCAGGAGCGCCTCCGATAGAAAGAAGAAAAACAGCGGCATTCGAACATAGCTGACCGCAGGGATGCGCAATGGGCGCGGGTCTCCGGAAGTTGGAAGCCGCAAGCCAACAGCGGACCGGGAGCACGCAGCGGCATGGACGATGTTATCGTCGATATATCGGATGAGGCGCTGTGCTGCACCTCCCCGAAAATCACGCAACCTAAACCGCACGTCATTGTCCCGTAGGCGTGCCGTCAGAAAATCGATAGCCCAAGCCGGGCGGCTAAAATAAATTGCAAAAACCAGAAGTAGCAGTTCTACAGCCAGCAGGACGACCGCAAACACCGCAACGCCGGTATCGATCCATATGTCACGCTTCAGTGAGTTCAACGTTCCGATATCGACGCCTGCATACAAAATACCGATGTACTGGTCATTACCGCCAAGCGGGAGCTTGGTCACGAATAGATCGTTATAGCGTTGGCTGGTCGTGATCACGGGATCGGACAATGAAGTTTCGGTTACACTCAGAAACAAGCCCTCAAACCTTCCGATTGGATCTGGCGCGTTCGAGACAGTAGCAAGGGCGAGTTTTCTGCGCGCTGAGGTGGGATCATCCGCAGAGAGGTGCAGGATAGTCTTATCTGAATCCGTCAAAGCGAGGAAACTCATTCCCGGTGCTGACAGCCGGGCATGTTCAAGCACCGGCGTGACATCCCGGAGTGTATGCATGCCACCGAATGCCGAGACCGCATGATCAACACGCCGTTGGACACCTTTTGCTGCGGTTATGGTTTGCGTTTCGAACTCGGATAGAAGCTTTGGTTCAAGTATCCTGACCGACAGGAAACCGAACAGCACGAACGGCATCACGAGCAAAACCACAAACACAATCAGCAATATAGGACGGATACCAGTCACCTCACGAGGCCGACTGTACGGTCTTTTGAAATTGATGAAGCGCTTCGGCAAGAGAATCCCGGCACCTGCATTCCTCTGCACGTTCTACTGCAAGCATTCTGCTGTGCAAGCGACCTTCGATTCGCCCGACAACTAACACCGTCACGATAACGAGGAGCGGTACGAAGAAAATCAATGAAGCCACCGTGGCGCGCTGAAACTCCTGTGCCATGTTAGGTATTATCTCCATAACATCTTCAGCGCCGAAGGACAGCGACAGCGTTCCGACCGCGATACCGTCTTGGAGAATGGACATATGTCTGGCAAACCGGTTCGAATTGGAGAAATCGCGCAAAACCGCATCTGGTGGCGGCAATGTTGTCGGCGGACTGTGAGAGGCGGCCGTGCCAAACAGCACTACGCCATCCTTGTCGCGAATGACGAGGTCGAACGCCCCTTCAAACTGCGCAGCCGAACGATCGATCAGTTGTTGTGTTGAGTGCGTGGATGCAAGAGTGACTCCACTATTGAGACTGTTATTGATCGCGCGGTTCAATTCTCGTAGCATCGGATCGTAACGCGCTGCTGCAATTTCAATCAGCATTCGCTCAAATTTCAGGTAATTCAGCCCAGCGGTTGCAACGAGACCAGCAGTCAACACAATCAGCATGATGGCGAGAATTTTGAAAGTAGCACCCCGTGGGCGGCATCGGTCTGATAGAATGGCTGCCTTTGCTTGTGTAGGGACGTGCCCTGCTGTTTGAGGCTGAGGTAAAGATCCCGGACCAAAAACCAGTGCCAACCGATTGCGGCCATTAACGCGGTCGTAAGAAAGTTGTTCACTCAGTTCACGAACCAACACAAGTCCGAGGCCACCGATGGGGCGGTCTTCCAACAATGCATCCATCTTTGGATTCGGCGCAACTTCTCTGGGATCAAACGGAAGTCCCTCCGCCTCCATGACCAAGGCCGCACCTTCGGATTGGGGAAAAAGTGTAAAACAGATATTGCCACCAGCCGAAGCACCTCCATGATTTATCGCGTTCAGGAACAACTCCTCAACAATGACTTGAATTTCATGCTCGCGCTTTGCGGCGGGTGAATGGGACTTGCAAAATAACTCAATCCAATCGACGAGTTTCGCTAGGTTCTCTATTCTGGACTCAATCCGAAGACGATGCACCTTCGCCATTCCGTTTCCTCGCCACTTCAAGTGCCTGCTTCAGCCAATGCATCTTCCTGATTTGCGTGCATAAAAATTATTTTTTCAAAGCCCGATATACGAAAAACTTCGGCAACCGGTCCACTATGGCCGCAAACGGAAAAGGCGTAGCCGTCTTTCGAGAGGCGTTTGGCGACAACTAGGACGGCCCTCAGGCCTGCGCTGCTGACATAGGACACACCGGAAAGATCGCACACAATCACGCCGCCGTCTTCAGGAATAGCCGCCGAGATTTTCTCTTCGAATTCCCGGGCTGTCATACCATCAATCCGGCCATCGACTTCTGCAATCAAAGTATTATTGTGTCTTGAAACTTTTACTTCCATAAGAAACCTTTCAACAGCCCTGTTTCTGATAAAGAAAGTGAGAGCGCTCCACAAATGACCTGTTCCGTGTTTCAAAACCTTGCTCTTTGCAACAAGGGCAATCTTCGATGTAGGCTTTGTTGCACAAATCGGCTGATGGATTCACTGTTTGAATCCAGCGTGCTAGCTGGCTGTCATGAGCAGTTGGTCCCCTACGAAGTACAAGACCAGGAACTGGCCTTCGTACAACACGGCGCTGAAGCAGCGCGGTTCTCTTTCAATCTGGTTTGATCCCGAGATGCCCTGGCATGCGGCTCCGACGGGTAGGCGCGGTCGTCAGCCCGAGTTCAGCGACGCAGCAATCCAAGTTTGCCTGACGATAAAGGTGCTTTTCGGTATGCCCCTTCGGCAGACGACGGGGTTCGTCGAAAGCCTGTTGCGACTGGCTGGGCTCGACTGGAAAGTCCCGGACTTCAGCACTTTGTGCCGCCGCCCCCTGTACATTTATGGATACCCTTGCGCCAGGCCGAAGCCTTGGGAAGGAGGATAGCATGACTTGAAACCTTTCGTAGTGGTCCAGTGGGTTCGACTCCCATCCGGTAAAGGTTCAGCCTGCCAGCCGGAAACGAGTGTTGCATACCGCGCGGTAACGCACGATGTGAAGCGTACACAGTGGGTGGTGAAGCGACCGATGGCCCTCGAAATATACAATGTTGGTGTCTTCGTGTCGGGTATAGCGGGGGCAGCACCGGGAACGCCGATATGGGCGAGGCGAACCGGACCGACCGGGGGTGAAGAACGTCGCAAAGTCACGGGATGGATCACCAAGGAACCTGGGAGACCCGGCTTCGTCCGTGTGTAGAAATCGCTGGAAGGGGAACCGCCAGCGTCAACAATCAAGACCCCGGCCTGCGGCAGGCCCGCATCTGCAACGGGAGCGCGTGAGCGACAACACGAACCACGCGGGAGCACACGGTACCGGACGGCGAAACAATAAGCCCAAGGGAAGCGAAACCGGGAGTCGTAGTGCCTTGATAGTACTGTTGAGGCCGGGGAACCGTGTCCATCGGGACCCGGCGGAGGAAAGCGAGGCATCGCATGGACGGACCCGAAGGAGGGAAACACGTGAAGACACAGAGCTTTGTGGACGTGTCAACGAAACAAGAGCGGATAGCCGAACAGGCGAGAGCCTGCCCGGATATGGCGTTCACCACACTGCATCACCACATCGACCTTGATTGGATGCTCACGGCTTGGACTCTCACCCGCAAGGATGGGGCGGCAGGCGTGGACGGCGTGGCGGCAGGCGATTACGAGACGGAACTGGAGGCCAATCTTATGGACCTTCTGAACCGGATCAAATCCGGCACCTACCGCGCGCCGCCAGTACGGCGCCGCTACATCCCCAAGGCAGATGGGACGTACAGGCCGCTAGGTATACCAACCTTGGAAGACAAGGTGGCGCAGCGTGCCATCGTGATGATACTGGAACCGATCTATGAGGAGGACTTCCTGCCCTGTTCATACGGCTTCCGGCCCGACCGATCAGCCCACAACGCACTCAGTGACTTGCGGGACGGACTGGCCGTGGAAGGTCTGCGATGGGTACTAGATGCCGATGTCAAAGCCTATTTTGATACGATCGAGCATCGACGCCTACGGGAGTTTCTCGACCTGAGGATCAAGGACGGTGTGATACGCCGCATGATCGACAAATGGCTAAAAGCGGGAGTTCTGGATTCGGGCGTTCTACAACGCTCGAAAACCGGAACCCCTCAAGGTGGGGTTGTCAGCCCGATTCTTTCCAACATTTTCCTACACTATGTGCTGGATAAATGGATGATGGAGACGGTGCAATCCAGAGTGGGAGCCTTCCGGCTCGTACGCTATGCAGATGATTTTGTCATCGCTTTAAAAAACCGTAGAGACGGTGAGCGCGTGCTAGTCGCGCTAAGCGCACGCCTTGCAAAGTATGGGCTGGCGCTACACCCGACCAAGACGCGGTACGTTGACTTCCGACCAAAGGCAGGTGGGCATGACACGCAGAACCGGTTCGACTTCCTCGGCTTCACCCACATCTGGGGAAAGTCCCGGAAGGGACGCTGGGTTGTGCGTCAGTTCACCGCCAAGGATCGGTTTGCACGCGCCGTGAAGAAGGTATGGGAGTGGTGCAAGACGCACCGCCACATGCCAATTGGGGATCAATGTCGGTACCTCACCGCCGTGATCCGGGGTCACTGCGCCTACTACGGTCTGACAGGCAATGGCAAACGGCTGTCCGCATTCCGGGACGCCGTGGTCAGAAGTTGGCGGCGTTGGCTCGGACGACGACACCGCGATGGACGGATTAGCTGGAACAGGTTCAAGACCATCTTCAAGCTATTCCCCCTGCCACAAGCCACGGTCACGCGATCAATCTACACAGCTTGAGCGAAACCACCATGCGAGGAACCGGATGCTCTAATGCGGGCACGTCCGGGTCTGTGGGGGGAGGGGCTCGGTAACGACCCCTCCTACCCGGCCTTTCGTGTCAAGCGATCTTTGAACGGTTTGAGCGTGTGATCGGATGCGGTCATTTATAAGGCCTCCTTGTGCGGCGCTTTGCATGACCGCGGGCCGGTATGGTGATGCGCGAACCGGGTCCAAATCAGTCGATGAGTGTTTGTTGCTCGTAGCATCATAATGGTTTTCCCGGTTCGGATCTGTCCGATCAATCTCCCATGCTATTCGTCGATCTCCTCACACGTCCCAAGCACCGGCGCGAAGTGTTGCGCGATCCGCGCTTACGCCATCGCCTCCGGGTTCCGGTAATTCTCTTGTTTCGTCATCATGGCCCAGATGCCCCGTGCCATCCTGTTGGCCAGCGTGATTGCAACCAGCAGCTTCGGTTTGCGGTCCAACATTCTGGCCAGCCAGCTGCCCTTGCGAACCCCAAACCGCGTTGCTGCGCTAATCACCGACATCGCCCCGATGATCAACAGACGTCGAATGTCCTTCTGACCCATCTTCGAGACCTTGCCGAGCCGGTCCTTACCGCCCGTCGAGTGCTGCAGCGGCACAAGACCCAACCAGGCCGCGAAGTCGCGCCCGCGTTTGAAGCAACTCATGTCCGGAGCAAAGGCTTCGATCGCCAGCGCGGTTTGCAACCCGACGCCGGGCATTGTTGTCAGCCTTCGCACCGTGGCGGACGCTTTCGCCTCCGTCTTGAGTTGCTTCGTCAGATCGGAAACCCTGGTCGCCAGCATGTCGATGTGATCGAGGTACATCCGGGCCGTGTCGCGCACGATGGCAGGAAGGTCGTTGGTTTCGTCCTCCAGCGCGGCTCTCAGTTTCTTGATCCCCGCCTTGCTCTTCGGCCCAATCACGCCATGTTCGGCAAGATGGCCGCGCAGGGCATTGATGCTCTGTGTGCGCTGTTTGACGAACATCTGCCGAGAACGGAACAGCATGCCGCGCGATTGCTGCTCGGCGGTTTTGACTTCAACGAACCGCATGGTCGGCCGGGATGTTGCCTCGGCGATCGCCTCCGCGTCTGCCCTATCGTTTTTCTGCCTTTTGACATATGCCTTCGCATACTGAGGTGGGATCAACTTCACTTCGTGGCCCAACTTGTCGATCTCGCGACCCCAGCCATGCGCAGTGGCGCAGGCTTCCATGGCAACTGTGCATTCCGGCTGTTTGGACAGAAACGGCATGAACTGGGCGCGGTTCAGCTTCTTGCGGAACGCAACAGAGCCGTCGGGGCGGGCTCCGTGAACCTGAAAAACTTGCTTTGCAAGATCGACGCCGATGATGCTAACTTCCGACATGTGGATGTCCTCCCTATTTCTATATCGATGACGTTCAGTATAACGGCATCTGGCACATTGTGATGCCTTGGGCGGGGTATCCACACTATCACGACTCATGCGATTTTATGTCTGAGTTTGGGCCAATGTCGGAAGGCTTGTTCTGGATGGGTTCGCAAGAGCCTTCTGATTTCGTCGAGGCCGATGCGGAAGATGGACTTGGCGTACCTGCCATGTGATTTTCTGGGGCGCTTTTGGGTGCCAAGTTTCTTGGATGCCATCTTCGCCGCCCATGCCATGGCGAGGGCGACAATCCCGATGAGCAAGCTCAACTTTTTCGCGATTGAGAGCCGGGTGTCCTCCAGGTTGAAGCCTTTGGTCTTTGCTTCCGCGAACAGGCATTCGATGGCCCAACGTTGGCTGTAAGTGGTTAAGGCATGGTGGGCTGGACGGTTCGTGGCCACGATCAGCAATTCCTTGCCCTTGAGACGCTTGGCAGCAAAGTTCAACCACATCGGATCGGTGTCCCCTGCTGCTCCGAAGTGGGCGGTAAAGGTCCGCTTTCCACGGCAGGTGCGCAACAGATTTCGCAAGCTTTGCCGGGTGCCATCTTCGCAAGTGACATACTGGTTCGACTTTACGCGAATGATGAAAGGAACATCCTGCTCATGCAGGAAAGTCAGCCAATCAAGGCCGATGAACTCACGGTCCGCCAAGAGACACTTGATGCTTTTGGCTCCGAACAGGCCCAGATAACGTTTCATCAGTGCAATGCGTTGTTTGGTGTTGCTGTTGCCCGCCTTGCCCAGAACCGTCCACATCAATGGCACCCGATACCGGCGCGTGGCAATGGCAAGAACCAGCAGGTTGATCTCTTTGCGCCCGATCTTCCAATTGGTGCGATCAAGGCACAGGTTCCAGCTTCCGGAGAGCCCGAGCATCCGGACCACAAGGCGTGCAGACCAATCTTCCCTCAGATCAACATACTGGAAAAAACGCTGCAAGCGGCGGTAGGTGCTTTCAACCTTGGCCTGTGTTGGCATCTCGCCGCTGATGTGGCTCAAATTGACCGTTCGAACGCTGGCAATGCCGATCACCAAAAGGCAGAGCGTTTCAAGGCGGCTATTGCTCAGCGACAAACACTCGGATAGCTTTGCCGAGAGGGTGTCGATCGCTTTTCGGATCATGGGATGCTCCATCGCAAACTGAAGAATCCCAACCAAAATCACAGATCAGCGCCCTCAACCATACCTACTGTCGTGTACAGGGATTTTCGGCAACACGGCAATTTCCCGCGTGAAGCCGACCTCATTTCAGAGGTCTTGAAGTATATCTCTGATCAGGTCGGGGTATCCAATGATACCGGCTATTCGCTTTCAAGCGATACAGCGCGTCGTCACCGTTCTCGCATTCTGGATCACTGTGGAGTTCGCCGGGCAACCAAGCGCGATCGTAGCCATCTTCAGGAGTGGATGATGATAACCTTGGGGGGCCGGGATTTGAAGCTGGCTGAATGGGCTGATCGTGGATTTACCCGAGCATTGGAGATGGGCTTTTATGTGCCTTCCGAGAAAATCATGGACCGCCTTGCGCGGTCAGCAAGGTCGCATTTTCGTGAAAGTTTTCTGCAAAGGGTTGCCGCGCGCGTAAACAATCTGACCGAAGAAAAACTGGAGCAGGCTTTGCTGGCACCACTTGCTGTCACAGGATTTCAGCGTCTGAAGGACGGTGTGGGCGGGGCCACATTGAAGAACATTCTCGCTGCGGCCGAGCGAGTGCGTTTTGTCGAAAGCCTGATCCTGCCCATGGAGTTGATGGCGCACCCTGACCGAGACTGGATCGCGCGCCTTGCACGCCAGGTTGAAGGAGAAACTGCTTCCGAGATGCGGCGCCATTCGAAAGATCGGCGTTTGGGGCAGTTTGCAGTTTATCTCATGCACCGAAAGAGCCAATTGATTGATGGATTGGTGGATTTGGTTTTGGAAACTGTCCATGGATTGGCAACGCGGTCGCGCCGTAGGGTAATCCTGAACATCGCAAGTGAGATCGGGGTTGTTCAGGGGAAGGAGCAACTGCTTGTAGATATGTGCATCGCCTCTCTGGAGCAGCCGACCGGGATTGTGCAGGATGTCATTTTTCCCATTGCCGATGCCGCCAAGATGCACTCGGTGATCGAAGAGCACCGGGCCAAGGGCACGTTGGACAAGCGCATTCAATGGGTTATGCGCGGCTCATATGCGCGGCATTATCGGCGCATGTTGCCAGCCCTGTTGGGGGCTCTGCGGTTTCGGTCGAACAATGCCACCTGGCATCCTGTTTTGACGGCTCTGGACCTGATCCGTGAATGGTCAAAATCAAACCGTCGGTTTGTATCCCTGTCCGAAGTTCCAACGGGTCTTGTTCCGGGAAAATGGAAGAGTGCCCTTCTCGATGAGACCGGACGGGTTAACGTGATTACGCTCGAACTCTGCGTGCTGGCCCAACTTCGAGAGCGCATCCGTGCCAGAGAGATATGGGTTGTTGGTGCCGACCGTTATCGCAACCCTGATGAAGACCTGCCAAAGGATTTTGGCTCTCGCCGGGAGGACTATTACGCAGACCTTGACCTGCCTCAGGACGCAAAAAGCTTCATCGGATCTGTCAAGGCGGAGTTGGAAAAGGAGCTCCGCCTGCTGAACGCCACTTTGCCCGATAATGATAAAGTTCGGCTGAGGTCGACCGGGGATAATCGCATATCAATCACCCCTTTGGAGCCTGTCCCGGAGCCGCCCGGTCTCAAGGCGTTGAAATCGGAAATCTCCCGCGCCTGGCCGATGACCGGACTACTGGATGTGCTCAAGGAAGCGGCGCTCGATACGGGTTTCCTGGACGCTTTTCGGACCACCGCCAGTCGTGAAGCTCTGTCGGCGGATGTCCGTGATCAGCGATTGCTCCTGTGTCTGTATGGATTGGGAACAAACGCGGGCCTCAAGCGGGTCGCGGCCGGCTCGCCGGATGTGAGCCATGACGAGCTTCTTCATATTCGCCGTCGCTACATCGATGCGACAGCTTTGCGTGCTGCAATTGCGCGGGTGGCGGATGCGATATTTGCCCTTCGCGATTCCAAAATCTGGGGGAAACCGGGTACAGCTTGTGCGTCTGATTCCACCAAGTTCGGTGCCTGGGATCGCAATCTTATGACGGAGTGGCATGCACGTTACGGTGGTCGAGGGGTTATGATCTATTGGCACGTCGAACGACAGGCAACCTGCATCTATTCTCAACTCAAACGATGCTCGTCGTCCGAGGTGGCCGCAATGATTGAGGGGGTCTTGCGGCATTGCACGGACATGGAGATTCAGCGGCAGTACGTTGATACGCATGGTCAGAGCGTCGTCGGCTTTGCCTTCTGCCATTTGCTTGGCTTCGAACTTGCACCGCGACTGAAGGCCATTGCGCGTCAGAAGCTGGCCCTTCCGAGCAGTGACCTGCGGGGACAGTTGCCCAATCTTCGTCCAATTCTGACCAGCGTCATCAACTGGGATGAAATCACACGTCAATATGATGAAATGGTCAAATACGCTGCGGCGATGCAACATGGTACGGCCGATCCGGAATCCATTCTGCGCCGGTTTGGCCGGGCCGATGTGATGCACCCGACCTACAAGGCTCTGGCCGAACTCGGGCGGGCCATCAAGACGATTTTTCTGTGCCGCTATCTGCGCTTCGAACAATTTCGGAGGGAGATACATGAGGGATTGAATGTTGTTGAAAACTGGAACAGTGCCAACGCTTTTGTATTCTTTGGCAAAGGCGGCGAGATTGCGACCAATCAGGTAAGGGATCAGGAGATTGCCGCTCATGCGCTCCACCTGCTTCAGTCCTCCCTGAGTTATGTGAATACCCGCATGGTGCAGTCCATACTTCAGAACCCGGAGATTGCGGCCAGGCTGACGCCGGAAGATTATCGGGGCCTGACACCGCTCTTGTATTTCCACATCAACCCCTATGGCCGTTTCGAGGTGGATTTGCACAAACGGATCAATTTTGATCGCATGGCCGCGTAAATGGAGAAAACATGTCGTCCCAACTGCTTGAAAAGTGTATCAACCACCTGGAGCACCATGGTCTTGATCCTGTGTTTCGGTCACATTTTGGTCAGGTGAAATCTCATTTGCTTTCCAGTGCCGATGTGGCCAGTGGTCTGACACGCCTGACCGCACAGGCGAAAGACTTTGACGACGCTGCATGCCAATTGTTGGAACTGCTTCTGGATGAAGCCCGCATGGGTTTGGAAAATGATAATGAATACGCAGCAGATTTCCTGGAGACTGTTGAAATGGCCGTTGAGGCTGGCATGTCCGCCGGGGCGATAGGCCATGAAAACCTAGCGGTATTTGCTGGCCTCTATCGGAGTGCCGACTTGCCAGTGCCGCCAGCCTTTATAATCGATCCCACCACCGTTCCACGCCCACAGGATTTTGATGATTTTGATCCCTCCGAAAATCTGGAAAGCATAGCCCGCGATGTTATTGCGGACGGGGGGTCCGCTTATGAGGTGTTCAATGCCATCTACATGATGCAAGCCGCGATGCCGGAGGAAATCCAGGCCTTCATGGCCCACCACATTGCAACAATAGATAGTTCTGTTTTTGAGCGTTGCGCCTTATTCATGCTCCTGTCTGGTTCCGAGCTTGTTCAAGAGGCCACCATCACCGGTTTGTCCGACCGTCTCGACCAGTCAGTCCTGGACCCCGCAACACAAACGTTTCTTCCGAT
Source organism: Paracoccaceae bacterium (assembly GCA_965242975.1). Lineage (GTDB taxonomy): Bacteria > Pseudomonadota > Alphaproteobacteria > Rhodobacterales > Rhodobacteraceae > JAPPHA01. The sequence continues at coordinate 336,367 of CBDETS010000002.1, read as the reverse complement.
GATCCGCGGGTGGTTTACCGCTGGCCCGGTGCAGGCGGGTCTGGACAGGATAATCCGTAAAGCGCGCGCCAAGTCTTTACCGGTTCAGTGTGACGGGTCAGATCTGAAAATAGAAGAGATTGTCGCAAGCGTAACGGACGGTGCCGGAGCGCAAAGCATTTGCGTCATCATGAAGCAGAGTTCAAACACCGTGTTGGCCATGATCATGATCAAGGCGGGATATGGGATCAAAGATAGCTTCCTCACTCCCCCGGCGGCCAGCGACGAAGCGGAGCAAACTATTGCAGAATTGCGCGTTGAAATCGGTGCGGATAGTATTTCCGGTGACACGCTGCGCGTTTTGCTGGAAAGCGCGCTGGCGGATGGTCTGAAAAACGGACATCTGCCAGCCCCTGGTTTTCTTGACGTTATCGAAGCCTGCAACCTGTTTGATCTGCGCCCACAAGCACTCGACCTCCAAGCATTGCTCAATCTGGCTGATCCCGAACGGAAAATCCAGGAGGCGGCCCCTCAAGCGCTCGGGCGCTGGATCAACGATGACCTTGCGCTGGACTTGCTGGAACCGCTCACGGACAGTTGGTTTGAGGACACTGCAAAAACCCGGGACATCGTGGCGCAGGGCCGAACGTCACATAGCATTGAAACCGGGATATGGAAATATCTGGACACGCGCCGTGATATCTGGGCGCGGCGCTTCCTGCAAACGGCAGTAATGCTACGAGAGGGAAAGCGGGTCCGGGAGTGGAAAACCCTGACCGCATCTGCACACGGTCTGATGGAAGGACGCCCCTTGAAGCGCATCCCTTTAATGGAAGACGTCATGGATCTGACCCTCGACGCGGCCAGTATGAAACTGTGGTGATGGGCGTCATTTAGGGTATACTCGTAATGACGCTCCCGATGAACAGGTGAACAGGCCGTTTTTGTGTTTATTTTGGGTCTGAATCGGGATAATGAACAGATCATGTCGAGGGCACACCCAAAATGAACACTTTTCAGGCCAGGATCGGATATGCGCGGACCTCGACCATCGATCAGAATCTCGATGCTCAGGTGAAGGCTTTAGAAGCGGCGGGATGTGGCGTGGTCAGGACCGAGCAGAAAAGCGGCACCACTCTGGAAGGACGACCGGAACTGAAAACCATCCTCGACTTCATCCATCCCGGTGAGACACTGGTGGTCACCCGCATTGACCGGCTTGCCCGCAGTCTCGGCGATCTGCAGACCATCGCGATCCACCTGAAATCAAAGGGGGCGTATCTGGTTGCCACAGAGCAGCCGGTCGATACCGCCTCGGCAACAGGAAAGGCCTTCTTTGACATGCTCGGGGTTTTTGCCGAGTTCGAAACCAACCTGCGACAGGAGCGCCAGGCCGAGGGCATCGCTGCCGCAAAGCTGCGGGGTATCTACCGCGGACGGACCCCAAAAATAGACATGGCAGCCATTCAGGCCAGACTGACCGAAGGGCTCTCTCCCACAGAGATTGCGCGCGACATGGGTATCTCGCGCGGCACTGTCTACAAAGCGAAGGCATTGATGTGAAAAAGAAGAACAAGAGGCGGGTTCGATCCTCAGCTAGGCGGCGGACGTCCAGCAATGCAAACACGACCGTGATCAGGACGCCTGCAACATCCAAGGCTGTCCCACCGCGCGCTCTGACCCCGCAACTCTGTGATCGTCTGCGTCGCGACCTCATGAAGGCCTGTCGCGAAGTTGCTGAAACTCATGGGTTTACTGTCGAGGGAGGGGATCTGAGCGACATCGATCTGCGGCACGGATTCGGGATCGGGTTCCGTGTCGGGATCCCGATGGAAGACGGGGCCCTCTACTCGCCGGACAAGGCCCTGTTCGAGGTCCTGGCACCGCAATTCGGGTTGGAACCCTCCGATTACGGCCGGACGTTCTCGCGGGAAGGTGAACGCTATCGGATCGTGGGGATCAATCCCAACCGGCCCAAATACCCGGTCAGCGCCGAGCGGGTCGCGGATGGACGTGGATACAAGTTTCCGGCCGAAAATGTCGCGCGCTATCTGCTATATTCATAGGGGATCATGGACGCCGGATTTGTGTTCATTAAGACAGCCATTTGTTCCCCATCCGTTCTTTCAGATGTCCATATATGCAGCTATGGTCCGTTTAGGCCTACCTGAAATGTTCATAGCTGCTATTTGTTCATGATATGTTCCGCGAAAAGCCCAAATATGCAGCTTCGGGCCAGTTAGGCCTTCTAGTGTTCCGAGTCTGACACTTGCTACCTGTTTCCGCGGATTTCATCGAGGATTTCGAGAGCCCGGCGTTCTCGTGTGAGGATATCGTTGGCGGTTTTTGTCCAGACGAATGGCTTGGGCTTGGCGTTGTGCTGCAGCAGGTAGTCGTAGATGGCGGTCTCCAGATCACCGACGCTGGTGTAGCTGCCGCGTCGGATGCGTTTCGAGGTGATTTCGGCGAAGAAGCGTTCGACGAGGTTCAGCCAGGACGCACTGGTCGGCGTGAAATGCAGATGGAAACGTGGATGCTTCGCTAGCCATGCCTGCACCTCGGCCGTTTTGTGGGTGGCGTAGTTGTCGAGCACGATATGGATGTCGCGAGGCTTGAGGACTGCGCGGTCGATGCGGCGCAGGAACTTCAGGAACTCCTTGGCCCTGTGGCGCGGCAGGCACTCGCCAATGACCACACCGGATTTGACGTCGAGCGCGGCGAACAGCGTGGTCGTGCCGTGGCGCTTGTAATCATGGGTCATCGTCGCGGCCCGGCCTTTCTTGAGCGGCAATCCCGGCTGGGTCCGGTCCAGCGCCTGTATCTGCGACTTCTCATCCACGCACAGCACCACCGCCCGCTCCGGCGGATCGAGGTAAAGCCCGACGATGTCGGTGACTTTTTCTTCGAACATCGGGTCGTTGGACACCTTGAAGCCCTTCGTCAGGTGCGGTTTCAGACCGGCCTCGGCCCAGATGCGCCCGACGCTCGACGGCGAAATCCCCACCGCCGCAGCCATGGTCGAACGGCTCCAGTGGGTCGCATTCGGCGGGCTCTCCCGCACCGTCTTGGCGATCACTTTCAGGCGTATCTCCCGTGGCAGGGGCGGCACCCGCGAGGGCCGGGTCTTGTCGCGCTTGAGCCCCTCCACACCCTCATCGAGATAGCGCGCCTGCCAGCGCCAAACCGTGGGCTTCGACGTCTTCGAACGCCGCATGATCTCGAAGGTGCCGTGCCCGTCCGCCGTCGCCAGCACAATCTCGGCACGCCAGACCAGCTTGCGCGGGGTGTTACGGTTGGCAACAAGGGCTTGCAATTCGGCTCGGTCGTCGGGGCACAGATAAAGGCAAATGTCATCGCGTCTCATGACACAACAGTGACACACAAAGCCGCAGATCGGAATCCTACGTCAGGTGGGGAACACTAGCGCCTCCACCAGCAGCGCGCGCGGTGCCGGGGATGCGGTCCGAGAACATCGGATTGCGCTCCGTGATCACCGTGTCCACGCCGCTGGCGCACCAGCGCAGGAAACGCTCGGCATCCGCGCGGTCCAACTGGCCCCAGTACGCCGGCGCTTTGCCGAAGCGTTTGACGAAGACCGCGCCATCCGCGTTGGAGCTGATCCCAGTGATATCCTCCTCGTCGAGCAGCGCCGCAAGCGGGCCGAGGATGGGTGCGATCTGGCTGGATCGGGTCATTGGCTTTTCTCCGGCGCGGGTGGGGTGTTCGGTGAGCCTGGCGATTGTGCTGCGGGTCCGGACACCGCGTTGGTTGGTGCGGTCTCGTTCCGGCGGTCCAGCCAGTCCCGCAGCGGTTCGGGATCTGGCCTGGGTTCGGGTGCGGACCGTTCGGGCCGCGTGACGTCCTTTAGCCAGTCCTCCACCGGTTTTTTCCAGAGTTCGAAGAAGGCCAGAACCAGCAGGCATGTGAGGATGATCAGAGCGTAGTCGGACCAGTCGGGCTTGAGAGGTGATTTCATGGGCGGTGTTCTCGTTTGCGCGGGGACCTGTGTCCCCGTCCGTTTCGGGTGAACGGCATTCTTGCCATATGCGTTTCCAGCGCAAAGGACGTGGTTCCGCATGTGAGAATGGCGCGCCCGGCGTCCTTCCCGGGCCGGGAACCTGCAAGCGCAGCGCCGGGTATGTGGCGGAACACGGGTTTCGCGCCCGTGCTCCGCCTCTCCGATAGTAGGAGTCTGAGAACCACAATCGGAGATAACGAGATGCGCAATGTGCTGCACATCACAGCATTTTCTGGAGTCATTGATCTCCGTTCGGCTGAGTTCGCGTTCCCGGCGCAGCCGGGAGGCAGCGAATGAGGCCTCAATCGAACCAGAAAATGCTTTATGATTGATGGCGTTCGTGGAAGTCCTTTCAGGACCGATTGCGCCCAATGGCGCTGCCTCTCGCTGCGCTCGAACGCGCCATTGGGCAAACGAAGATAAAGGTTCTGAAAGGACTGATACGTCGCCATGCGCGCGGGTGACACGCCGAACCCTGACCGGGTGGACCTCCAGCATATGGGCGGAGCGCCGCCCGCCGAGATCAAGACTGACATGGAGACACCGATGACGGACAATTCCGAACACCCCGCTTTCACGGAAGAGACGCCCGAACGCGTGATCAAGTACATCCCCCCGGCCTTCACGGCCCCACTGCTGCTCTCGGGCTGCGAGCGGATACCCTTCCTGCTCATGCTGGGCGCGGTGGTCTTCGTCACCGTCGTACTGTTCGGCATCACCATCATTGGCCTGCCCTGCGGCGTGGCCCTGTTCCTGCTCTGCCGGTACAAGCTGCGCGAGATCGCCGAATATGATCCGTATTTCTTCGCCATGTGGTGGGAATCCCGGAAGTACCCGAAGCACATGCCCGCCAGCGAGTGGTACGGCGCCGGCGATTGCGCCTTCATCGGCTATGACGATCCGCCCAAATGGTATCATGTGCTCTGGGCCTGGTCCGTGGTGCTCGGCATCGGGCTGGCCATTCTTGCGGCCCTTGCCCTGGTCGGCCTCGTGGGATGGGTGTTCTTCTTTGCCTGAGCCGGGGGTTGTTCCGCTTGGCGTGACCGCGGGTTTTCCTTTCGCGCCAAAACCGGCGATACCGGGGGCCGCTTGCGGAAAGGACCCGTTATCATGACCAAAGATACTCCGAACACGTTCGGCCCCGTCGCCTTCGACACGCTGAAGGTCTATGAGGATCTCATGGAAGCCGGGCTTGAACAGGACGCGGCCCGCGCGGTGACCGAGGCGATGACGCGAGCGCATCTCCACCGGGGGGCCACGGTGGCGGATTTGCGTGAGGTGGAACACAGGCTCGAAAAACAGTTGCTCGACCTTGACCGGAAACTCGAGGTTCAGGAGACCCGCAACCGGGTCGGCCTGTCCGCCATCCGCAAGGAAGGGGCCGATATCCGGAAAGGTATCGTTCAGGGCTTCACCCGCTTGAGTTGGACTCTGGCCGCCCTGTTCGCGCTTGCGGTCGTGCTGGTTCAGCTGATGCCGCACCTGCCCGGCTATCCGTGGGTCGATCACCTGTTCCGGCAGGAGCCTGCATCGGTCGGGATCGGGTTCCAGAGTATCCTGCCGGGCTTCTGGAATGTGGACGGAATGTGAAACGCGCGATTCTGTGTCCCGGGCCGTCGCCCTGTATGGCTGATCCGGGGAGATCATCACATGAGCGATGACGAAAAAATGAAATCCGAACCGACTCCCACTTCTGCGGAGAAGATCGTGGACGGCCCTCTCGATCTGGGCCGGGAGACGCTCTCGAAGGGCGATTTGGCCTCTACGGCCCGCTGGCTGGACGCGCGCCGCGCTGCCGCGCAGGCCGACATGGTCAGCCGGGTGGAGCGGCACAGCGGCGCGCTGCGGGTGACCAATGATCACCTTGTCCTGATCCGATCCGACATCGCGGGTCTGCTCGGGGAGATGGCGCAGGGCTTCGATACCGCCGGACGGGACCGCGACAGGCTGTGCGCTGAAATCCGCAATCGCCGGGGCCGCATACGCTGGCTGCTGGCCGCGCTTCTGGGCTTTTCGCTCGGTTTGGCCGTGCCGTTCGACAGGGTGCTGGGCTGGATACAGGGCGTTTGGGGCGCATGATAGCGCCATGAGAAACGGGGAGAGAGCCATATGACGGAACCGGATGACGCGCCGTTGAACCGAACTGACGAGAGGGTCACGAAAGCGGACCTGTTCGACGCGGCGCACTGGCTCGACCGGCGCATCGCTGCGGTGCGGGACGACTTCGCGGGGATGCAGGCGGGCAGCGGCGACATCACGGACCGGATCATGGGGGATCTGGCAGGCATCCGCGCCGAGCAGATGCACCTGTCCCGTCAACTGGAAATGCTGGCCTCCGAACTGAAGCTCGATATCCGCAAGGAATTGCGCACTGCCGGTGAGGCGGACAGGACAGCGGAGCGCGCCTCTGGCGCGGGGCGTTGGGCGGGCGCGCTTATGGGCCTTCTCACCGTAATATTCGTGGCAGGGGTTCTCGCGCTGGTGACGCTTGTCCTGTCGCCGGGTCTCGGCTTGGAGAATGTGCTGCCGCAGGGGTGGACGCCCTGGCGGGAACGGCCGGGGCCGTGAGGGAGACGGGCATCCGGACCCGAACCGCAAGGTGCGGTGCATCGCGCAGGATCGTGCGGCAAGAGGGATGTCATGAGCAACGACGCTGAAGACCGGGGTCCGGCGTTGGACCTGTCGCAGGTGCGGACCGACCCGCGGATTGAGCCGGACAGCCCGGTGCTGACCACGGAGCACCTGTCGGAATTCGCCGAATGGCTGGAAGCGCGGCTCGACGCGCTCGACAACCGCTTCCACCGGTTCGACAAGATCAGCACCCGCAACACGCGGCAGGTCACGGAAGACATGGCGGAGTTGCGCAGCACTGTGTCGCATCTGCATGAGCGGGCCGGGCAGTTGATCGCGGGCAATCACAGAACCCTGCAGGACCTGCTGCAGGCGGAAATCCGCGTGGCGCTGGAGGAAGACCGGAAGCACCTGGCCCGCGTCGCGCGGCGCAGAATGCTCTGGACCCTCGCGGTGCTGCTCATCACCGCTGCCGGGCTGGTGGCCGCAGCGCTGGTGTGGCTGGAGATCTGGACCCCACCATGGGGGTAACACAGGTGCAGAGTGCATCCATACATCTGTGGGGGCTGTGGCGCACAGGCTCATCGCTTGGCCCTACGCCAGTCCCAGGGCGCGATGAAACTGCCCGCCCAGAAACCACGGCGTGTATGCCGTGCAAACTCTTCCTGTTCCACGCAATCGGTGCTGTAGCGCCGATAGCTCAGGGCATGGCCGTTCGCCACCATCCACAGACCCAGATCCAGCGCACCAAGGTGGCACACCGCCACAATCCGGCCATAACGGTCAGTGTCTTGCTGGCGGCAGGTGACCGTGCCGCGGCCGACCCGGTCGGCCAACGCCAGCGCGGCCCGTTGTCCGCAGAGATACGGGATGCCGCTTGCGTCCTTGCAGCTCTGTCCGCTTTCGGGCGCATCAATGCCGTGAAGCCGGATGCGCTGGCCATGGATTTCCAGCGTGTCGCCGTCGATCACCGTGGCCACCCCTTGCAGGACTGTTCCCTGTGCCGCCGCCGCCGCGCAGGTCAGGATCAGCAGGGCGGCGGCGACTACGTGGACCGGGCGAATATGGTGCGGTCGGGCCGGAGATTTCATCCTGAAGATGTTGCCATGCCAGGTCATTGCGTCACCCTCCCATCCTCATCGGCCCGCCCCCTCGTCATTGGAAGGCTGGACCCTGTAATGCGGTGACAGGTCCGAAAGCGGCTGTGTGAACAGCGCGACAAACACTGCGTACAGGATCATGAAGACAATGCCGAACAGGCCCAGGATCACCCTGGTCCGGTCGCGCCGTGACATAACCTTCCATGCGGTTCGATTGCGCGTCATTGGCCCGGTCTCCGGTCTGGCAGGATGATGGAAGAAAGGGGGACGGTTCGGGAGGAGTGCGCCGCCCATGTGGTGAAACCGGGCATTTGCGCCAATGGCCCGTTAGCGCAAAAATAGGCATGATCTTTCGAAACAGGAGAGAGCAGTAATCATGACATATTTTGCCCCGAACCCGGTGCAGCACTTCTTTGCCGAGTTTCTGACAAACCCGGATAACGAACGGCTGGGCGATTTCCAGGCCGGCCTGCTGGACCTCGAGGTGAGCCGTGCGGAACGGAACGTGCTGGCCAACCCGCGCGTTCTGGCATTGGTTGGAACGCTTGGGGATTATAAGGCGGCGCTCAGACAGGCCCGGCGCGCCCTGAAATTCGCCCGGCAGCGCAATGGTCTCAACGCCGCGCAGCTCGATTTGCGGTTTTACTGGCTCACGCTTCTGGGCCACCGCCTCTCGGTCGAACGGGGGCTTTCCCACGGCGGCCGCCGGGCGCTGCGCCATGTTGCGGTGATGCGGCTCGGCTTGCTGCCGGAGGAGACGGACATGTGGTCGGACGGCACGCTGTTCCGCCACTACACGCTGACGGTGCTGCGGGACGAATGGGACTATCCCGGCAACAGGTTCCGCTATGCGATGAACGCGTAGCCGCCCCGGGCGCAGTACCAGTGACCCTGCTTCTAAGCCGGAGACGGCGCGCGCGGTCTTCCGTGTCTTGCGATCCGGCGTCATTGCGTCGTCCTCCCGACCGGGTCGGCTGTGGTTGCGACGGGCGCTTGCGGGCCGCCGTGCCCACCGCTCCGCCAGTTCGGCCGCCAGCGCCGCAATCAGGACCGGTTTTGTCGCGAGAATTCGGCAAGATTAGAAACAGGCTTTCGCTGGGCGCACTTATCCTGCGAGTTCCGCGAACTGTTGAAACCCGGATACGCCCTCCCTGCCTACTACTACAGTTGCGGATTGGGGCGGGCTTTTCGATGCGCTCTGGCGGCGGCCGCCTGATGTGTTCTTCGCCAGAGAGACCATCTGAGAATGAACGCGTCAGAAGGGGTGGTTCGAAGTATAAGACGGGCAATCAATCTGAGGATTTCGGCGGTCGAAAGAAATCTGGGCGTTGTATATATCTCGGTTTGCAGAAAGCCTATACGCTGCGACCCGTTGCCGGACTCGTTTTGTTCACTTTCCCGAACGCATTGCGGCGCTGGTTCGCGCTGAGCTTTGCGAGAAATGCGGCTGCGGCCATCACTAGGCTCATATGCCGGTGCCAGCCGTGCCAGGAGCGGGCCTCGCAATGATCCAGGCCAAGGTCATCCTTTGCTCTGAGGAAACACTCTTCGATGGTCCAGCGTAAGCTGGCTGCGGCGGCCAGTTCTGCCAAGGTGGTATTGGCTGGCGCATAAGCGAAGTAATAGGTTATGGAAGCGCGATCATGACGGCTCCTGCGCGCCAGAACCCATTTCACAACCCGTATTTGGTCTGCTTACCTATAGGCAGACGCGCCCACTCGTAGAGACGTGGTCCTTTTGCACCTTCACCAGCGGCAAGAGGCTTCCATACGGCGGTGTCCAGTTCTTCGACAAGTGTGGCGGGATCAGCCTGGATGAAGCAACCGTTTTCGACAAGACGCAGTGTATGCGTGGACCGAACCGCCAGCACATAAGGCTGTCTGCGCTGCTCTAACATGCGTCGGAACCCGCTGTCGGACCCATATACAGCATCGGCCAGAACAAATGCACAGGGAACGCCTTCGTCGAGAAGCGCGAGACCATCTCGCGTGCCATCTGCGGTTTGGTGGCAAATCCCACCTCCTGCGGGACATGAGCTTTGGCACGGCGATCCGGATCCGCCGCCCATGTCTTTGGCAGATAGAGCTGCCGATCGATCAGGGTGTGACCCCAGCGGCTGGCATAAGCGGCAAATACTCCGATCTGACAGTTCTCTATCCGCCCGGCGGTGCCGGAATACTGCCGCGCAACCCCAACGGAATGCGCGCCCTTCTTCAGAAACCCGGTTTCGTCCACAACCAGCACGCCAGTACTATCGCAAAGAGCGTCAAGGGCATATCTGCGAACAAGGTCGCACAGGGCATCGGCGTACCAGGACGAGCGCCCCAGCAAGGACTGGATCCGATACGGTTTGCCAAAACCGGCTTCTTCCGAAAGCATCCAGCCCGTCTTGCGCTCAACCCCAGACAGTAGCCCATCCATGAACACGCCCGCTGTTCGGCGTTGTTCAATACGCCGGAAGGCCGGGGCAACAAGAGACTTCAATTCTTCCAGAGACTTGCGCCAGTCAACAAGCGTTTCCGTCCAGACCGAAACCGCCATCTCCAAAACCTCCCCATCATTAGATCACCAGCAATGAATCAGAAATCAAATCAATCCGCAACTGTAGTATTAAGAATAAGAGCATTCAGGAAAGGAACCTTTCCAAGACTGCACAATGGTAGTTTGAGCAATGCGATAAAAGGAAACGCGCCCCGTGGGACGCGTTTCAATGTGGTGCAGTCGAATGCTTGTTAACGGCTCGACCACGAATTCTGAATGTGTATGCAGGTTAATTGTTCATTCCCAAAAATGCAACGCAGCATTTTGGTGCCGGAGCAGATTTTCGTAAGCTGCGTCTTTGATTTAATCAAGGAACACACAATGCGCCTGGGTCTTGATATTGGCACAAATTCCATTGGTTGGTGGCTTTATGCGACCGACGGCAATCGCATAACCGAAGTGATCGACGGGGGTGTCCGGATTTTCTCGGATGGTCGTAACCCGAATTCCGGAGCATCTCTCGCTGTTGACCGGCGTGTAGCCCGTTCCATGCGATGCAGGCGTGACCGCTATTTGCGTCGTCGTGCAGCACTCATGCGCAAACTGTCAGAAGCTGGATTGATGCCATCTGACCCGGATGCGGCCAAGACGCTTGAGTTGCTGGATCCCTACGAGCTGCGCGCCCGGGGGTTGGATGAAGCAATTCCGCTCACACATTTGGGCCGGGCGCTTTTTCACCTCAATCAGAGGCGTGGCTTCAAGTCAAACCGCAAGACCGACCGGGGCGATAATGAAAGCGGTAAGATCAAGAACGCCACGGCACGGCTGGATCAGGCGATGATGATCAAGGGTGCCCGGACTTACGGTGAGTTCCTGCACATGCGCCGCAGCGATAAACCGGAAAAGCCGGGTGACAAACAAAAAACGAATAAGGATGGCTCTCGGCTTGATGACCGCCGTACTAAGTCCGTGCGCACCCGATTGAGCGTTGCTCGGCGGGATAATGCGGAGAAAGAAGAAGCGGGTTACGATTTCTACCCGGACCGGCGGCATCTGGAAGGGGAATTCAAAAAACTCTGGGACGCGCAAGTGGCCTATCATCCGGATGTTTTGACGGATGATCTTGAAAACGCGCTCTTTGAGACAATATTCCACCAGCGCCCTTTGAAGGAGCCGGAAATCGGACTGTGCCTTTTTTCCGGTCAGCACGATGTTCCGTCCGACGAAAGGCGGCTTCCCAAGGCCCACCCATTAACCCAGCGACGCGTGCTCTATGAAACGGTGAACAACCTGCGTGTCACAGCCGATGGGCGTGAAAAACGACCACTGACATTGGAACAGCGCGATCAGATCATTCATGCACTGGACAATAGGAAGGCGATAAAATCTACAAAATCCATGGCATTGAAACTCGATGCGCTCGGCAAAGTCATAAAGCTCGCAGGCATCGCCAAGTTAATTTGCTGAGTTTGTAGTTTTCTGGCGATGCTTGGTCATGCGGTCATTTCGAGGGCGTAGAGGCGCCACAGATCGAAGGCGTCTGCTCTTGATTGTCGGTAGTGGTTGGCGTGCATGCGATAGCGGCGGGGACGGAAGACTGTATTGATTTGGTCATGAGCTGCCAGGAACCTCTGAGCTTGCGCCGGTGACTTGAACCGGCCCATGACCTTCTCTCGTTTTCGTGTCGGTCGATGCGACCCTTCTGCACGATTGTTCAGCCCCTTGTGGGCCCGGTGCTCCGCGGTTGGGGCCAAGCTTTTGATCGGTTTTATGTAGCTGCGCAACTTATCCGACACGACAACCCGCAGGGCGCCATATACGTTGATCAAGCGGTGTAAAAACCGCCTGGCAGCCTTAGCATTCCGGTGCCTCTGGACGAGAATATCAAGAGTATCTCCATCGGCGTCTACCGCACGCCACAGTGCGCATTCTGGCGCATCCGCCCACCGATTCTGACGCATCCGCCCACCCCTTTGGTGTGCTGTGAGGCGTTTGGGTTTTGTTATCACTTTCGGGCTTCTTGGTCACTCATATTTGCTGTGGTTTTTCGCATGGATTCTCCCTCGAGTTCGAGCCGGTAGGCATTGTGAACGATGCGGTCGAGTATCGCGTCGGCAAAGGTCGGATCTCCGATCACATCGTGCCATGATTTCAGGGGCAGTTGACTGGTAATCATTGTTGACGCGGTGCCGTATCGATCCTCGACGATCTCCATCAGATCGCGCCGTTGCGTGGTGGTGAGTTGCTCCGGTCCCCAATCGTCGAGGATCAGTAACTGGGTCTTTGTGAGGCGACGGAACAGGCGCGGAAACCGCCCATCACCATGACCGAGTTCCAGCTCTTCGAAGAGCCGTGGCAGGCGCTTGTAGAGAACGGTGGTTCCGGAGCGGCAGGCGGCTTGTGCCAAAGCGCATCCCAACCAGGTTTTGCCAACGCCGCATGGCCCTGTGATGATTAAGTTGCGCTTGCCGGTAATCCATTTGCCGGTCAGCAATTGCTGGAACAGACCCTTGTCGAGGCCGCGCCGCGCCCGGTAGTCAACATCCTCCGGGCAGGCCCCGACATGGCGCAGCCCTGCGGTCCGCAAGCGGTTTTGGTACCGCTTGGTTTCGCGACTGGCCTCTTCCCGGTCGACGAGGAGGCCGAGATATTCCGGGTGGGTCAGGTCCGCCGAACTGTCTTGCGCTTCAAGCTCGATAAAGGCCTCGGCCATGCCATCGAGGCGCAGCGCCTCCAGGCGATTGAGTGTTGGGTGTTTGAGCATGGTGTCCCCTTGTTGTTAGTGGAAGTATTCAGAGCCGCGGATATTAGGGTGAGTGATCGATGGACCTTCCGGCTGGCGTTGACGGTTTTGACGGTCAAGCCCGTTCTTCAGGATCGACTGTACCGAGGAATAGGAAAGCGCATTGATCTCCAGCGCCCGTTCACAGGCCGCGTCCAGCCTGTCCTTGCCGAATTTGTCTGCCAGGCGGAGGACGCCAAGGCAGGTTCGAAAACCCTGCTCGGGATGCTTGCGGCCACGCATCACCACTTCGGTATAGGTGGCCACATTGCGCCCGATCCGCGCCGCTTTGGTGTAGATGTTGCGCGGCGTCCAATCCTCACGGAACCGGTGGTTGGACGGCATGTGCTCTCGCACGGTCGAGTGCTTGCGATTGCCTGAAGTGCGTCTATGCGAGGCCACGCGCTGGCCCTTGCAGAAAATCTCGACCGTGCGGGACGTTATGCGCACCCACAGTTCTTTCTTCACGAGTTGATACGGAACCGAGTAGTAATGCCGCTTCACCTCGACATGATAATCGATCCCAGCACGGCACTTCCTCCACTCGGAATAAACATGGGGCTCGACGGGCAGCGGTTTCAGGGCTGGCACATCCAGCGTTTCGAACAACTGGCGTCGGCTAGCCCCAAGATGACGGGTGACTTTTTCATTGAGTTGCAACAGCAGCGGGCGGATCGCGGCATTCAATTCCTCAAGGCTGAAGAACTGGCGGTTGCGCAGCTTGGCCAGAATCCAGCGCTCAGCCACCAAAACCCCGCTTTCAACCTTGGCCTTGTCCTTCGGTTTCTTCACCCGCGCCGGGATGGCAACCGTGTCGTAATGCTCCATCAAATCCGCGTAGCTGCGGTTGATCTTGGGATCGTAAAAACAGGCCTTGGCGACCGCCGATCTCAAGTTGTCGGGAACCACCTGCGCGGTGACACCCCCAAAGTATGCGAAGGCGCGCACGTGGCTTGCGATCCAGTCCGGCAGTTTCTGAGTCCAGGTTGCCTCGACATAGGTATAGCTCGACGCGCCCATGGTCGCGATGAACACTTGTGCCGCACGGGTCTTGCCAGTCTCCGGATCGGTCACGTCAACCGTCATACCGGCGTAATCCACGAACAGACGCTCCCCGGCCGGATGATGCTGGCGCATCACAGGGGACAGCCTTCCCTTCCACCGAGCATAAACCTGGCAGAAATGACTGTAGCAATACCCGTCCGGATTGACCTCCCGGTACTCTTCCCAAAGCAAAGCAAGCGTCACGCCCTGACGGCGAAGCTCCTGATGCACGTAGGCCCAGTCGGGTTTGCTCGACTGCTGGATCGTGTTCTGAGGTGGACGCGGAAACAGCAGCCGTTCAAGCGCGCTATCAGACAAGTCATTCGGCAATGGCCAGCTGACACCTGCAGCTGAGGCGCGGGCCAGATACTCACGCAAGGTCGTTCGCCCAATGCCAAGGCTCTTGGCAATTTTCCGGGTAGACAAGCCTTGTGCCGCAAGACGCAAAACTTCTCGGGTCTTCTCCATTGGCAATCTCTTCATTGAGCTTTCTCCAGTCCAAAAACAAACTGAAAAATAGCTAGCTTCAGATTACCTCTCAGCAGCCCAAGAAGGGGTGGGCGGATGCGTCAGAATCCCCGGGCGGATGTTTTCAGAATCGGTGGGCGGATGTCACCAGATTCCGCAGGCAATGGCAGCGAGCACGCGCGGTTGTGGTTTGCCGGTCTGGCTGAGATGGCGGAACCGTTTGCAGAGGCGGGTCTGCGCTTTCCAGCCGATGTCGCGGATGTCCTGAGGCAGATGGGCTGAGCGTTTCAAGAAGGGATGTCCTTCCTTTGGGGAATGCCGATAGGACCAACTGGCTTCGACCAACATGGTGCGGGCCAAGGCATTGCCGGTCTTCGTCAAGCGCCCGCGTCGTGTCGTGTTACCGCTGGAGTGTTCGCTGGGCACCAGTCCCAGCCAGGCCATGAGTTGGCGCGGGTTTTCGAACCGTGTGATGTCGCCGATTTCAGCCACCACTGTGGCGGCAATGGTCGTATTCACGCCACGCAAGGCCCTCAAGGCGTCCACAACCGGCGCGAAGTGCCAATCCTTGATCGCCTCTGTGATGGTCAGATCCAACGTGTTGATGCGGGCCTCAAGCTGATCGATTGTGCGCTTGAGTTCCTCGAAGGCGAGTTGCTGGTGCGGGTAGGGGAACTTGCGCAGATCGGCCAGCCATCGACGGTGACGCTTCGTCCAGTAACCCCCGTTGCGATAGCGCAGACCATGGCGCAGCAGAAAGCTCAAAAGCTGCTGCTTGGCCGACTTCAGGGCGGACATGGTCTGATGGCGCGTTCGGATCAGATCCCGCATCGCCTCCTGCTCCTCATTCGGCGTCCAGATCGAGGTGAGTTCTCCGGCGCGCCAGAGCCTGGCGAGCATTTCAGCATCGCGTCGATCCGTCTTGACCCGGTCACCGGCCTTGCGCGGGATCATCGCCGGTGACACAACCGCGCATTCGAAGCCGAGCCTGGTCAGATGACGATGCAACCCATATCCACAGGGGCCTGCCTCGTAGCAGTAGCTTGCAGTGCGGCCCTTGGCTGAAAGCCGTTTTGTGAGCTGAAGAACAGAATCAGCCGAGTTGGGGACTGTGCCATAGAACCGAACCTCTCCAGCACGCCCTTCGTCGGCAAGTGCTACAGCAATTGTGTCGGCATGGACATCCAGACCAACGTAAACCATTTGATCCATGTGCGTTTTCTCCTTCGAACATTCCTACGTTCGCCAAAAGAACAACAGCGTCACCGCCGCTGTAAAACGCTCATCTGGTCTATGATCACACCGGTAAACGGATCGACCTCTTCCACGGGAAGAAAATTGAGAACATCCAGTGACGCCGCCCACAGGTAGCGGTTCACACCGATGGCCCGTTCAGTCCTGCTCTGTTCAAGAGCATCCCAGATTGTGACCCGATCAGGGTCGTTCAGTTCCCGCTCATCGGTTGGACCTACGGCGAGATCGCGATTGTAAGACGGAGAGGTGTTTCGATCCTGCCCGCAGGCTGAAAGAGTGGCGCTCAACAGGACAAAGCCAAAAACTGTGGGGAGGTGCATATCAATTTGGTTCCGTTTCACTGCCGAATATGTGCTCCCATAGTCCGTGCCGGGGTTCCGGTCTGCAACCTGCCGGTTTGGTTTACCGAACTGCCTATGACCCGGCGTCCCAATACAGGCCTGGTTGAAGGCGCTGGCACCGGTCTGGACCCGAGTAAGCCGACCGTCCGCAATGGTCTCATCAGTTGCCATTCCTTGAATGCGCATAGCGGTCACGTTTGCCTGGGTCACTTGGCTTGTCCTTTTGCGCCAGCCAGCCGTCCCTCCTCGTCGATTTCGCACCGCCAGGCATAGCCGGGCCGACGCACCGCCCGATTTTCCCAAACATTGTTTCGCCCGCCTGCCTCACTGCACCACCTTCGGCGCGGCTTTCGGCTGTTTTCCCTGGCGGTCGCGCTCCCGGATGCCGAGGATGGCGCGGGTGAGGTTCAGCTCTCCCCGCCGTGCCCGGTCTGTGAAGGCCCTGAGGGGGTCATGACACACCTTGGCTGATTTTGAGACATAGGCGGACAAAAGTGGACCATTTTGGTCTGTCGGAAAAGACTTGTTTTCCGACAGACCGTTCGGACGTGTGATTTCAACTTTGATTTCGGCGAAAACAAGATACGGAAACACCTGTCGGATTGAGGCGGTATGCGGAAACTCAAATTCAAGGGTTTTTCGACAGGCTCACTCCGGCCAAAGCGCATTGAGCGGGAAAGTGATGGCATCGAATGGGATCAGGGAGACCGGGTCAGAGTCGGACAGGGTGGCCAGAAACAGCCACTGACCATCGCGAAGCTCGAACGCTTCCAGTGTCCTGGCATCCGGATCGACGAACCATAGATGGGACATCTCTTCGCGGGCATAGATATCACGCTTGTCGCCAAGATCGATCCGCCGCGTGGACGGCGACAGCACCTCGCAGACCCAGTCCGGCGCAATGTCGAAGTAGGCAGTGTCAGGATACTCGGGCATGGTTTCGCGCCGCCAGCCCGCCAGATCGGGCACCACGATGTCATCGCCCAGATGCAGTTCCGGCTCGAAGATGATCCACCAGCCACCGGGGCCGCCATCACCATAGTTGAAAGGCGGGCTGATTTTCGCTCCCATACCGGAACTCGCCCAAGCATGCCGCGCAGCGGGTCTCGGCTGCATGTGAAGCGTCCCGTTTATCACCTCGGCCACCATGTTGGGCGGCGCGTCCAGTACATCCTGGTAGGTGGCCCTGCGATGGGGCTGTTCGGAAACCCGGCGCTGTCTGTTCATGTCATTCGCCTCCTTGCCAGCAGCATAGACTCCTGTCGTCCGGCTGTCACTTGCCTTCCCCCGAGTTGAACGGTCAGGGAGCGTTGTTGAAAGTGAAGATCAATCCCCGCTCACCCGCGCCTGGGCCGTATCCTGCTCCTCGACCCGGACATTGACCGCAGCCATGGTGCCGGGCTTCTTCGAACTGGGTTCCAACTGGTAGCGCACGCGCTGGCCCTTTTCCGGAACACACTCCCGATCAGCGAGGCTGGTGACATGACAGAACACGTCCGGCACATCTTTGCGTGAGATAAAACCGAACCCCTTCTCAGCCTGCCAGGTCCTGATCCAGCCGGTGAATTCCGGCGACAACTCGGCCATGGCAGCCTTTGCCGCCCCTCGTTCCTTTTTTCCATCACGGACCCCCACTGCCCGGACCCTTTTCCGCCGACTGGCTTCCGCGGGTTCACTGTCCCAGACGGCCCGCGCGGCCTTCAGGAAATCACCTCCCGCCAGAAGCGCCAGCTTACGAGCAAGCCTCTGGCGGGAGGTCCGATCGAGTCCCCGCCACCAGGCTTGCAGAACATTCAGGTCCAGACCGCAATCCGGTTCTTCACCCTTTACCGGTTCGACCTCGACCGCCCCGCGCTTCGCCTGTTCCACGTCCGCGGCCATAAGGGCGGCACGGAACCGCAACACGACCTCCTGCTCCGGGGCCAGCGGCATGGGCCTGACCGGGCGCTTCCCGAACCGCGTTGCCTTCCTGTTCTTCACACCAGCATCTCCAGCCAAACCGTCATTTCCTGCCCCGCGCTCCGGCGAGGCGTCCGTCCTCGTCGATCTGCCGCCGCCAGACGTGGCCCGGTTTCCGGTTGGGATCGGCATCGACCGGATGCAGCTTCATGCTGCCCCCGCGATCCGGCCCCCAGACATAATTCTGGCTGAAGGCGCTGACCCCGGTGGGCACGCGCGTGACCCGACCCGCCGCCACCGCCTCGTCGATCAGGTGGCGCTCTTCCGCCGTGATGCGCGAATATTGCTTGCCTTTTTCGCGCTGGTTCATTTCATCCATGGCCGTCCCCGATATCCCCCTTATCTTCCGCACAGTCCCCGGCTTCACCTTTCTTCAGGCAAAGCGTCAGGGTGCCGCTGCGGATCAGGGCCGGTCAATGAAGCGTTCCCCTCGATTTGCCCTCCGGCACGGGTTTGTCCGCCGGACTTGCCCCGACCTTCAACGACCGATACATTTGGCGGGACCGTTCCACGAGCCGATGTGCGGTCTCCTTTTCGATGCTGTTCAACAGTTGCTCATAGACAGCGACCGCATCATCCAGGGCACAGTCGAACACCACATTGAACTCTGCGGCGACCGCAGCCGCTTTGGCAAGATCGCTGCGTACATCTGCCGACACCGGATCCCTGCCGCCAAGCGTCAGACGTGATCCGTTCGGAAGTTTGGCACTGGGCATGTCACTGCTCCTCGACGGTTTTGCACTCCCACCAGTTCTCAACCTCGGCCAGTTCTTTCCAGTGGTCGGGCACTGCCCCGTGAAATCCGGGTTTGCTCATCTGTCCAACTCTCCAATCCTGTGCTGGTTTAGCCGCAATCCGCCGCCACCTCACATCAACCGTTCCGGTTGCTGTCCAACCGTTCAAGGGCGGCCCTCGACCTCATGCCGTCCAAATAGCCCCGCCGTGACCGCCTGGCCCTCATCGGCGAAGCGCCGCCGGACAAGACGCGCGGCGCTGTCGATCCGACCGCATTCCAGAACCAGCACGGCCCCCTCGAACAGATCGCGCGGGACGGTGAGGTAAACAAACCGTACGCAACTGACCGGGAAACACGGACATCTTCTGATCATCAGCGATGCCCTTCACGACAAGCGCTTCCGCCCTGATTCACGCGCCTCGGTGCGACCAGTCCTCGCCCGGTCATTGTCCCCGGTCCCCGGTCGCCAGCCGCCGGACCCGCAGAATGCGCGCGACGGAGGTTTCCGCCATACCCACACGTGCGCTGATTTCCCGGGTGCTGAGACCGGCGGCAGCCCAGGCCTCGATCTGATCATCCCTTTTCTGCCGGGCTGCGGTGATCTCAGGGTCCTCGAACATCTCGGGCCGGCGATACCACCCACCGGTGTTGCCCCAGATCTGCCGCGCCCGTTTGTTCTCGACCTCGGCCAGCGCCTTCCAACGGTCCAGCATCGTGCCCTGACGTTCCATCCTGTTCATTTCACCCACGCATCCTTTCGGTTCCCGTGACAGCCATTGTCATAGCCGTGACCGGCTCCGGTCTCAAACCGGTTCGCGTCACGATCCCGGCATTCGGACCCCGTCTCACTGAACCACCCTTGGCCGGGCTTTCGGCTGTTTTCCCTGGCGGTCGCGCTCCCGGATGCCGAGGATGGCGCGGGTGAGGTTCAGTTCTCCCCGCCGTGCCCGGTCTGTGAAGGCCCTGAGCGCGCCGCCGGGGTTGATCACGGGCGTGACGGGATGGAACCTGTTGCGGTCGATGACGAGCAGGGCGAGGAAGGCGATCCAGTCGCCCATGACCTCCTCGGCCTCGGTCCAGGCCGAGACGTTGACGCCGAGTTCGCGCAACAGGTAGGGCAGGGCGTCGCGCCAGTCTTCGACCGCATCGAGATAGAGCGCGGCATCTTCGGAGGCGAGGTCGCGCAGGGCCTCTGGCGTGAGCTTTTGCAGAATTGCGGGGTTGATCCAGTGATCGGGTTCGGCAGGCTTGTTTTTTAAGCCATCATCGCGCCTGTTAGGGTGCGATGCGAAAGAATTCGTGTCGCCAGCTTTTGCTGGCGTCGTTTTTGACGTCGCTTGCGCGTTACAGGATTCAGTTAAGTTCTCTTGAGGTTGTATATGACATCGGACTCCCGAGTCCGGTGCGCCGGACTCACTGGTGCTCTCAAAAGCATTTTCCAGCCTGTTTTCCACAGGCCCGGGCGCAGACGATGGGGATGATTCTTCCATCTCACCCCGAGCCGGTTCTGCGTCAGCAACCCGTTGGGACGGGTAGGCGGGATCGGCTTCAGTAGTCGCCTTTTCTCCGCCTGTGGCCCCGGACGAACCCGGATGTGTCGCAGAGGGGTCCGGGACGGGCAGGGGGGTCAGAGCCTCCCGGATCCGGTCCTCCAGGTCGAGAATGGCTGCGTGATGGGCGAGAAGAGGCTCCAGGTCCATCCCGCGCAGGATTTCGGAGGGCTGATCCCCGCACAGGTCCTCGATCGCATTCTCGGACCAATTACGGGTTTCGATGTCGGGCGCGCCCGCCGCCAGCGCGTGCAAACGCTTGCGCGCGGTGCGGATATGCAGCAGTGTCTCCTGCCGCTGCGCCTCGAGGGCGTCGGCCTCGGCGCAGAGCGCCGCGAAAGCCGCGTAATTCGCAATCGCCGGTTCCAGCGATAGCCCGCAAAACACCGGGGAATTCCAGGGCTGTCCGGCGCGGCGGCCGCGATAGCCATTGTCGGCCGTGGCCCGCGCCAGCACCCCCATCTCGACCAGTTCGGCCTCGATGCGCCGGAAATGCCGCTCGCTGATCCCCGCCGCGCGGGCCAGGTCGCATTGCCGCCGCCAGTTCACCGGCGCGCGCTCGGTGCTGTGCCAGGCCGCCCGCTCGGTCTGGTCCGCGATCAGCCGGAACACCAGGATGTCCAGCGCGCTCGCGCCCATCAGCTGCAGGGCGGATGTGATCATGGCGATGGCCCAGGCCTTGGTGATGTCGCCCGGTAACGCGAAATGATCCTCCGGTCCGGGCACGAAGACCCGGATGTTCTGCGCCAGCGGCGCGGTTTTGACCCCACGGGGCGCTTCGAATTGTCCGTTCATAACTGCTGTCTCCTCGATTTGGTGCTTTTCGGAGACATCGGGCTTCACTGCGGTTGTGTTCGCGTTCGAGCGACAGCGAGAGGCAGCGAATACAGCCTCGATTGAACCGAAAAGCACCCTTTTGGAGCGCAGGTCTGGCGGTCTGTACCGGCTTGATCGGGGCCTTTACGCAGCGTCAACCGAATGGGAAACCCACCGGCATTGCGCCTTCAAGGCAAACCAAACCGGCAAAGATAACCTCCCCGGTCCCGGAAATGCGTTTTCCGGGTTGCGTCTGTCGGCGGTTCGATGCTAATCAACGGATGACTTTTTTCGTTGATTAGGTTTTCGAACCGCCATCAATCCGCGCCGGGAGACCTGCGCGGGTTTTGGTTTTTATGGTGTCCGTTCAGCGGATGTCGGAATCGCGTCCCTCCTTATCTGGTGGGTCTCTGCTTCGGTGGTAGCGATATATGGCCCACCGCACAACATGAGCGATCCATTGACAAGCGCACCACGATATGAGCCGCGTTCGCGCCTGGACGATTCGGGATGCGAGTCGGGGTGTTGATTTTTCGGCGTAACCCGTTACAGTCTCAGGTTGAACCGTTCCGGAGCGACACGAATGTGGTAATTTTGCAACGAAGCTGTGCCCCTCCCCCCGCCATTCCGGTATCCGGAATTAGCGTCTCGGCCTGATCAACCGCACGGGTCAGTCGGGTCTGGTTTTGGGGTTTGTGGTCAGCCATCGATTCGCTCATGGCCGTCGCTCTCCGCCTCATTGGTCGCACAATACTTAGCGGCAAAGCCCCTATTCTGTCTACAACTTGTAATTGTTGTTGCCCTGGCAGCCCTGCAATCGGGTGCGTCGGCCAGCGCAAACGCCCAGCAGGCCGGGCACTTCCGGCAAGGGCCGCGCACGGAAGCGCCGCCTCTCCCTTCGGTCGAACGCGCTTCCGTGCAAGATACCCATTTTTCAGAGGCCGGAAGTCCCGTAATCCAGTGTCCGGACTGGCGCTCCCTGGTCTCTCCGGCTGTCCTGCGCTCCGCCTCGGAGCGCATTGCGCCGGGGGAATTCGACAAAAGGCTTCAGGCGTCCCGCGCCGTGAAGCCGACAGACGTCTCCTCACATAAAAACGGTCTGACCACGGTCGGTGAGGAGAACGGCAGGGTGAGGGCGTCCCGGTCCAAACAGAACCGGAAACTCCCGCCCTCATCCTGCACCTACACAATCCGCTCCGGGGATACCCTGGGCTCCATCGCCGCCCGCCATCTCGGGGCGAGCAAGCGCTGGCCGGAGATCGCGCGCGCCAATCCAGGCCTCAACCCGGATCGGCTTCGGGTTGGCGCGGTGATCAACCTGCCTTGCGTGAATGTGGCAGGGCAGGGGGGAGCGGCTCCCAAAGCCAGGCCCGGCGAACCGCTCGCCGGAACCGGTTTTCTGGCGCTGCTGTCGGGGCAGAAGGCGGCTGCGGCGGGCGCGGCTGAAAAGAAACCAACCGCTGCGCAATCCCCCGGCAAAAAGACCAGCCGCGCTGGTCCCTCCAGCGCAGGCAAGAACCCCGCAACCGCACCTTCTACGCCCGCAAAACCCGCTCCACCCCCCTTGCCGGTCTGGACCGCAAAATCGGGTGAGGATTTCGCCGCAGTGCTCAAGCGTTGGGCCAAAGCTGCGGGCTACCGGGTTGTGACCGGCACGACCGATGCCTGGACCATTGGGGTGCCGATCCGTCTGCAGGCTGACTTCGAGACCGCCGTAAACCAACTCGTCAAGGGCCTCGGCTCCGATGGCAGCGGCCCGCCGGTGCGGGTTTACAGCAACCGGGTCGTCAGGCTGGGAGGGCTGTGAGCATGAACCGCTTCTTCTTCCGCACCATCCGCGCGCTGGATCCGGCTCTTCTGGCAGCCCTGTTTCTCACCGCCTGCGGCGTCACCGAGCAGGCGGGGCGCGACATCGCCGATGGTCAGAAACTAAGCGCCGAACAACTCGCCGCACAGAAAGCGGCACAGCGGGGGGAAGTTCTCAAGATCGACCGCCCGTATTACGGATCGGCTGTTGAGGTCAAACGCGGTGCGCAACGGGGCGATCCTCTGCCGAAGCGCGTGGAAGGCGCGAAGGGGCTGGACTTATCGCTCAAGGGGCAGTCGGATGTGAACACCATCGCGGCGGCGCTCACCGGGGCGACCGGCATCCAGGTGAATGTCCGGACCCGCTACATCCTGCCCTCGGGCGACGTGGTCGAGGTGCCGATCGGCACGCGGATGGCCGCAAGCTACACCGGCTCCCTCTCCGCCTTTCTGGACAGGCTCTCATCCCGGATGGACGTGGCCTGGCATCACGACAAGGGCGTCATCACCATCGACCGGATGGTGACCCGGACGTGGCGGGTCGCTCTGCCACTCGGCAAGACGGAGATCACCGACACCGCAACCCCCGAACGTGCTCCAACGATTGCCTCCACGCGCACATTAGATCCCTGGACCGATCTGGAAGCCCGTCTGAAACCGCTCGCGCCCCCGCCCGCACGGGTGACGATCACGCCCAATGCGGGACGGGTCGAAGTCTTCGGGCCGCCTTCGGTGCAGAAGACCGTGGCAACCGTGCTGGACGATGTGGCGAAGATCGCCGCCATGCGGATTGGGCTGGAAACAGCGGTTTATTTCGTCGACACCGACAAAGCCGATGAGTTTGGTGTCGCGCTGGAAAATGTTGGCGGGGCCATCGGCAGGTTCCGGGGACGCGATGTTGCCGCAACCCTGACCGCCGCCGCCAGGGCCGATGGAGGCGGGCTGACCATCTCGCGCGGCAATGGCGCGATCGATTTCAAGGCGCTCGCCAGGGACAACGCCGTCGTGGATTACCGTCTTGCCTCGACCGTCACCCAGAGCGGCACCATATCACCGATCGAACTGACCGAGGAGCGGCGATATATTGGCAGCATCACCAGCGAGACCGATGAAGAAACCGGCGTCACCACGCGCACGCCACAGGTCGAGGACCTGACAACCGGCCTGGTGATCACCGCCCTGCCGCGTCTGGTCGATGACCAGCGCATTCAACTCGACCTGACGGTCGGCCAGCGCGAACTTGTCGATTTCAACGTCGAACTGGTCGATGGGACCGACCTCCGGTTGCCGACGGTCAACAACCGCCAGATCCGCAACCGGACCGTGCTCGCCGCCGGGGAAACACTCGTGCTCTCCGGGTATGAACAGGATTTTTCCTCGCGCTCGAAAAGCGGGCTTGGTCCCTTCAAGGCCATTGGCCTGGGCGGTCGCAATAAGGCCCAGGTGCGCAAGGTGCGCATGATTATTTTCGTCCGCCCTTCGATCATCGCGCAGGGCAGGGGGCGGTCATGATGCGTCTTGTGCCCTGCGACAGCCGTCCGACCATTCGGTCCCACGCCGACACCCACATGCTGGTGGAGTTCGCCGACCAACTCTTCACGGAATCCGCCTGTTGCCAGGATATCAGGTTCGGACCCTGGCTCTTCCTCGCCCGGATCGGAGAAGGGCTGAGGAATTACGACAGACAATTCGAACACCGCCTCTGGACGGCCATCGCCGGGATCGGACCCGACGAAATGCCGCGCCAGAACTGGTTGCCGGACCATCTCACCTTCGGTGTGATCGCACCGGAACCAAACTCGGTGCAGATACACAAGACAGCGTCCGGTGCGCTCGAACGCGTCGCGTCGACCTCCGGGCTTGCGGGCATCGCCATATGCGTGGACCGCAAGAGCGACCGCAACGACGATTTGCTCTGGGCGCTCGCCTCACTGCTGGAACCGCGCCACCCCGATGATACCGGCCCGATGGTCTGGTATGGCCGTCCGCCGCGCCCGCCGGGTGCGCGTGCCTCGCTGGGAGGGCGGCCATGAGCAGGATGCCGCATCCCGCGCGGGGCGCGTCCCCCGCCCCGGCAGCCTTACGGGCTTACGAGGACGCCTGCCTGCTGACGGTCTTCTCCAGCAAGCTGATCACCGAGGCGAATTGCCGGTGTCTCTACGACGGAGAGCGCGGCCCTCTCATCGATCCCGGTCCCTGGATGTTTCTGGTCCGGCTGGGAGAGGGCACCCCGGCACTGGACCCGGACGCCGACGGCCTGCTCTGGACCTCCGTCGCCGAGATCGAAGCGCGATGGCATGATGGGAAACGGGAGCCTGGACCGCCCTGGACCCCCTCCACCGTTGCCATCCCGCATCCCGGCTCGAGCACGGTTCACCCGACAGATGCCGCCGCGCTGGAGGCCATCGCCGGTTTCGAAGGTACGGGTATCGCGGTCTGCGTCGATCCCTGGAGCGCGCGCAACGACGGGATCCTGCGGGCGCTGACAGCGCGGCTGGAACTGCGCCCTCCGGACGACACCCGCAAGGTGATCTGGTATTGCCGCCCGCCGCGCCCGCTGTTTGCGCCCGGCGCGCAGAATATACACGCGGGAGAGTGCTCATGACCGCCGCCCTCCGTCCCATCCCCGCACCCATCGGCGCGCGCTTCAAGCTCATGCCATCACAGCGCATCACGCCCGGCAATCCCAGGTCGGAAAACACCGCCCGCTCCGGCACAGGACAAAGCCCGATCCCCGGCCTTTGGCTTGCGGATGGGCGGTTCCTCGCGGCTGGCCTGACCTGGGAAAAACGGACTGCCATGTCCGACCTGCCGCAGATCGGCACGGCCCGCCCGCGCCTGAGGCATGGCGACCGCATCGCACGGGCTGGGGACCGCACTGTCCCCTCTCAGGCGGGATCGCTGCTGCTGGCCCTCGGAGCCGGGCTGCTCGGTCACCTGAAGCCTGACGAACCGCGCGAAGGTGTCTGGCTGTTCACCGCAGACCTGGACGAACCGCAAAACCGGGTTGAGCAAGGCGTGGCGCTCTGCTGGATTGCGCTGGCGGAATTGAAACGGGCCGGGGACGACTGGATCGTCCAGCCGCTCCCGCGTGCGGAAACGCTGCACGACAAGCCATGAGGCGGCGATGGACGCGGTCCTGGAGCATCTGGGCACGGCGGACATCGCCGGACTCTGTCACCCTGAAACCCATCCCGGCCAGGCCCCGGATGAAATCGAATTGCTCGACCAATTCACCGCCGTGATCATGCGGAACGCCCCGAAACTGGCGCAGGCCGGGATTGCTGCTGTCCGGTCCGTGACGCCGAAACCGGATGGCCTGCCGGTCTTCACGGCCCCGCTTCATGTGTCCTTCCGCGCCGCCGGGATCGCAAGCCTTGCGGGCGCGGCACTGATCGCCGCAGCCCTCATCCTGCCGCCCCTCGTCGCCGCCGCCTTTCGGACACCCCCGCCCCCGGCTCCCGCATTGATCTCCGTCACCCCCGCGCCGGGGGGGTTTGCGGACGCCTGTGCCGCCGGCCTCTCCGCCTGGTGGCCCCGGATCACCGGCTGGCACGCAGCGGGCGGGGGCTGCGCCCTGCCGCGTCATCTGCCGCCCGGCCTCGATATCCGGCTCGACCCGGCTCAGGATGGACGCCTGCCGGTCGTCATCTGGCAGCGTCTGAAGCGGTCCGGCACCGCCAACAAGGTTCTGGCCTCGGGTGCCGCGACCCGTGTTCTGGCAGGCTGGAACGGCGGCAAAAGCATCGAAGCCGACAACATCCTGCTCTGGCAGACCGGTTCCATTCCCCTCATCGAGGTGGACCCGGATGCGCTTGAATCGCGGTTCTCATCTCAAAGCCAGAATACCCGCGCCCGGCTCGCGGCGATCTGGGCACATCTGCCGGATGCGGTGCAATCCGCCCCGGACAGCACCGAAGAGGGCGAAGCGGCAGCATCAGGCCAGTTCGTCATTCGGGTTCCAGACGCGCCAATCGATCTCTTCGCGCGGGCTGCACGGGTGCAGGTTCTTGAGCCTGTCCGGTTCGATCTCGCCGCGCCGGACGGGCAGGGCAAGACCGATCTCGTGAACACGCTCCATCTCGCGCCGGTTATGCCGCGTCTGGTCCCGGCACCTGAGAAACAAACCGGGAAAGGACCGTCCCCATGACAGGTTTCATCACAGGTCTCAGGGCGCGATCCAGCGCAACCCGTATCGCCAATCTCCTGAACAGCGCGCCCCGTCGCCTTGCGCTGGCAGCGGCGGTGGCGCTGCTGTTCTGCGCCTTCGCCCTCTCACCGGCCCCCGCACAGGCCCAGACGCTCGGGATCGATTGCGAGGTTCCGCGCCGGTCGGCGGACGGGCGGTATATCATTGATTTCGACAAGGGGGCCCGCCGGATGGCCTGCGAGGCGGACCGCGCGGCCGCGCTGCACTGGTCGCGGATGCTCTTTGCCGCAAGCAAGGAAGTGCGCTGGCGGTTGAGAGATGACACCAGCATGTTTCGCGAACAGCGCAGATTTCTCGCGGGCTGGTCGGGGGAGAGGTTCCGGCCCGTTCCCGCTCCGACGCTGAAAACCTGGCTGCGGGACGCGTCGGGCCGCCTGCCCTTCGATCCCGACGATTGGGCCGCGCGTCTTAACGCGGGGGTCTGCTTCTCGCGTGGCAAGCTGACCCACACGGTCACCGCGCTGGTCTGGATGGACGTCTCGGACCTGCGCGACCGCTGGGCACCGGAGATGGTCCGGAATGCGACCTGGTTCTGGCATCTGCGGGACGATATCGGACCGGCGCGGGCCAACACGCCGGACCTGCTCGAACGCGACGGCACCGGCTGGGCCTTGCGCGATATGCAGAATGAGACCCTGCGGCTTCATGCCTGCGATGATGTGGCTCCAAATACAGCCGGCTTCCCGAAAGAGGGCCTGCTGATCGTCGCCTCGCAATCGCTCTGGTCCGGCCGCAAGGCGCGCGAGACCCGGTTCGTGGCCTGTCCCGCCGGAGAATTCGGCAGGATCGAGCAACGCCGCCACAGGATCGGAGGGGTCGTGTTCGATATCCACGGAAATCCTCTGAAGACATCCGGCGGGGCGCTGGTCTCTCCGAATGATCCTGCCGCCTGGGTCGAGGTCAACCGCAATTGCTGGCCGCCCGGCGCGGGACCGGACGGCGTGCCGGAGCGGAAGACGGTCTGCACATCCGATGTGACGGTGTGGGGCAACGGCAGCAAGACGGTGGAGGGTGCGCCGTCCTGCCCGGACGAGAACCCGTCACCACCCGCGCAGCAGTCCTGCGCTCAGAAAAACACGGACTATCCGCTGGGCGAGATGATCTACCAAACGCGGACCTATACGTTCCCCGACGGCGACAGCAAATGGGACAAGATCACCGGCTACCGGGTTGAGAACCGATGCTACAGGAATATCCCAATGCAGAAAGGCGAAACCCGCAACGGGAAATGCCCGGCCGGACATACCGGGGCGGTGAAGGAAACGCGCCAGATCCGCTGGTGCAATTTCGAACGCGCGCCGGGATCGAAGGCCCGGCCCGTCGATACGCAAGGCCAGCGCCGCAGGAACCTGAAGACCTTCAGGAAGGCGAAGGCGCTGCTGGGCAGCCCGCCTGCGGCCCCTGGTCCGTGCGAGACGTTTTATCCGGGCCGGGCGTCCGGCATCGTCGGGGCCACCCCCTGGCAGGCCCAGTCCAGCAATTGCCGCCCGGCGCCGACCTGCGGCAATACCTGCGCCGAGCGCGGCGGGGTGGAAACCCGCAACAGCGAGGGCGAGGAATGCGTGGGTCCGACACTGCCGAAGTGCCGAGGCGGCGGCGGCAATGGGGGCAACGGTGGTCCCGACAATGAGGGCCATAACAGCTGGGATGTGGATGGCGACGGGCGCGGCGATTACGCGGACCGGAACGCGGCGGAGAGCGCAGGCCATACGGGCGGCAGATCGGTGTCCGACGATTGCAGCAGTTGCGGCGAGTCGCCCGGTGAAAAGGATGCCGGCAGGGGCAACGAGGATGAATGAACGCGCATCAGGGAACACAGGCGGAGGCCCCGGCAACCGGAACGGGCGAGGAAAGAGAACGGGAAGGAGAAGGTTATGAAGAAAAAGAGTTTCAAAACCACGGGAGACAAGCTCATGCAACTCACCGCTGCCGCCACCTTCGCCCTGCTCGCCTTCACGGCCAGCGCCTGCGCTTTTGGGCCGAAACACGAAGGGTCCGGCCACCCGATCCCGCAATCCGTCGCCGAGGCGAAAATGCACATGGCCACCGCCACCCGGCGCCCCGCCTATCCCACACCGCCCGGCAATGTGCGGGCCGAGGACATGCGCGCGCTGTTCGGCGACACGGTGATGATATCATTCTATACGGATCGTGAAATAGGCTGGCGTCTCTGGGAGCAGGGTCTGCCAGAAGACGTCTGAAGCGGACAGGGTTATGGTGGCGCGGCGAAAATCATCTTCATCGGTCGCGACGGGCGCTATGCCTGGTGCGGTCGGACCGGAAAATGGAAAAATGGGTACATCAAAACCTATGTCCCGTTCTGGCGCGATGACCGCTGGGAACCGAAGAAAATGTCCTGGAAGGGCAACACCTACCCGGAATTTGATACCTCTCCCTCTGGACCGGTGGACGATCCCGGCCTGAGCCCGCTCTATGACGCCAGGACCGGCGAGATGTTCTGGTACACCGAGTATAAAGGCCGCTGGTGGGATCACGATATCGGCCACCTGCAGCAGCGCCTGCCCGCCGCCGTCTACACGCTCTGCCCGGATTTCCCGCGCCCGCAGGAACTCGGCATCGGCGTCAACAAAGCCCAGACCGCGCTCACCTATCGCGAGATGCTCGCCCAGCATCCCGGCACCCGCGTCCTGCGCCCCGATCTGATCACATCCGGTGATCTGTCGAAGCCGGAAGCGGCGGCAACCGCGGGGGGCGGTGAGTGACCGGGCGGCGGTCATATGCGCGGGACGCGGGCCAAACGGCCTGCTCCGCATTGGCCGGTTTGCGGGAGGAAACCGCCCCGGAAAAGAAACAGGAAGCGACCTTGCGGCCACCCCCTGCCTGCTCTCCTCCCCGTGGACCCGGACGGGGCGCACAACGAACCAGGCACCCCGTCCGGATGGCGCGGACCCCGTTTCCAATCGAGCATGAGAAAGGGCAGGGGTCCGCGCCGGGATCAAGTCTGGCGCAGGAGGGCAGGGGAATGCAAACAGGCGATTTCGGGAGTGTTCCGGAGACGGGGTCAGCCGAGCGGGGGAAAATAACGTTCCACTACACCCAGGATGATGGCAGCGGCGATGAAATCCGGCCTGTACCCCGGAACAGTCGGATCGGGCCTGAAAGCTTCGCGAACCCTCCCCGTGGACCCGGACGGAACAAAGGCAGTCCATATCCCGTCCGGGCGGCACGGTGTCCGTATGAAGAAGAGCATGCGAGGCTGTGTGTGGACCCCGCACCGGACCCCGCGCCGGGATCGAGTCTGACGCAGGAGGGCAGGGGGCTGCAAGTTTGCGATTTCGGGAGTGTCCTTGAGGCGAGGTCAGCCTATCTGGGCCAGAGTGCGCAATACGGCCAGTATCAACCCGCAGAACCCGAAAAAGAAGGTGAGCAGCAATCCGATAATCCAGCGCAACTGCACAGCCTGGCCTTTGGCAACCTCGGCAATCCCGTTGGCAAACTCCGTCTTAAGATTGGCGATCTGCATGCCAACGGCCACACCCTGCTTGTCGATCTTCGTCTCCAGCGTTTCCTTGACCAGATCAATCTTGTCGTCCAGCGCCTTGACCGAGGCATCGATCTTGTCGTCCAACGCCTTGATGTCGCCAGCCAACACCGTTTTGACCTGATCAACATCCGCCTTGGTCGCAACACCACCGGTGACGCCATTGCGGACCACAAGCGTAATCGCCTCGGCCTGTTCCTGCGGAACGCCCGCATCGCGCAAACGCTGGACTTCCGCGATTGTATCAAATGCCGCTTCGGCCATATCCGCTCCCTGGATGGTGTTACCCCATACATAAGCGCTTTGTTCGCCCCGCGCCAGTCTCTTCGCGCCTGTGCCGTCGCCCTTGCAGCCTGCCTCTGCCTTGCCGGCGCGGCCCAGGCCCAGACCACCCCTGCAGCCGCCTCCCACACGCCGCCGCCAACCGCCGTAACCCCGGCGGCCTGGCTCGAAACCTTCGAGCGCCGGATGCTGGCTCTTCACGGGCGCGTGCTGGCCCTGCCGCCCGCCACGGCTGATCCCGCCCCCGGCCATGCGGTTTTCTACGCCCCGCTCTCGGTGATCTCGTTACTGGACGGGTCGGGTGACACGACCCGCGTGCGCGCCGCCGGTGTAATGCGCCTCGGCGGCGATACATCCGGTCCGCCCTTCGTGGTCACGGACTGGGACGACGGGACCCGCACCACCTTCACATTCCCGGATTCTCTCCCCTCCCTGCTTGCGGTCAGCGCCACCCCCCATCCGCTCGCACGCTTCCATGACCGCCTGCTGGCGCGGCCCCTGGCCCGCCCCATCGCGGACCTGCCCGCAGGCGGCCGCTTCGAGCGCTACGCGGGGCAGGCGGGCGGGGGCGTCGTCAGGCTGCCGCAGGCGTGGACTCCCGTCGCGGTCCCCGCAAGCCCGCTCTGGCGCAGCCTCGGCGATCACATCGCGGTCACCCGGGACGACGGGAGCACCGCCCTGCTGCACTGGCGGGACCTGGAGACCGCGCTTCACCTGAGAAAAGACGAGGGATGATCATGCTGCACGCTTCCCGTCCGCCCCTTCTCCTGGCCGCGATGCTGCTGGCGCTCCCCGCCGGGTCCGCGCGGGCCCAGAGCCGCCCGCTCGGCGGCGAGACCCCATCGGACTATCAACCGGCCGACACCGCCGCCACGATCCGGCAAATGCTGGGAAGCTGCCCGATCGATGAACTGCGCGCGGCCTGGGGCGAGACGGATGTCTTCGAGGGGGTTGCCGTCAATGAGGAGGTCCTGGTGCTGAAAATACGGGCGTCGAGGATCGTGGTGGGCACACCAACAGAGGCGGAAAGGACCAATGACGCGGTGGCCTCATATCCCTGTTCCGCCGTGGGAAATGACGGCCCGGCGGGGGACGGGCGGTCTCTATATGATGAGCGCTCCACCGCAACAGGAGGACACACCATGCGACGGATTACCCAGATCGCCCTGAGCGCCACCCTGGCCGCAGCCTTCGGGGTCGCCGCCGCAACCGGCGCGACGGCACATTCGGACAGAGGCGAGAAACGCCCGCAGAGCTATGCCGAGGCGTTTGTCTCGATGACAAAGAAAGAGGCAAAAGCGGATCGTTATTTCCGCCACCCGCCGGGCAACGTGCGGGCGGAAGATATGCGGGAACTCTTCGGCAACCGAGTTGTGGTCGTCGACAGAGGGAGAAAATTCAGCACAGTCCCCGGTGTCGTTAACCACGCGTTGAAGGTCGTTTTCGTGGGCCGAGACGGTCGTTACATCTGGTGCTCATACGGAAACGATCCCTCCTACTACACCCGCGCCGACGACCATTGGGCCCCGGTCAAGGTCAAGCATGCCGGGACGTTGCAGCACATGCTCCACCCAGCGGTCCAGGAAGACTTCGACCCCAAACGCCCCGGCATCAGCCCGCTTTATGACGGCGCGACCGGCGAGATCGTCTTCTACCGCAAGCGCAAGACCTGGCACACATGGAACCCCGGTCATCTTCAGGAGCGCCTGCCGCGCGCGGTCTGGACGCTGTGTCCGGATTTCCCCTCCGCCGAGGAACTGGGCGTGGAGGTCAACGAGGCGCAGACGGCCATCACCTATGACAAGCTGATCGCGCAGGATCCCGGTCGGCGTGTGTTGCGCCCCGACCTGATCACCCCCGATCCAACGGAGGTGATCAAGTGAGCGTCATGCTGGCATATGCGGTTGGCGCGGGCGGTTTCGCCGGTCCGGGCGGGTGGCAGGGGGCTCCACTCATTCCCCCTGCCTGTCCCCGGTTCGGGGAGTCCGGACGAGGAGGACAAGACAATCCCGCCCGGTTGGTGCCGCGCGCCCATGGAGATGGGGTGGTGCTGACCCGGCCACCGGCTTCATTCTGTGCCCGACAGGGCGGGGAACCGCAAGCGGAAATTCGCGACGGGGTTGAAGGATGGATGCAGTCAGGGAAGTGTCGGATCGAATCGGACCTTGCCTGCCTTGCCAGCAAACCCGGGCGGAATGAAATGCCACTCGCCCATCCCGCCCGGGCGGCGCGGGGCAATCCCCATAAGAAATGCGCGAGAAAGTTGGGCCTCTCGCAAACCGCCGCGCCGGGTTCAATTCTGACGCAAAAGCGCGCAGATCAGCAAACGCACGGTTCCAGAATTGTTCCCGGGACAGTTTCAGCCGGGTGGGGGCAGGGGGCGCAGGAGCGTGAAGACCGGCCCGTTGACGAGTGCAAAGCCGCCCGGCAAGCAATGGCAGGTTTGCGGAGTAGGCTCATCTCCAAAAAAGAACAAGGGACAGCGTGTCCGCCGCCCCCTGACTGCTCTCCTCATGAGCCCGGACGGGACAAAGACAGGTCGTCTGCAGTCCGGGCGGTGCGAAACCCGTCTCCAATCGAGCAGGAAAGAAGACAGAGTTCCGCGCCTGGATCGACTCTGGCCCAGGAGGGCGGAAATCGGCAAACGTGCGGTTCCATGTTTGGGCCAAGCGGGCCGGGTCAGGACGATTGCGCCTTCCTGAACAGAATGCAAAAAGCACCCCGCTCATTGCATCCTGCCTGTCCAGCACAGGGAAAACCCGGACGGGGAGAAAAAAGCAAACACCCCACCCGGGCGGCGCGGCAGGGGTCGAGTTCGGTTGCCACCGAAAAACTCGCCGCGCCGGGAGCAAATCTGGCGCAGGAGGGCAGGGGGCTGCAAGAGGGAAATTCGGGATCCGGTTCAGCCGGGCGGGGGAAAATAGCGGTCCATGAGATTCAGGGCGATGGCGGCGGCGAAGACCGCGCCGCCCGGCCAGATGATCGTATTGCGCGATGCGCTTTCGATCTTCGTCTCGAGCGTCTCCTTCACTTGGTCGATCTTGCTGTCCAGCGCTTCCATATCCTTGCGTACCAGCGCAATGTCGTCTTTGGTCGTCAAATTCTTGGTGATGCCTTCGGAGAATATCCCGGCAAGGACTTCGGCCTGATCATCGCTGAACCCGGCCGCGCTCAGACGGCGGGCGGCTTTCAAGGTGTCAAAGGCAACGGACATGCAGGTCTACGGAAAAACGGTTTCATTCACAAGATAATCTGTTCTGTCTGCCGTTTCCAGTATCCACGTGCCGGACCCGGCTCCGAAGCGCACAAGGGGAGCGTTGGCCTGGCCGTCCGCCCCGCCCCCTTCACCTCTCCCTGCCGCTGCGAGTTGGACGGGGCTTTTGCCACAAC
Source organism: Paracoccaceae bacterium (assembly GCA_965242975.1). Lineage (GTDB taxonomy): Bacteria > Pseudomonadota > Alphaproteobacteria > Rhodobacterales > Rhodobacteraceae > JAPPHA01. The sequence continues at coordinate 302,078 of CBDETS010000002.1, read as the reverse complement.
AAACTCAGGCTGGCGGGGCCAGGTTGCCAGCCAACAGTCCAAACGCGGTGACTGCGGAAAAGAGCGTGCGGATCGGGCAAGCGTACCGCTTGCGCGGCGTGTTTTTATTTGGCTCGCGCTTTTTGGTCCCGCTGTCAGCCTTCACTTCAAGACGGCCCTCTACCGTTTGAATCCTGGCATCCAGAGCCGTCGCAAGCGTCTCAACGTTCACGTCAATCCCGCTCATGTTTCTGCGATTGCCTCTTTCTCTGATGGTCAGGCATTTGATGACCTGTTCCGGTTCAATTCCAGCTTCACCGGGATGTTTGGCGGTCTGGAGGGTATCAGGCGCGGTAGTACTCATATATCTCTCGACAAGTTCGACTTGCCGCGCATAAACGCTATTCACGGCCTGCGCCAGCCATTTCACGCCGCGCTTGCCGCTTCGTTAACACTCCTCTGCCTTGCCGGTGCGGCACAGGCGCAAACCGTTTCGAACACCGTCGCCTACGGCCCGCCTCCAACAGCGGGTACACCCGAGGCGCTGCTCGACACGCTCGAACGCCGGCTGGTGCGGGCGAGCGGCCGGATCGTGACCCTGCGCCTGTCCGGAAACGCCCTGACGGGGATCTTCTACGCCCCGCTCGGCATCTTCTGGCAGTTGGACAAGACCAGCGGAACCGTGCGCAGTGCGGCGCTGATGACCCGGACGCGGGACCAACTCTACCTGGACCGGGATGGGCCGACGACATCACCAGGGTCGTCACGGCGCATCGCGCGGCCGAGGCGGCGGTGGCCGCGCTTCTGGCCCCCGCCGAACAGGCCGTACCTGCCGACCGCCCCACACCGGTCGAGAGCACGGCACCCGCGTTCACGGCGGATGCGGATATCGCGGACAGTGACAGGGCCGCCCCGGCGGAGGCCCCCGGCCTCGCCGCGCTGCAATCGGAGGTGGATGTCCTGCGCGCCCGTGTCGAGACCCTCGAAGCGCAGCCCGGCGGATCACCCGGCCTGCCCGCCGTCCGCGCCGCCCTGGCGGATGCGGAAGCGAGACTGGCCGCCGCCGAACGGGAGGCAGCAGCAAACCCGCTGGCCGCATCCCCTGTTGAGACGGACACCGCAGTGCCATCCCGGGAGAATGCGCCGCAGGGTGCAACAGATTTTTTCGCGGATGTGGCCGCCGACGCGGGGCCCGGACAGCCCGCAGCCGTGCAGGACCCTGCACCGGTGGCGGCCCGCAGGCCTTACCATGATGGCGGGGTTGACCGTGATGAAAGCTGGATGGCGGCGGTCGAGTCGGCGGGAGATGTGGCACCGGATCATGACCCGGATTACGAAGCCCCCGGTAAAGAGCGCGACGGGGCCGGAATGTTCACGGCAATGATGGATCTCCTTCCCGGCGTCGTGTCCGGCGCGGACGGTTCTGTGGCGCTGCCCGAGGAGACCCTGAACTGGACCCTGATCTACACGGCGCGGGCGGGAGACGGCCCCTGGGCGGCGGAATGAGGTTTCTGAGAACCATAAGCGCCCGGCTGCGCGGGCCGGCAGCAGACATGGCCGTGGAACCGGCCCATCACCGGGTGCGGCGGGCGGCACAGCCGGAGGCCGTCCCGTCCGGCGGCTTCGCCCCAAGGACGGCCCGGGCGCTCAAACCGTTCGGAGACGCGATGGGCAGCGCCGTGTCCGGCGCAAAGGACAGGCTGGAGGATATCGGCGGAGGCACAGGTCTGACCGGGCAGAAGCAACCGGAGATCGGCCCCACCGGCATCATCGATGTGGGGGATGACTATTTCAAACAGGTCTGCCTGCTCAAGGATGACGGCACCATGTACGTGGTGAAGGACCGCAACACCGCCCGGCTGGCCGAGGACCTGGCCGATCTCGAGCGGCAATACAGGCTGCCGGAGATCACCAAACGTCTGCCCGCGACGCTGGAGGAGATCGCGCGGATGCGCGCGGAGGACCTGCGGGGGCATTGCCAAATTGATGTGGGGAGCTTGATGGCGTAAGGATCTGCAATGAAAATACCATCCAGCATGCCGGGCCTGAAGGGGTTTCGTTTTCCACGCGAGGTGATCGCGTATGCGGTTTGGGCGTATCACCGATTTGCTCTGAGTACAGCGGATGTTGAAGATTTGCTTGCCGAACGCGGCGTGATCGTCAGCCGGGAGACAGTTCGGCTGTGGGTGAACCGCTTTGGTCGCCACTTTGCGGGATGCATCAAACGCGATCGTCCCCGCCCAAACGACAAGTGGCACCTTGATGAAGTGGTTATCACCATCGCGGGAGAGCGTTTCTGGCTGTGGCGTGCGGTAGACGCCGATGGAGATACTCTTGATATTCTCGTCCAGAGGCACCGGAATGCTAAGGCTGCCAGGCGGTTTTTACACCGCTTGATCAACGTATATGGCGACCCGCGGGTTGTCGTGTCGGATAAGTTGCGCAGCTACATAAAACCGATCAAAAGCTTGGCCCCAACCGCGGAGCACCGGGCCCACAAGGGGCTGAACAATCGTGCAGAAGGGTCGCATCGACCGACACGAAAACGAGAGAAGGTCATGGGCCGGTTCAAGTCACCGGCGCAAGCTCAGAGGTTCCTGGCAGCTCATGACCAAATCAATACAGTCTTCCGTCCCCGCCGCTATCGCATGCACGCCAACCACTACCGACAATCAAGAGCAGACGCCTTCGATCTGTGGCGCCTCTACGCCCTCGAAATGACCGCATGACCAAGCATCGCCAGAAAACTACAAACTCAGCAAATTAACTTGGCGATGCCGCGCGGAATACTCCGGACCCGGCACCGGCACCCCTGGAACAGGCGGCAGGCAGGCAACCGTGTCCCCCGGCAATTCCGTGATACCGCGCACCGTCAGATAGGCTGCGGCAGGCGTCCCGCCTTTCCCGGCACTCTCCCCGACCGGCACCGCGCGTGCCGCGATATCCTTGACCAAAGCCGCGCGCCGGGCCGCCTCGCGCGCCTCGGCCTGTTCAGCCTGCCGTGCCCGCGCCAGAAGAACCGTCTCATCCACGGGTTGAGGCCGACATTCAGTCCGATCCGTTGCGATCCCACAGTAGCGCGCCGCCTCTTCCAGCACCTTCGGGAAATCCGCTTTCGCCGAACTCAGCCCGCAGAATTCACGGGCGACGAGATCGAACAGATCGCCCCCATCGCCTGAGGAATAATCATGCCACAATCCGCGCCTCGGGCCCCGCATCCGCATCGTTTGCGCTGCGTTGTCCCGCGCCCGCCATTCCGCGGCCCCCGGCCGCACCGGCTCTCCAAAAATGGACTGGAACAGATCCTCCGCGCGCTGGCTCAGCGCTTCTCTGACCGCAGCCGCTGAAGGACCCAATGCAGGCTTTCGACCGCGTGCCGCCGCAGACGCTGCAACAGCCCCGCGGCCCGGCCCCGATCCTGCACCGGCAACGGCTCTATCTCTTCCGTCTCCATCGCCTCCGGCAACGGGTGTTCCGCCCGCCGGATCGCCTCGACCACCGACCCTATTTCTCCACCGGGAATTATCATCCTCTTCTCCCTGCACATGCGCTATATCCACAATGATCGAACCGGTACCAAATTCAATCGGGTCTGCAACAGCATTCGCACCTAGACGGAACGGGGGCTCCGTGCGCTGGTCCGGCGCGTTTCCTACCGCTGCAGCAGACGGGCCCGACGCAGACTTTGGACCGCGTGCCGCCGCAGACGCGCCAGAACCGTTTCTTCCGTCACGCGCGGCAACAGATCCGCCTCTTTCCCGGCTGTCATTTCCGGCAGTGGGTGTTCCTGTTCCCTGATGATCTCCATCATCCGCCGCATTTCTTCGCCCGTCATTTCCGTCGCGTCCTTTCACATGCGCCATATTCGCCACGATCGAACCCTCACCGGTCTCGATCACATCCATCGACACAAACCCTTCTCCGAACCGGCCGGTCCCGGCAACCACAGCCATTCCACTTTCCGAAAGCGCCTTCGCATCCCGCGCCAACTGCTGCGCCATACGGGCTTTCGCCAGCGTGATGTAGAGTTGCGGGCGACCCTCTGCCCCTTCCGCCCTGGACGGCATTCCCGCCACCACCGGCAGCAGATCGGGCGACGCCATCGCCTCCCCCGTCAACCGGTCCAATTCGCCGTCGCGCTGCTGTTCGCTCAGGTCAAGACGCGTCGCAAAAGCCTTGCACACATCTTCTTCGCTGAACACCGCCCGGCTTGCCTGCACAACCGAAAGCATATGTTCGGGATGCGCCCGCAGATACGCCATGTTCCGCCGCCGCACCTCTGCGCAGCGCAGCTTTTCGCGCGGAACCTCGCCGTTCAGTTCCGCCGTTTCAGCGATATGCGGGTTGTAAGTCTCCGGCTCCAGTTCAAGCTCCTGCTGCTTCAGCGACCGATGATCGATCCGCTCGACGAACCCCTCCCGCTCCAGCATCAGGTTGGCTTGATCGGCCCAGACCTTGCGTTGTTGGTTGATCATCGAGCGCGCGTTCCAGTCCCGGTTTTTGAGGCCCCAATCCGTCTCGCCCAGGTCCCGCAGGGTCAGCATCACATGCACATGCGGGTTGCCGTCGCCGGTTTCATGGATCACCCAATCCGCGATCATGCCCCGCCCGGTATACACCTCAGACACGAAACCCCGCATCAATGCGACCTGCGCCTCACGGCTCAACATGCGCGGCAAGGCCAGCGTCACCGAACGGGCCAATTGCGCCTTCGTCGGAAACTTGTTCAGCCGATCTTCACCATCTTCAACAGAATTCCATAAACGCTCGGAGAGCTTTGCCCAGGCCAGGCGCGCAGCCTCCTCATCGGAAATTGGAACACCATCTTTGGCAGCCTCGGCCCGAAATTCTGCAAGTGCTTTTTCGAAAGCCGCCTGCCCGAAATTCTCAACCACCCAGGCTGGCGCATGTTCAGGGACCGCAATTTCGGAGTGAACCAGTTCCGCGGCTTTCTTCGAATTGCTTGCTTTCACCTTGGAATCGCCTCAGTTTCGCCTCTGCAAACATCTATCAGCCCGCTATGCCGGGCCACCCGCCGAATAAGCCAGTTGCGGCCCGGAGTAGCTTCCCGGGCCTTGGCGAATAAGCGGGGACACTCTCTCGTTGATAGATGTTTGCAATGGCCCGGCACCCGCTGGGCGTGTTGCAGACAACAGGGAGAACAAGTTGAAGTCTATCAAAATAGCACTGACCTGCACGGCAGTTTCGCTGGCGGCTTGCAGTGACGCTCAAAAATCGTCTGAAGTTGTTCCAGCGCCAATATCGCCAAGCAACTACAGCAGTTATTCATGCAAACAATTGCAATCAGAAGTCAGAACCTTGCAAGATGCTATTCCCAGATTGCAAGCCGCCGTCGATAAGGGCTACAAAAACGACAAAACAATAGAAGCGGTGACGTGGATACTGTTCTGGCCCGCAGTATTTGCGATGGATGGAAACGATAGCGAGGTAACTGCGCTCTCGGTTGCACAGGGCAACCTCAATGCTGTACGGTCTCAAATGCGTCAAAAGAATTGCGCTGCGTAAATGTTACTGGGCGGGGCGTTTATCGCCCCGTTTTTCAAACTGAGACACTACCTTCCCGGCGCTATCGGCAAATCCACACATCGAAAAGTCTTTCGCTGCGTTCTGCACCAATCCAGCAAGTACCGAGACTTCCTTACGGGAATGATGCCTGACGTTAGGACCGGGGTTACACCTGGATCGTTTAGAATTACCAAAGGCATTCTCTACAACGCGAGTGAATATGCCAAGCAGCCAAACAGTGCCTCGCTGCTGATCATTGATGAAATCAACCGGGGTCCGACTGTCCAAGTCTTCGGTGGTGCCATCGTGGCCATTGAGGCCGACAAACGCCTGGCACCAGATGGTGGGCCTACGCCAGCGACACAATTCTTTGATCTTATCGATCCTTCAACTGGCGATCTGATCGAATACGCCTTCCCGCCAAGACTCTACATTCTTGCGGCCATGAACCAAGCCGATGTTTCGGTCGAGCCGCTCGATGTGGCTTTCCTGCGCCGTTGGACACCATTCAATTTGGAGCCCAAATCTTCAGTCCTTCGCACACATTTCGGTCTTTCCACGACACCAGCTTCATCCTTGCCACCAACACCGAGTTCAGCAGCCGATGTAATCGAAGCCGCCATCCAAGCCTTTGATGCCGTCAATGCAAGAATTGCGCTTGGCCGGGGGCCTGAGTTCAGGATTGGTCATGGCGTGTTGATGCCGAATAATGCCAAGCCTTCCAGCGTGGCGGACACCCTTGCTCACTTCGCAACGGCATGGCGGACAATCAAGAACCATATTGATGAGGCCTTCTTCGGCGACGTTCGCGGGACAGCGATCATCCTGAATGCAGACCGTGGAATCGCGGGAAACCCGTACGTTCTTGAAGAAACGTCCTTCGGAGATGCGCCCCGTGCCATGATTAAAGGTCCCGTCACTGTGGACGCTTCGCAGGTATATGAGCTTTTCTTGGCTCTGGCACAAAAGGCTGTTTGATCGCCATGCGCCCTTGGAAGCGCTTAACAGCCGTCGAATATGCGAAGCCTTCCGCTCTGCATGAAGAGATCGCCCAGTGTGGCGACGTTAGCGCCTCCAAGGCCCGTGAACTGTTACTTCGCGCCGGAGAGCGCGTTCGTGGTATCTTTGGACTTGGGAGTGTGCCGCTATCGATCAATGCCGACCGTTTCCAGTTCCAGAACGTGGCGGGCCTTCTCGTACTGGCCTCTGGGCTGGAGCTTGAAATAGCGCCGAAATTTCTCGGTTCCGCGCCTGGATGGCGCGAAGACTTCTTCTTGCTGGCAATGCTCTCGCACCACGGACGTTTATTGGACAATGAAGGTCTTAAGTCATCATCACGGGCAACATCCGATCTTGCGTCACTGATCGGTCGCTCCCTCATTGAGATGTACTGGAAGAACCAGCGTAGACCGTTGCGCACATATCGCCGGTTGCATCACAATGAATTTGCCATCGAAGGGGATTTTGACCCTGAAGATTTGTCTGTACCCTCTGAAAACGGCTTTCCCCAATCTGTTACCTCTTTCACCCGAGAAAACCCCTACAACGCGGTCATCAGAGCTGCCGCCGCCGGGCTTGCATCGATTGTTCCTGATGTAGAGACCCGCTTACGTCTTGAACGCCTTACGCAATACTTGCCACAACAACCAAAGCCGCTGCGCCTACAGGATCGAAGACTTCCAAGCCGCTCTGGGGCTTGGCAACCAACCTTCGACCTTTCGCTTGATATTCTTCGTGGTCTCGGCGGCGCTTACGACCCGAAGAACGCGCTCGCCCGGTGGTGTGAAAACCTGAAACTCACCAAATCAAGGGCAAGCCGTCTTACATAGTTTGCATCGTTCCTCTCATTAACGTAAGTAATACAGCATGTTGCGCGGTACTTTAAGCAGAGTTTATATGCTCTACATATATGCTTTTTGCGGGCACTCTGTCGCAAAAAGTTGCATTTTTGGTGAGAACTATGTACGTATAATCCCGCGTTTTGCGCTGGTTTTGCGTTGATAACAGTATGTGTAAGCATATATGTATACTGCTTTGACTGAATTGCCCTGAGTGTTTTTGAGTGGGCGATTCAAATTGTCACATGGCCGGATGGGTTTTGATCTGTCTGTCTCTGTGCATGTTAAACTTCGCAACCGTTTCGTTGACAGATGACGAGCGCGCCGCGCTTGAAATGCTCTGTCGTCGTCGCAAGGTTGAAGCCTTGGTCTGGAAGCGTGCGCGGGCTTTTATACTGCTGGATGCAGGTTATGACCCCAAGATTGTTTGCGAGATATTGGACATCGGGCCTTCAGTTCTGATGGAATGGCGTTTTGCCTATAAAGCTGACGGTCTCGCATTCTTTGGCCTGAAGGATTACAGCCCGCGCGAGGGGCACCTGTCATTCCCTCAGGAAGAGGCGGTGAAAGAACATTTCAGCGAGCATCCGGCCCGCTGTGTCGATGAAATCCGCGCTTATATTCTGGCCGAGTTTGGTCAGAGCTACTGTCGTTCTGGTGCCTCAAAGCTGATGCGACGTTTGGGATTCGAGTACAAAAAGCCTCTCGCGCTTTCCGCGCAAGCCGATCCAGACCAGCAGCAGGCATTTATCGACTGGTACGAGGCGCTGATGACCGCCCTGTCGCCGGATGAGGCGGTTGTGTTTTCGGACGCCGTACACCCCGAATATCAGAGCCGCCCCGCGCATGGCTGGTTTCCCAAAGGGCAAAAGACCGCTGTGAAAACCACATCAGGTCGCAAGCGGCTCAACATTCAGGGGGCGCTCAATCTTGAAACCTTCCAGTTCACCTTCGTGGAGGGCGAGAAGATCAATGCCGAAACGACCCGGCAAATGCTGGAAAAGATCGAACAAAGCTACCCCACGAAGACCGCAATTCACGTTATCCTCGACAATGCGCGCTACCATCATGCAAAGATACTCACACCATGGCTGGAAAGCCCGGAGCGGCGCGTGAAATTGCACTTCTTGCCCTCATACGCCCCACATCTCAACGCGATCGAACGACTTTGGGGCATCATGCACAAATGGGTCACGCACAATCAGCATTACCCCAGCTTTGCCGCGTTCACCGTCGCCATATTCGAGTTCTTCCGAAAAACGCTGCCCGAAAACTGGACCAAATTCCGAGACACCGTTACCGACAATTTCCGCGTCGTAGCGACCCAAAACTACAAGGTGATCTGAGCAACAACATTCAGGTCAATTCGGTCGCGGGAGTATATATGTTTTTTGCGGGCGTTTTATCGCAAAAAGTTGCATTTTCGGTGAGAACTATGTACGCATAATCCCGCGCTTTGCACTGCTTTTGCGCTGATCACGGTATATGTAAGCATATATGCTATATACAAAGCATAGCGGTTTTTGAGTCACTTTTCGGGCTTAAGAACTGCCATACATATATCATTTGATGCTTACACATAGCGGGACCAAGCATGCCAGACAATTCGGTCACAAAGCAGCGGGCGATAAAAGCAACCGACAGCGAGCGGGACATTGTCCGGGCGCGGGAAAAGGCTGCGCGGATGTTTGCGAACGGATACGTAGTCCGGCGCGCGCCGTTTCCCGAATAGCTCGACGGTCCTTCGCTCGCCACGCTTTCGGCGCGGCTTGCTTGATCGGATCAAGACCGCCGTTTTGACGCTGTGTGAAGTGGAGCGGATGCGGAGCGCGGGGAAGATAACGGCTGGAAAACCGCCCTTCACAGGATCGAGTTGCGGCTGCGCAAGGACCCGGCTCGCGCGTTCCGTCATCATGCTGTCCGCGTCCGGCACCGCGATCACGTTGTCCGTCGAGGTCCAGATGTGTTCGATGTGCCGCAGCCGGTCATCGTCCAGCACCGACTCCAGCCGCCGCCCGTCGGCAAGCCGGATGCGCGGGCCCGTCCGCCCGATCTCCTCGACTCTTCCGCGTTCGCTATTCACCACCCCGAGGCCCCCGAGGTTGCGCGTGAAGACGATCTTGTCCCCCGCTCTCAACCCGCGCTGCGTTTCGGAGTTTTGTTCGGCATTCGGAATGGCGGGAGAGCGTGGCACATCGTTTTGAAGCATCAAGGGGCGGATGGCTCCCGAAAGGCTTGATGATGATGTTGAACGGAAGAATTTTGAATTTCGGTATCCTTGGTGTTGACAGCCTGATTTACCAGCCCACACTTTCACGGAACGCCGGAACGCCGGAACGCCGGAACGCCGGAACGCCGGAACGCCGGAACGCCGGAACGCCGGAACGCCGGAACGCCGATTCTGCGTCTGGTAAATGGCGCTTGGAGTTCGCCAAGCAGCCAGACACTAACTCTTCCTTTTCAAAATCACGATCAACGGCGAGGTTTAAGACGCCGGGCGTGACTGTCACCACGGCGGCTCTGGAAGTGGTAGAGGGGGCTACGGCGACTTAAGATGTTGTACTGGACACCGCCCCGCCCGACAGGGGCCAGCCCCAAACCGGCCCGGCGCGTTGCCTGGACGCAAGGGCGAGGGGCGGCACACGGTGGGCAGCCTTTATATGGCGTTGAGCGGGCGCGCGGACGGGGCCGATGCAAAACAGAGCGCGTATCATGCCCCCGCCGCAGTCAAAATCGAGGAACCACATGATGAGGGGCATATTCCGCGCAGTGCAATGTTCCTGATAAAACACATCTTCTTGTGTGGCATGCTACTGACCATGCTGGCGGGGACACCTGTTGCAGCGCAAATGGCGTCGGCAGGGTGCACTACACACCAGTTGGTGGAGGGGTGTAAGGAAGGGCAGGACATGACCTTCCGGCTTTACATAATTTCGGGTGATCCAGCCCCAAAGGACATAACGGTACTCTATCGGGTAGACAGCATGCAGACATTGTCTTCGACAATGACAGGCTATTCGGCGGAGAGTTCTGATTTCGATCTGACAGACCCTAAGATATTTCAAGTGGAAAAGGACGGAACAACCGGTGAAACATTTTTCAGGGTCATTTTGCCGAAAGGGGAATCGGAGGTAAGTTTTACGATCGGCGCAACTGACGACAATGTTGATGAGCCACGCGAAACCATCCGTGTCAATATTGATAGAGTCCTTACGCAGACCAATGTTAAGCTAATTCCCTCTCGCGCCTTCAGCGACCGATGGATCATCGATCAGGATCCAACGGTGGTCTCTCTCGCCCGTAAGGGCACGGGGGCCATTGCGGAGGGTGACACGGTGGAGTTCACGGTGACGTTGTCGCGCGCGCTGATTTCGGGAGAGGACATCGCCGTGCCGCTGTCCATCGGTGGCACGAACGTCACCACCGCCGACTGGAACCTTGCTAAAAAGAGTGGTTCGTCCCTCAACATGGGGGTGAGTCTGTCCGGGGAGAATACGGATACCCCGAAACTGAAGTTCGTCGGATCCGCCACGGAAACGGTGCAGACCGCAACGCTGGAACTGACCACAGTGGCCGACAATGTAGCTGAAGTCGGCGGCGAGATCATCACCGTGGCCCTGGGGCCGGACGGGATGGGCGTAAATGGATTTGATCGCGCCGGGCTTGGTACCCTTGTGGACGGCGGGGCAGATCCGCATAAGACTGAAAACCGTTTCGATGTTACGGTGAAAGACCCCATCGTGGACAGCACCGATGACGACGAAGCCGGTGTGACGGTCACCGAGACCGGCTCCGGCACCACGGTGAGCGAGGATGGCACGGTCAAGGACAGCTATGAGGTGGTGCTGACCTCGGAGCCGACCCATGATGTGACGATTGCGGTCACTTCGGGCGATACAAATATTGCCACGGTCGATACCAACACACTGACCTTCACGCCGGGCAACTGGAACCAGCCGCAGACAGTGACGGTGACCGGAGTGGATGATGAAGTGAGCCAGAGCACGGGTCGGAGGGTCAGCATCAGCCATGTGGCGACGTCTGGCGACACCGCCTATGGCGGGATTGAGGTGGCGTCCGTCAGTGTCACGGTTGAAGATGACGACGAGGCGGCTCTTGTGTTTGCGCAGGCCGCAGACCCGCTGGAAGTGCCGGAGGGCGGGAGCGCGGCCTACACGGTGGCGCTGGCGACCGAGCCGACGGGGACGGTGACGGTGACGCTGACCCAGCCGACCAATACCGACGTGACGGTGGATACCGACACCGGCACGAACGCTAACCAGGCCACGCTCAGCTTCACCACGGCGAACTGGAACCAGCCGCAGACGGTGACGGTGGCGGCTGCGCAGGATGTCGATACCGCCGATGACAGTGCGGACATCTCCCACAGCGCCTCGGGCGGGGGCTACGCATCGGTGACCGGCACGGTCAGTGTCACGGTCAGCGATGACGACGGGGCCGGTGTGACCGTCACCGAGACGGAGGGTGGCACCACGGTGAGCGAGGATGGCACGCTCACGGACAGCTATCAGGTGGTGCTGACCTCGGAGCCGAGCGCCAATGTGACGATTGCGGTGACCTCGGGCGATACAAATATTGCCACGGTCGATACCAACACACTGACCTTCACGCCGGGCAACTGGAACCAGCCGCAGACAGTGACGGTGACCGGAGTGGATGATGAAGTGAGCCAGAGCACGGGTCGGAGGGTCAGCATCAGCCATGTGGCGACGTCTGGCGACACCGCCTATAACGGGATTGAGGTGGCGTCCGTCAGTGTCACGGTTGAAGATGACGACGAGGCGGCTCTTGTGTTTGCGCAGGCCGCAGACCCGCTGGAAGTGCCGGAGGGCGGGAGCGCGGCCTACACGGTGGCGCTGGCGACCGAGCCGACGGGGACGGTGACGGTGACGCTGACCCAGCCGACCAATACCGACGTGACGGTGGATACCGACACCGGCACGAACGCTAACCAGGCCACGCTCAGCTTCACCACGGCGAACTGGAACCAGCCGCAGACGGTGACGGTGGCGGCTGCGCAGGATGTCGATACCGCCGATGACAGTGCGGACATCTCCCACAGCGCCTCGGGCGGGGGCTACGCATCGGTGACCGGCACGGTCAGTGTCACGGTCAGCGATGACGACGGGGCCGGTGTGACCGTCACCGAGACGGAGGGTGGCACCACGGTGAGCGAGGATGGCACGCTCACGGACAGCTATCAGGTGGTGCTGACCTCGGAGCCGAGCGCCAATGTGACGATTGCGGTGACCTCGGGCGATACAAATATTGCCACGGTCGATACCAACACACTGACCTTCACGCCGGGCAACTGGAACCAGCCGCAGACAGTGACGGTGACCGGAGTGGATGATGAAGTGAGCCAGAGCACGGGTCGGAGGGTCAGCATCAGCCATGTGGCGACGTCTGGCGACACCGCCTATAACGGGATTGAGGTGGCGTCCGTCAGTGTCACGGTTGAAGATGACGACGAGGCGGCTCTTGTGTTTGCGCAGGCCGCAGACCCGCTGGAAGTGCCGGAGGGCGGGAGCGCGGCCTACACGGTGGCGCTGGCGACCGAGCCGACGGGGACGGTGACGGTGACGCTGACCCAGCCGACCAATACCGACGTGACGGTGGATACCGACACCGGCACGAACGCTAACCAGGCCACGCTCAGCTTCACCACGGCGAACTGGAACCAGCCGCAGACGGTGACGGTGGCGGCTGCGCAGGATGTCGATACCGCCGATGACAGTGCGGACATCTCCCACAGCGCCTCGGGCGGGGGCTACGCATCGGTGACCGGCACGGTCAGTGTCACGGTCAGCGATGACGACGGGGCCGGTGTGACCGTCACCGAGACGGAGGGTGGCACCACGGTGAGCGAGGATGGCACGCTCACGGACAGCTATCAGGTGGTGCTGACCTCGGAGCCGAGCGCCAATGTGACGATTGCGGTGACCTCGGGCGATACAAATATTGCCACGGTCGATACCAACACACTGACCTTCACGCCGGGCAACTGGAACCAGCCGCAGACAGTGACGGTGACCGGAGTGGATGATGAAGTGAGCCAGAGCACGGGTCGGAGGGTCAGCATCAGCCATGTGGCGACGTCTGGCGACACCGCCTATAACGGGATTGAGGTGGCGTCCGTCAGTGTCACGGTCACGGATGGCGACACGCCCGGTGTGATCATCATCGAGACCGATGGCGGCACGGTGGTGGGCAACGCCGACAGCAGGTTAAGGGAGGACACTTATCAGGTGGTGCTGAATTCACAGCCGACCCATGACGTGATGATTGCGGTCACTTCGGGCAATATAAATGGCGCCTTGGTCAAAAAGTCCGACACGCCCGTCAATCGCGAGAGCGGCAGCAAGACGCTGACCTTTACGCCGGACACCTGGAACACCGCACAGACGGTGACCGTCATCGGATCTGCGGGCGCGGGCGAAGAGGATCAGGCGAGCATCAGCCATGTGGCAACGTCCGACGACACCGCCTATAACGGGATTGAGGTGGATTCCGTCAGTGTCGCGGTTGCAAATGTGATACGAAACCCTGGCTCTCTTCGTCTGGAGGAAGGCACTTCAGGGACCTTTACGCTGGTGCTGACGATACAGCCGAGCGCGGATGTGACGTTTGCGCTCAGCGAGCGCCTTTCTACAAATGCTGTCACGTTCTCCCCTGCGGCGCTCACTTTTACTGCGGACACCTGGAACCAAGCGCAGGACGTGACCGTCACGGCTGTGGATAATGATGTTGTTGCTTCCGGTAGAATTAGAGAGATCATCTCATACGCCGCAACCTCCTCCGATGGAACGTATGACGGGGTTTCGTACGCCATCAATGTCACGGTCAGCGATGACGACGAGGCCGGTGTGACCGTCACCGAGACGATCCTGAACGTGGAGGAAGGCGGTTCGGGAACCTATACGCTGGTGCTGGATTCGGAGCCGGGCGCGGATGTGACGATTGCGGTCGCCCCGTCATCCCGGTCTGTGGCCACGGCCAGCCCCGCGACGCTGACCTTTACTGCGGACAACTGGAACGAAGCGCAGCAAGTGATCGTCAGGGCGATGGACAACAATATTGTTGTTCCGGGCCTTAGCGTGTTTAACACTCAAATCAACCATACGGTAACGTCCTCCGATGACATGTATGACGAGATTGATGTGGCGTCCGTCCGTGTCGCGATCAGCGATAACGACGAGGTCGGTGTGACCGTCACCGAGACGGAGGGTGGCACCACGGTGAGCGAGGATGGCACGGTCACGGACAGCTATCAGGTGGTACTGGCGACACAGCCGAGCGCCAATGTGACGATTGCGGTGACTTCGGACGATACGGATGCGGCCACGGTCGATTCCGATACACTGACCTTCACGCCGGGCAACTGGAACCAGCCGCAGAGTGTGACGGTGACCGGGGTGGATGATGATATCGATCAGAGCACTGACCGGACGGTGAGTATCAGCCATGTGGCGACGTCTGACGACACCGCCTATGGCGGGATTGAGGTGGCGTCCGTCAGTGTCACGGTTGAAGATGACGACGAGGCGGCTCTTGTGTTTGCGCAGGCCGCGGACCCGCTGGAAGTGTCGGAGGGCGGGAGCGCGGCCTACACGGTGGCGCTGGCGACCCAGCCGACGGCGACGGTGACGGTGACGCTGACCCAGCCGGCCAATACCGACGTGACGGTGGATACCGACACCGGCATGGACACTAACCAGACCACGCTCAGCTTCACCACGGTGAACTGGAACGCGCCGCAGACGGTGACGGCGGCGGCTGCGCAGGATGACGATGCCGCCGATGACAGTGCGGCCATCTCCCACAGCGCCTCTGGCGGGGGCTACGGATCGGTGACCGGCACGGTCAGTGTCAGCGTTACTGATGACGACGAGGCCGGGGTGGCTGTCACCGAGATGGAGGATGGCACCACGGTGAGCGAGGATGGCACGGTCACGGACAGCTATCAGGTGGTGCTGGCGACACAGCCGAGCGCCAATGTGACGATTGCGGTGACTTCGGACGATACGGATGCGGCCACGGTCGATTCCGATACACTGACCTTCACGCCGGGCAACTGGAACCAGCCGCAGAGTGTGACGGTGACCGGGGTGGACGATGATATCGATCAGAGCACTGACCGGACGGTGAGTATCAGCCATGTGGCGACGTCTGAAGACACCGCCTATGGCGGGATTGAGGTGGCGTCCGTCAGTGTCACGGTCAGCGATGACGACGAGGCGGCGGTGGGTTTCGTGGAGGCGGCCTCGACGGTGCCTGAGCGGGCGGGCACGCATGAGGTGACGCTGCGCTTCGATGTGGTGTCCGCCGCGCCGCTGGAGTTGCGCTACAGCCTGTCCGGCACGGCGACGGCGGGGCGTGACTTCACGGCGGGGGACGGCGTGCTGCGGGTGCCCGCGCAGGCGCGAGAGGTCACTCTTCCCGTGACGATCCTCGACGATGGTGAGCAGGAGGCGGACGAGACGGTTGTTGTGACACTGATCGAAGATCGCGGCGGCCAGTACAGACTGGGGAGCACGACCACGCATACGCTGACCATCACCGATGACGACAGCGATCTGGCGGAGCGTGTGGTGCGTCCGGCGCTGGCGCGGTTCGGGCGCACGGTGGGCGAACAGGTGCTGGACGCGGTGACGGACCGGCTGGGCGCGGCCCGGACCCCGGGGTTCGAAGGCCGCTTCGCCGGAGAGGCGCTGCCGGACGTGATCTGCGACGACGGCAAGTCTGCCCCGGATCACGTTTTGGAAGACGACGACCGGCGCCGGAAGTGCGTCGGGCAGGGCAGGTATGAACCCGGGTCCGGCAGGCCTGCCGATCCATCCGTTGCCGCCTGGAGTAACGGGTTGACGGGTGGCCCCGGCGGCACCCCCGAAGTTCAGGCGAAGGAGACATCCGATATCCTGCCGGGCACGTCCTTCGCGTTGACGTCGGAGACGGAGAACGGTGCCGCGCTGGCCTTCTGGGGCCGGGGAGCGCAATCGGGCTTCAGCGGCCGTGCGGGTGATCTCGGCCTGGAGGGCGAGGTGACGAGTTTCATGCTGGGGGCGGATCAGGCGCGCGACGACTGGCTGTTCGGTCTGATGCTGTCGCGGAGCCGGGGCGAGATCGACTACACTCTGGGCGCGGCGTCCGGCGAGATGGAGACGGACCTGACGGCGCTGGTGCCCTATATGGGCTGGGATGTAAGCGATCGTCTGTCGGTCTGGGGGGCTGCGGGTCTGGGCTCCGGCGACATGAGGCTGAGGCCGGAAGATGGCTCGGAGTTCAGGACGGATATCGACTGGGGCATGGCGGCGGCGGGCGCTGACGGGGCGTTGGGGTCGGTCGCGGCGCTTGGCGGCGCGGAACTGCGGTGGCTGGCGGATGCGCTGTGGACCCGGACCACATCGGATGCGGTGCCCGGCCTTGAGGCAACGTCTGGCTCGACCACGCGGCTGCGGCTGGGGCTGGAAAGCCGCTGGGAGCACAGCTTTGCGTCGGCGGCCACGCTGAGCCCGCGCCTGGAAACGGGGCTGCGCTATGACGGGGGCGATGCGGAGACCGGGTTCGGGCTGGAGGTCGGGGGCGGTGTGGAGTTCACCGATCCGTCGCGCGGCCTGTCACTGGGGCTGCGGGGCCGGACGCTGGCGCTGCATCAGGACGGGAACTTCGAGGACTGGGGCCTGGCCCTCGACCTCGCCTACGATCCGACACCGGAGACGAAGCGGGGCTTCGCGGCCCGGCTGTCGCATACATTCGGCGGCGCGTCATCAGGAGGTGTGGACGCGCTGCTGGGGCCACGGTTGTTCCCGGAGGCCTCGCCGACGGGGGGTGGGGACAGAAGCTGGAGCGTCGAAGCGGCCTATGGCGTCAGCCGGGGCCGGGGCCGGGTGGGCTCGCCCTATACCACGATCACCGCCGCAGGTTCGGGCAGCGCCACAGGCGCGCGCCTCGGCTACCGCATCGAACCCGACGCCGACCACGCGGCGGACGTCAATCTCGACTTCTGGACCGAACCGCCAACAGCCGCCAACGACCGCGCCAGCGGAGGCGCAACACTGCAATGGAAATGGTAGCGAGAACTGCTCCCCGCAGCGGCAAACCGTCCAGTGGACGGTCTGACGTTCGAACGGGCGGAGTTCACCGGTTCCGGCGAAACGCCGGACAGAACGGGAAGGCCATCTGTGACTGTTACCGCAGGATGATACCGGTGCCGCGCAGGGAAAACAGCGCCAGGTTCCGGAGGCGGTCTTAGCGGCCTTCCCTACCCTGTTGGATGTAGTACCGCCAGGCGTTGCGCACGTAACCAACTATCTGCAACACCACCTCGGCATCAACGTAGCTCTTATGCTCATCCGGACAAATCAGCCTGATCCACACTTCCGCAACAACTTTGCAATTCGCGCTCCGATCCGCTCCGCTGCGGCCTCGACATCCTTGTCGGCGGCGTGTGTGTATCGCAGGGTCATCGCACATTGGCTGTGACCCAGCAGTTTTGACACCACCGGCAGGGGAATGCCCGCCATCACGCACTGGCTCGCGTAGGAATGTCTCAGGTCGTGCAGGCGCACATCCTCAATCCCGATCTCCCGCCGAATCCTGTACCAGAGCGCCAAGTCATTCGAGATCGGATGCTCTGGGGTTCTCGGAGACGGGAACAGATACTCCCCCGGTGCTATCATCATGCGCCGTCCGATGATCGCACGGGCCTCGGGGCTGAGATATACGGTTCTCGGACCGGTCTTGCTGTCTACGAGTCTGAGACGGTTTCCATCGACCTCGCGCCGTTTAAGGTGGACGATTTTATTTCTGCGACAGCCCGTGAGAAGCAACAGACGGATGATGTCGGCCTGCGTGCTTCCCCACCCGTCGGCGTGCTGGTCCAGCGCCGCGTTCAACCGTGCTATCTCATCCCGCGACAGAAACCGCGTCAGCTTCGGTCGCCGGTTCGGCAGCACGAAACCCGCCGGATTGCCGTCGATGAGGCCGCGCTCAATGGCAAAGTTCAGGCTCTGGCGTAGAAGTTGTAGCGCACGGTTCGCCCCACCCGGCGCGGATGCGCTGTAGGCATCGAACCACGTCTCGATGGCCTTCCGGGTGATCTGGTTAAGCCGCAGCGACCCGAACGCGGGTAAGAGTTGCCGCGCCAGTGCATTGTCCCGTCCCTTGATGGTCGTAGGCTTGCACTTTGAGGACCACGTTTCGCGCCAGACATCCTCCACGAAAGCCCGGTAGGTGGGCAGGTCCCTGCCTGGCGCGATACCGTCAACCTGTAACCGAAGACATTCTCGGCGGGCATCTTCTACCGGCATCAGATCAACCCGGCCCAGCGACACCTTGCGTCCGTCCACACTACACGTCCATGCCTTCGTGCCCGTGGGATAGACCCGGAGGCTCAGGGACGGAACAGCCTTGTCCTGAACCGAGTATTCCCGCGCGGACGGCTTGAACCGCTTCGCGCGCGCGTCCGTCAATCGAACCACCCTCATGTCCGTGTCCCTCCGAGAACCGCGCCCATCGCTGAAGCGGCCCTCTCCGCGTCGGCCTCCGCGTGGTGGGCGTATTTGAGGGTGGTTTCCGGATCGCGATGCCCGAGAAGCCGTCCCACCGCAAGAACGGTTTCGCCGCTCGCGATGGCCACGCTCGCATAGGAATGCCGCAGATCATGCAGACGCACATCTTTCAGACCGGCCTCAGAGCGGACCTTGCTCCATGCTTCACTGAGCGCCTTCTTTGATACAGGACCTTTGCGCCTGACGGCGGGAAAGACCCAGGGCGAGGTTCGGGTAAGGGCGTCGAGCACCGCGCGGGCCGCTTCAGACAGCCAAACAGTGCGTGGACCCGTCTTGCTGTCGCGCAGAAAGATATGTCCGTCACGATAGTCCGCCCAGCGAAGGGTTCTGATCTCGCTCGACCGGCACCCCGTCAGCACCAACAGCCGAATGAGCGACACCGCCGCTGATGGAGCCTTCCCACACAACGCTTTGCCCAGACGACCGAATTCTGTATCGGACAGGAAGCGGTCCCGGTTCTGCCGCCTGTATCTCTTGATCCCCCTGCACGGGTTGGACCCCTCCGGGCGCAGCCCGTCCGCCTCGGCCACTGTCATGATGACAGACAGGACGGGCATGGACCGGTCCGCCGACACCGGCGTCGCGTGCAGGGAAGCAAACCAGTCCCGCACCTCCTGCGGCGTGATGTCCGCAATCCTCTGTCCCGCGAACCGGGGCAGGATATGCTTGTCGAGATAGTGCCGGTTCACCGACAGTGTTCGGGGCTTCCACTGACGGCCATGACGGCGGAATGCTTCTTCCGCGACGGTCTCGAACAGCGCCTCTCTGTCGGGCTGTCCCGACCGCATGGAGGCCAGCAGGTCCCGTGCCCGCGCGCGGGCCTCGGCCACCGTCATGTCGGCGGGGTCGCCAATGATCTTCCATATGCGCTGGCCGTCGTGCTGGCTGTGCAGGAAGAACCGCTTCCGGCCACTGGGCAGAACCCTGACGCCGAAGCCCGCGAGGGCTGTGTCCCGAATGTTCCTTGTGGTGTTCTTCGCGCGCAGGTCGCGCACCCGTGCGTCGGTGAGTCGTGGCATGTTTTTGTTCCTCCATCCGGTTGCGGCAGCGGACGAAAACATGCATGTTCTCACCCGAAACCTTGACATTGAGAGGAAAAAAGAAACTCTGTTTCAGAGACTTAGCACCGAAGGTGCGGCTTTGGGTGTTTCTACTTCTCTTGCTTTTTTCTGCAATATCGGCGGGCGCAGGAACTTTCGAGATGGACCCGGAGCGTCGTTACAGTCTTGCCGACGGGTGTCTTGAACAAGCGGAAAGCCGGGTTGATGTGCAAAGCCTTCTCAACAAAATCATGCAAAGCCCAGACTTTTCGAATTTCCAGGAAACCGAGCGTAATCGCATAGTTCTGTGCCGCGAGTTGGGCCTGCGGTCTCCAGTTGCCAGACTTGCCTGGCCATCGTTCGGCAATACGCTTGAAATTCACGTCGCCGATACGATCCCTCAAGCAGAGGCCGATGAAGCGGTCAGATTGATAACAGCTTGGTCCCGCAGAGTGCGATCAGATCAGGGCATAGACATTGCATTCCCGGTTACCGTCATTGTGGGAGACACTGCTGAAAGCCTGTACCCGCTGGTCTTGCAACATGGTCCGGCAAACGTCACCTGGGAGACGTTTCAGGACGCGTACGATGGTACATGCTCGAAACGTGATACCACGTCCGGTTGGGCTGCGTTCAATCATTTGGTCATATGCCTGGAGCCAGGGGACAAAGATTTGATAGGTCTGGAACCGGTATTCATTCATGAAGAAATTCATGTGATCCAATATCAACTGGCAGGGCAACCTGAAGGCCTTTCAGATGACGGCAGACGCTTGGCAGCAATGGGTCCAGAGTGGCTGGTGGAAGGGGTAGCCGAATTTCCAGCCCTTGTAATTTACGGTGGTCAGAAAGTGAATCTGGACTTTAATCACATGGGACTGAGTCTCCGAGATATTGAGACGTATGGTGGGTTTCGCAGTAATTCCACGGAGAGCCGAAATTTTATGGTGGATGCAGCTTCTGCCGTTTTGCTTGAAGGGCGCAGCTACAGGACTGTGTTCGAATTCTACGAGGCTCTTGGGAAGGGCGAGCCGTGGCAGGACGCCTTCGCGAACACTTTCGGCCTGACAGTAGAAGAATTTTACACGGTTTTTGAGAACAGGATTCTTGCAGGCGGTGAATAGTTATTTGCGGACTGTCACCCGATTGAATCCATGGAGAGTAGGTGTAACGGATTGCTTTTATCCGAGGCTCGAATTGCAATCATCGGATTTTTTTGGATCAAATTGTTTGCGACTATCCGGGGTGCTGAACAGCCAGGCAATACGAACCCATTTCGGCGGTTTTGGCGCCCATAAACAAGGTCATTAACGCCCACAACTCGATTTATTGGGAAACAAGGCGTCGGATCGTTGATCAACGGCGCCTTGTATTTTGCGAGATTGTGAGTGTACGCAGAAGTCTTACGAGAATTGATGGCAACACGCTTCAGAAAGCGACAACACTGAGACTGCCGTCAATGTCCGAGTTGCGCAGAAACGGTCTTTGCGAAGCCAAGCGAGCGGCCCAGTCCTAGCCTTTAAAGGCCTGTAATCGCTGCGGCGCGGCTTTACCAAACAGCCATTTGCCGCAGGTGAAAATCAACCCATTGACCAACGTCAGAAGCACGGACAGAGTTAGGTCGGAAGGTTATTCGTTTGGGAATGGAATTAGTTGTTGTGCAAGCGCTACAATGCCGCATGGTTGTGCACGTATTCTATGGTTCCTAGTGTTTCGCCAGACAAAATTCTTCAAGGAGCATTGGATGCAAGAGCCAGTTATTGAATGCCCAAATTGCGTCACTGAAATTAAGCTCACTGAGTCTCTAGTGTTCCCCACCTGACGTAGGATTCCGATCTGCGGCTTTGTGTGTCACTGTTGTGTCATGAGACGCGATGACATTTGCCTTTATCTGTGCCCCGACGACCGAGCCGAATTGCAAGCCCTTGTTGCCAACCGTAACACCCCGCGCAAGCTGGTCTGGCGTGCCGAGATTGTGCTGGCGACGGTGGACGGGCACGGCACCTTCGAGATCATGCGGCGTTCGAAGACGTCGAAGCCCACGGTTTGGCGCTGGCAGGCGCGCTATCTCGATGAGGGTGTGGAGGGGCTCAAGCGCGACAAGACCCGGCCCTCGCGGGTGCCGCCCCTGCCACGGGAGATACGCCTGAAAGTGATCGCCAAGACGGTGCGGGAGAGCCCGCCGAATGCGACCCACTGGAGCCGTTCGACCATGGCTGCGGCGGTGGGGATTTCGCCGTCGAGCGTCGGGCGCATCTGGGCCGAGGCCGGTCTGAAACCGCACCTGACGAAGGGCTTCAAGGTGTCCAACGACCCGATGTTCGAAGAAAAAGTCACCGACATCGTCGGGCTTTACCTCGATCCGCCGGAGCGGGCGGTGGTGCTGTGCGTGGATGAGAAGTCGCAGATACAGGCGCTGGACCGGACCCAGCCGGGATTGCCGCTCAAGAAAGGCCGGGCCGCGACGATGACCCATGATTACAAGCGCCACGGCACGACCACGCTGTTCGCCGCGCTCGACGTCAAATCCGGTGTGGTCATTGGCGAGTGCCTGCCGCGCCACAGGGCCAAGGAGTTCCTGAAGTTCCTGCGCCGCATCGACCGCGCAGTCCTCAAGCCTCGCGACATCCATATCGTGCTCGACAACTACGCCACCCACAAAACGGCCGAGGTGCAGGCATGGCTAGCGAAGCATCCACGTTTCCATCTGCATTTCACGCCGACCAGCGCGTCCTGGCTGAACCTCGTCGAACGCTTCTTCGCCGAAATCACCTCGAAACGCATCCGACGCGGCAGCTACACCAGCGTCGGTGATCTGGAGACCGCCATCTACGACTACCTGCTGCAGCACAACGCCAAGCCCAAGCCATTCGTCTGGACAAAAACCGCCAACGATATCCTCACACGAGAACGCCGGGCTCTCGAAATCCTCGATGAAATCCGCGGAAACAGGTAGCAAGTGTCAGACTCGGAACACTAGTTTGTTTTCAGTTTGTTTTTGAACTGGAGGGGCTTTGTTGCACAAATCGGCTGATGGATTCACTGTTTGAATCCAGCGTGCTAGCTGGCTGTCATGAGCAGTTGGTCCCCTACGAAGTACAAGACCAGGAACTGGCCTTCGTACAACACGGCGCTGAAGCAGCGCGGTTCTCTTTCAATCTGGTTTGATCCCGAGATGCCCTGGCACGCGGCTCCGACGGGTAGGCGCGGTCGTCAGCCCGAGTTCAGCGACGCAGCAATCCAAGTTTGCCTGACGATAAAGGTGCTTTTCGGTATGCCCCTTCGGCAGACGGCGGGGTTCGTCGAAAGCCTGTTGCGACTGGCTGGGCTCGACTGGAAAGTCCCGGACTTCAGCACTTTGTGCCGCCGCCAGAAGACGTTGAATGTCTCCATCCCTTACCGTGGCGGAACGGGGCCGTTGCACCTGTTGATCGACGCGACAGGGATCAAAGCCCCCTCTCGGCAGCATCCTGCGGATGCGCCTGCCGGGCAGTGGAGGGCGAAGGGGAGTGGAATGCGCGCAAGCATGGCGGGAGCAAGAAACGCCTGTGGCGCAAGCTTCACCTCGGTATGGACGAGGAAACACTGAAGGTCCGCGCGGGCGGCGTCACGACAAGCAATGTCGGCGATGCACCCATGCTGCCTGACCTGCTGGAACAAATCCCACCCGACCAGGAGATCGCCACCGTCACCGCTGATGGGGCTTATGACACGCGAAGATGTCACAATGTGATTGCCGCTCGGGGAGCCGCGGCCATCATACCTCCGCGCAAAAATGCCCAACCTTGGAAACCAACCACGGCGGGCGCTATCGCGCGAAACGAAGCCATAAGAGCCTGCAAATATCTCGGGCGTGCTTTGTGGCGAAAGTTGACCGGATATCACCGCCGGAGCCGCGCAGAGACAAAGATAAACTGTGTCAAACTGCTTGGCCAAGGCCTCATGGCGCGAGACTTCGACCGGCAGCTGGCTGAGCTCCAGATCCGGATAGCAGTGCTCAACCGCTACACAGCTCTTGGCATACCCGTCACTGAGCCCGTAGGATAAGTCCGTCCGGGGAAAGGGGAAGTCCGTTCACACCACGATTTGTGCAACAGAGCCATACACACAGTCGCGGTACGAACCACCCGGACTTCGATCACATGGGAAATATCGGCTAATTTTATTATACTCCCGCGACCGAATTGACCTGAATGTTGTTGCTCAGATCACCTTGTAGTTTTGGGTCGCTACGACGCGGAAATTGTCGGTAACGGTGTCTCGGAATTTGGTCCAGTTTTCGGGCAGCGTTTTTCGGAAGAACTCGAATATGGCGACGGTGAACGCGGCAAAGCTGGGGTAATGCTGATTGTGCGTGACCCATTTGTGCATGATGCCCCAAAGTCGTTCGATCGCGTTGAGATGTGGGGCGTATGAGGGCAAGAAGTGCAATTTCACGCGCCGCTCCGGGCTTTCCAGCCATGGTGTGAGTATCTTTGCATGATGGTAGCGCGCATTGTCGAGGATAACGTGAATTGCGGTCTTCGTGGGGTAGCTTTGTTCGATCTTTTCCAGCATTTGCCGGGTCGTTTCGGCATTGATCTTCTCGCCCTCCACGAAGGTGAACTGGAAGGTTTCAAGATTGAGCGCCCCCTGAATGTTGAGCCGCTTGCGACCTGATGTGGTTTTCACAGCGGTCTTTTGCCCTTTGGGAAACCAGCCATGCGCGGGGCGGCTCTGATATTCGGGGTGTACGGCGTCCGAAAACACAACCGCCTCATCCGGCGACAGGGCGGTCATCAGCGCCTCGTACCAGTCGATAAATGCCTGCTGCTGGTCTGGATCGGCTTGCGCGGAAAGCGCGAGAGGCTTTTTGTACTCGAATCCCAAACGTCGCATCAGCTTTGAGGCACCAGAACGACAGTAGCTCTGACCAAACTCGGCCAGAATATAAGCGCGGATTTCATCGACACAGCGGGCCGGATGCTCGCTGAAATGTTCTTTCACCGCCTCTTCCTGAGGGAATGACAGGTGCCCCTCGCGCGGGCTGTAATCCTTCAGGCCAAAGAATGCGAGACCGTCAGCTTTATAGGCAAAACGCCATTCCATCAGAACTGAAGGCCCGATGTCCAATATCTCGCAAACAATCTTGGGGTCATAACCTGCATCCAGCAGTATAAAAGCCCGCGCACGCTTCCAGACCAAGGCTTCAACCTTGCGACGACGACAGAGCATTTCAAGCGCGGCGCGCTCGTCATCTGTCAACGAAACGGTTGCGAAGTTTGACATGCACAGAGACAGACAGATCAAAACCCATCCGGCCATGTGACAATTTGAATCGCCCACTCAAAAACACTCAGGGCAATTCAGTCAAAGCAGTATAGCATGCAAACGGGTCAAAAGATTATCAAGGGCGACAAAGCCAGTTCGCCGACGGAATATCTGGTCGAAGCGGTTCTGCAACACGGCCTTCCGCTGCGGGGTTGGATTTTGGCGATAGGCTTTGAGACTTTCGTAATAAAGCCAGATCAACCTGCGCGCGCGTTGTTGGATGGCATAGTGCTGCATGTTGAATGTGTCGAGTTTGTGCACGAGGCGCTCGGCGTGTATCCAGCACAGCGCGTGCTCACCTACCTTAAACTGATTAGCGTCGTCACTGACAATCACAGTGTTGGTGAGCAAGCCATGTGCGCTGATACAGCCCCATAGCGCGCCTTCGGTGGAGAGGCGTACGGTATCGGGCGTGACATTCAGCGCAGTGATCCCGAGTTGGTCAAGATGCGCCTGCCAAGTGGCGCGGTCTGGAAAATGCTTCTCCTCGGCGTCGGTCAACAAATTGCGAACCGATGCACTAAGTGATCGCTGTTGCATATAGGCGAGTGCATCGGCATTGATCACATAATCCTCATGACCGGCCCTTAGCAGTTCGAGAAAGTTGATCGCTCTATTCGCATAGCGTATTGATGCTTATGCCACTCAGGGCACTGGCGAGGCATTGCCTCGGCGTGGGATCCCGCTGCAGCACAATGAGATGGAACCAACTCAGATAGCTGGCAAGGTATTTTATGGCGATTCCGTAGCGGCTTGCAATGAACCCCTTGAGGCGTGAGTGACGGTTGTTGACGTTTGGATGTGCAGTTCGCCATCTATGTGTTCGCCGACCGACTGATTCAACGCCTTGTGGCTCACCCCCAGGGCCGTCGCGCAAGGCGGATAACTTGTCCCACCATCGGTCACCAGAAGCGCGTCCTTGTCCATGACAGGTGCGAGAGCCTTCTGCAGGGCATCAGCGTTGAGCGCAGGCAGGACTGTACTGACGGTCGTGCCGGAGCGGTCCGCCGCGATCAGGACTGGCACCTGCTCACTCGACAGCCCGCGTTTTGTTGCCTTTCCCGCGTGTTTTCGGGCTTTGCGCTCCGGTTGTTCTTCAGGGGATTTCCCTTCCAGGGCCCGTGTCCAAACGCGATCACCTTTGTGGCTTTCAAGGAAAAAGGTCTCGTCAGCCTCGACAATGCCCGTCAGCTTTTTGGATGTGGTACCGATGCCCGCAAGGAAGCGATGCCGCCAGCGAAAAGCTGTGCTCACAGCGATGCCACACCGTATCGCCATTGGCGAGGCATGCACCAAATGTCAGCCAGAGATCTTTCCGGTGAAGACCGCTCAATGATGTCCCCGTAACCGCTCCAAAGGTTCGATTGCAGGACCGACAACGATAGCGTTGCAGGCCGCGCGACTTGCCATTGGCTACCGCGCCATGTGTGCCGCAATGCGGGCAGGTCCGATCTTCTCCGACGCCCGTTTCAACCGCGGCAACAGAGGCTTCACCCGCTGGACGACCAGCCAGAACCTCCCCCACTTCAGCCTTCTGTGCTTCGCTCAGCCTATCGATCTCTGACAGCCAGGCCAAAAAGGCTTTTCGCTCCATAACGCTGATCTCCTGAAATTGATGGCTTAATCGTAGGATATCAATACGATTCACGAATAGAGCGACTATGTAAGGCGTTTAGGCCCAGTTTTGTGCAAGTTCAGATTTCACACCGGCAGGGGAGCCCAGAGGTTTCTGTCTGCGCACGACCAGATCAACCTCATCTTCCGTTCCCGTCGCTATCAACTCACTGCAAAGTCACATCGCCATGCCCGTAACGATGCCTTTAGCCTGTGGGACGAATACACCGCCGAAATGGCTGCCTGAGCGCGACCGATACCCAAATCACAGCCTGCGGTTAACAACTTGGCAATACCAGGAAACTTGATCTGCAAGATCGTCCGGCACCTCACCGGGCCAACGAACCGGTCGGCTCATGCGGTCCCGCCTGTTGCATCCAAAATCGCCTGGCGCACGGACGCCAGCGTTGTTCGGCATTTGGAATGGCGGGAGCGCGTGGCACATCGTTTTGAAGCACCATGGGGTGAATGACTCCTGAAAGGCTTGCCGATGATGTTGGCCGGAAGAATTTTGAATTTTGTTTTTCGTACGAATGTTCTTGACAGGCTGATCGCAGCATCGCAGCATCGCAGCATCGCAGCATCGCAGCATCGCAGCATCGCAGCATCGCAGCATCGCAGCATCGCAGCATCGCAGCATCGCAGCATCGCAGCATCGCAGCAGGGTGCTTGTCGTGAGAGTGCCGGGGTTTCATGGCCTCGGGCGGTTGTTTTCGGGGATATGGTCGAGGCTTAGTCTTTATCAGTTTGGTAAGGTCGAGCCGGTTTCTGCTTTAATATCGCGTTATGCGATATTGAGGAGTTGGGAAATTTCAAATGTTTGGAGGGCCTTCAAAAAGGCTCTCGGACGCTGTGGAGTTTTCTGTCTTACTGTGACTGTTATGGCTGCCTTGGCTGCCAGCGATGCAAGGGCGCAGGAACGGGTTCTGGTCTCCAATATTGGCCAGCCCAATGCGCCTCGCCTCCCTCTTGACACCAGCAACCGCCCCGTCGGACACTCTCTGGCAGCCACCACCAGCCTGTTGGACGCGGGCAACCGCTTTGTGACCGGTGCGAATGCCGCCGGCTACAGGCTCAACCGCGTCGATATCCGCTTTGGCGAGATCGCGCAGGGCTTGACCTATACCGCCCGCATCCGCCGCGTCGCGAGCAGTCCATGTACGAGCCAAATCCGTAGAGACAGCGTGATATGTCCAGACACCACAAGCGTCGGCATCGTGAGCACCCTGATCACGCCGTCCTTCACCAACTCCAGGTTGGAACAAACGCTGACCTTCACCGCCCCGCCGGGGGGGGTCTACCTCGCCCCCAGTACGGGCTACTTCCTGGTCATCGAGGTTTCGGGCAGCCCATCGGCAGACAAGCTGACGACCTGGAGCATCACGCTGGAGGACGGTGAAGACAGCGGCGGGCTGACCGGCTGGACCATCGACAATGATCACGTCTTTAGGGGGCAGGTCGGCGGGGCAAACATACCTTGGCAGGGCAACGTCAGATCATCCGCCCTCAAATTCAAGCTCATCGGGCAGGCGCTCGGCACGCCGGGCGTCACGGTCACCCCAACTGATCTGAGTGTGTCGGAAAGCGGCTCGGGGACCTATGTGGTCGTGTTAGATTCGAAGCCGAATAATAATTTATTTGTTAGGTTTGACCCGGAGGATACGAGTGCAGCTTCAGTCAAAGACGACGCTAGGAATCTTCTGGATTTTATCGCCTTTACTCCGGAGAATTGGAACATTCCGCAACGGGTGAGGGTCACCGGGGTGAATAACGCTGTCGATCAAGCCGACCGGGCGTTAACGATCAGCCATGGGGCAGTACAATTTAAAAGTTCTCCTTATCGTGGGATTGCGGTGGACTCTGTCAGCGTCACAGTCATGGATGACGATCCGACAGTGGTTTCTCTAGCGCGGGCGGTGGGTAATAAGGGAACTCTTACCGAGGGCGCTTCAGGCAAGGCGGAATTCACGGTGACGCTGGGGCGCGCGCTGGTCGTCGGCGAGCGCGTCGATGTCCCGCTTGTCTTTTCCGGCGTGGGGATCACGGCCTCGGATTTCACCTTGGCAAAGACCAGTGGCGATGGTCTCAACACCGGCGTCGCGCTGACGGGCGCGAATACGCTGGCCCCGACCGTCACATTCACCGGCACCGGGGCGCAAACCGCGTCGCTGACGCTGACCGCGCCCGACGACAACACCGACGAAGGCAATGGCGAGACCCTGACGGTCGAACTGGGCAAGAATGAGGCTTTCGCTGACGACAAGCTGGGCACCAACGTGGGCGGCGGGGCCAAACGTTCTACCACCGCGAGCAGCTTTTCCGTGACGATCAACGAACCCGACGCCACCGCGCCCACGGTCGCATCGATCACGCGGCGGACGACCCATATGGACGGCAAGACCAACGCCGATGAACTGACCTGGCGGGTGACGTTCGACGAAATGGTGACGGGGGTCGATGCGGGCGATTTCGAGATTACAGGCACGACGGCGACGCTGGCCGTTGCGCAAGGCTCCGACGCCACGATTTGGGACGTCACCGCCTCGGGCGGCGATCTTGAGGGCCTTGACGCCACGGTGACGCTTGATTTTGCGGACAGTCCGATCATTAAGGATTTGTCCGACAACGCGCTCGACCCCACCCTTCCCATGGGCGTCGCCAACACCTACGGCGTGGACAACACCGCCCCCCGCGTGACCGCGTTCGCGCGCTACGACCCCACGCGCCGTACCACCAACGCCGCGCGCGTGACCTGGCGCCTGACGTTCGACGAGCCAGTGACCGGCGTTGACCCGGCGGACTTCAAGCGCGTCTTGGGACCCGCTGATATGACCCTGTCGGTCGCAAAGACGGACGTGGAAGGCGCGGCGGACGGCACGGTCTGGGACATTACCGCTTCGGGCGGCGACGAGTGGGCCAATTATGATGACACACTAGAAATCAATTTCAGCGGCGACTTCCGAGCCGTCACCGTCGCCGGCATCACCGACCTCGCGGGCAATGCTCTTATTCGCCGCCGATTGGGAGAAACTTCAAATGAAAACTATGGGTTGGACACCATCGCGCCGCGGGTGACCAGGATCACACGGTCAAGCCCCACGGACGCGCGGACTGCCGCCGACGCTCTGGAATGGCAAGTGCGTTTTAACGAGGAAGTGGACCCCAGAAGTGTGGACAAGGACGATTTCAAGATTACCGGCACCACGGCGGAACTGACTGTCGCGCCGTTTATTATAAATGATTATGAACGTTGGCGCGTCACCGCAACAGGCGGCAATCTCGAAAATCTCAACGGCATGGTGACGCTGGGCTTTGCCGATGCCCAAAACATCACCGATTGGGCCGGCAATGGGCTGGCGTCAACCGACGCGACCAGCACGTATGCGGTGGTCAACGCAACCCCGATCATAACGATTGTGCCCGCCGCACCCGACCCGGTGACCGAGGGTGCGCCGGCAAAGTTCAAGGTGCGCGCCGACCCTGCGCCCCTGGCACCCGTGACGGTCACGCTTACCGTGGCGGACGCCGACCCGGGCGACTTCGTGGACGCGGATGACGAAGGCGATAATACGGTGACCATCACCCCCAACAATTCCCTGGCCACGATCGCTGCGACCGTCGACTATACCGTCGACACCGTCGGCGATACCGCCGACGAAGCCGACGGCCCGGTAACCGTGACGGTCAAGCCGGGCACGAGCTATGCGGTGGGCGCGGGGGCGCAAGCGGCCGTCACGGTTGCCGACGACGATGAGACGCTGATAACGCTGACCGGCGCGGGGGG
This sequence comes from Paracoccaceae bacterium, assembly GCA_965242975.1. Taxonomy (GTDB): domain Bacteria; phylum Pseudomonadota; class Alphaproteobacteria; order Rhodobacterales; family Rhodobacteraceae; genus JAPPHA01. Next base: position 271,396 of record CBDETS010000002.1, on the reverse strand, counting down.
CGAGGTCAAGGAAGGCGCATCGGCGAAGGTCACGTTGACGCTGAAACGGGCGCTGGCGGCGGGTGAGCGCATCGACGCGCCGTTGAACATCGGCGGCGAGGACGTGACGGCGGATGATTTCACGCTCCAAGCGACCGGCACCGGGGTAACGCTGGACGACGCCCGCCCCCTGACCCCGACGATCATCTTTCAGGGGGTCGGGGCGCGTCGGGCGACCCTGACGCTCAAGATGGAACGGGACGCTGAAAACGACGACGGTGAAGAACTTTCGGTAGCGTGGCCTGCGAACACGGCGTTGAACGCCGACACCGATACCAACGTGAGCGGCGGCCTTGCGGGGTCGGGCGGCCCGATCACGTTCACGATCGTGGAAGACGCCACCGCGCCGACGGTCACATCCATCGCGCGTCAGTCTCCTTCGAGTTCGCCGACCAATGCCAACAGCCTGACCTGGCGTGTGACGTTCGACGAGGCGGTGGTGAATGTCGATGCGGGCGATTTCACGATTACGGGGCCGAACACGAACACCGGTCTGGATGTGGCGATGGTGGCGGGGGCAGAGACCACGGCCTGGGATGTGACGGCGTCTGGCGGCAATCTTGCAAGCTTCGATGGCACGGCGACGCTGGGCTTTGCGGTCGCTCAGAACATCCAGGACAGTTCCGGCAATGGGCTGGACACCACGGCGACGCCATCGCCGAACGACAATAGCTACGAGGTGGACAATACCGCCCCGAGGGTGGCGGTCAGCGGCGTGCCCGCGGCCAGCACTGCCGCGTTCGACGTCACGTTCACCTTCGACGAGACGGTGACGGGGTTTGATGTGGGGGACATTACGGTGGGCAACGGCGCGGCCTCGGCGCTGACCGTGTCCACTGCGGGCACGGTCTGGACGGCGACGGTCACGCCGACGGCGACCGGCACGGTCACCGTGGATGTGGCGGCAGGGGCGGCGACGGATGCCGCCGGCAATCCCAGCGCCGCAGCCGCGCAGGCCAGTTCGACCTACACTGCGCCCAACACCGCGCCGACGGGGGCGAACGGGACGGTGACGACGGATGAGGATACGGCCTACACGTTCACGGCGGCGGATTTCGGGTTTTCCGACGCCGATCCGGGCGACACGCTGTCGGGCGTGAAGATCACGGCCCTGGAAAGCGCGGGCGCGCTGGCGCTCGACGGCACGGACGTGACGGCGGACCAGGTGATCGCGAAGGCGGATATTGATGACGGGGATCTGATATTCACACCGGCGGCGGACGCGAACGGGTCGCCTTACGCGACCTTCGGGTTCAAGGTGAATGATGGCAGGGATGACAGCGCGGACGCCTATACCCTGACCATTAATGTGAGCGCAGTGAACGATGCCCCAACCGTGGCGACGGTGATACCGGATCAGATGGCGACGGCGGGAACCGCCTTCAGCTATGCGTTCCCGGTAGGCACGTTCAGTGATGTCGATTCCGGCGACACGCTGACCTATAGCGCGGCGAAGTCCGACGATACGGACCTGCCGGCCTGGCTGAGCTTCACTCCCGCCACCCGGACCTTCTCGGGTACGCCTGCGGCGGCGGATGCGGGCCTGCTGATGGTGAAGGTGACGGCCAGCGACGGCAATGGGGGAACGGCCTCCGACACGTTCACCCTCACGGTGAACAAGGCCGGTGTGACCGTCAGTTCGGGTAATTTAAAAACGATGGCTGAAGGCGATTCGTTTACCTATACGCTGGTGCTGGACACGAAGCCGACTCATGACGTGACGATTGCGGTCACTTCGAGCGATACGGGGGTGGTTACGGTCGATTCCAATACACTGACCTTCACGTCGACCAACTGGAACGATCCGCAGCAAGTAACCATCACCGCTGTGGATAATGATATTAATAATCCTTTAGATTTATCATCTGCCGTGTTCATCACCTATGACGTAACGTCTGCCGATGATGCGTATGACGATATTACAGTGAAACTTTTAATCGTTTATTCCGTAGACGATGATGCGGTGATAGTGTCGCTGGCGCGGGTGGGCTCGGGGGCGGTGACCGAGGGCGGTACGGTCGAGTTCACGGTGACGCTGGGCCGGGCGCTGGTGGCGGGCGAGATGATCAACGTGCCGCTCTCGGTTTCGGGAGCGGGCGTGACCACGGACGACTGGAGCCTTGCGCTGAAGACGGGTACTGGCCTCAATACCGGTGTGGTGCTGTCGGGGGAGACCACGGCAACGCCGAGCCTGCGCTTTTCGGGCGCGGCGGCGGAAACGGCGAGGCTGGTGCTGACAGCGGTTGCGGACGGGGTTGCCGAGACCGGCGGGGAGACGCTGACCGTGGCGCTCGGTCCGGACGGGGTGGGGGCGAACGGCTTCGACCGCCCGGGACTCGGCACCAATGTCAGTCGCGGCGCCGACCCGGACACGAGTGCCAACGCGTTCACTCTTATGGTGAACGAGGCAGCGGAGTTAGGTGTGACCGTCACTCCGGCCTCCCTGTCGGTTGCGGAGGCCAGGGGTACGGGCAGCTACACGGTGGTTCTGAACACGCAGCCAACCCATGATGTGACGATTGCGGTCACTTCGGACGATACGGATGTGGCCACGGTCGATTCCGATACACTGACCTTTACGCCGGGCAACTGGAACGAAGCGCAGAAAGTGACCGTGACCGGGGTGGATGATGATGTGGATCAGGGCCCCACTGTTGCGGAAGGTGGCTTTAGGGCGGTTACGATCCGCCATGCGGCAACCTCCGCCGATCGAGATTATGATGAGATTTCTGTGGTCCGTGTCACTGTCACGGTTGAAGATGATGACATGGACGGTGTCACCGTCACGCCGTCTCTTCTGACTATAGAGGAAGGCAGTTCTGGTATGTTTACGCTGGCGCTGGACACAGTGCCGCGCGCAAATGTGACGATTTCGGTGGCCTCGGGCGACACAGATGTGGCCACGGTCGATTCCGATACACTGACCTTTACGCCGAGCAACTGGAACCAGCCGCAGAGTGTGGCGGTGACCGGGGTGGATGACAGTGTGGATCAGAGCGCCGACCGGACGGTGAGTATCAGCCATACGGCAAGCTCGTCAGATAATAATCATTTCGATAACAATTATGATGAGATTTCGGTGGACTCTGTCAGCGTCACCGTCACCGATGACGACCCGACGATTGTAAGCCTGGCGCGGGTGGGCTCTGGGTCGATTACCGAAGGCGCTTCGGGCAAGGCGGAATTTACGGTGACGCTGGACCGGGCGCTGGTTGCGGACGAGCGCATTGATGTGCCGCTTGTTTTCTCCGGCGCGGGTATTGAGGCGTCAGATTTCACCTTGGCAAAGACCAGCGGCGATGGTCTCAACACCGGCGTCGCGCTGACGGGCGCGAATACGCTGGCCCCGACCGTCACATTCACCGGCACCGGGGCGCAAACCGCGTCGCTGACGCTGACCGCGCCCGACGACAACACCGACGAAGGCAATGGCGAGACCCTGACGGTCGAACTGGGCAAGAATGAGGCTTTCGCTGACGACAAGCTGGGCACCAACGTGGGCGGCGGGGCCAAACGTTCTACCACCGCGAGCAGCTTTTCCGTGACGATCAACGAACCCGACGCCACCGCGCCCACGGTCGCATCGATCACGCGGCGGACGACCCATATGGACGGCAAGACCAACGCCGATGAACTGACCTGGCGGGTGACCTTTTCCGAAGCCGTGACCGAGGTGGACAAAAGCGATTTCATCGTCACCGGCACGGGGATTGGCAGCCCCGGTGTGGTGGCGGCGGCGGTCGTCAACACCGACAGCACTACCAGCGACACCACCTACGATGTGACGGTCTCCGGCGGCAGCCTGGCCACCCTCGACAGCACGGTGACGCTGGGCTTCGCCAGCGACCAAAACATCACCGACGCAACCGGCAACGCGCTCAACCCCGCGCTTCCCGACGGGGCCGAAACCAACTACGTCGTGGACAACACCGCGCCGACGGTCACATCCATCGCGCGTCAGATCCCTTCGGCCTCGCCGACCAATGCCAAAAGCCTGACCTGGCGAGTGACGTTCGACGAGGCGGTGGTGAATGTCGATGCGGGCGATTTCACCCTGACGGGGCCAAACGCAAACACCGCTCTGGCTGTGAAGATGGTAGAAGAGACCACGGCCTGGGATGTAACGGCGTCGGGCGGCAATCTTGCCAGCTTCGATGGCACAGTGACGCTGGGCTTTGCGGTCGCTCAGGACATTCAGGACCGTTCCGGCAACGCGCTCAACCCCGCGCTTCCCGACGGCGCCGAAACCACCTACGCGGTGAACACCATCGCGCCGAGGGTGGAATCCATCACGCGTCAGTCCCCTTCGAGTTCGCCCACCAATGCCAACAGCCTGACCTGGCGGGTGACTTTCTCCGAGGTGGTGACAGGGGTGGACAAAGGCAATTTTAGCCTGACGGGACCGAACAGGAAAACCGCTCTGTCGGTGAAGATGGTGGCAGAGACCACGGCCTGGGATGTGACGATTTCCGGCGGCAATCTTACTGACTTCAACGGCACGGCGACGCTGGGCTTTGGGTTCGTTGGGGACATCAAAGACAGTTCCGGCAACGCGCTCAACCCCGCGCTTCCCGACGGGGCCAAAATCAACTACGTCGTGGACAACACCGCCCCGAGGGTGGCCTTGATCACCCGCCAAACCACGCATTCCGAAGGCAAGACCAATGCCGCCAGCCTGATCTGGCGGGTGAGCTTCTCCGAGGCGGTGGAGAATGTCGATGCGGGCGATTTCACCCTGACGGGGCCAAACGCAAACACCGCTCTGGCTGTGAAGATGGTAGAAGAGACCACGGCCTGGGATGTAACGGCGTCGGGCGGCAATCTTGCCAGCTTCGATGGCACAGTGACGCTGGGCTTTGCGGTCGCTCAGGACATCCAGGATCCTTCCGGCAATGCGCTCAACCCCGCGCTCCCCGACGGGGCCGAAACCACCTACGCGGTGGACACCATCGCCCCGAGGGTGGAATCCATCGCGCGTCAGGTCCCTTTAACCTCGCCAACCAATGCCAACAGCCTGACCTGGCGGGTGACGTTCGACGAGGCGGTGGTGAATGTCGATGCGGGCGATTTCACCCTGACGGGGCCGAACACGAACACCGGTCTGGCTGTGGCGACGGTGGCGGGGGCAGAGACCACGGCCTGGGATGTGACGGCGTCGGGCGGCAATCTTGCAAGCTTCGATGGCACGGCGACGCTGGGCTTTGCGGTCGCTCAGAACATCCAGGACAGTTCCGGCAATGGGCTGGACACCACGGCGACGCCATCGCCGAACGACAATAGCTACGAGGTGGACAAGACCGCCCCGAGGGTGGCGGTCAGCGGCGTGCCCGCGGCCAGCACTGCCGCGTTCGACGTCACGTTCACCTTCGACGAGACGGTGACGGGGTTTGATGTGGGGGACATTACGGTGGGCAACGGCGCGGCTTCGGCGCTGACCGTGTCCACTGCGGGCACGGTCTGGACGGCGACGGTCACGCCGACGGCGACCGGCACGGTCACCGTGGATGTGGCGGCAGGGGCGGCGACGGATGCCGCCGGCAATCCCAGCGCCGCAGCCGCGCAGGCCAGTTCGACCTACACTGCGCCCAACACCGCGCCGACGGGGGCGAACGGGACGGTGACGACGGATGAGGATACGGCCTACACGTTCACGGCGGCGGATTTCGGGTTTTCCGACGCCGATCCGGGCGACACGCTGTCGGGCGTGAAGATCACGGCCCTGGAAAGCGCGGGAGCGCTGGCGCTCGACGGCACGGACGTGACGGCGGACCAGGTGATCGCGAAGGCTGACATCGACGCCAACAAACTGACCTTCACACCGGCGGCGGACGCGAACGGGTCGCCTTACGCGACCTTCGGGTTCAAGGTGAATGACGGCACGGATGACAGCGCGGACGCCTATACCCTGACCATTAATGTGAGCGCAGTGAACGATGCCCCAACCGTGGCGACGGTGATACCGGATCAGATGGCGACGGCGGGAACCGCCTTCAGCTATGCGTTCCCGGCAGGCACGTTCAGTGATGTCGATTCCGGCGATACGCTGACCTATAGCGCGGCGAAGTCCGACGATGCGGACCTGCCGCCCTGGCTGAGCTTCACTCCCGCCACGCGGACCTTCTCGGGTACGCCTGCGGCGGCGGATGCGGGCCTGCTGATGGTGAAGGTGACGGCCAGCGATGGCAATGGGGGAACGGTCTCCGACACGTTCACCCTCACGGTGAACAAGGCCCCCGGTGTGACTGTCACCCCGGCGGCTCTGGTTGTGGAAAAGAGGGCTGAGGAGACTTATGACATTGTGCTGGACACCGCCCCGACCGGCGATGTGGAAATCACCCCGACCAGTTCAGCCGAGACGACGGCCACGGTCGATCCCACAACGCTGATCTTTACCGCGAGCAACTGGAACAAAGCGCAGCAGGTGACGGTGACCGGGGCGGAGGCGGGCAGCGCCAATATCAGCCATACGGTGAGTTCAAGCGCCGACACCACCAATTATCCGCGCACTATGCGTATCGATTCGGTCGCGGTGACCGTGCGTGCCCTGCCGCGGGTTTCGTTCGCTCTGCCCTCAATCGCTCTGTCTGAATCCGGCACCTATGATGTTGAGGTTGATCTCTCACCCGCCCCGGCTTCGAACATCACGCTCTCATATACGGTGGACGCGGCGGCGACAGCGGCGGCGGGGAGCGACTATACGCCCCTGAGTGGCGAGGTGGCGGTAAAATCCGGCGCAGCACTGGCCAGAATTCCAATTGCGATCACCAACGACAAGATCGATGAAGCTGACGAGACAATCATTCTCACCCTGACAGACGGGACCGGTTATGATCTCGGGGGGCCAACAACGCACACGCTGACCATCCTCGACAATGACCCGACGCCGACGCTGACCATCGCGCCGCCGTCGGTCAAGGAGGGCAACAGGAACGCCAAGGTTCTAACGTTCAGGGCAACACTTTCGGGGCCGAGCAGCCGGAGGGTGACGGTGGATTACGCCGACCTCGAAACCGGCACGGCCACCCCCGCCGCCGATTACGCGCCGTTGCAGCCGGGCAGGCTGACCATCGCGCCGGGCCGAACGGCGGCGCGTTTCAGCGTGATGGCGACCGGCGACCGGATCGACGAACGCGACGAAACGGTGATTGTGCGGTTTTCCGCGCCCGTAAACGCTGCGTTTCCCGCCGACGCCGCCGCGACGCTCGACGTCGTCGGCACGATCCTCGATAACGAGATAACCCCGGTCACGCTGGCAGGATCTGAAGACGCCCTCGCCGAGGGCGCGGCTAAGGACTTTACGGTGACGCTGGGGCGACCGCTCTACCCGGGTGAATCGGCGTTCTACAACCTGACCTACGGGGGGACGGCGATGCCGGGCGTCGACTACGCGATCGAGTGTCGGGAAGAGACGCGGCCCTTCAGGGTCTTCTGCCCCTCGCGGCGCGAGACGACCGATGTCGAGACCACCGATCAGCTCAGGATATTCGGTTCAGAGGGCGGGTCCGCCACCTCGGTGACGCTCACCCTGACGGCGCGGTATGACGGTATTGACGAGGCGGACGGCGAAACGGTGAACATCGGCATCGCGCTGGTGCCCGCAGGGGACGTGGTGGAAGGTGGCGGGATCGTCGCGGCCCCCACTGACACTTTCGGGACGTTCACCATCGAGGATGCGCCGCCGAACCCGGTATCCCTGAGTATCAGCGACGGCGGTGCGGCGCTTGAGGGCGACCCCGGACCGACGATCACCGCAACGCTCGACAATCCGGCGGGGGCGGATATTTCCATTCCGATCCAGGTGAACACGGCAAGCAGCACCGCGCAGGAGGCCGATTATGCGCTGCCCACCTCCATTTCCATCATAAGCGGCAGCAAAACCGGAACGGCGATCCTCACCGTTACGAACGACACTGCCGATGAGTTGCCTGAGACAGTGGTCGTGGATCTGGGCGCAACCCTTCCGCCGGGCATCGCTGCGGGCGCAGCTGCGTCGGTCACGGCAACGATCACGGACGATGATCCGACGATTGTAAGCCTGGCGCGGGCGGACTCCGGGGCGGTGACCGAGAGTGGATCGGATAAGGCGGAATTCACGGTGACGCTGGGCCGGGCGCTGGTGGCCGGCGAGCGTGTTGACGTGCCGCTTGTGTTCTCCGGCGCGGGTATTGAGGCGTCGGATTTCACGCTGGCAAAAAAGAGCGGCGCCTCGCTCAATATGGGGGTCCTGCTTCGAAGACCGGGCAGGCGCAATCCGACCATCAGCTTTGAAGGTTCTGGCGCGCAGACGGCGACATTGGAGATCGGCGCGCAGGTTGATCACTTCGATGAGGGCCAAGGTGAAACACTGACCGTTTCGCTTGGCAGCAAGCGGCGCTTCGATGCGGATGGAGATACCAATGTCGGTGGCGGGGCCGCTCCTTCAGCCACGGAAAACACATTCGGCTTTGATATCACCGATGATGACACGGCGGGGATCACGGTTTCGGAAACCGCACTGACATTGGATGAGGCTGGCGGAACTGCCGCCTACACGCTTGTGCTGACCTCGGCGCCGCTGCGCGACGTCACGATTAAGGTGACGTCCAGGGATCGCAATATTGTCAGACTGGACGGCCCGGACGCGTCAGAGGCTTTCCGGCTTGGTGAGAAAGTGACCTTTACCCCGGAAAACTGGCGTTCGGCCCAAACCATCACTATTCAGGCCCGGGATGACAATGTTGTCAACAGTCCTGCCCGGCGCACCACAATCACGCACGCGATTGCCTCGGACGAGGACGGCGATGGAGATGGCTACACCGCCGCCACACCGGAGATTGCGGACCTTGAGGTCACGCTGACCGACGATGAATCGATGCTTGCGTTCGACATTGACGACACGTTTCTGGTCGAAGGGGGGCGGGACGCCGGTCTGAGCATGACCTACACCGGAACCGGGACTGACCTGAGCATTCCGGGCACAGGCCTCTTCGCCTTCAGTGGTGACGGAATCACGACCGGTGATTACAGGATTGCCGAAAATCTTTCGGTTTCCCAGGTGTTCTCTGCCCCGAAAACCGGGAAGTCCTACACGCTCAAAGCGCTTGATGATGGTATCGACGAACCGGATGAGGAGATCCTGATCGGGTTTGGTGCCGGTGTTCCGTCGCGTGTGCTGAAAGGTCCGCCCGTGACGCTGCGGATCGTCGATCAGAATCCTACTTCCGTCATCCTTGCGCGCATCGGGTCCGGCGAAATTTCCGAGGCAGGGGGTATTGCGGAATTTACAGTGACCCTTGGCCGAGGTTTGATCAAGGGAGAGACAATAACGGCCCCGCTGGTGGTGACGGGCAGCAATGTCATGTCAGATGACTACAGCATCCGCCTGAAATCTGGTGCTGCACTCAATACTGGCGTGACGCTCAACACTTCGGCTCCCTACAGCACTGCAAAACCTGCGATCATATTCACGGGTGAAGGCAGTGATCCGGCCAGTTCTAACGTGACAATGGCAACGCTGGAACTGATCGCCCGGCCGGACACTGTCACTGAGGGTACGGAAACCGTCACCCTTGCCTTGATACAGAACTCGCCTGTTATCGTACCAAGGAGCAATCTGGATTGTGGATCGGGTATTGCGTGCTTTGGCATCGGAGGCACCCGGGCGTTCGGAACGGCTTCCATCATGATTAGCGACGATGGCGTCCCGGTTTTGCCTCCTCTTTTGGTCAAGGCGCTGGTTAAAAATATCCGCCAGCCGGATGCCGGATACTCCAGCTTGCAAAACGATTATGCCCAGGGCTTCATGACCGGCGGCAACGGTACGGGGTACACGCTGAACAGTGCCGAAGTGGCGTTTTTGCGGCTTGGGACCCTCACAGACTTTTCGAAACTGGAAGTTACCGTCCGGACCAGCGCCAGCGGACGCCCCGGTGACGTTGTCGCCACCTTGGCAAATTCCGGCAGCCAGGGGCGGCGTGCCATCTTCACCGCGCCCAAGGGTGGGGTCAAACTTTCGGCGAACACGCGGTATTTCCTGGTTCTGGATGTGACCGGGAAAGTCGATAACAGCAGACTTGCATATACGCTTTCGGACAAGGAGGACCCGGGAGCCGCGCCGGGCTGGAGCATTGATGATGGCAGCCTGTTCCGGGCTAGCGGCATCCAGTGGTCCACGGTACAGGGCGGCTACGCCCGGAAAATCCGGCTTCGGGGTTTCGCGAACCCGCAGGAACATGGCAAACCCACCGCGCTGACGCTGAGCGTGGATGCCGATACCGGCGCGGAGGGGGTGCAGACCAGCCTTGTCGAGGAGGACGGGTCGAAGACCGTGCGGGTGACGGCGACGCTTGATGGCCCGGCTACTTTCGCGGAGCCGAAGACGGTGACCATCGCGGTCGGCGCTGTCGATGATAGCGCTACGGAAAGCACGGATTACCAGGAGGTGGCAAACCAGCGGATTACAATCCCTGTCGGGCAGTCGAGCGCCTCTGTTGAGTTCCAGATTACCCCGGTCGATGACAACTTGTACGAGGGGTCCGAGACGATCAGCATTGCTGGCACTCTTACGGATGTTGTGGTGAGGCCTGCTGCCATCCTGCTGACTGATGAGGCAGACGACGCCCCGGAACCGACGGTTGTGTCGATTGAGCGGTATAATCCGGCGACTTCGCCGACCAATGCGAACAGCCTGACCTGGCGTGTGACGTTCGACGAAGCGGTGGTGAATGTCGATGCGGGCGATTTCACGCTGACGGGTCCGAACGCGGGCACCACTCTGACTGTGAGCACTGTTACGGGCAAGGAGGCCACGACCTGGGATATCACCGCCTCTAGCGGCAATCTCGCGACTTTCGATGGCCCGGTGATGCTGTCCTTTGCAGCCGATCAGAATATTCAGGACAATGATGGCACTCCTCTGAGCGCAACCACGCCGAGGGGCACCAATGAGAACAGTTATGTGGTGGACAATACTGCCCCGACAGTGACCTCGGTCGCGCGTCAGAGCCCTTCGACCTCGCCGACCAATGCGAACAGCCTGACCTGGCGTGTGACGTTCGGCGAGGCGGTGAATGTGGCCGCATCGGACTTTATGGTAACCGGCACCGACGCCGTGCTGTCGGCAATGCCGGTCGGCCACGCCGGCACGACTGTGGACGTCACCGTTTCGGGCGGCAACCTGGCCAGCTTGAACGGCCCGGTGACGCTGGGCTTTGCAACCGATCAGTATATACAGGATAAGGCTGGCAACGTTCTGGACACCACGACGACGCCATCGCCGAATGATGCGACCTATGACCTCGACAACGCCCCTCCGACGGTGGCGGTCAGCGGTCTGAGCGGCACCCTATCCGGCCCTGTGACGGCAACCTTTACCTTCTCCGAGACGGTGAGCGGTTTTGCGCAGGAGGATATTACGGTGGGCAACGGCGCGGTCTCGGATTTCACCGTGTCCATTGCGGGCATGGTCTGGACCGCCCTGATCACGCCCACGGCAGACGGCACGGTTACCGTGGATGTTGGGGCGGGCGCGGCCATGGATGCCGCCGGCAACCCGAATCCAGCCGCGACCCAGGCCAGCGCGGCCTATACAGCGGTGCCCGGCATTGCCCTGATTCCCAGGTCCCTGTCGGTGGCGGAGGCTGGGGGTAAGGACACCTACACGGTGGTTCTGAACACGCAGCCGACGCATGCGGTGACGGTCACGGTGACCTCCGCCGATGCGAGCACGGCCACGGTCAAAAAGGTCGGCGGCGGCGCGGGGGCGAGCCAGACCCTGACCTTTACCACGAGCAACTGGAACACGGCGCAGACGGTGACCGTGACGGGGGTCGATGACGCTGTCGACAATCAGGGCGACAAGCGCACGGTGTCGATCTCCCACGCGGCGCGTTCGACGGACACAAATTACACCATCGCGGATGCCGGCAGCGTGACGGTGACCGTCACCGATGATGAAGATATACCTACCGCGCTGACATTGACCCTGGATGCTGGCACCGGCACGACCGGGTCGCTGTTGAGGCTTGCAGAGAATGTCGGGACGAAGACCGTGCGGGTGACGGCAACGCTTGATGGCCCGGCTACTTTCGCGGAGCCGAAGACGGTGCCCATCGCGGTCGGCGCTGTCGATGATAGCGCTACGGAAAGCACGGATTACCAGGAGGTGGCAAACCAGTCGATTACAATCCCCGCCGGACAGTCGAGCGCCTCTGTTGAGTTTCAGATCACCCCGGTCGATGACAGCTTGTACGAGGGGCCCGAGACGATCAGCATCGTCGGCACGCTCGCGTACGTTAAAGTAACGCACGCTGCCATCCGGCTGACCGATGACGAGACGAAGCCCACCGCGACACTGGCGCTCCTGCCATCCTCGATTGGCGAAGGGCAAACCGCGACAGTCACAGCAACGCTTTCGAACGCGGTGGGCGCGGAACTCACGCTCACCGTCGCGGCGGCCGCCGGGGCCGGAACCGCAGCGGAGGACTTCACGCTGACGGGCACAACGCTGACCATCGCGGCAGGAGAGACCGCCTCGACCGGGATGGTGACCATCGCGGCGACTGACGACGATGTGGACACCCCCAGCAAGGCGGTCACGGTTTCGGCTACCGTCGGCGGCGGGCGCGGGGTGGCCGCTCCAGAGGACGTGACGCTGACCATCACCGACGACGATGCGACTGTGGTGACGCTGGCGGGCACGACGGGGGATGTGACCGAGGGCGGCACCAAAGACTTCACCGTCACCTTGGGCCGGGGACTGGTGGCCGGCGAGAGTCTGGTGGTGCCCCTCAGCTTCTCAGGTGCGGCCACCCCGGGAACGGACTATACCGTGACCGGTACCACCGCCACGGGCGTGAGCTATGCCAACCTGAACAGCGGTGGCGCCACGGTCACCTTCACCGGGCCTGAAACCGGCGTGACCGCGCCGACGGCCACCCTGACCCTGAGCGCCGCCGGGGACAGCGACGAAGCGGAAGTCGACGAGACCGTGACCATCGACCTGGGGAACCTCGATGGCGACTCCGGTACCAATCTGGGCGGCGGTGCTGCGGGCAGTGGCTCAGTGTCTTTCAGCATTACCAATGTGGACAACGCCCCGACGGTCACCGTCGACATTCCCGGCGGCCGCAGGCTCGCCCGCGCCGCGATCACTGGCCCGGTGACGGCGACGATTGAGTTTTCGGAGCCGGTGACGGGCTTTGCCGCGGACGATCTTATTGTCACGCGCGGCGTGGCGTCGGGTTTCACCGAGACGGTGAGCGGCACGACCTGGACGGTTCGTCTGACGCCGACGCGCAACGGCAGCTCGATGATTTTGACGATCCCGGCGGGGGCGGCGGTGGACGCCTCGGACAACCCTAACGCGCGGGGCTTCGACGACGTTCTCTATCTCGCCAAACCGTCGGCCCCCACGACCGTTGTTGCCGCACCGGGCGATGGGCAGGTGACGCTGTCCTGGGGCCGCCCGGCCAACATCCCGTTGAACAGCAGACAAGCCGGGTTGGTCAAGTATCAGTATCGCTCTGTGGCGTCGGGCCAACGCAACCCCGTCTGGATCGATCTGCCCGTCGGCGACGACGCCATCGACGCGGATGGCAACGCCAGCGTTGTGATTTCCGGGCTGACCAACGGGACGGAATACTTCTTTTATATCCGCGCGGTCAACCAGGCTGGCAACGGCGCGGTGGCGCGGGCGCAGGCGACCCCGACGGATCAGGCCGATACGACGGCGCCGACGGTCGCATCCATCGCGCGGCAAACCCCGGCAACCTCGCCCACCAATGCCGACGCCCTGACCTGGCGGGTGGGGTTCTCGGAACAGGTGACGGGCATTGACGGGTCGGACTTTACGGTGACCGCCGTCGACGGTGGCGGCACGACAGTCGCGCTCGGCACCGTGACGCTGGCTGTGGCGCAAGACCCCGACAACGCCGCCGCCTGGGATGTGACAGCATCGGGCGGCAATCTGGGCGGTCTCGACGGCACGGCGACGCTGGGTTTTGCGGTCGCTCAGAACATCCAGGACAGTTCCGGCAATGGGCTGGACACCACGGCGACGCCATCGCCGAACGACAATAGCTATATTGTCGACAACACCGCTCCGACGGTGACAACCGACCTGCCCGACGACTTTACCGCCGCGTCCGCCACGGTGACGCTCACCTTTGACGAGCCGGTGACCGGCTTTTCGGACAGCGATATTACGGTGGACAACGGGGCCACGGCGTCGAACTTCGCGGCGGACACGTCCAACCCGACCACGGTGTGGACCGTGACGGTCGCCACAGGCTCCGACTCGGTCAACGGTACGCCGATCACGCTGACGATCCCGGCGGGCGCGGTGCAGGATGCGGCGGGCAACGCAAACGCCGCGTTTGAGGATACCGCCGCCTACACCCGTCCGCTGCAGGCCCCTGCGACGCTGAGCGCCACGGCGGGCGACGCGCGGGTTGCGCTGGCGTGGACCGCGCCCGCCGACAGCGCGGGGACCGCTGCCCTGACGAAATACCAGTATCGCTATGGGACGGGTAGCCCGGTGACGTGGCAAAGCTGGACCGACGTTCCCGACGGCGACGACGACGGCGCTGATGTCACGGACGAGACGGGCTATGTGGTGACCGGCCTGACAAACGGGACGGCCTACAGTTTCGAGGTCCGCGCCGTCAACGCCGCTGGCGACGGCCTGGTGGCGACCGCCAGTGCCACGCCCGCGAGCGGGGCCAACACCGCGCCGACGGGGGCGGACAGGACGGTGACGACGGATGAGGATACGGCCTACACGTTCACGGCGGCGGATTTCGGGTTTTCCGACGCCGATCCGGGCGACACGCTGTCGGGCGTGAAGATCACGGCCCTGGAAAGCGCGGGCGCGCTGGCGCTCGACGGCACGGACGTGACGGCGGACCAGGTGATCGCGAAGGCGGATATTGATGACGGGGATCTGATATTCACACCGGCAGCGAACGCGAACGGGTCGCCTTACGCGAGTTTCGGGTTCAAGGTGAATGACGGCAAGGCGGACAGCGCGGCGGCCTATACCCTGACCATCAATGTGAGCGCAGTGAACGATGCCCCCGTCTTCGCCGACACGGCGCTGACGCGCAGCATCGCCGAGAACAGCGCCACGGGCACCACTGTGGGTGACCCGATCCCGGCGGCGGCGGATGCCGACAGCGACAGCCTGACCTACACGCTGGAGGGCGCCGACGCGGCCTCGTTCGACTTTGACGCCGCCACCCGGCAGATCAGCACCGCGAGTGGCATCACCTACGACCATGAGAACAAGTCGAGTTACTCGGTGACGGTGAAAGCCGCCGACGGCAACGGCGGTACCGATACGGTGGCGGTGACCATCACCGTCACGGACGCGGATGAACCGCCCGCCGCCCCCGCCGCGCCGACGGTGACCGCCACGACCAACCTGGACACCGGGCTGGACGTGGCCTGGACCGCGCCCGCCAATACCGGCAAGCCGACGATCACGGGCTATGATCTGCAATACCGCAAGGGCAGTTCCGGGGCGTGGACGGCCGGGCCGCAGGGCGCGACGGGCATGACCGCCGCGCTGACCGGTCTGACCGCGGGGACGTCGTATGAGGTTCAGGTTCGGGCGAAGAACGCCGAGGGCGACGGCCCGTGGTCGTCCGCCGGGTCGGGCACGACCACGGGAAGCGCCGACACGACCGCGCCGACGGTGGTCTCCATTGCGCGGCACAACCCGACGAGTTCGCCCACCGACGCCGACGACCTGACCTGGCGGGTGACGTTTTCGGAGGCCGTGACCGGGGTGGACATGGCGGACTTTGAGGTGTCCGGCACGACGGCGACGCTGGCCGTGGCGCAAGGCTCCGACGCCACAAACTGGGATGTGACGGCGTCGGGCGGCGATCTGGACACCCTCGACGGCACGGTGACGCTGGGCTTCGCCAGCGGCCAGAACATCCAGGATACCGCGGACAACGCGCTCGACCCCGCGCTTCCCGTCGGGGCCGCCAACACCTATGTGGTGGACAACGCCCCGACGGTCACCGTCGACATTCCCGGCGGCCGCAGGCTCCCCGGCGCCGCGGTCACCGGCCCGGTGACGGCGACGATCACGTTTTCGGAGCCGGTGACGGGCTTTGCCGCGGACGATCTTATTGTCACGCGCGGCGTGGCGTCGGGTTTCACCGAGACGATGAGCGGCACGACCTGGACGGTTCGTCTGACGCCGACGCGCAACGGCAGCTCGATGATTTTGACGATCCCGGCGGGGGCGGCGGTGGACGCCTCGAACAACCCCAGTGCAAGGGGCTTCGACGATGTTCTCTATCTCGCGAAGCCCGATGCCCCCACGAACTTCGACGCCACGCCGGGCGACGGGTTGGTGACGCTTGCCTGGGACCGCCCGGCCAATATCCCGTTGCAAAGCAGACAGGCCGCGTTGACCAGATATGAGTATCGGTCTGCGCCAAGCGGGAGCGGATACGGCTCTTGGACCAATCTGACCGTCGGCGACGATGCCATCGACGCGGACGGCAATGCCAGAGTTGTGATCACCGGTCTGACCAACGGGACGGAGCACTTCTTTCAGGTCCGCGCGGTCAACAAAGTCGGGACCGGCCCGTCGGCGGGGAACCGGGCCACCCCCGTCGCCGACCTCAACACCGCTCCCATCGCCGCCGACGGGCGGGTGCGGACGCGGGAGGACACATCGTACACCTTTGACGCGGATGACTTCGGGTTTTCCGACCCCGATGCGGGCGACGCGCTGGCCAGCGTGAAGATCACCACGCTGCCCGACGCCGGAACGTTCGCGCCCATCGACGGCGCGGCGGTGACGGCGGGCCAGGTCATCGCTGCGGCCGACATCGGGAAACTGATCTTCACCCCGGCGGCGAACGGCAACAACGCCACCAGGACCGCCTATAACATGACGGCCTACGCGACCTTCGGCTTCAAGGTGAACGACGGCGAGGATGACAGCGCGGACGCCTACACCATGACGGTCTCCGTCATCCCCGTGAACGACGCGCCGATGGTGGACAACGAAATCCCCGACCGGACGGCGACGACGGGAACCGCGTTCAGCTATGCGTTTCCGGCGAACACGTTCAGCGATGTCGACGGCAATACGCTGATCTACACGGCGACGCAGGGCGACGGCACGGACCTGCCCACATGGCTGAGCTTTGACGCCAACACGCGGACCTTTTCGGGAACCCCGGCGACGGCGGATGCGGGTACGCTGATGGTGAAGGTGACGGCCAGCGACGGCAATGGGGGAACGGACTCCGACACGTTCACCCTCACGGTGAATGCTGTGCCCAGTGTGACCGTAAACCTTAACTTGTCGGGTGGACAATTTGATGAGGGCGATACTGGGGATGCTGTGGGGTTGACCGCCGGATACACTGCTTTTTCGGTTTCTGCGTCTTCGGATGTCCCGGAAGACATAGAGGTTCAGGTTTGCTTTTCCGGCACGGCGACGCTTGATACGACCGGGGCGACCCCCATTACCACCGGCGACTATCAGGTTTGGATTGAGGCGACGACAACGCTTTTATTCATTCCGCAGATTGTCAAGGATTCGCTGAGATCGCGCTGTTTATCGGCCAAAATATACAAGGAATTTCAAACCGGCGATCGGACACAAAATAATCTGTTCAGCTATGCCGGTACTGCATTGGGGGACAAGACAGCAACGTATCGGCTTGGCATCAGGCGGCAGGGGGACACTGTTGTCGAGCCTGACGAGACGGTCATTGCAACCCTGTCTCTGGTGAACCCGCCTGCGGGTGTCACGCTTGGCAAATCCAGTGCGACATTTACAATTCGGAACGATGATACGGCTATGGCCGGTGTGGATGTCTCGGCGGATGCGCTCACGGTGGCAGAGGGCGCTACGGCGGCTTACGAGGTAAGGCTGGGTGCCGCTCCAACCGGCAATGTGGTGATCACCCCGAGCAGTTCGGCGGGGACGACGGCCACGGTCAGCCCTGCGACGCTGACCTTTACCGCAAGTAACTGGAACGAAGCGCAGAAGGTGACGGTGAGCGGTGTGGCGGCGGGCAGCGCCAGCATCAGCCATCAGGTGACCACGACCGCCGACGCCACCAATTACCCGGCCAGCACGAGCATCGATCCGGTCGCGGTGACGGTGACCGAGCCGCCGCTCGCCGTCACCGTGAGTGCTCCGGACACGCTGGCGCAGGAGTGGAATGCGGCCAATCCGGCGCAGATCAAGCTGACGCTTGGGCGGGGGCTGAAGACGGGTGAGAGCCTTGAGGTGCCGCTGATATTCACGGGCGGAAAACCCGGCCAGGATTTCGACCTGGCGCTTGAGGGCAGTCCCAACGGGGTGACATTGACGCGCACTCTTGACGGCAAGGTGATCTTTACCGGCGGCGATCCGGTTTCGGCCATGGCGGTCACGCTGAAGCTGACTGCGAAAAAAGACGCCGACACCATCCATGAACAGGTCATGGTGAGCATTCCGGCCTCGTCGTCCACGGGCGGCGACGCGACCCTGACCGCCACGGGTCTGCCCGGCGGCGCGACGGGGTCCGGCAGCGCCACAATCACCCTGCGCGACGACGTCGGCCGAACCATATCCTGGGAAAAGACGGCCGTCACGCTGGATGAATCCGCCGATTTACAGTTTTCACCTCGCCTTGTTTTGTCCGAGCCCTATGCGGCGGATTCCGCCGCCAATCAAGAAAACCCCATTGTGTATAGCTGTTACGGGGGCACGGCGACGAATGAACAGGATTATGACTTAAATAGCCTGGCAGTCTGTTCTGGCACTGAGCGCATTGAAAGCTTTTTCCCTATCGGTGTACACACAGCAATTGTGCGATTGACCGTTTCTGCATCAACGCATAATGATGCCATTGACGAACCGGACGAGACGTTCACGTTCACTCTGCTCGAGGACGAAATCCCGATCAATAATCCCGTCAGTTTGTCCGGGTCGGACACATACACCCTGACCATCCGCGACGACGACCCGACCGTGGTGTCGTTGGCGCGGGTGGGCTCCGGGGCGGTGACCGAGGGCGGTACGGCCGAGTTCACGGTGACGCTGGGCCGGGCGCTGGTGGCGGGCGAGATCATCGATGTGCCGCTCTCGGTTTCGGGAACGGGCGTGACCACGGACGACTGGAGCCTTTCGCTGAAGACGGGTACTGGCCTCAATACCGGCGTGGCGCTGTCGGGGGAGACCACGGCAACGCCGAGCCTGCGCTTCTCTGGCGCGGCGGCGGAAACGGCGAGGCTGGTGCTGACAGCGGTTGTGGACGGGGTTGCCGAGGACGGCGGCGAGACGCTGAGCGTGGCGCTCGGTCCTGATGACGCCACCGCGAACGGCTTTGACCGCACGAGCCTCGCCACCAATGTCGGCGGCGGCGCCGACCCGGACACGGGTGCCAACGCGTTCACCCTCACGGTGAACGAGGCAGCGGAGTTAGGCGTGACCGTCACTCCGGCCTCCCTGTCGGTCGCGGAGGCCGGGGGTACGGGCAGCTACACGGTGGTTCTGAACACGCAGCCAGCGCAGACGGTGACAGTCACGGTGACCTCGGGTGATGCGACTGCGGCGACGGTCAGCAAGGATGGCGGCACCACGACGGGGGCGAGACAGACCCTGACCTTCAGCACGAGCACCTGGAACACGGCGCAGACGATCACGGTGACGGGGGTCGATGACGCTGTCGACAATCAGGGCGACAAGCGCACGGTGACGATCTCCCACTCGGCGGATTCGACGGACACAGATTACACCATCGCGGATGCCGGCAGCGTGACGGTGACCGTCACCGATGATGACACCGCCAACCGGGCCCCGACCGTGGCGACCATGATACCGGATCAGAAGGCGACGGCGGGAACTGCCTTCAGCTATACGTTCCCGGCGGGCACGTTCAGTGATGCCGATTCCGGCGACACGCTGACCTATACGGCAACGAAGTCCGACGATGGGGCGCTGTCGGGCTGGCTGAGCTTTGATGCGGCCACGCGGACCTTCTCGGGCACGCCGGCGGCGGCGGATGTGGGCACGCTGATGGTGAAGGTGACGGCCGATGACGGTAATGGCGGTGCGGTCTCCGACACGTTCGACATCACGGTGAGCCACCCGCTCCTGGTGATCACGATCACGGGCGGGTCTGCTGTTACGGAGGGGACGGGCGCAGAGTTCACGGTAAAGGCCAGTTCGGCCCCGTCGGCAGATCTGACGGTGAAGCTCACCGTGGCGGACGATGACACGAGTGATTTCGTGGCTCCGACAGATGAGGGCGACAAGACCGTGATCATTCAGTCGGGCACGTCTTCCGCCACATATACGGTCGCTACGGCCACTGACAGCACGGACGAAACGAATGGGGATGTGACTGTGACGGTGAAGCCGGGCAGCGGTTACGAGGTGGGTCTGACGGCTATAGCGGCTGTCACGGTTCAGGATGATGACGGGACGGTGGTGCCTGTGCTGTCGGTCGCTGCGAAGGCGTTTAAGGGTCAGAGCCGCAAGGAAGGGCAAATCGCTTATGATGAGGTTGCGGGGTCCGCGGAGTTCATTGCCTCTCTGACCTCTTCGGTTTCGTCGAGTCTGACTGTCTGCGTCCGGGTGACGGAGACGATTGAGGACCGGGTGTCCTCGTCGAACGAGGGGATCCGGACCCTGAGCATTCCGGCGAATTCGGGAGATTACGGGTTTCAGGTTCCCTGGGCGGATAATGCGACTGATGAGGCGGACAGCGTTGTGACGGTGGAGGCGGTGGCCCCTGAAACGGCGGGATGTTCGGCCTCCGCCGGGGCCTATACGGTCTCCGCGAGCGAGGCGTCCGACCGTGTGCGGATCGTGGACGATGAAGCGACAACCGCAAGTCTTGTGCGCGACGGCACCGGCGCGGTGGACGAGGGTGATACAATCACGTTCGAGTTGGGTTTTGACCGCGCGCTGGTGGCCGGGGAGAAGATCGTTGCGCCGTTTTCCATTAGCGGGACGGGTGTGACCACGAGTGATTTCACCTTGTCCCTCAAAAGTGGAGACGGGATCAATACCGGCGTGTCCTTGTCCGGAGAAACAACTCTGATGCCGCAACTGACCTTCTCGGGAGCGGGAGCGGGTCCGGCGGTTCTCGAGCTGGTCCCCGTGATGGATGATACCGCCGAGAGCGGCGGGTCGGAGACATTCGCAATCCAGCTTGGGCGCGATACTTCTCTTTCAGTCGGGAGCAATCTGGGCGGTGGGGTCGCGCGCCACGGCACAAACAACGGTTTCACAGTGATGGTGAATGATCTTGTGACGCCGGAGATCACGATCACGGGCGGGTCCGCTGTTACGGAGGGGACGGGCGCAGAGTTCACGGTGACGGCCAGCCCGGCGCCGTCGGCAGATCTGACGGTCAGGCTCACCGTGGCGGACGATGACACGAGCGATTTCGTGGCTTCGACAAATGAGGGCGACAAGAGCGTGATCATTCAGTCGGGCACGGCTTCCGCCACATATACGGTCGCTACGACCGCTGACAGCATTGATGAAGCGGATGGCGCGGTCAGGGTGACAGTCAAAGCCGACCCGGCTTATACGCTCGACGGCCCTGTCACTGACACGGTCAGCGTCAGCGATGACGACGAGGCGGCTCTTGTGTTTGCGCAGGCCGCGGACCCGCTGGAAGTGTCGGAGGGCGGGAGCGCGGCCTACACGGTGGCGCTGGCGACCCAGCCGACAGGGACGGTGACGGTGACGCTGACCCAGCCGACCAATACCGACGTGACGGTGGATACCAACACCGTCACGAACGGTAACCAGACCACGCTCAGCTTCACCACGGTGAACTGGAACGCGCCGCAGCAAGTGACGGTGGCGGCCGCGCAGGATGTCGATGCCGCCGTGGACAGTGCGGACATCCTTCACAGCGCCTCAGGCGGGGGCTACGCATCGGTGACCGGCACGGTCAGTGTCACCGTCACCGATGATGACGAGGCGGCTCTTGTGTTTGCGCAGGCCGCGGACCCGCTGGAAGTGTCGGAGGGCGGGAGCGCGGCCTACACGGTGGCGCTGGCGACCCAGCCGACAGGGACGGTGACGGTGACGCTGACCCAGCCGACCAATACCGACGTGACGGTGGATACCAACACCGTCACGAACGGTAACCAGACCACGCTCAGCTTCACCACGGTGAACTGGAACGCGCCGCAGACGGTGACGGTGGCGGCCGCGCAGGATGTCGATGCCGCCGTGGACAGTGCGGACATCATTCACAGCGCCTCTGGCGGGGGCTACGCATCGGTGACCGGCACGGTCAGTGTCACCGTCACCGATGACGACGAGGCGGCTCTTGTGTTTGCGCAGGCCGCGGACCCGCTGGAAGTGTCGGAGGGCGGGAGCGCGGCCTACACGGTGGCGCTGGCGACCCAGCCGACAGGGACGGTGACGGTGACGCTGACCCAGCCGACCAATACCGACGTGACGGTGGATACCAACACCGTCACGAACGGTAACCAGACCACGCTCAGCTTCACCACGGTGAACTGGAACGCGCCGCAGACGGTGACGGTGGCGGCTGCGCAGGATGTCGATGCCGCCGTGGACAGTGCGGACATCCTTCACAGCGCCTCGGGCGGGGGCTACGCATCGGTGACCGGCACGGTCAGTGTCACCGTCACCGATGATGACGAGGCCCCCACCGACACGACGGCGCCAACGGTCACATCCATCGCGCGTCAGGTCCCTTTAACCTCGCCAACCAATGCCAACAGCCTGACCTGGCGGGTGACGTTCGACGAGGCGGTGGTGAATGTCGATGCGGGCGATTTCGAGATTACAGGCACGACGGCGACGCTGGCCGTGGCGCAAGGCTCCGACGCTACGATTTGGGACGTCACGGCCTCGGGCGGCGATCTCGAAAATCTCAACGGCATGGTGACGCTGGGCTTCGCCAGCGACCAAAACATCACCGACCGGGCCGGCAATGGGCTGGACACCACGGCGACGCCATCGCCGAACGACAATAGCTACGAGGTGGACAAGACCGCCCCGAGGGTGGCGGTCAGCGGCGTGCCCGCGGCCAGCACTGCCGCGTTCGACGTCACGTTCACCTTCGACGAGACGGTGACGGGGTTTGATGTGGGGGACATTACGGTGGGCAACGGCGCGGCTTCGGCGCTGACCGTGTCCACTGCGGGCACGGTCTGGACGGCGACGGTCACGCCGACGGCGACCGGCACGGTCACCGTGGATGTGGCGGCAGGGGCGGCGACGGATGCCGCCGGCAATCTCAGCGCCGCAGCCGCGCAGGCCAGTTCGACCTACACTGCGCCCAACACCGCGCCGACGGGGGTGAACGGGACGGTGACGACGGATGAGGATACGGCCTACACGTTCACGGCGGCGGATTTCGGGTTTTCCGACGCCGATCCGGGCGACACGCTGTCGGGCGTGAAGATCACGGCCCTGGAAAGCGCGGGAGCGCTGGCGCTCGACGGCACGGACGTGACGGCGGACCAGGTGATCGCGAAGGCCGACATCGACGCCAACAAACTGGCCTTCACACCGGCGGCGGACGCGAACGGGTCGCCTTACGCGACCTTCGGGTTCAAGGTGAATGATGGCAGGGATGACAGCGCGGACGCCTATACCCTGACCATCAATGTCACTGCGATAAACGATGTCCCGACGGGCAAACCGGCGATCACCGGCACGGCGACGCAGGGCCAAACCCTGACCGCGACCGCGGGCGACATCGCCGACCCCGATGGGCTGCCCACGACGCCGTTCCCCACCGGCTATACCTTCCAGTGGAAACGGGGCGGGACCGACATCACCGGGGCGATGTCGCAAACCTACGCGCTTGCGCAGGCGGACGTGGGCCAGAGGATCAGCATCGCGGTGGGCTACACAGACGGCAGCGGCACGACGGAGAGCGTGACCTCCCTGCCGACCCCGACGGTGGCCAACGTCAACGACGCGCCGGTGGTGGCCAACCCCATCCCCGACCAGTCGGCGACGGCGGGAACCGCCTTCAGCTATGCGTTCCCGGCAGGCACGTTCAGTGATGTCGATTCCGGCGATACGCTGACCTATAGCGCGGCGAAGTCCGACGATGCGGACCTGCCGCCCTGGCTGAGCTTCACTCCCGCCACGCGGACCTTCTCGGGTACGCCTGCGGCGGCGGATGCGGGCCTGCTGATGGTGAAGGTGACGGCCAGCGATGGCAATGGGGGAACGGTCTCCGACACGTTCAACATCGTGGTGAGCAACCCGCTCCCGGAGATCACGATCACGGGCGGGTCCGCTGTTACGGAGGGGATGGGCGCAGAGTTCACGGTGACGGCCAGCCCGGCTCCGTCGGCAGATCTGACGGTCAGGCTCACCGTGGCGGACGATGACACGAGCGATTTCGTGGCTTCGACAGATGAGGGCGGCAAGAGCGTGATCATTCAGTCGGGCACGGCTTCCGCCACATATACGGTCGCTACGACCGCTGACAGCATTGATGAAACGGATGGCGCGGTCAGGGTGACAGTCAAAGCCGACCCGGCTTATACGCTCGACGGCCCTGTCACTGACACGGTCACCGTCACTGATGACGACGAGGCCGGGGTGGCTGTCACTGAGACGGAGGATGGCACCACGGTGAGCGAGGATGGCACGGTCACGGACAGCTATCAGGTGGTGCTGGCGACACAGCCGAGCGCCAATGTGGCGATTGCGGTCACTTCGGACGATACGGATGCGGCCACGACCGATTCCGATACACTGACCTTCACGCCGGGCAACTGGAACCAGCCGCAGAGTGTGACGGTGACCGGGGCGGATGACGCCGTGGACCAGAGCGCGGACCGGACGGTCAGTATCAGCCATGTGGCGGCGTCCGAGGACCCCAATTATGAGAGGATCGAGATCGACGGCGTTGATGTGACGGTGCTGGACGATGACATGCCTGCCATTGGGTTCGAGGAACCTGTCTCACGAACGCGCGAGACGGCGGGTCAACACGCGATAGCCCTCAGCCTCGATCCGGTTCCGGGCCAGAATATTACGCTCGCCTACAGCATTGGGGTCGAAAGCACGGCCACGCAAGACAGCGACTTCACCATCGTGAACGCCGGCAGGGTCTCGGTGTTGGCCGGAGCCAGCCGCGCACTCCTTCCGCTGGGGATCGTAGACGATACCCTGGTCGAAGGGGACGAGACGGTTATCCTGACGCTTGAGAACGGGTCGGACTACAGCCCGGGAGAGGCGTCGCAGCATGTGCTGACGATCACCGACGACGATAACGCTCTTGCGGAGCGGGTGGTGCGCCCGGCGCTGACGCGGTTCGGGCGCACGGTGGGCGAGCAGGTTCTGGACGCTGTGACGGATCGGCTCGGAGCGGGCCGCACAGTGGGGTTCGAGGGCCGTCTGGCCGGAGAAGCGCTGCCACGGGTGACGCGGGCTCCGGAAGGCTGGCGTCCGGCGGGGACTGCGGAAGACGGCAGCGGGACGCGCGCCCTCGACAGCACGGAAATCGGTTGGGATCAGCCTGGGGCCGCGCCCGGCTCTCATGGAGATGGGTCCGGAGAGGCTGCGCCTCGGGACCTGAACATTGGCCCGGTGGGCTCCGATGGCGCATCCTTCGAGACGTTCCGGGCATGGCTCTCCGGGGAGCGTAAGGAGGAGGACACCACCCGTGCCCTCACCGGGACGGATTTTGTCACCGGCACGTCCTTCGCGTTGACGTCGGAGACGGAGAACGGTGCCGCGCTGGCCTTCTGGGGCCGGGGAGCGCAATCGGGCTTCAGCGGCCGTGCGGGTGATCTCGGCCTGGAGGGCGAGGTGACGAGTTTCATGCTGGGGGCGGATCAGGCGCGCGACGACTGGCTGTTCGGTCTGATGCTGTCGCGGAGCCGGGGCGAGATCGACTACAGTTTGGGCGAGGCGTCCGGCGAGATGGAGACGGACCTGACGGCGCTGGTGCCCTATATGGGCTGGGATGTAAGCGATCGTCTGTCGGTCTGGGGGGCTGCGGGTCTGGGCTCCGGCGACATGAGGCTGAGGCCGGAAGATGGCTCGGAGTTCAGGACGGATATCGACTGGGGCATGGCGGCGGCGGGCGCTGACGGGGCGTTGGGGTCGGTCGCGGCGCTTGGCGGCGCGGAACTGCGCTGGCTGGCGGATGCGCTGTGGACCCGGACCACATCGGATGCGGTGCCCGGCCTTGAGGCAACGTCGGGGTCGACCACGCGGCTGCGGCTGGGGCTGGAAAGCCGCTGGGAGCGTGCGCTGGCCTCCGGGGCGACGGTGACGCCGCGCCTGGAGATCGGGCTGCGTCACGATGGCGGTGATGCGGAGACCGGGTTCGGGCTGGAGATCGGCGGCGGTGTGGAGATCGAGGATCCGGCGCGGGGCCTGTCGCTGGGGCTGGAGGGGCGCACGCTGGCGCTGCATCAGGACGGGAACTTCGAGGACTGGGGCCTGGCCCTCGACCTCGCCTACGATCCGACACCGGAGACGAAGCGGGGCTTCGCGGCCCGGCTGTCGCATACATTCGGCGGCGCGTCATCAGGAGGTGTGGACGCGCTGCTGGGGCCACGGTTGTTCCCGGAGGCCTCGCCGACGGGGGGTGGGGACAGAAGCTGGAGCGTCGAGGCGGCCTATGGCGTCAGCCGGGGCCGGGGCCGGGTGGGCTCGCCCTATACCACGATCACCGCCGCAGGTTCGGGCAGCGCCACAGGCGCGCGCCTCGGCTACCGCATCGAACCCGACGCCGACCACGCGGCGGACGTCAATCTCGACTTCTGGACCGAACCGCCAACAGCCGCCAACGACCGCGCCAGCGGAGGCGCAACACTGCAATGGAAATGGTAGCGACAACTGCTCCCCGCAGGGGCAAACCGTCCAGTGACCGGTCTGACGTTCGAACGGCGGAGTTCACTGTTCCCCGCAGCCGCGACTCGACCCTGCGAACCGCCGCGCCGTCCAGCCGTCATCTTCCCCGCAGCAGCGGGCGCGATTCTGGCATGGCAAAATTTTTGCCGTGTATCGGTGTCGCCATCGAATCACGCTGCAATACTCGGCTCCCGGTTTTCGTTTGGGGTGCAACACCGTCGCACGAGACAGAGCCTCAAAGGCCATCTGTGACTGTTGCCGCAGGATGATACCGGTGCCGCGCAGGGAGAACAGCGCCAGATCATCTGACGCGATCATTTGCTCCAAATCGGTTGAGTCCGTCCAAGGCGCGGAAACGGAATACCCCGGCCGCGAAATGATCGGCGGCAGGTTCCGGAGGCGGTCTTAGCGGCCTTCCCTACCCTGTTGGATGTAGTACCGCCAGGCGTCGCGTACGTAGCCAACCATCTGCAACACCACCTCGGCATCAACGTAGCTCTTATGCTCATCCGGACAGATCAGCCTGATCCGGTATCTTCAACAACTTTGCAATCCGCGCTCCGATCCGCTCCGCCGCCGCTTCGACATCCTTGTCGGCGGCGTGGGTGTATCGCAGGGTCATCGCACAGTCGCTGTGACCCAGCAGCTTTGACACGACCGGCAGGGGAATACCCGCCATCAAACATTGGCTGGCATAGCTGTGTCTCAGGTCGTGCAGACGCACATCCTCTATCCCGATCTCTCGCCGAATCCTATACCAGAGGCAAAGGTTTTTAGATACGGGCCGCTCCGGGTTCAGTGGGGACGGAAACAGATACTCCCCCGGCACTATCGTCATACGCCGTTCGATGATTGCGTGGGCCTCGGGGCTGAGATACACTGTTCTCGGACCTGTCTTGCTGTCTATGAGCCTGAGCCGGTTTCCATCGACCTCAAATCGCCTCAGGCGGACAATCTCGTTTCTCCGGCAACCTGTAAGCAGAAGTAGGCGGATGATGTCGGCCTGCGTGCTTCCCCACCCGTCCGCGTGCTGGTCCAGCGCCGCGTTCAACCGTGCTATCTGGCACGCGCATCTCCCTGATGGACGCTTGGCAATTCAAACACCTCGATGCGTGGGAAAGTCCCTGGCGTATACCCGGTGACCGTCCAGACCACATCTGCGACGCCATCACGAACCTGGCTATAAAGTTCGGGGGGCTTGCCGCCCAAGGCCATCGCCGGGAAAATTTCGAATGCGATCCGACCATCAGAGGCTTCTTCGATCGATTTTGCCCATGGCTCGATCAGCATGGATTGAGCCGGTGCTTGTGGGCTCAGAAAGTGCTGAACCGAGAAGGTGAATTCCTGCGCTTGGACGGGACTAGCATGCGCATTCTGGCGCATCCGCCCACCGATTCTGACGCATCCGCCCACCCCTTTGGTGTGCTGTGAGGCGTTTGGGTTTTGTTATCACTTTCGGGCTTCTTGGTCACTCATATTTGCTGTGGTTTTTCGCATGGATTCTCCCTCGAGTTCGAGCCGGTAGGCATTGTGAACGATGCGGTCGAGTATCGCGTCGGCAAAGGTCGGATCTCCGATCACATCGTGCCATGATTTCAGGGGCAGTTGACTGGTAATCATTGTTGACGCGGTGCCGTATCGATCCTCGACGATCTCCATCAGATCGCGCCGTTGCGTGGTGGTGAGTTGCTCCGGTCCCCAATCGTCGAGGATCAGTAACTGGGTCTTTGTGAGGCGACGGAACAGGCGCGGAAACCGCCCATCACCATGACCGAGTTCCAGCTCTTCGAAGAGCCGTGGCAGGCGCTTGTAGAGAACGGTGGTTCCGGAGCGGCAGGCGGCTTGTGCCAAAGCGCATCCCAACCAGGTTTTGCCAACGCCGCATGGCCCTGTGATGATTAAGTTGCGCTTGCCGGTAATCCATTTGCCGGTCAGCAATTGCTGGAACAGACCCTTGTCGAGGCCGCGCCGCGCCCGGTAGTCAACATCCTCCGGGCAGGCCCCGACATGGCGCAGCCCTGCGGTCCGCAAGCGGTTTTGGTACCGCTTGGTTTCGCGACTGGCCTCTTCCCGGTCGACGAGGAGGCCGAGATATTCCGGGTGGGTCAGGTCCGCCGAACTGTCTTGCGCTTCAAGCTCGATAAAGGCCTCGGCCATGCCATCGAGGCGCAGCGCCTCCAGGCGATTGAGTGTTGGGTGTTTGAGCATGGTGTCCCCTTGTTGTTAGTGGAAGTATTCAGAGCCGCGGATATTAGGGTGAGTGATCGATGGACCTTCCGGCTGGCGTTGACGGTTTTGACGGTCAAGCCCGTTCTTCAGGATCGACTGTACCGAGGAATAGGAAAGCGCATTGATCTCCAGCGCCCGTTCACAGGCCGCGTCCAGCCTGTCCTTGCCGAATTTGTCTGCCAGGCGGAGGACGCCAAGGCAGGTTCGAAAACCCTGCTCGGGATGCTTGCGGCCACGCATCACCACTTCGGTATAGGTGGCCACATTGCGCCCGATCCGCGCCGCTTTGGTGTAGATGTTGCGCGGCGTCCAATCCTCACGGAACCGGTGGTTGGACGGCATGTGCTCTCGCACGGTCGAGTGCTTGCGATTGCCTGAAGTGCGTCTATGCGAGGCCACGCGCTGGCCCTTGCAGAAAATCTCGACCGTGCGGGACGTTATGCGCACCCACAGTTCTTTCTTCACGAGTTGATACGGAACCGAGTAGTAATGCCGCTTCACCTCGACATGATAATCGATCCCAGCACGGCACTTCCTCCACTCGGAATAAACATGGGGCTCGACGGGCAGCGGTTTCAGGGCTGGCACATCCAGCGTTTCGAACAACTGGCGTCGGCTAGCCCCAAGATGACGGGTGACTTTTTCATTGAGTTGCAACAGCAGCGGGCGGATCGCGGCATTCAATTCCTCAAGGCTGAAGAACTGGCGGTTGCGCAGCTTGGCCAGAATCCAGCGCTCAGCCACCAAAACCCCGCTTTCAACCTTGGCCTTGTCCTTCGGTTTCTTCACCCGCGCCGGGATGGCAACCGTGTCGTAATGCTCCATCAAATCCGCGTAGCTGCGGTTGATCTTGGGATCGTAAAAACAGGCCTTGGCGACCGCCGATCTCAAGTTGTCGGGAACCACCTGCGCGGTGACACCCCCAAAGTATGCGAAGGCGCGCACGTGGCTTGCGATCCAGTCCGGCAGTTTCTGAGTCCAGGTTGCCTCGACATAGGTATAGCTCGACGCGCCCATGGTCGCGATGAACACTTGTGCCGCACGGGTCTTGCCAGTCTCCGGATCGGTCACGTCAACCGTCATACCGGCGTAATCCACGAACAGACGCTCCCCGGCCGGATGATGCTGGCGCATCACAGGGGACAGCCTTCCCTTCCACCGAGCATAAACCTGGCAGAAATGACTGTAGCAATACCCGTCCGGATTGACCTCCCGGTACTCTTCCCAAAGCAAAGCAAGCGTCACGCCCTGACGGCGAAGCTCCTGATGCACGTAGGCCCAGTCGGGTTTGCTCGACTGCTGGATCGTGTTCTGAGGTGGACGCGGAAACAGCAGCCGTTCAAGCGCGCTATCAGACAAGTCATTCGGCAATGGCCAACTGACACCTGCAGCTGAGGCGCGGGCCAGATACTCACGCAAGGTCGTTCGCCCAATGCCAAGGCTCTTGGCAATTTTCCGGGTAGACAAGCCTTGTGCCGCAAGACGCAAAACTTCTCGGGTCTTCTCCATTGGCAATCTCTTCATTGAGCTTTCTCCAGTCCAAAAACAAACTGAAAAATAGCTAGCTTCAGATTACCTCTCAGCAGCCCAAGAAGGGGTGGGCGGATGCGTCAGAATCCCCGGGCGGATGTTTTCAGAATCGGTGGGCGGATGTCACCAGATTCCGCAACGCCGATCACGGGCGGATTGAAACGCGCCGTTATACGGTCTGCTCGGATATTGAATGGCTCAGGGTTCGCCATGACTGGCCGGGCCTGAAGGCCGTCATCATGACTGAATACACACGCGAGATCAGAGGGAAATGCGAAACGATCCGACGGTTCTACATTTCATCATTCGTTGATAGCCCAGAGAAGATATCGCGATGCATCCGCAACCACTGGCAGGTAGAAAACAGCTTGCATTGGGTGCTGGATGTCACCTTCCGACAGGACGATTGCCGCATCAGAAAAGCGAATGCCGCTGCCAATTTCGCGACGATCAATCATGCAGCGATAAACTTGTTACGGCAGGTGCCCGGCAAGAAAATGAGCCTGCCGCAAAAACGGCGGTCATCTGCTTGGGACGATGACTATATGGAGGCAGTCATCCGGCAATAATGTTCAGTCGATTCCCCTGGGCAATGCGGTGTTCGTAGTGGCGGCCATCCCGGCACCGGTGAGCGATCTGACGGTCAGACTGAGCGTCGCGGATGCTGCGGGAAGCGATTTCCTGGCTTCCGGCGAAGAGGGCGACAAGATGGTGACCATCGAGGGCGGCGAGGGATCGGCGACCTACACGGTGAGCACACAAGCCGACAGCACGGATGAGCCGAATGGCGCGGTGACGGTGACGCTTAAGGACGACAGCAGCTACACGGTGTCGCCCGTGTCCGATTTAGCATCGGCAACGGTCGACATCACGGATGACGACGCGACGGCGGTAATGGTGACCGTGCTGGACACCAGCGCAGATGAGGGGGACACGAGTGACACGGCCGCGATCACGCTGACACTACGGAACCGGGGTCTGGTGACGGGTGAGGAGCTGACGGTGCCGCTGCAGTTTTCGGGCGGGACATTGGGCACGGCGTTCACGCTGGCGCTTCGGGGCAGTCCCGGTGGGGTGACGCTCGATGCCAATACGGGCGAGGTGACCTTCACCGGCGGTGATCCGGCTTCGGCAAGGACGGCGACGGTGCTGCTGACCGCCTCTGACGACGACGACGGGGTTTCCGAGAGCGTGACGGTGACCATCCCGGCCTCGGATACGGGCAGCGCGCCGAAGCTGACCGCGACGGGTCTCGGCGGAGGTGTGACGGGCAGCGGCAGCGGCGTGATCACGATCAACGATAACGAAGCCCCTGCGGTGCCCGGCATATCGCTGTCGGAGAACCGTCTGGAGGTGAACGAGGGCGGAACGGCAACCTACACGATGGTGCTGGACAGCGCGCCGACCCATGACGTGACGGTCATGGTGGAAGTTGTCACCCTTCCCCCCGCCGACAGTGCGGCGGCCATCACGATGGACACGGATGTCGAGACGCCGGGCAACCAGAACACGCTGAGGCATCGCCAAGTTAATTTGCTGGGTTTGTAGTTCTCTGGCGATGCTTGGTCATGCGGTCATTTCGAGGGCGTAGAGGCGCCACAGATCGAAGGCGTCTGCTCTTGATTGTCGGTAGTGGTTGGCGTGCATGCGATAGCGGCGGGGACGGAAGACTGTATTGATTTGGTCATGAGCTGCCAGGAACCTCTGAGCTTGCGCCGGTGACTTGAACCGGCCCATGACCTTCTCTCGTTTTCGTGTCGGTCGATGCGACCCTTCTGCACGATTGTTCAGCCCCTTGTGGGCCCGGTGCTCCGCGGTTGGGGCCAAGCTTTTGATCGGTTTTATGTAGCTGCGCAACTTATCCGACACGACAACCCGCGGGTCGCCATATACGTTGATCAAGCGGTGTAAAAACCGCCTGGCAGCCTTAGCATTCCGGTGCCTCTGGACGAGAATATCAACAGTATCTCCATCGGCGTCTACCGCACGCCACAGCCAGAAACGCTCTCCCGCGATGGTGATAACCACTTCATCAAGGTGCCACTTGTCGTTTGGGCGGGGACGATCGCGTTTGATGCATCCCGCAAAGTGGCGACCAAAGCGGTTCACCCACAGCCGAACTGTCTCCCGGCTGACGATCACGCCGCGTTCGGCAAGCAAATCTCCAACATCCGATGTACTCAGAGCAAATCGGTGATACACCCAAACCGCATACGCGATCACCTCGCGTGGAAAACGAAACCCCTTCAGGCCCGGCATGCTGGATGGTATTTTCATTGCAGATCCTTACGCCATCAAGCTCCCCACATCAATTTGGCAATGCCCAGAACCGGTTTGCGCCCCGCACGCTCCGCCGTCCGGCGGGATGCGATGTTGCGCCCATCGATCGTTCCGATGACGAGGCGATCCGGGGCCGGACAGTCCGCCGCCCAGACGGCCTGTGCCGCATCAGCGTATCCATTGCCCGTATGAGTTGTTGTTATGACCTCTTCCTTAATCTCATATCCCTCGATCCATTCGATCGCACCAGGCGCGACGGCGAGACACCCAACTGTTCTGTCCTGTGCGGCAATCGCATGGACCTGGCCTTTGTCGTACCACGCGCGCATCTCATCGGGGTCAGCGGCAGACAAGTTCCTTCCGAGGGCAGGGTTCTGTGACTCAACGTCCCGGTAACGGTTTTCGACCAACTTGATCGCAGCGTCTGCTGTCTCGACCGGGGCGAGACGGACCGGGCTGTTGCCTAAACAGTGCATATCAGCGCAGCGGGCCACATATCGTCCGCTGCTTTGTGACCGAATTGTCTGGCATGCTTGGTCTCGTTATATGTAAGCACCAAACGCTATATGCCTACGACTTCAAAATGCCAGATTTTTGCTCAAAAATCGCTATGCTTTGTATATAGCATATATGCTTACATATACCGCCATCAACGCAAAACCAGCGCAAAACGCGGGATTATACGTACATAGTTCTCACCGAAAATGCAACTTTTTGCGACAGAGTGCCCGCAAAAAGCATATATGTAGAGCATATAAACTCTGCTTGAAGTCACGCGCAACATGCTGTATTACTTACGTTAATGAGAGGAACGATGCAAACTATGTAAGACGGCTTGCCCTTGATTTGGTGAGTTTCAGGTTTTCACACCAGATTTGACAGTAGCTCTTCGTCTGGAACGCGCCTGGCGTTCGGTGGACTGTGATAATCGTCTGGTCGCGCAGACGCTGGAAGACCAGTGGGAACTGGCCCTTTCCGAACGGCGCAAGCTGGGGGAATCCTACAACCAATATTGTCGACGACGACCTGCCCAACTCACGCCTGATGAGCGGGACGAGATACGACGTTCGGCTTCAGGGATACTGGAACTGTGGGAGGGCGGCAGTCTGGACGCACCGGAGAAAGCGGAACTTCTCCGCCTTATGATCGACCGGGTGACTGCAACTGTCATCGGTGACAGTGAACGCGTCGAGGTCGAGATTCTCTGGCACGGTGGTGAGCAAACCCGGACGGAGATCCGCCGTCCGGTGAAGCATGTTCATCAGCTAAGTTATTACGAAGACCTCTGTGCGCGAATTCGCGCTTTGAAAGAGGAAGGCCGCAACTGTACCGAAATTGCCAGGATACTGAACAGGGAAGGTTTGCAGCCAGCCAGAAAAAGCTGTTTCACCGCGAGCACGGTGGCCAGTTTTGTGAACAGGATGGGGATCGGCGGGCACGGAATCAAGCGGGGCCGATACCAGCCCCTCGCGCGCCACCCGGATGAATGGACCATGGACGAAATGGTCGAAAGGACCGGTGTCGTCAAAACAACGTTGTACAGGTGGATCTATGACGGCAGGATTACCGCGCGAAAGGTGGCCAGCAAAAGCAACAAAGGGAAAAAAGGGTCAAAGCTGTGGGTGGTTCACGCGGCGAGTGACACGTTCGAGGCCATCCGAAAGTGGCGCGAAACACCCGGATCGGCGAAGCAAGGCAGACCTGCACCCGACTTCAGGATCGCGTCCGATACGAAACCATTACCATTACAGGGGTAGTTCAATGGGAAGATGTCAATGTCGGCAAGGCTCTTGTAGCGTGCGATGGTTTCGGCGGGCGTGAGATCGGGTGCATTAGTCAGCAGCACGAGCTTCCCATCGAAGAGTTGGGCCTGCGCAATCGCCCTATTATCAAGCTCCCAGGAAAAGCGGTCAGCCTGCAGGTCTGCCTTGATGAACCGGGTCAGTTCAGCCTCGGCCACGGCGCGGGTGAACCGGCTATAAGCTCCGCGATCAGAAGCGCGCCGTCCACGAGCGGTCTGGCCTTCGTCCTAGGCGTCGAGCTTGCCGACCATCTTCTCTGCCATGTCTTCCAGTTCCCGGATTCGGGTACGGCGGCGATCTGATTGCTCTTCAGCCCGCACGGGGTCATGCACGGCGATGAGGCGATGACCGGCGAAAGTGCTTTCCGCCAGACCCGCCTCATCAAAGGCAAGGTTCTGGAAGGTTTCGGTCAGTTCGGCGTAACGACGGGCGGGGACGGCCAGAATGAACTCCAGCTTGCGACCGCCCTGATCCGCCAGCGCGCTCAGTTCCCCGATGTTGTCCAGGCTCAGGAGGCCCCGATCGGCCACCAGGATGACGCGCTGAACCGGAAAGCGGGTGAGAACCTTCTGCAGCATGCCCTGCAGCGTCTTTGTTTCACCGACGTTGCCAGGGTGAACGGTGTGCATCAACGGCAGACCGTCGGCGGTTTGAACCACGCCCAACACAAACTGCCGGGCGATACCACCGGTTTCCTTGTTCATGCCAAAGGCGCGGATGTCCTCTTGGACCTTTGCTTCGCCATGGATACGTACCGTCGTCAGGTCGTAGAACACGACGGCAAGATCTTGATCGACCAGCGGGCGGATCTGACGGGCCAGAGCCTCTTCGACGGCCTCCGTATTGTCCATCAGTGCATCCATGGCACGAAGCAGGTGCTGGTGGGTTACGGTTTGGGGTCTGTCCGGCATCGCGACCGTCTCCAGCCAGCGCAGGCAGCCCAATTTGCTGGTGGGGTCGCACAAGCGGTTGAACACCATAATGCGGATCAGTGCTTCGGCATCGAATTCCCGCCGCGAGGAGCGCAGGGCGCGCTTCAGGGCTTTGTCGATGCCCAGATCTTGCCAGAGTTCATGGAGCGCGAAGACATCACCGAAGCTGAGCCCGGGCTCCTGGACGACTTCCGAAGACGTATTGTGCGCCCGGCCGACGGCCCGGTTGAGACCATTGATCAGCGGGTCCAGCTGTTCGGGTGTGATCTGATCGAGGCGTCCAAGATTGGCCACGACGCGCGAGCGCACCTTGCCACTGTCGTTTCGAAAAGACTCGACCAGTTGAAGGTACTGGCGGCCTCCCGTTTTGGTGATGCGAGTGTACATTATGTGGCGACGCTACCACCAAAAACAATATTATATCAATAGTCTAAATACAAGTGGCGTGTGACGACACGAGTTGCGGAATTCAACGCTCCAGCAACCTCTAACCCATTGAAAATACATAGTCCGGGTGAAGAAACCGCCTCAAATCAGCGTCCGAACTGTCGAACTTGGGGTCCGGGGAAAGGGGAAGTCCGTTCACACCACGATTTGTGCAACAGAGCCGATCAAGATATACTGCTTTGACTGAATTGCCCTGAGTGTTTTTGAGTGGGCGATTCAAATTGTCACATGGCCGGATGGGTTTTGATCTGTCTGTCTCTGTGCATGTCAAACTTCGCAA
The DNA here is from genome assembly GCA_965242975.1 of Paracoccaceae bacterium. GTDB lineage: Bacteria > Pseudomonadota > Alphaproteobacteria > Rhodobacterales > Rhodobacteraceae > JAPPHA01. The sequence continues at coordinate 235,027 of CBDETS010000002.1, read as the reverse complement.
CCGTTTCGTTGACAGATGACGAGCGCGCCGCGCTTGAAATGCTCTGTCGTTGTCGCAAGGTTGAAGCCTTGGTCTGGAAGCGTGCGCGGGCTTTTATACTGCTGGATGCAGGTTATGACCCCAAGATTGTTTGCGAGATATTGGACATCGGGCCTTCAGTTCTGATGGAATGGCGTTTTGCCTATAAAGCTGACGGTCTCGCATTCTTTGGCCTGAAGGATTACAGCCCGCGCGAGGGGCACCTGTCATTCCCTCAGGAAGAGGCGGTGAAAGAACATTTCAGCGAGCATCCGACCCGCTGTGTCGTAAGCACCCGATTTCTACCGCGTTATTTGGTCTTTGATCCGCGTGATGATTTCAGGATCGTCGATGAAGTCATCGAGGAAGCCATGCCAAGCTTCGACGGATACTCGTGCGGATACGAGCATGTCGCGTAATTCTTCGATGCCATCGTTGGTCAGCGCCGTGATATAGTCGTCCGGCCCGATATGAACGCTGACAATGTTGCCATAGGAGAGGTTGTCATCATTGCTGATGATGGCCTCCAGAAGGTCGGGGTCCTCCTCCAACAGGCTGGCGACGTGTGCGACGGAGCAGACGTAAGTTGTTGCGGCCATCAGGCCGCCTCGCTGTGTGACTGGGTTTTGGGCGTCCAGTTCCAGGGCAGGAGTTCGTCGAGGCGGTTGATTTTGTGATCGTGGATGCGGTCCAGGATGTCGGCGAGGTAGGCTTGCGGATCGAGGCCGTTCATCTTGGCGGTTTCGATCACCGTCATTGCACGGGCGAGGGTTTCGCCGCCGGTATCAGATCCCGCAAAGAGCCAATTGCGTCTTCCAACGCCAATCGGGCGCATTCCGCGTTCGGCCACATTGTTGTCGATGGCCACGCGCCCGTCTTCGAGGAACAGGGTGAAGGAGGGCCAGCGGTTGAGACCATAGCGGAAAGCCTTGGCCAGGTCGCCTTTGCCCGGGATCCGGGTCAGTTGGCCTTCTGCCCATTTGCGGAAGTCTTCGACTAATGGTTTTGTCTTTTCCTGCCGGACAGCCCGGCGGGCTTCAGCAGATTGGCCAGAGATGCCTCGTTCGATGTCATAAAACGTGCCGATGCGATCAAGCGCTTCCTTGGCGATCTCCGATTTCGTTCCCGTCCAGACGTCGTGGAAGTCCCTTCTCAAATGTGCCCAACAGGCAGCTTCACGGAACTGAACACTGCCATCAGTGTGCCGCTCATAGAGGGCTTTGAAGCCGGAATAGGCATCCGCCTGTAAAATCCCACGGCTGTTTTCGAGATGTTTGCGGGGATGTTCGCCTTTTCGGTTCGGCGAGAAGTAATAAACAGCGCCCGGCGGGGCTTGCCCGGCCCAGGGTCTTTGATCCCGGATATAGGTCCAAATCCGACCCTGTTTCACACCTTTGCCTAGCCCTTTGTCCCGGCGTGAGCGATCCAATACCCGGATCGGGGTATCATCCGCATGGAGAAGATCGCTGGCCATGATCTCGGCTTCGATCTTCTCAATCAGAGGGGCCAGTGTCCGCATGGCCCCGCCACACCAATCCACCAGCGTGGTGTCGGGGATGTCCGCGCCCATGCGTTCGAAGATTTCATGCTGGCGATAGAGCGGAATGTGATCGTCAAACTTCGAGGTCAGGATATAAGCCAGCAGGCCGGGGCCCGCCATGCTGCGCGGGATCGGGCGGCTGGGAGCAGGCTCCTGCACGATTTTTTCACAGCGGCGGCAGGACTTCTTGACCCGGGCAATCTCAATCACCTTGAGTTGTGCTGCGATCATGTCGAGAAGTTCGCTGACATCTTCCCCGATTACCCGCAAATCGCCGCCGCAATCGGGGCAATTGTCACCGGGGTCGAGTTCCCGGCGCTCACGCGGCGCATCTTTCGATATCCGTGGGCGGCGGCGCGGTTTGCGCTCTTCCGGGGCATCCTCAATCGCCGCAATGGCATCTTCCGGCTTGTCCGCCACGGTGGCCTCATCCGCCTCTGCCATGGCGACCTGCAGATCTTCCAGTGCCAGTTCGAGTTGCTCGATTTCACGCTCGATCTTTTCCGACGACTTGCCGAAGGCCTGTTTCTGGAGCTTGGCGATCCGCAGGCGCAGCGCCCGGACCAGTTGCTCATGGGCTTGAAGCGTAGCCGACATGCGCGCATTCTCCGCCTGAAGCGCAGCAATCATTGCCTTCAGAACAGTAGGATCGTTGGAGAGAATACCGGCATCATTGGACATGCCGACAGATACCATGCGGCATCCGGAATAGCCAATAAAACAAAGGGCTTCAGGTGAATAATCTATCCGACCCGCGCAGGCGGAGTGCCCCAGTCCGGCCGCCGCCAATCTATGCCTTCCCACAGCATTGCCAATTGCGCCGAAGTGAGCCGGGTAGCGCCGTTCTCCGTACTCGGCCACGGAAAGCGCCCGCGCTCAAGCACCTTGTAATAGAGGCAAAACCCTTGCCCATCCCAATAGAGCAATTTGATCCGGTCACCCTTTCGGCCCCGGAAGGCAAAGACCGCACCATTCGCAGGTCGCTGGCGCAAAACATCCTGCGCGAGGGCAGATAGGCCCGCGATCCCCTTCCTCATATCAGTGACACCACACGCAAGATACACCCGGACACCGGTTCCCGGGCCGATCATGCCGCCTCCACCGCGTGAATCAGCCTGATCAGCACCCCTGCGTCCAGATCACTGGAAAACTGCAGGCACCGCCCGTTGGCCAGGCGCAGCTCTACAGGAACCGACGGGAAGGCAGCGGGTTCCGCAGGAGGAGCCTCGGCCGCCGGGATATCAACCGGCAGAAACACTGTGCCGAGGTCAGGCGACCATAGCCCCTTCCGCTTCAACTCGTGCCGCCAGCCATAAATCTGCTGACGGGTCACATCGTGATGCTGCGCCACCCGCGTGACTGTCGCCCCGTCGACCCCCACTGACGCGACGATCGCAAGCTTCTCCTCGTCGCTCCAGCGCCGACGCCGTTCAACGCCCAAAATCTCGCCGCGCATGACAAACTCCCCCTCTCATGAGCGTTTTCTGCCCTCCGGGCATGGTTAATCTACCCCGCTGGTGCGGGCCGGTCAAAATCTGTAGCCTGTGCAGGCGCTGGAGACGGCAGCTCGAACCGATGGTTATCATGCTCTCATCCGCGGGTTGGTTACCGCCTGACCAAATTCGATGCGGGCTTGCCTCTCTCTAAGAACGGATATTTATCCCAACGGGGACCGAGGATTCCCCTATCAATGGCCACCATCTCCAGCGTACTGCACAGACAGGTTTTGGCTTCAGTTCAGGCCGGAATCGGCGTCTTTCGCGCGATGTCCCAGATGAACCCGGCGAGTTCGCGGGCAATGGCAGCGAGCACGCGCGGTTGTGGTTTGCCGGTCTGGCTGAGATGGCGGAACCGTTTGCAGAGGCGGGTCTGCGCTTTCCAGCCGATGTCGCGGATGTCCTGAGGCAGATGGGCTGAGCGTTTCAAGAAGGGATGTCCTTCCTTTGGGGAATGCCGATAGGACCAACTGGCTTCGACCAACATGGTGCGGGCCAAGGCATTGCCGGTCTTCGTCAAGCGCCCGCGTCGTGTCGTGTTACCGCTGGAGTGTTCGCTGGGCACCAGTCCCAGCCAGGCCATGAGTTGGCGCGGGTTTTCGAACCGTGTGATGTCGCCGATTTCAGCCACCACTGTGGCGGCAATGGTCGTATTCACGCCACGCAAGGCCCTCAAGGCGTCCACAACCGGCGCGAAGTGCCAATCCTTGATCGCCTCTGTGATGGTCAGATCCAACGTGTTGATGCGGGCCTCAAGCTGATCGATTGTGCGCTTGAGTTCCTCGAAGGCGAGTTGCTGGTGCGGGTAGGGGAACTTGCGCAGATCGGCCAGCCATCGACGGTGACGCTTCGTCCAGTAACCCCCGTTGCGATAGCGCAGACCATGGCGCAGCAGAAAGCTCAAAAGCTGCTGCTTGGCCGACTTCAGGGCGGACATGGTCTGATGGCGCGTTCGGATCAGATCCCGCATCGCCTCCTGCTCCTCATTCGGCGTCCAGATCGAGGTGAGTTCTCCGGCGCGCCAGAGCCTGGCGAGCATTTCAGCATCGCGTCGATCCGTCTTGACCCGGTCACCGGCCTTGCGCGGGATCATCGCCGGTGACACAACCGCGCATTCGAAGCCGAGCCTGGTCAGATGACGATGCAACCCATATCCACAGGGGCCTGCCTCGTAGCAGTAGCTTGCAGTGCGGCCCTTGGCTGAAAGCCGTTTTGTGAGCTGAAGAACAGAATCAGCCGAGTTGGGGACTGTGCCATAGAACCGAACCTCTCCAGCACGCCCTTCGTCGGCAAGTGCTACAGCAATTGTGTCGGCATGGACATCCAGACCAACGTAAACCATTTGATCCATGTGCGTTTTCTCCTTCGAACATTCCTACGTTCGCCAAAAGAACAACAGCGTCACCGCCGCTGTAAAACGCTCATCTGGTCTAAGACACGTCGGTAACGACGTCGTTAAGCACGTGTCTTAAATCATCAGGAGGAAATCAGGCAGGCGGTGGAAATCGGGGGCTTACGCGGAGTCTCCTCCAACAGCGCAAAAACAATTGAGCAAAATCCTACCAAATTGCGCTTTAACGTTCCAGACGTTCTGCAAACAAGCGGTTTGCTTAAGCGTAAGGGCATCGATGTGCAGATTTTCGAGCACACATGGGGAGTAACCGCCGAGTTTACCGACCCCGACAGTAACCTGTGCGCCTTGAGGTCGGATGCAGGTTTCGGCGATTAAACAATCGCAATAACCAGGTTCACCTTTTCTGGTATCGCTCGCGAAAGCGGTCTCTGGCGCAGACGCAGCGAACGGCAGCAATGCGGGCGCAAATGCGGCATTATAACATAACGCTCAGCGGCTTTGGGTCGGTCCGTACAAGTGAGAGGGATGCGGAGAAGCGGATTTTCGCGGCGGGTCGGGACGTCTTAATCCACGCACGGAGCGTGCTATCGGATCGATGACTGTGAATCCGGGAACTGGAATTGTGTACCATGAGCTATTGCCACATGGGGATCGCGCAATTCTGGTTCCCCTTCCTGCCATTGGGGGTCTTGGAACAGGCCATACAACAGAATGAAACGACTTGGCGCGTATCGCGTCCTGCACCGCGCCAGCACGAGCTTTGGATCCACGAGCAGAACAACTATGAAGGGGCTTGGATGGCAGACCCCAAAACCGGAATATTCTGGCAAACTCACCTCAAAGTCCAGGAACTGATCATGCAGGACGCAATCTGGTACGACATGGGGGTCGACAAAAAATACCACAAGCTATCAAAGCGGATTTCGAAGCGATACATGGACCTTTATCTCAATGGACCGTACTTTCTGGAAGACCTGAAAATCATCTTGAGAAACACTCAGCCTGCTGAAACCAAACTCTTCAAGTGGCCCGGCGGAAAAATCGCAACATTCCTGCGTCAACAATAAAAACCGCCCCAAAGCCGGACGTTTACGAAAAATCGCTACATTCGTTCAATAGAAATCGAACCTGACGGCTTTGCCGGACGGATACGCACGTTCAATGGCTTGTGTGGGTGTATGTGGAGCCCGCCTGGTCGCAACGGTCAGTTTGGATCCGGATTGGTGGTCACGATTGCGGATGAACAGTGTCCGCTAAAGAGGAGTGGGCACTATTAATGGGCAAGCAAAGAGGTTGCGGAAACTGCCCCCTGAGATATCGCTGCAAAGTTTGAGCCTGTTGCCAGTGTTGGTGACCCCCCATCATCACGGTGTCAGGCTATTCTGAAGCGACCCTCCGAACACTCAGTATGGTCCAATGCTTAGCGTGAGCCACAATCCGAGCGCCTTGCGTACGCCGGTCTGCAATTGCGCCTTTCTCGTGCTTCGGGCACGCGATCAAGTCTCGGTCTTCCTCGCGCACCGGATCCGTGTATCTGTTCGGGGCAAGCAATTGGCAAACATCATCTGGGTTTGGATAAGGCCTTTGTGCTCGCAGCCCAGACAAACTGGGTTCACTATAGCGTAAAATGGTTGGTTCTGATCCGTCACCGGATAAATCGAGCGGCGGGGTGCAAGCACTTAGAATAACCAAAGCCGCGACCACAACCCCACTTCGAAGAACAAAGTTCATTTTGAGCCTCCAGGCTGTTTTTTCTTGGGTTAACGGTGATTTGTTGGACTGGGCGCATTGGCACCATAGCGTACCTCAGGAAGCCCACTTTCACTCGTAATCATCTTCACCACTTAGAGCGCCAACAACGGGTGTACACTGAAGGAGTGCCAATAATTGGCAGCCCCTACCCTTTTCAGGTCGCATGCGCACCGTTGTATGCGATGTGCGTCTCCATCAGCACCACTCGCAAAACGCGGTAGATGCACACGAAATAGGCCAAGCCCAAGGTTATGATCGTCAGAATGACCCAGATGACGGCGTTCCCGATCATAGTTCCCAAGGTCAAATCGCACTTCAGTTGCCCGATCTCGCTGCCATCGTGTCCAAGAACTGTTGTCTTTGAGATAATTGCTTTGGGCAGGTAGTAGGGGAAAACAAAGGCAGCCAGACCGAGCGTGACAATAATGAGGATTACCCAGAGGATCATGTTTCCTATGGCGTCCCCCACACTAAAATCACACCGAAATCGATAAGCTTTTTTGTCCATGCAAACATACTCCTTGTTGATCGGCGTTTCCCTCGTAGAGCGCGATTGGCGTGATGTTGCACTCGATTTTCTCCTCCAAACCACCCCATGAGACCAGTTGTTGCGCATTCGGGTTTCCAGGATGCGGTTTGAACGAGGGTTTTGGTACTCGAACTTCTGGAAGCTGGAGAGAGGTTGACCAGGACGGACATGGATCCGAGATTTCCCAAGTGATCGTAATTTGAGATGAAGATCGTCTGATCTCGCCAGTTGATCAATCGCATTGTGTCATTATGCGGTATTCATCAGCTTCCCAAGGTTCGAAGTCCGGGTGGTTCGTACCGCGACTGTGTGTATTCTAATTTGAGGGCCGGTTTTTTCAGCGTGGTGGCCGGTCCTGTCGAGCCGTTTTTGTTTGCTTGAGTTGGCGGGTTCGCGGTCATGCACAAGACGGCGGCGCTCGCAGTCGGTGGATGGTGGTGAGAATGGCGCGGACCATGTCACCTGTCACCGCAGTCTCGGTGAGTTGGAAGGTTATAGCGCGGGCATGACGCACAACTCGGGCACCGGTTTTTATGAGTTTGAGGTGCAGGCTCGTCAGTGACCAGCCGGCCATGGCTTCGGGCAGTTCAATGCAGCGCAGGAAGGTGCCGAGGTTGTAGGCCAGTGCGTGCAGTTGCAGCCGCACCTCATTGTCGTGGAACCGCTTGCACGACAGCCGCGCCCAGCGGAAAGCATACTTGCCTTCCTTGATGTGCTGCTCAGCGGTGCCGCGCTGATTGTAGAACTGCACCACCCAATCCGGCTCCATCGGAAGGTTGGTCACGATGAAACCCACGCGGGGGAACAACTCGCCCGGAGGCCACTCGATCTTCGCGATCACCCGCCGTTCACTTTCCCAGCTTTGCGCCTGGTAATAGAAGGCCTCGTAGAAACGCTTGACTTTGGTCTGGGAGGGCCGCCCCACGGGCCGGGTTAGCCGATGCGCGATCTTTTCCTTGAGTACCGCGTTCGCGGGCAGCCGGGTGGCGTAGAAATTCGCCTGCACCTGTTCGAAGTGTAGCGTGCTGAGTTTCTTCGCCTCCCGCCACATCTTGCCCACGATTTTTGCTCTATCCTTTGGAGCCTTTCCGCCCCGAAGCAAAAAAAGGCATGGCGGATTCGCCAGATGCGGCGGGGTTTGCGATAAAACAACGGGCGGGGTGGTTTGTTCTCATTCTCACTCTGCGTCGCTCCCGGCTTTGGACAGCCACCGGGCCGGGGGCGATTTACTTTAGAAAATCTCGTAACCGATTGGACCGGCAAACGTCCAGCGCACGGGTGGCAATTCAAACGGAGGAAAATTCGATGACTGACGACGAAATGGCAGAAGGCACTGAAGATCAGGAAAAAACAGAGGGCAACGCTGAAGAACAGGAAAACGCCGAGGACAGCGCTAATGCACAGGCCGAAGACGCGGGGGAAGACGACGACGCGCCAAAGGAAGACGCTGAGGGTGACGCTGAAGCCGAGGAAGGTGCCGATGATGCAGAACCCGGGGAAGAAACCTGACGGCAAGCGAATAGGGCGGGAATGTTGTCTGTTTCCGCCTGATTGATCTTGGCGAAGGCCTCGACCGGTCTTGCCAAGTTATTTAGCGTGAGGTGCAAGGGGCTCGCCAAGTTCGGTCATGCGGCCATTTCAATTGTATAGTCGGTCCACAGGTTGAACGGTCCGCTCGTGATTGTCGGTAGATGTTGGCTTTCATGCGGCTCTGTTGCACAAATCGTGGTGTGAACGGACTTCCCCTTTCCCCGGACGGACTTATCCTACGGGCTCAGTGACGGGTATGCCAAGAGCTGTGTAGCGGTTGAGCACTGCTATCCGGATCTGGAGTTCAGCCAGCTGCCGGTCGAAGTCTCGCGCCATGAGGCCTTGGCCAAGCAGTTTGACGCAGTTTATCTTTGTCTCTGCGCGGCTCCGGCGGTGATATCCGGTCAACTTTCGCCACAAAGCACGCCCGAGATATTTGCAGGCTCTTATGGCTTCGTTTCGCGCGATAGCGCCCGCCGTGGTTGGTTTCCAAGGTTGGGCATTTTTGCGCGGAGGTATGATGGCCGCGGCTCCCCGAGCGGCAATCACATTGTGACATCTTCGCGTGTCATAAGCCCCATCAGCGGTGACGGTGGCGATCTCCTGGTCGGGTGGGATTTGTTCCAGCAGGTCAGGCAGCATGGGTGCATCGCCGACATTGCTTGTCGTGACGCCGCCCGCGCGGACCTCCAGTGTTTCCTCGTCCATACCGAGGTGAAGCTTGCGCCACAGGCGTTTCTTGCTCCCGCCATGCTTGCGCGCATTCCACTCCCCTTCGCCCTCCACTGCCCGGCAGGCGCATCCGCAGGATGCTGCCGAGAGGGGGCTTTGATCCCTGTCGCGTCGATCAACAGGTGCAACGGCCCCGTTCCGCCACGGTAAGGGATGGAGACATTCAACGTCTTCTGGCGGCGGCACAAAGTGCTGAAGTCCGGGACTTTCCAGTCGAGCCCAGCCAGTCGCAACAGGCTTTCGACGAACCCCGTCGTCTGCCGAAGGGGCATACCGAAAAGCACCTTCATCGTCAGGCAAACTTGGATTGCTGCGGCGCTGAACTCGGGCTGACGACCGCGCCTACCCGTCGGAGCCGCGTGCCAGGGCATCTCGGGATCAAACCAGATTGAAAGAGAACCGCGCTGCTTCAGCGCCGTGTTGTACGAAGGCCAGTTCCTGGTCTTGTACTTCGTAGGGGACCAACTGCTCATGACAGCCAGCTATCACGCTGGATTCAAACAGTGAATCCATCAGCCGATTTGTGCAACAAAGCCCCGAGAGTGATTCAGACAAAACAATCCTTGTCAAATGTGGGGAAACGAAGGAGTAGCCCTGGGCAACAATATGTAGAGATTGAAGAGCAACCAGCATCAATATAGGTTGCTCACATGAACAAACTCGATCCGATTCCCGCCGACCATCCCTCCTGCGACAATCCTTTTCTGAAAGCGCGGGTACAACTCAAGCTGTCACAAAAGGAATTGGCGGAAAAACTGAACACGTCATACTACGCACTCGTGCGATGGGAGCGCGGCGATCAGGAGCCAACGCAAGATATCTTAGCGCGGCTTGACGGTTTGCGGCACGGGAAAGCACCAGAGGCCAGTCGAAGCCAAGTCAACAAGCGCGAGGTCGTGTTTGAATCTAACGGTGCCAGAGCGAACATCCGTCCTTTGCCCCTGTTCAGCGTCGACGCAGTTCCGATGCTGAAAGAACCACGCGAGACGATACTCGAAGACCTTCGAGATGGGGAGCTTTGGGGAGACAGCGAAATAGCCCTTGCGGATGTCCTTTCCCGCAACAGCACACCGGCACAAACAACGGATACTCCATTCGACGAAGAGGTTTCGGCGGGCAAAAACACATACACCTACGATGCGCACACCTACCACACAAAGGTGCCGCCACAGGGAATTGCCAATGTAATTAGGAAGTATTTGCCAGACGGAGGGCTGGTTCTAGATCCATTTGGTGGCAGCGGGATGACGGGTGTTGCGGCACGATACCTCGGCTATGACGTCATTCTAAACGAACTGTCGCCCGCCGCCGGGTTCATCGCACACAATTTCCTGCAGACAGTGGATGTCGACGAGTTCAACCAATGCGTTTCACAGATTATGGACTCGTTATCAGAGCTAAGAGGTCGGCTCTACAATACGGAATGCCGTGAATGTGGAAGCACAGTTGAGCAGCAGTTTGCCGTCTGGTCGTATCAACTCGAATGTAATCACTGCGAGGAAAAATTCGTCCTCTGGGACCACTGCAGAAAGTACGGGCGGACAGTTCGTGAGCACAAGTTGTTGCGAAAGTTTCCGTGCCCACATTGCGGAGAGGAAGTAAACAAATCCTATCTAAATCGATTCGAGCCAGTCCCCGTATTCTTGGGTTATAAATGTTGCTCGAAAAAGATCGTGGAACACCCCCTCCAAGAAGCTGATTTGGAGAAAACTGCAGTATCTAAGAATATTTTCTCAAAATACCGCGACGACATTCCCGACCAACCTCTGCCTGATGGCGTGAACCTGAATCAACCGAAACGGCACGGTCTCGACGCGGTTGAAAAATTCTATACGAAGCGTAACCTGATAGCTTGTGCTGCAATTTGGCGCGAGATCAGAAAAATCGAAGACCCGAACCTAGCTGCTGCGGTCGGTTTCGTTTTTACATCGCTGTACCAAAGGGTCACGCGTCTCTCGGAATACCGCTTTTGGGGCGGCAGTGGAAACACCGCGAACTTCAATGTGCCTCAGATATTCAACGAGACAAATGTCTTCGTGACTTTCGAGAGAAAGGCAAAAAGCATAGCCGATCACTTTGTTACTACAGCAAAGAACTACGGTGGCCGTGCGTTAGTTAGAACTGGTAGCGCCACCGATATGGGTTTTCTTCCAGACGACTCCATAGACTTCATTTTCACTGACCCGCCGTTTGGTGCGAACATCAATTACAGTGAAATGAATATCCTATGGGAAACTTGGCTTGGTGCCTTCACGGATGCCACCGATGAGGCGATCATGAACCGATCTCAAGGAAAGGGCGTCGAGGATTATCAAGCTCTGATGCAGCGCAGTTTGGAAGAAGCAAATCGTGTGCTGCGACCAAATCATTGGATGGTTCTCGTCTTCATGAACTCGTCTGAGAAAGTTTGGACAGCCCTCCACAATGCAATCGTTGATGCCGGTTTTGTAATAGAAAAAGTAAACATTTTTGACAAGCAGCACGGCACATTCAAGCAATTTGTCAGCGATAATACAGCCGGTGCCGATCTGATGATCCATTGCCGAAAACACAGTGGGGATGAGACAAAAAAGCCGCGTGAGGAAGGTCCGACATTGGATGTATTCGATTTTCTGAAAAATCAGAAAGACAGCATTCCAGTGCTTCCTTTCCTGCACGTTAAACGCGATGCAGAGGTTGATTATCGTACACTTTATAGTCGCTACATAGCAGAAGCCATGAAGGATGCTGGTTATGTGGTTGGGTTTTCCGATTTCCGCGGGAAAGCCGCAGAATTTTTTGAAGGTGAGAAATGAACACTTTGGCTGTTTTCACAGATGAGCAATACAAACGCGCGAAAATACTACTGGCCGCCAAAGTCGCATCCATGATGGGGCGAAAGCTGGAAGAGGGAGATTGGAGCGAAGTCTACTGCAAGGCAAAGGACATTCCCGATACTGGGTGGAGCAATCTTCATATTGATGTGAACCACGAGGGATTGGGCATTGAGTTTAAGATGCTTCGAATTGCCCGGCTGCAAGGAAAACCGATCAAAAGAGTTTGCGGAACAACGCTGATGCACCCAGCAGCAACGCGTTCAATTCGCATTGACGATGTGAACCTCGACGCCAACGCAGTGATGGAGGACGTACTGAATCAGTATTCAGCGCTGGTTGAAGAGCGCAGACAACGCGTTCGCGAGAGCAACCCAAGCGGCACAGCCGAGATGCGCCTTGGGTGGCTGCTGTGGGAAGACGATTTAAAGGAGTTTCTTTACTTCGAAGAAGAGATGGGAAAACCCGATCCATCAGATTTCTATGCAGAGTGGAACGAAACACAAGCTAGAGGGGCGCGAAAAAGCAGCAAGAGCCTTTGGATTTATGAAAGGGCAACAAACAAGAAACGGTACTCGGTGACGACCAGCGCGGGAATAAAAATTCAACCATACTTTGATGTTCCGTCTCCAAGTGATCCGAATCTCGTGTTCTTTCGAGTTCAGAGTGAGAGGTTAGATCGGGACACGATAGTACTTTGGGTTGCTGCCGCCACTGCCGAACAACTTAAGAAACGCCTCGGTTCGATAGACAAGGAAGTTGTGAGCAAGGCAGTATTTGAAGCCGCCGAAAAGGACCATGAAGACGGCGGTTTTACAATCGACGACCTTCATGCTGCGGTTCCGATAATGGTTTCCAACGAAGCATATGACTTACTGCTGAGCAGTTGGGAGGCAGTAAGCGACGATCATCGTATGCAGTTGCTCCTAAAGGCTTTGGAATAGCCACCCACATACGTAGGTTGCGGACAAAGCTCATGACCTGCCCCATTTTTCAGGGCCACTCGTAAATCGAGTTTGCTCTCCATTTGTGTGCCATCATTCGGCTGCGCCCATTGCGTTTTGTCGAAGGGCCGCGCTGCCGCGAACTCCTCCGATGTTTTATATCTCAGGCTGCTATGTGGTCGCTCTGTGTTGTAATCGATCCTCCAGTTTTCGATGATCTCACGCGCCTCTCCGATACTGGTGAACCAGTGCTGGTTGAGGCATTCGGTCTTAGGTAGCAAATGCACCAAGTTGCCGTCTGGATGGCTGGCGCGATCTCGTGTGGAATGGCGGCATGCCAAAGTCATTGATTGTTCACACCCTAATAGAGAAGCGGGCCGAGATACTGGGCCAGATTAAGGCATATGAGGCGCAGATCGCCCATGCAAAGCATGATCTGGCGCATGTGAACGCGACGATTGAGTTGTTCGCCGAACCGGAACGGCAGCGCGCCCGGTACATTGTGAGCCATGGATTTTTCAAAAAGGGCGAGATCGCGGATATCTGCGTCCGCCACCTTGGGGTCGATGGCGTGTCAATCCCGGAGCAAAAAGGGAAAAATTGTCGTCCCAGAAGTCATTCGGAGCATCACGAATGCAATATAAGCTTATCCGGAACTGGGGTAATATTACCTCATTCTGACTGGTTTCAAGTCGATTGAGTTGATCTTTGTGCTCAGTTCGAACTGCAGCAAGCTCGTCTTGGTGGGCCAAAGCGAGCTTTGGGATTTGCCGACGTTGCCGTAGAAACAAGAACAGGAGAAATGGAAATAACACTCCTGATAGCCCAAAATACAACACTAAAATGGTCGGGTTAATTGTTTGAATCTGTTCCATACTCACATGAGATCATCTGAGTGCCCGTCGTTCAACTGCCCGAATTGAGAATTCGATATCTTAGCTCGAACCGAAGACTCAATCCATCGACATCGTTAGGGTATTCAGGCGACAGCATACCACCTCTTGCAGAACTTACCGCCCAACCCCACTATATCTGCTAGAGAGGGGTCTGACAGTAATGAGCGGTGACGTATGCCGAATTCTGAGTTTGGATGGCGGGGGAGCAAAGGGCTTTTATCCGCTCGGTATCTTACGCGAAGTTGAAGCCCTTTTGCCTCAGCCGATCCATGAAACTTTCGATCTCATCTTTGGCACTAGCACCGGTTCCATAATAGCCGCCCTGCTTGCAACCGGTCTTTCCGTCGATGAAATCCATAAGTTGTACAGGGAGCATGTCCCGCCGATCATGCGAGCTTCCGGCAAGGCGGCAAAAACGGCAAAACTGCGTGAGACTGGCGCGACCGTGTTCGGTGACGCAGGTTTCGATACAGTCCTGACCGGCCTCGGCATCGTGTCGACTAAGTGGCAACTCGAGACGCCGATGATCTTCAAAAGCAAGGAAACACAAGCCCACGGTCGTAGAGCCACTTTTGTTCCAGGGTTCGGATGCAACTTGGCGGATGCGATTGAAGCCTCATGCTCAGCATACCCGTTCTTTGAGATCAAAACCCTAGAAACGACTTCTGGTGACGTCATTGAATTGTTCGACGGCGGCTATTGCGCCAACAACCCATCACTTTACGCGCTTGCCGATGCGACAGTTGCGCTCGGTCATGCACCTGAGAACTGTCGGCTACTATCTTTAGGTTGTGGCCAGTACCCGGAACCAAAGCGGGGCTTTATCGCGCGCCGGATCAACAGCTTCCTTCCGGTCCAATTGCTTCAGAAGACACTTGAGGTGAACACGGCCTCGATGGACCAGCTCAGGCGCTTGCTCTACTCGAACGTGCCGACGGTCCGAATTAGCGACACCTTCGACAAACCAGAAATGGCGACGGATATGTTTGAGCATGACCTCAGGAAATTGAATCTCCTGCGCCAGCAGGGCGTGGAATCGTTTGCGCGTCGTGAAGATGACGTACGCGAACTACTATTGACAAAGGGATAGCAATGGCAATTTCAGAAGACCAACTTGAGACATGGTCACATCAGGGTTCGGTGCAACAGTCAGCGGCGACCTATCAAACAATTAAAACTGTTCTGGAGAGTTCTCAAGCACCGTACGCCAATCGGAGCTTCAACGTCTTTCTTCAGGGTTCATACGGAAACAACACAAATGTTTGGGCTGAGAGCGATGTCGACATCGCTATCTGCCTGACATCGGTCTTTTACAGCGATATCGACGAGTTAAACCCAGATGAGAAACAGCGCTACGAACAGAACCGAATTCCGGCTGAATACTCGATAAACCAGTTTAAGGATGAGGTGACCTCTTGGCTGCGTCAGAATTTCGGAAATGGGGTCACGCCAGGTAATAAGGCCATTGCGGTCCCGGGGAGTAACGGCCGTCGCGACGCCGACGTTCTCGCATGTGCTGAACACCGTCGGTACTTTTCCTACCCTGCGGTAGGCGGTCCGGGATTCCACGAAGGAATCTGCTTTTGGACCTCGGACGGTGACAAGATCGTCAACTACCCGCGCCAGCACATGAGCAACTGCACATCAATGCACCAAGCCACAAGTAGTCGGTTCAAGCCAAATATCCGCGTACTGAAGAACATGCGTAGATCGATAGTCAGTGACGGGTTTATCGATGACGGAGTGGCTCCATCGTACTTTATCGAGGGCATGCTCTATAACGTGCCAAACGAACATTTCGTCGTAACGCACCAACAAACTATTGAGAATGCACTTTCTTGGCTCGAGCGTTGCAATGTTCCTGATTTGCTGTGCGCGAACGAGCGGTATTACCTAGTGCGTGACGGTTCCGAAGTTTGTTGGAACGGGAATGATTTTAGGAATACTCTCACATCAATGCGCCTGTATTGGAACAGCTCAGGTCGCTAGGTTTGGCTCGGCTGGATTGCCTCCAGTGTTGTAGCACGACCTTCGACGAAGAAGACAGCTTTTGTCGTTGATAGAATGCAGCACGCATCTACGACCGTCGCCATAGAAAGTGAGAGAGTACTGTTATGCGCCGAACCCAGGTTCGGCTCAGAGAACAAGGGCGCATGTCGGCTCACGATGCGCATAGACCATGCAGACAGATAATAATCATCGTCTTGCTGGCTTCTTTGAAACAGTATCGCGCCATCGTGAATACTCGGGTTCACCTTGAAGGCAGCCTCTAAGTCTTGGGCAAAGTCAGTGCCAAACCGCTGTCCAACTATTGGCATCGGATCTCTCGGCATCGGTATACAATCCACGTCCGAAACGTGACCAGACGCGAAGACCAAGATCGCCGGGTGGAACGGTTCGCCGCTTTGATGTATCTGGAGCAACGTTTGTTTTAAATCCTCAAGCATAGGTAACGCATTGCTCAATAGGACGACAGTTTCAATACTTCTTGTCATCGCCCTCGTAGTTTGGGGAGGGTTTCTGTGGTTGCTCGGTATCGAGCTGACCTGGGATCATGTGAAACCTTACTCCTTTACTCTGGCGGCAATCACTTCGTGTCTATGGCTGTTCGATCGGTACATCTGGAGAATTTGGCCACTACACAAGTTTGTTCAGCGTCCGGATTTGAACGGAACTTGGCGGGTTTCCCTCCAATCGTCATACAGGATTCCTGGTTCAGAGGAGCCTGTGGCTGCAGTCAATGGATTTGCGGTCATTCGCCAAACATTTAGCTCCATGTCGATCAGGTTAATGACTGAGCAAGCCGAGTCTTTTCTGGTTGCGTCAAGCTTCGACATCCAATCCGACGGAACAACCTTCGTCTACGGCGTGTATCAAAGTGACCCAAGTATCCACCTAAGGTCCGGAATTAGCGAAATTCACTACGGGAGTTTCAGGTACAAGGTGATTGGCAGACCGCCCAGCCAGATAAGTGGCCACTATTGGACAGATCGGAACACGAATGGTTCAATTTCGCTTTCCGATCGGAAGAACGTATTTTTTGACGGTTACACCGAAGCTAAAGACTCTTGGGATGCTAGCTAACGCCCACCTTTCGCGGAATACACCAAGTCATTTCGCGACTTCCAATGTCCGCTTCGACAGGAACTGTTTAGCGACACCGCTGGTGTCTGTCTTGTCGTACCGAGTGGCTATGCCCCTGAACTCCTTTATCTTTGCGAAATAATTTTCAATCAAGTGTCGCCACTTGTACATGTGAGCATCGTATTGACGCTGGTCTTTTCGGTTCGCTTGTAAGCGCTACGAGGGGACCACCGTTGACTTTATTTTGACGGCTTGAAGTTCCATGGCAGCAGCTCGTCGATACGGTTTTTGGGGTGGCCTGCGGCTATTTTCTGCAGTGTTGCTGTCAGATAGACGTGGGGTTCCACGTCATTCAACTTCGCGGTCTGTATGAGCGAAGCTATGAGGCCCCAATTTGCTCCACCTTCATCATGACCAGCAAAATGTCAATCGGCTTTGAATAGTTACCCCCCTAGGAGCTGGGAGGATCGTTGGGGGAGTCGCGTTACGGTTGCGTCAGGAGGGGACAGGCCAACAGATCAAACTAGAAGGAGAGCGTAGCTCGACTGGAAGTTTGATCTGTTGGCCTGTTTCGAAAAAATTTGCTTGGGGGTTGGGGCTAATCTCGGTGGTTGATTCGCCAGCTATCGTTACCGGTTTCAATAATATCGCAATGGTGCGTCAACCGATCGAGGAGCGCGGTGGTCATTTTTCCATCCGTGAATACACTCGGCCATTCGGAAAAAGCGAGGTTGGTTGTCAGCAAAATAGACGTCCGTTCGTAGAGTTTACTGATGAGATGGAAAATCAGTCTGCCACCGGATTCGGCAAACGGCAGATAGCCGAGTTCGTCTATGATCATCAGATCAACACGGATCAACTGCTCACAGAGCCGTCCGGCGTTGCCTTCGCGATGTTCGGCCTCCAGCTTGTTGGCGAGGTCCACGGCGCTGAAGAACCGAACCCGTCGGCGATTATTGACCGCGTGGATGCCGATTGCCGTCACCAGATGCGTCTTACCGGTGCCTGTCCCACCGACCAGCACGCCATTCCTGGCTTGATCCATAAAGTCACCGTCGTGAAGGCCACGCACGATTTCTTCGTTAACGGGACTGGCCGTGAAGTCGAAGTCTGACAGGGATTTCGAGATCGGGAACTTTGCCGCGCCCATCTGGTAGCGGATCGAACGCGCTGTCTTCTCAGCGAGTTCGGCCTTGAGGAGTTCGGCTACGACCTGTTGGGGGCGCCAGTCATTTTTGGCCGCGGCCTGTATCACTTCGTCAAAGCAGGCAACAATGCCTGGTAGCTTCAATTGATGGGCCAATTCGAGGATGTCCTTACGCAACTGCATGAGTGGCCCCCAGTCTGTCATAGCGGGCACAATCCGCGATCGGGGCCATCTTCAACTGCAGATGCTCTGGTGGCTCAATCACCTTCGGTGGCGGCGGATTGGTGCGGCGCGAAACAATATTCAGGATCGCATCGGCCTGGCGCAGGCCTGACTTCAAAGCCTCGGCGCAGGCGGCTTCGACCACATCAATGTCGTGCTCGTAAGCGGCGAAGAGAATATTGGCCAGTTGCCGGTCTCCATCGGATGTCCCCCACAGACGCGTCCATATCCGTGTCATCGCTGGTGGCAGGTCCCAGTCACGGAACGGCACCCCGTTGCGCAGAGCGCCGGGCTTGCGCTGGAGGACGGGCACATAGTGCCAGGGATTGAAGATCGTCTTTCCCCGGCCGAAGCAACGTTCGTGCTCTCCGACGATCTCACCGTCCTGGCGCAGGACGATCCGCGTGGCGTAGACCTGCAACTGGACCGGACGGCCAACAGCTCTTGCCTCAACGCTGTACTTGTTTCTGTCAAAGTTGATCAGGCAGGTCCTGGTCACGGCGACCGTCTTTTCCCGGAACCCGACGAAGGGCTTCTGCAGGGGCGTCAGCAGGGTCTTTTCCTGCTGGAACACATCCCAGACCGTCACCTCGGGGTTTTCCGGGTGTTTAAGCTCTTTCGCGCGTTTTAGTAGCCGGGCATTCAATTCGTCGAAGTCGGCCACTTCCAGGCGCGGTGTGAAGCTATAGGCACGGCACTCCTTGACCAGATTCTCAACCCGCCCCTTCTCCCAACCGGCAGCCTTCGTACAGGCGATCGGGTTAACCAGATGATGAGAGCACATCTGGGAGAAAGCCTTGTTGAACTTTCTTTCCTTGCCCGACATGATCGCGTCGACAGCAGTCGTCGCTCGTCCATTGTTCTTGAACCAATGGCGAACAAAGTCTCGCTATCGTAGACCCCGTTGAGACACCCCCCACCAAAGAATTGAAACGCCTCGTCGTGAGCATCAAAGACCATCTCCTGCGTCTCGCGCGGATAGGCAATTGAGAATGGCATCCGGCTATGACACAGCTTGAAATGGGCGACCTTCACGGTCGTGAGTTTGCCGTCCATCAAAACCGTTTCGGCACTCCAGTCGAATTGGTACGCCTCTCCAGGATCAAAGATCAGCGGAATAAACGCCTGTGCCAGTTGCTGGCCGTGCGCAATCCGCCAATTCCTTGCATAGCGGCGAACGCTGTCATACCCGCCCTCAAAGCCATCATCGGAGAGTTCCTTCCAGATTTTGGTCATCCGTTTACGTTGCTTCTTGGGAAGCGCCTCGTTCTCCTCAAACTTTTTATCGAGTTGTGCGCGCCAAGGCCCAAGCACCGGGTATGGCTGCGATTTGCGCTCATATTTGAACTCCGTCACACCCGATCTGATTATCTTTCGAACCGTTGGGCGGCTCAGCTTAAGTGAACGGCAAATGGCCTTGATACTTTTCTTCTCATTGAAGTGCAGGTGACGAACTTTCGCGATCGTTTCCACGCATAACATCCCCGTTTAACCCCCCTGTCGAGTTGCTCGACAAGGAAGGTGGTTTCAACCAGAGGGAGGGGCAACTTTTGGACGCCGATCTCCCCGTTAGGGGGTAAAAATTGCACGCTTTTCTACAAGCAAAAAGTGCGTTTTTCCGCCCAAGGGCAACAGGTCTTTGCAGATTCTCGACTTTGTTGGAGTCGATCTCGATGCGCCCGTCGGTCAGGAAAAGCTGCAACCCGTCCCAGTGCTTGCTGATATAGTTGAGCTTTTCACCAAGCCGGGACTTTTTTGACACCTGCAGGCGCTGTTCCTGTAGCCATGTTCCGAAGGCCGCCACCAGTGGCGCGGTTCGCTCTTTGCGCACAGAAAGGCGCGCTGCAGGCGAGCAGCCCCGAATCTGGGCCTCAATCTCATAAAACTCGGCAATCCGACGCAAGCCTTCGGCAGCGATTCCAGATTTGTCCCGATCAAAAACCTCTTTCAACTTGCGGCGCGCGTGGGCCCAGCAATAGGCCGCTTGAATCGGATCACCCCCTTTGCGCGATGGCCGCAGCAGGCGGTTATAGCCCTGGTACCCATCCAGTTGCAGAATGCCATCGAACCCCTTGAGGAATTTCTCTGCGTTTTCACCACCGCGACCGGGCGCATAGAAGTAGACAACGCCTGGCGGCGCATCCCCGCCCCACGATCGATCATCCCGTGCCAATGTCCAGAAGTAGCCGGTTTTCGTCCTGCCCTTCCCCGGATCAAGAACCGGCACTGTCGTTTCATCTATTACCCGGCAGGCGCATGCGAAGCATGCTGCCGAGAGGGCATGAACAGCTTGGTGGATGACTTCAGGTCTTCAGCCAGCCGCTCAACAATCGGCCTGAGGTGGAAGGCGGCCTTTCCAACCCAGCCTGCCAGCGTGGCGCGATGAATGTCGATGCCGGATCGCGCGAGAATTTGTGATTGGCGGTACAGGGGAAGGTGGTCAGCAAACTTGCAGACCAGTATCCACGCGATGAGCGCCTCGGTCGGAAGTCCGCCCTCAATCAACCAGGATTGCCCCGGCGCCTGTGTCACGCCCCCGGCACACGAACGGCAGGCGTATTTCGGGCGCACAGTTACGATCACGCGCATCTGGGCGGGCACGATATCCAGCCGCTCACTGCGCTCTTCGCCAATCTTGTGCATCGCGCCGCAGCCGCACGGGCATTCAACACTGTCAGGCTCGATCACCTGCTTGATGCGCGGCAAATCTTCTGGCAGGTTGCCGATATTGCGCGCGGGGGCTTTTTTGGGCAGTTTTGCCTTCTTCTCTTTGTCGGAGGATGGAGCGGTTGCTGCCTCGCTTGCGGCTTCCGTCTCGCTGATCGAGACTTCAAGATCCTCGGCCCCGAGATTGCGCTCGTCCTTTGACAACTTCTCGGATTTCTTGCCGTAAAGAGCCCGCTTCAATTCCGCGATCAGGCTTTCCTGACGAAGAATCAAAGCATTTTGCTCTACAATCTGCTGGTCTTGATCAGCAATGTGCACATGCTGCTGGGTCGCCAGTTCCTCTAGCTCTGCAATCCGGCGCGCATTGTCTGCGGAAAAGGCTTGAACGGCCTTTTTGTATTCGTCGGGCAGAGCATCCAGATTGAAACTATTGGGATTGGCAGTCATGCCAGCGAGTGTACACCTACCGCCGCACCTGCGGTGCTAAGTCTCTGAAACAGGGTTTCTTTTTTCTCTCAAAGTCAAGGTTTCGGATGGAAAGCTACGCGTTTCTGTCCGGCACCGCAACCGGATGGAGGAAAAAATTCATGTCACGACTCACCGACGCGCGGGTGCGCGACCTGCGCGCGAAGAAAACCACAAGAAACATTCGGGACACCGCCCTCGCGGGCTTCGGCGTCAGGGTTCTGCCCAGTGGCCGGAAGCGGTTCTTCCTGCACAGCCAGCACGACGGCCAGCGCATATGGAAGATCATTGGCGACCCCGCCGACATGACGGTGGCCGAGGCCCGCGCGCGGGTACGGTGCCTGCTGGCCTCCATGCGGTCGGGACAGCCCGACAGAGAGGCGCTGTTCGAGACCGTCGCGGAAGAGGCATTCCGCCGTCATGGCCGTCAGTGGAAGCCCCGAACACTGTCGGTGAACCGGCACTATCTCGACAAGCATATCCTGCCCCGGTTCGCGGGGCAGAGGATTGCGGACATCACGCCGCAGGAGGTGCGGGACTGGTTTGCTTCCCTGCACGCGACGCCGGTGTCGGCGGACCGGTCCATGCCTGTCCTGTCGGTCATCATGACAGTGGCCGAGGCGGACGGGCTGCGCCCGGAGGGGTCCAACCCGTGCAGGGGGATCAAGAGATACAGGCGGCATAACCGGGACCGCTTCCTGTCCGATACAGAATTCGGTCGCTTGGGCAAAGCGTTGTGTGGGAAGGCTCCATCAGCGGCGGTGTCGCTCATTCGGCTGTTGGTGCTGACGGGGTGCCGGTCGAGCGAGATCAGAACCCTTCGCTGGGCGGACTATCGTGACGGGCATATCTTTTTGCGCGACAGCAAGACGGGTCCGCGCACGGTTTGGCTGTCAGAGGCGTCTCGCGCGGTGCTAGATACTATTCCCCGCACCTCGTCTTGGGTCTTTCCCACGGTCAAGGGCAAAGGCCCAATATCACAGACAACGCTCAACTCCGTTTGGTTCCGGGTCCGCTCGAAGGCCGGTCTGAAAGATGTGCGTCTGCATGATCTGCGGCATTCCTATGCGAGCGTGGCCATCGCGAGCGGCGAGACCGTTCTTGCGGTGGGACGGCTTCTCGGGCATCGCGATCCGGAAACCACCCTCAAATACGCCCACCACGCGGAGGCCGACGCGGAGAGGGCCGCTTCAGCGATGGGCGCGGTTCTCGGAGGGACACGGACATGAGGGTGGTTCGATTGACGGACGCGCGCGCGAAGCGGTTCAAGCCGTCCGCGCGGGAATACTCGGTTCAGGACAAGGCTGTTCCGTCCCTGAGCCTCCGGGTCTATCCCACGGGCACGAAGGCATGGACGTGTAGTGTGGACGGACGCAAGGTGTCGCTGGGACGGGTTGATCTGATGCCCGTTGAAGATGTGCGCCGCGCCTGTCTTCGGTTGCAGGTTGACGGTGTTGCACCAAGCAAGGACCTGCCCACCTACCGGGCTTTCGTGGAGGATGTCTGGCGCGAAACGTGGTCCTCAAAGTGCAAGCCTACGACCATCAAGGGACGGGATTATGTTCTGACGAGGCAACTCTTACCCGCGTTCGGGTCGCTGCGGCTTAACCAGATCACCCGGAAGGCCATCGAGACGTGGTTCGATGCCTACAGCGCATCCGCGCCGGGTGGAGCCAACAACGCGCTGCAACTCCTGCGCCAGAGCCTGAACTTTGCCATTGAGCGCGGCCTCATCCACAGCAACCCGGCGGGTTTCGTGCTTCCGAACCGGCGACCGAAGCTGACGCGGTTCTTGTCGCGGGACGAAATAGCAAAATTGAACGCGGCACTTGACCGGCACACCGACGGGCGCTGCAACGTTCAGGCCGACATCATCCGGCTGCTGCTGCTTACAGGTTGCCGGAGAAACGAGATTGTCCGCCTGAGGCGATTTGAGGTCGATGGAAACCGGCTCAGGCTCATAGACAGCAAGACAGGTCCGAGAACCGTATATCTCAGCCCCGAGGGCCGCGCGATCATCGGACGGCGCATGATGATAGCACCGGGGGAGTATCTGTTTCCGTCTCCGCGAACCCCCGAGAGGCCGATCTCGAATGACTTGGCGCTCTGGTACAGGATTCGGCGAGAGATCGGGATAGAGGATGTGCGGCTTCATGACTTGCGCCACAGCTACGCGAGCCAGAGCGTGATGGCGGGTATTCCCCTGCCGGTCGTGTCAAAGCTGCTGGGTCACAGCCAGTGTGCGATGACCCTGCGATACACCCACGCCGCCGACAAGGATGTCGAGGCCGCAGCGGAGCGGATCGGAGCGCGGATTGCAAAGTTGTTGAAGATACCGGATCAAGCTGATCTGTCCGGATGAGCATAAGAGCTACGTTGATGCCGAGGTGGTGTTGCAGATGGTTGGCTACGTACGCGACGCCTGGCGGTACTACATCCAACAGGGTAGGGAAGGCCGCTAAGACCGCCTCCGGAACCTGCCGCCGATCGTTTCGCTGCCGGGGTATTCCGGTTCCGCGCCTTGGACGGCGCGGCGGTTCGCAGGGTCGAGTCGCGGCTGCGGGGACCAGTGAACTCCGCCCGTTCGAACGTCAGACCGTCCACTGGACGGTTTGCCCCTGCGGGGACCAGTTGTCGCTACCATTTCCATTGCAGTGTTGCGCCTCCGCTGGCGCGGTCGTTGGCGGCTGTTGGCGGTTCGGTCCAGAAGTCGAGATTGACGTCCGCCGCGTGGTCGGCGTCGGGTTCGATGCGGTAGCCGAGGCGCGCGCCTGTGGCGCTGCCCGAACCTGCGGCGGTGATCGTGGTATAGGGCGAGCCCACCCGGCCCCGGCCCCGGCTGACGCCATAGGCCGCTTCGACGCTCCAGCTTCTGTCCCCACCCCCCGTCGGCGAGGCCTCCGGGAACAACCGTGGCCCCAGCAGCGCGTCCACACCTCCTGATGACGCGCCGCCGAATGTATGCGACAGCCGGGCCGCGAAGCCCCGCTTCGTCTCCGGTGTCGGATCGTAGGCGAGGTCGAGGGCCAGGCCCCAGTCCTCGAAGTTCCCGTCCTGATGCAGCGCCAGCGTCCGGCCCTCCAGCCCCAGTGACAGGCCGCGCGACGGATCGGTGAACTCCACACCGCCGCCGATCTCCAGCCCGAACCCGGTCTCCGCATCACCGCCATCGTGACGCAGCCCGATCTCCAGGCGCGGCGTCACCGTCGCCCCGGAGGCCAGCGCACGCTCCCAGCGGCTTTCCAGCCCCAGCCGCAGCCGCGTGGTCGAGCCAGACGTTGCCTCAAGGCCGAGCACCGCATCCGATGTGGTCCGGGTCCACAGCGCATCCGCCAGCCACCGCAGTTCCGCGCCGCCAAGCGCCGCGACCGACCCCAACGCCCCGTCAGCGCCCGCCGCCGCCATGCCCCAGTCGATATCCGTCCTGAACTCCGAGCCATCTTCCGGCCTCAGCCTCATGTCGCCGGAGCCCAGACCCGCAGCCCCCCAGACCGACAGACGATCGCTTACATCCCAGCCCATATAGGGCACCAGCGCCGTCAGGTCCGTCTCCATCTCGCCGGACGCCGCGCCCAGAGTGTAGTCGATCTCGCCCCGGCTCCGCGACAGCATCAGACCGAACAGCCAGTCGTCGCGCGCCTGATCCGCCCCCAGCATGAAACTCGTCACCTCGCCCTCCAGGCCGAGATCACCCGCACGGCCGCTGAAGCCCGATTGCGCTCCCCGGCCCCAGAAGGCCAGCGCGGCACCGTTCTCCGTCTCCGACGTCAACGCGAAGGACGTGCCGGTGACAAAATCCGTCCCGGTGAGGGCACGGGTGGTGTCCTCCTCCTTACGCTCCCCGGAGAGCCATGCCCGGAACGTCTCAAAGGATGCGCCATCGGAGCCCACCGGGCCAATGTTCAGGTCCCGAGGCGCAGCCTCTCCGGACCCATCTTCATGAGAACCGGGCGCGGCCCCGGGCTGATCCCAACCGATTTCCGTGCTGTCGAGGGCGCGCGTCCCGCTGCCGTCTTCCGCAGTCCCCGCCGGACGCCAGCCTTCTGGAGCCCGCGTCACTCGTGGCAGCGCTTCTCCGGCCAGACGGCCTTCGAACCCCGGGGTCCGGGTCGCGCCCAGCCGGTCCGTCACCGCGTCCAGCACCTGTTCGCCCACCGTGCGCCCGAACCGCGTCAGTGCCGGGCGCACCACCCGCTCCGCAAGAGCGTTATCGTCGTCGGTGATCGTCAGCACATGCTGCGACGCCTCTCCCGGGCTGTAGTCCGACCCGTTCTCAAGCGTCAGGATAACCGTCTCGTCCCCTTCGACCAGGGTGTCGTCTACGATCCCCAGCGGAAGGAGTGCGCGGCTGGCTCCGGCCAACACCGAGACCCTGCCGGCGTTCACGATGGTGAAGTCGCTGTCTTGCGTGGCCGTGCTTTCGACCCCAATGCTGTAGGCGAGCGTAATATTCTGGCCCGGAACCGGATCGAGGCTGAGGGCTATCGCGTGTTGACCCGCCGTCTCGCGCGTTCGTGAGACAGGGTCCTCGAACCCAATGGCGGGCATGTCATCGTCCAGCACCGTCACATCAACGCCGTCGATCTCGATCCTCTCATAATTGGGGTCCTCGGACGCCGCCACATGGCTGATACTGACCGTCCGGTCCGCGCTCTGATCGATATCATCGTCCACTCCGGTCACCGTCACACTCTGCGGCTCGTTCCAGTTGCCCGGCGTGAAGGTCAGTGTATCGGAATCGACCGTGGCCACATCCGTATCGTCCGAAGTGACCGCAATCGCCACATTGGCGCTCGGCGCTGTGTCCAGCACCACCTCATAGCTGTCCGTGACCGTGCCATCCTCGCTCACCGTGGTGCCACCCTCCGTCTCGGTGACGGTCACACCGGCCATGTCGTCATCGCTGACCGTGACACTGACGGAAGCCACCAGAATCCCGTTATAGGCGGTGTCGTCAGACGTTGCCACATGGCTGATATTGACCGTCCGGTCCGCGCTCTGATCGATATCATCGTCCACCCCGGTCACCGTCACCGTCTGCGGCTGATCCCAGTTGCCCGGCGTGAAGGTCAGTGTGTTGGTATCGACCGTGGCCACATCCGTATCGTCCGAAGCGAACACAATCGTCACATCCTGGGTTGGCTCCGAGGTCAGCACCACCTCATAGCTGTCCGTGACCGTGCCATCCTCGCTCACCGCGGTGGCACCCTCCGTCTCGGTGACGGTCACACCGGCCTCGTCGTCATCTTCAACCGTGACACTGACGGACGCCACCTCAATCCCGCCATAGGCGGTGTCTTCAGACGTCGCCACATGGCTGATACTCACCGTCCGGTCAGTGCTCTGATCGATATCATCGTCCACCCCGGTCACCGTCACACTCTGCGGCTGATCCCAGTTGCCCGGCGTGAAGGTCAGTGTGTTGGTATCGACCGTGGCCACATCTGTATCGTCCGAAGCGAACACAATCGTCACATTGGCGCTCGGCGCTGTGTCCAGCACCACCTCATAGCTGTCCGTAACCGTGCCATCCTCGCTCACCGTGGTGCCACCCTCCGTCTCGGTGACGGTCACACCGGCCATGTCGTCATCGCTGACCGTGACACTGACGGAAGCCACCAGAATCCCGTTATAGGCGGTGTCGTCAGACGTTGCCACATGGCTGATATTGACCGTCCGGTCCGCGCTCTGATCGATATCATCGTCCACCCCGGTCACCGTCACACTCTGCGGCTCGTTCCAGTTGCCCGGCGTGAAGGTCAGTGTGTTGGTATCGACCGTGGCCACATCCGTATCGTCCGAAGCGAACACAATCGTCACATTGGCGCTCGGCGCTGTGTCCAGCACCACCTCATAGCTGTCCGTGACCGTACCATCCTCGCTCACCGTGGTAGAACCACCGGTCTCGGTGACGGTCACACCGGGCACCTCGTTCACCGTGAGGGTGAACTCATCAGCACTCACGTCCGGGTCTGCGCCGCCGCCAACATTGGTGGCGAGGCTCGTGCGGTCAAAGCCGTTCGCGGTGGCGTCATCAGGACCGAGTGCCACGCTCAGCGTCTCGCCGCCGGTCTCCGTAACTTTGTCTGGGGTTGCTGTCAGCACCAGCCTCGCCGTTTCCGCCGCAGCGCCAGAGAAGCGCAGGCTCGGAGTTGCCGTGGTCTCCCCCGACAACACCACGCCGGTATTGCGGCCAGCGCCCGTCTTCAGCGCAAGGCTCCAGTCGTCCGTGGTCACGCCCGCTCCCGAAACCGAGAGCGGCACGTCGATTATCTCGCCCGCCACCAGCGCCCGGCCCAGCGTCACCGTGAACTCGGCCGTACCGCCCTCGTTCACCGCCCCGGAGCCCACCCGCGCCAACGTCACCGCCGTCGGGTCATTGTCGATGAGGGTCAGCGTCATACTGGCCTGGGTGCCAAGTTCCACCAGGGCACGCTTGACGATATTGGAAAGATCCACTTCGGACAGAAGAGCGGATCGTGCCAGATCAAGGATGATCTCCCGATCGGGGCGGTCAACATTATCATCATCATAGCTAAACGTGAATGGAAAGTCCGGGTCCAGTTTAGTTCCTGTAAACCCAAAAGAGGTACTGATATCCGCAGGTTTTTTGCGGCCCGGAAACAATTTGCTCGGGTCCCCTAAAAGCAATTCTGTATCCGGCGTGTGATCGAGGCTGGCCGTAATGGTCACCGCGCCTGCGCCTTCCGTCGCGGTCGCAGTCGCTGACGAAAAGGTCAGAGTTGCCTTATCTCTGCTCAAAATTTTTATCGACGCCTTGGACGCATCGCTGTTCAGCGTGTAACCCGTACCATCCAGGAGGGTCACACTCACGTCTCCGGCCACTTCCGCCTTGCTGTCCGCCACGGTCGGGAACTTATAGACCACGCTGCTCCGACCGGCAGGAATCGTCACCGACTTTTCCCCCTCATTCTCCGCCGCCAAGAAATCGCTGTCTGCAAAATCGGCAACCGAGAGCTTCACGGTCAGGTCCGTCGCCGGTGCCGGGGTTGACGTGACCGTAAACGTGGCATTGGCACCTTCTACCAGCGCAGACCCGCCGGTGATCGAAATGACCGGCGGCCCGGTCACCGTCACCGCGACCGGATCGATGCTCATGCTAGTCGGATAATTGGTGGTGTCGGCACTCGTGGTCACCGTATGGCTGATGCTGGCGCTGCCCGCCGCCACCCCGTTCACTGTCACTTGCTGCGCTTGGTTCCAGTTGCTCGAGGTAAAGGTCAGCGTTGCGGGACTGACCGTGGCCTTCGCCGTGGCCGAACTGGTCGGGGTAATCACCACATTGCCGGTCGGGGCCGTGTCCAGCACCACATCATAGGTCGCCGTAGCCCCCTCTGTCACTTCCAGAGCCGCCGGGGTGACAGTCACGCCGGGCGGATCCTCGCTGAAGATGGTGACCGTCGCCTGAAGGTTGCCGCCCGTCTTCCCCGTCACCCCGGCGGGCAGCGAGCCCGTGTCGATGGCCACCGTGAAGGTCTCGTCCGGCTCAAACTCGTCGTCGTCGACGATCTTGATTTGGAAAGACTCGTTAGCCGTCCCACTCCCACCTCCGGCCGGGAAGGTCACGGTTCGCGTCGCATCGCCCACATAGTCCTCCCCGCGCACGGCCGTGCCGTCGGTCACCGTCACCGTCACCGCGATGTCGGTGCGCGGCACCGCCGAGAGTTGCAGCACCGGCTCCGCTGGACCGCCGAACTCGTCTAACGAATACGCACCCCGGGTGAACTCGACCGTTAGTGGAGACTGCGAAACGTCGTCGTCGAGCAGCGTGATTTGTCCGTTGCCTTTCTTGACGGGCGTGACCGGTCCGCCGCCCGTGCTCGTCGCCGCCCCGACGCTCACCGTCACCACCTCGTCGACCGTGTCCACGTCGTCGGTCGCGAACAGGCGCAGCTTCAGCAGGTTACTCTGCCCGGGACCGGTGATCGTTACCGTGCTCGCGCTCAACGTCGCCGACGCGAAACCGTGGTCAGGGTCGATCGAGACCGTGAAGTCCGTGCCGAGGGTCCCGCCCGTGAATGAGAGCGGCACGGTCACCGTCTCGCCCGCGCCAAGCGCCCGTTGCGGGTACAGGTAAAACTCCCCGTACCGGATCGTGCTGCCCTCGGGCGCGTTTGCTAAGCTTTTTATTACGCTATATCTCAGTTCGAGCGCCAGACCCTCAATGGTCACCGCGACCGAACCGATGCTCATGTTGGTCGGGTAATTGGTGGTGTCGTCGCTCGTGGTCACCTGATGGCTGATGCTGGCGCTGCCTAACGCCACCCCGGTCACTGTCACTGGCTGCGGCTCGTTCCAGTTGCTCGAGGTAAAGGTCAGCGTTGCGGGACTGACCGTGGCCTTCGCCGTGGCCGAACTTGTCGGGGTGATCACCACATCGCCGGTCGGGGCCGTGTTCAGCACAATATTATAAGTGGCCGTTCTCTCCCTTATTACCGTGAGCGCGTCCAGCGAGACGGTCACGCCGGGGCCGTCATCATCTGAAATCGAGACCGCGACAGCGTCCACCGTGATCGCGTTATAATTCGTATCGCTGGACGTGACCGTATGGATGGTTGACCCGATAATTTCGGCTGCAACCTCATCATCATTATCCACAGCGGTAACGGTCACTTGCTGTGGGCTGTTCCAGTTGGTCGTGCTGAAGGTCAGGGTCGGGGGGCTGACTGTGGTCACTGCTGTATCGCCCGAGGCGACCGCAATCACCACGTCATGGCTTGGCTCCGTATCCAGCACCACCGTATAGGTCACCGAATCGCCTTCATCCACTTCCAGAAGCGTCGGAGTGACGCTCACACCGGGGGACGCGACTTCGAAGACCGGCGACAGACCGTATAAGTGTTTGTTTCCTTGGCCAATATCATCGAATTGGAAAAACGGGCTATTCCGCGGGTCGCCAGCTACGGGCCATTCGGAGTCTCCGAGCGGGAATTCATTGGTCGCACCATTATTGCTGGTGCCGGTCCAAACCTCTCTATTGTGTGTGCCGATTGCGGGGTCGAAAAGGCTGCCGGCTTCGCTTCTGGCCGCCCCGGAATCCCAGCTCCCATCGTAGAAGTCGCCATAATTGTCCGCAGCCTTGGCCCCGTTCAGCCAGTAGATGAGCGCATCGGTGTCCGTCGACTCGCTGTCCGTGTTGGCGCGGGCATTGACGCTGGCGGTTGAGCCGACAACCTTGAACAGATTGCCGCAACTGTCGGAGATGGTGCTGTGGCCGGCTTTGGCACGGGTCTGTACAAAATCGTTATAGGTGGCAATGTCGGTGGATCTTCCGGAGTTGGTCGTCGACGTCACGAACAGCAGCCGGAACTTCGTGCCCGCGGCAAGACCGGATGGCTTGAGGGTCCAGTCAGAAGGCACCACATAGGCCCCGTCAGTATTGGCCGTGGTGCAGGCAACCTGCGCCTGCGCCCCCGTTGCCGCGAACAGACCCAGCGCAAGAGCCGTGCCCATGCGACGCAGCACAGAGAGGCGGCGCAGGCCGGTGGCAAGATGACACCCGACCCGCGCAGGCCCGCGCGGACCGGAGGACTCAGGACAATCAGCGCGGACGCGATCTTCACAGATGCGTCTGGAAGCGGCCTGTCCGGGCCGCCATGATAGGAACCTCATGACCGCGCTCGCAAGCGCAGTAATGAGGCGTTCCGGCGTTCCGGCGTTCCGGCGTTCCGGCGTTCCGGCGTTCCGGCGTTCCGGCGTTCCGGCGTTCCGGCGTTCCGGCGTTCCGTGGAAGTGTGGGATGGTAAATCAGGCTGTCAACACCAGGGATACCAAAAACGAAATTCAAAATTCTTCCGGTCAATATCATCAGCAAGCCTTTCGGGAGCCATCCGCCCCTTGATGCTTCAAAACGATGTGCCACACCCTTCCCACATTCCGAATTCTGGAAAGCACACCGCAACGCGGCGCGGCTCCCAGGCCCTCACTACCGGGAAGGCCGGGTGTTGCACTTCACACTCGAAGCGGGGCAGTCATTTCTGATGAGGGATCGCACTGGACCTGCGCGGGTTAACCGGCGGGTTGAGAGCGGGGGACAAAATCTTCTTCACGCGCAACCTCGGGGGCCTCGGGGTGGTGAATGGCGAACGCGGAAGAGTCGAGAAGATCGGGCGGACGATATCGTTCTGGGCCTTGTGCTCCAGTAACGCGTAGACGATGATCTCACCGCCATCCCGGAGATAGAGCCGGAATATGGCATCAGCCTGTGTTTTGAACCCATCGCCACCGATGGCGGTTCCCTCAAAGTGGACCGGCAGTCGGTCGGGATCGAGCCGCGCCACAACCTCGGACGGGAGATAGTCGCGCGGCAGAACGGCGGCGCGCGCGGGGTCCGAGACAAGCAGGCGGAACAGGGCATCATGCCGGGCTTTGGGTAGTTTCATTTCACAACCTCCCGCCGGGCGCAGCATTTCTTGTACTTGCGGCCGGACCCGCAGGGGCACGGGTCGTTCCGCCCGACCTTCGGCGTGTCGCGTATATAAGTGCCGGTTTCGACATGCGCAGCAGGCTTGGGTGGCCTGACCTCAGGGTGGTTCTCGCGGTAGATATCACAGATGCCCATGGTCGCCTGAACCCAAAGCTTATCCTGCTCCTCCACGGACAACGGGTCTTCATCGGGGGTGTTGCCGGGACCTCATGCTGGTTGCGTTACGAGTTGGACAAGTGGATCCAAGGGGTTTTTGTAATCACGATCTTCCGACCCTTTAAAGCGCCAATCCCAAACATCGGGGCGAAGTCGCGCTCCCGCCAAAAACCCGCCGAACCAGGTTTCTGCGAAGACATTGCCGTCGTCATCCTGATCGAACAGCGGTTCGTAGTACAACACCTCACCGTTGATGACCTCAAACCCCTCCCGGATGCTGCGCAGGACAGACTGGTAATGCCGCGCGACCAGTTCCGCGATACGCTGTGCTTCATGGGCGTCCCGCAGCACAAAGCCGCCGGAGGTGTTTTCGTGAAGCACTGACAGGTATTCGTCGGGGCTGGGCCTTGGGTCCGGCGTACAGACGAGTGCTGTGATCAATCCATCCATGGCATGGACAGACCCGATCCTGCCATTGGACACAGCGCAGAGATAGCCGTGGAGTTCGGCGATGTCCTGCGCGCTCAGACCCTTCTCAAAGCCCATGCCACATCATCCCTTGTTGGTTTCCATTTCCAGCGTTTCCAGTTTTCGCCCCCTGGAAATCACAAAGATTTTCATAGACCTATCTGGTCCCCGCGTTGGAAACTGGAAACCCCACCTGAACCCCAATCCTGCCAAAACCCATGGTCCTCATTCACATCCCGAGTTCCTGCTTTGTCTGGCGAATAGCACGGTCGAAAGGGATGCCGGTCTGCGTGAGTTCGGTGGCGCGGATCATCACCGCTTTTTTCGCGGCCTCGCCGGGCAGGGGTGGTCCATCCCTGGCGAATGTCTCTCCCAGCGCCTCGCCCATGGCCGCTTTCAGCCGTTCGACCTCTTCATCGCTGACCTTGCTCATCACAGCACCTCTTTGCCGGAGGGGTTTGGCCGTACAGCAGGCCCGGTCCAGCGCAACGCTACGCGCTCACTGGCTGGAAGAAAAGCCGAACCACAACAGCGTCGGGATTATTCTACCGTATCGCGGATACGGCCATGACGATAACGCGCAACACGCCCTGCGTCCCAAGCCCGACCCACAGGGCGGCGACCAACAGCCCCGAGATCACGCACCAGATGGTGAGCCCTCCGCGCAGCGCGCGCAACAGGATGCCCGGTCGATCATCCGATAAACTGCGTTCGATCTGCCCGAGCGCAGTACTGGTTTCGCGCTGTATGTCGCATAATGCGCCCACGTCATGGCGCAGCGCCTCGATCTCCGGCGCAAGCTGCGCGATGAGCGCGAATTCTGCATCGGAGGCGTCAGCGTCAAGCCGAGCGCCACCCTGTTCCAGTGCTTCGAACCGGGTGCGCAAATCGTGCCCTGGTTCCATCTCGCCACGCTCGATCTTTCCGAGGGTGGTATGTGACACGCGCAGAAGACTGGCAAGCCGACGCTGCGACAGGACGGCGCGGTCGCGCCAGAGCTTTATCCGCAGACCAAAGCGATCCCCTTTGCCATCCCGCATCCCGAACTTGCCCCTTTTGAGGTTTCCGTTTCCGGCTTTTCCAGTTTCCAGAACCCGGAAAAGCCATTTGGTTTCAATGTATCCGGACGGAACCCGCGTTGGAAACTGGAAACTGCCTTTGCCACCCGTCATTGCCGCCCTGGTTCGACGGGAAGTTTCAGGAACACATAGGCCAGAACCGGTTTGCGCCCCGCACGCTCCGCCGTCCGGCGGGATGCGATGTTGCGCCCATCGATCGTTCCGATGACGAGGCGATCCGGGGCCGGACAGTCCGCCGCCCAGACGGCCTGTGCCGCATCAGCGTATCCATTGCCCGTATGAGTTGTTGTTATGACCTCTTCCTTAATCTCATATCCCTCGATCCATTCGATCGCACTAGGCGCGACGGCGAGACACCCAACTGTTCTGTCCTGTGCGGCAATCGCATGGACCTGGCCTTTGTCGTACCACGCGCGCATCTCATCGGGGTCAGCGGCAGACAAGTTCCTTCCGAGGGCAGGGTTCTGTGACTCAACGTCCCGGTAACGGTTTTCGACCAACTTGATCGCAGCGTCTGCTGTCTTGAACGGGGCGAGACGGACCGGGCTGTTGCCTAAACAGTGCATATCAGCGCAGCGGGCCACATATCGCCCGCTGCTTTGTAACCGAATTGTCTGGCATGGTTGGTCTCGTTATATGTAAGCACCAAACGCTATATGCCTACGACTTCAAAATGCCAGATTTCTGCTCAAAAATCGCTATGCTTTGTATATAGCATATATGCTTACACATACTGTTATCAACGCAAAACCAGCGCAAAACGCGGGATTATACGTACATAGTTCTCACCAAAAATGCAACTTTTTGCGACAGAGTGCCCGCAAAAAGCATATATGTAGAGCATATAAACTCTGCTTAAAGTACCGCGCAACATGCTGTATTACTTACGTTAATGAGAGGAACGATGCAAACTATGTAAGACGGCTTGCCCTTGATTTGGTGAGTTTCAGGTTTTCACACCCCCGGTCTCAGCCCTGCCCGGAGAGCAAAAAACGCTCATGAGAACGTGGGATTCTTATCGCGGTAGGAAACCGGGTTGCCCCGGTCCCCCCGCACAGATCCGGACGTGCGCGTTAACGCATCCGGCTCCTGCCTTGGGTATTGACGATGAGCCGTTGGTCGGGCCACGGGTGTCGGACAGTGGGTCTTGGCCAGTACATGCGGGCTAACCGCTTGGCTTCTGCCCATTCGGTCACATCTCTTTGCGACCTTCTGCGCAGGGCGCGAAGCATAAGCCGTTGTACAGCTCTGGTAAACGCCTGCACGAGCTTAGAGGTGCCCGGGACAGCATAGTGGTTCAGCCATCCGTTTATGACCCTTCCGAGCCATTTGGCGACCTCGTGTTTGCTGAGGTGCATACGCCTTCGGAGTTCGTCCTTAATGCGCCTGAGAGTGCGCTTTAACCGTTTTCGAGATGGTTTGCGCCCGACACGGAATTTCCCTCGTAGGGTTTTGACGCAGAAATGCGTCATACCCAGAAAGTCGAAGGTTTCCGGTTTACCCAACCCTCGTTCTTTCCGCCTTGCTATAGCAAAGCGGCCGAACGCAATAAGTCGGGTCTTGTTAGGATGCAGGTCCAACCCAAATCGGGCGAGCCTTGATCTCAGGTCGCTTAGAAAGTTCTCCGCCTCCCACTGGTTTTGAAAGCCAACCACGAAGTCATCCGCATAGCGAACGACAGCCATGTCGCCTTTCACCTTCCGATTACGCCATGACTGAGCCCATAGGTCGAACACGTAATGCAGGTAGACGTTCGCCAAAACTGGCGAAGCTATTGCCCCTTGCGGAACGCCTCTGCCTGTGTCCGCCCAGTTGGTCCCTTCCATGACGCCAGCGTTCAACCACTTGATTATGAGACGGATTAGGCGCTTATCTCCGATGCGGTGTTCCAGAAACTGAACAAGCCAGTCCCGGTCCAAATTATCGAAGAAAGCGCGTATATCGGCATCAAGAATCCAGTTGATTTTACGCTGTTCTATTCCGACCGTGAGGGCGTCGAGCGCATTGTGCGCCCCACGTCCCCGTCGGAACCCGTAGCTGAACCCGAGGAACTCCTCTTCATAGATCGGCACCAAAATTGTGTCCGTCACCGCCTTTTGGACGATTTTGTCCTCAAGTGATGCGATGCCGAGCGGTCGTTTCCCGCCGTCCGGTTTGGGTATTTCTACCCTCCGAACGGGCGGCGCTCGATACGCCCCCCTGTGCAGGCGTCCGTGCAGGTCGTTCAAGCGATCTTCCAGCCCTTCCGCGTACATTTCCCACGTCACACCGTCCACGCCTGCGGCAACGTCACTCTTGATCGAGTGGAACGCTTCCGACAGCACGGACACCGTAATGTGGTGCAGGAGCGCAACTAGACGCTCTTCTGGATTCCTCTTCGCAGCTTGTCGTATCCGGTCAGCCGCATGTGGCACGCTTTCCCGCTTCTGGGCGCGGCGCGTGTTTTGGCCTTCCAGTTTTCCCTTGGCTGCGGCCCTTGGCTCCACCTGCTCCGCCGGGCGTGGCCGCCCTTTGTTCGCAGGCTTCGTGGCTACTATGGCCGCATCTGACTTCTTCAGATCGTTCATCTCAGTTTATGGAGTTCCTCCTTCACGTTGCGGCCCCGCTCGACTGCGGGGCGATCTGAAGACCTCCCAGGTCCCGATGAAGTGCTTCTGAACGTGCCATGGTTCTTAGACCCCGAGATGCCTTCTGTCGCCTCACCATAGCGGCTAAGAAGTATTGCCTTCGACCTCAGTGACAGCCTCGGCGCATCTGAATGAATTAGGATTTCGAGGCTCAATAGCCTGACCCGCTCATGCCGCTACCGACGCTTCGCCGGACACCTCACGATGTCCGGCGCACGGCTCGCGGTGAAAGTTGATGGTTAGTCCTTTCCTTCCTGCGAGACTCTCACTCGCTACACTTCACCAGTTGGCCTGGCGCACCACCCAGCCTTAATTGACCCCATCGGATCGAGGGCGGCATTCGACCTCCGAAACCGCACAATCGCTAGATTGCCTTCCAATCTGCTATACGAATTACACCAAACAAATTTAACGTGGAGTAACTGAGTGAAATTTACGAAGCTCACACTTTTGGGAATTACAGCTATAGGGTTTGTTGCCTGCACTCCCATCCTTCGTGACCACCGAGGAACAGCGGGGCGCGGTGTTTGACATGGCCGAACAGCTTCAATGGTCGGTTGGCGAAGTGATGCGCGACGTGACCGAACGCGGGTTGCGCTCGCTGGCGGAGTCCCGGCGCAAGGCCCGGACCCGGCAACAGGAGCAGGCGCAATGAATCGGGCGGAGATGACCGACCGGGCAGAGCGGGTGGCCCTGGCGCGGCTTGAGGATGCCGTGACCTGCTACACCGATTGGCGGATGCACCGGTTCGACAGCGACCGGGAGGCGGCGCAGGCCCTTTGGGATGCGGGCTATCGCGACCTGGACAACATGTCGCCAGCGGCGCGGGACGCGGTGGATGCGATCTTGTACGGAGAGGGCGCGGCATGACCGGGACAAAGCTTTTCAAGACCTACACCGAGGGCCTGGAACGCCTGGACGCGATGCAGGAGTGGCCCAACGCCGTGCTGGTCGGATGGGACTCGAAACTCTGTCTGCGCGTGGGGGCCATCTATCCCAAAGCCGACCGGTGGTTCATCTCCGTTGGCGACGGGCGCACTCTGCAAGAGGATGGGTGTTTCCAATGACCGACCCGGACAACATCATCCTAGCCCATCTGCGCAAGCTGGATGCCAAGCTGGCCGAGGCCATGCGCGACGTGCAAGCCGATCTGGTCACGCTCAAGGCCGACATGGGCACCGTGAAAACGGACGTGGCGACACTGACAGGCCGGATTATCCGCATGGATAGCCGCCTTGATCTGACGGAGATGGCGCAATGAGACCCTTTTCGGCAATCGCGGTGGCAATCGCGGTGGCCGCTGTATCCGCAAGCGCAGATGACTTCGACAGGTTTCACGGGGTTTTGGAAATGGCGCAGTGCCAGGGCGAGGCGGTTGATAACCTGCTGGTGCTTTCGGAGCGGGGGCCGATCCTCTTCGATACGCAAAGAGAGTTTCGGGAAATGATCTGGAAGAATTGGACGGCGTTCGAGACTTGGGACTTGTCCGGACGCGAAGGGACCGAACTTGCGGAATACCTGATTTGGGGCGTGTTCATGGGGCATTGGACCACCGATGAGGCGAAGGGGTTCCTCGCCGCCTTCACCGCCTGTGACGGGGTGAGCGAATGACCGGCACACCATGACAAACCCCCGACCCATCCCGCTTCCGACCGATCTGGCATTGCCGTTGCGACAGTTGGAACTTGTCCATGAGTTGGCCAGGCAAGGGGGTGAGGCCGGTTTGCCGGTGGCGGAACAGGCAAGCGTGGTCTACGCGCTGGAACGCAAGGGCCTGATCCAGTTGGTGCGCCGCACCAGGACCACCGGTGGCGGCGGCTATCGCCACATCTACCGCCTCAAGCTGGCCGGGATCGTGGCGATGACGCAGGAGGCGAAGGCGTGAAAGTCACCATCGAGATTGACGCGCGCACGCGCGACGAGTTGGAACGCATATGCCGCCAATACGGCTATGCCGATCTGAATGAGGCCATAGTTGCGGTCATGCTCAGCTATGACGTGGCCGACCAGGAGCGTATGGAAATGGTGAAGTTCCTGGCCGGGGCCGATCTGTGGTTGAAGCGGACGCAAAACAGGTCACTGCCGGACGTGGCAAAAGAAGAGGGCAACCGCGACGAATGGCTTTGGCGGACACAGGCGCAGATCATTCGCAGCGCGATGCTGGGACATGTCGCCGAGCACTTCGAGAGCGAGAATTTGCCCCTGCAGGCCAACGGGGCGCGGCAAGTGGCGCGCGAGTGTCTGGCTATGGTGGCCGACCGCGGCCAGTCGGTTCACTGACAGGCGGAACCGCAATGACCAAAATCCGAAGAGAAATTCGGCCCCTTATGGCCCTTCACCGTTCCTCTCAGCCCTACATCCCTACACGGCGCAGGACGGCACCGAGCGGCAGGGCTGGACCCTGCTTTGCGACAGCCTCTTTGGGGCACGGACGGCGCGATGGATCTGAAAACAGTCGGCGCGGCCCGGGTCCGGCCGATGCGGGACAGATCGAATACAACCAATACGGAAACCGGTGGTGAGGCGAGAATAATGAAATGGAATAAATACGACTGGTTCAAACTTTTCATCGTGTTTGCTGCAACTGTTGCGATTGCCTTTCTGATTTTTCTGATTGCTGAGGAAGTGTACGAGGAAGAAACCGTCCCGTCGACAGCTACACAAACCGATCCGGCAACGCTCCTCGCAATATCTTCACCTTGACCAGCGCAGCCCGAACCCTTCTCAAACGCATCGCACAATCGCCCACACGGGCAATCGAAATCGCTCAGGAAAACCGACAAAAAACGGTAGGCTTCCTGTCAGATCAAAACGTAACCGCCTTTCTCTGAATCGCCCGGGTGCACCCAAAAGTATGTTGACAAAACCCTTGGAGTGTCATTCTGATCGCGGTAGGAAACCGGGTTGCCCCGGTCCCCCCGCCCAGATCCGGACGTGCGCGTTAACGCATCCGGCTCCTGCCTTGGGTATTGACGATGAGCCGTTGGTCGGGCCACGGATGTCGGACTTTGGGTTTTGGCCAGTACATGGTGACTAACCGCTTGGCTTCTGCCCAGTTGGTCACATCTCTCTGCGACCTTCTGCGCAAGGTGCGAAGCATAAGCCGTTGCACTGCTTTGGAAAACGCCTGCACAAGCTTAGAGGTACCCGGAACAGCATAGTAGTTCAGCCATCCGTTTATGACCCTTCCGAGCCATTTGGCAACCTCGTGTTTGCTGAGGTGCATACGCCTTCGGAGTTCGTCCTTGATGCGCCTGAGAGTGCGCTTTAGCCGTTTTCGGGATGGTTTGCGCCCGACACGGAATTTCCCTCGCAGGGTTTTGACGCAGAAATGCGTCATTCCCAGAAAGTCGAAGGTTTCCGGTTTGCCTAGCCCACGCTCTTTCCGCCTTGCTATAGCAAAGCGGCCGAACGCTATAAGCCGGGTTTTGTCAGGGTGCAGAGCCAGCCCAAATCGGGCGAGCCTTGATTTCAGGTCACTTAGAAAGTTCTCCGCTTCCCACTGGTTTTGAAAGCCGATTACGAAGTCGTCCGCATAGCGAACAACAACCATGTCACCTTTCCCCTTCCGTTTGCGCCATGACTGAGCCCATAGGTCGAACACGTAATGCAGGTAGACATTCGCCAGAACTGGCGAAACAATCGCCCCCTGTGGAACACCTCTGCCCGTATCCGTCCATTCGGTCCCATCCATGGCACCAGCTTTTAGCCATTTGGCAATGAGACGGATTAGGCGCTTATCT
The DNA here is from genome assembly GCA_965242975.1 of Paracoccaceae bacterium. Taxonomy (GTDB): domain Bacteria; phylum Pseudomonadota; class Alphaproteobacteria; order Rhodobacterales; family Rhodobacteraceae; genus JAPPHA01. The sequence goes on along the minus strand of CBDETS010000002.1, from coordinate 195,318 downwards.
CCGATGCGGTGTTCCAGAAACTGAACAAGCCAGTCCCGGTCCAGATTATCGAAAGACCGCACAACACACTACCCACCTCCGCGAACTTCCGGCGGAGGTCAGGATTATCCGCAAGGCGCATATCCTTGATGGAAAGACCGTGCCAGTTCTGAAGCAGCTCTATCGCCAGGGGCACCTTCGGCTCTTATTGCTGTTTCCTGATGGCAGCCGTCGCATTGTTCCCGTGGAGTGGACAGACGCGGCAACGGGCGGCGGGTTTGTCCCGCCCGACGATCTTGAATTGGTGGCTGACGCGCGCGATTTGTTGCGCTTGCGATTCCTGGTGGATGCTCTGCTTCGACGTAGTGAATCGGAGGAGCATCATGCAACTGCACCTGAACTTTCTGGAAATCCCGAAACCGCACGACCAACTATGGCAACAACTCGACGATCCAACACGTCGCGCGGTGATCGCGCAACTTGCAAAGCTGATCGTGCAGGCCGCGCCCGCTCACCTGAAAACCGGGAGCAAGAGCAATGACTGACAGCGCAATCACAGCTTTGCATCTCCAGCGCCGCGCTATGGTCTACATTCGCCAATCGACCCCGTCTCAAGTTGAAAACCATCGCGAATCAACTCGCCGCCAATATGCTCTTGCCGAGCGTGCCCGCAGTCTTGGGTGGTATCCGGAGCAGATCACGGTCATTGATGACGATCTTGGTTTGTCTGGTGCTTCCACCGACGGGCGTAGCGGTTTTGCGCGGATGACAGCCGAAGTCGCTCTCGGTGGCGTCGGTATCCTTCTCGGCCTTGAGGTCTCAAGGCTCGCCAGAAACAATACCGACTGGTACAAATTGCTCGACCTGTGCGGATATACAGATACACTGATCGGCGATGCCGATGGCATCTACCATCCCAAATTGTTCAACGACAGGCTTGTTTTGGGACTTAAAGGAACATTTTCAGAGGCCGAGTTGCATATTCTTCGAACTCGGCTCGACGGCGGTATCCGCAACAAAGCAGCCCGTGGCGAACTCTACCGGGGACAGCCGATCGGATACGTCCGGGGCGACGCCAACGCCGAAATCCGGATCGATCCCGACGAAGCGATACAGGCGGCAATACGCTCCGTTTTCGAGCGCTTTGCCGAGTTCGGATCGGTTCGTCGTGTTTGGCAATGGTTCATGTCCGAAGGTCTAAACTTCCCAGTCCGTCAACATCAAAGCGCTGCGGTCGTTTGGATTCCACCATCATATTCCACAATCCACCTAATATTAACCAACCCCGTTTATGCTGGTGCCTACGTTTATGGAAAGACACGGAGGGAACGCTATGTTGATGCCACCGGTAAGGTGCGGACCCGGACCCGTAAATTGCCCCGATCGGAATGGAACGTTCTGATCCACGATCATCATCCCGGATATGTTGACTGGCAAACCCACGAGGCGATACTCGACCGCATAGCCAGCAACACGAGGCCAACTCCACATGGGGGCGGAGCTGTTCGCGAGGGGACCGCATTGCTGCAGGGCATTGCCACCTGTGGCCAGTGCGGACGCCGATTGAGGACGCGCTATACAGGCCGGACCTCCTCGCCTGGCTATCATTGTCAAGGCAAAACACTGGTCGAAGGACGACACAAATCCTGCATGTCCATTGGCGCGGTACAGATCGATCAGGCCATCGCCAACGCGGTGCTGGAAGCGATCCAACCGGCAGGCCTTGAAGCAGCACTTCTGGCGACCGAACAATTCGAGACTGATTACGATCAGGCTCTCCAACAGTGGCGGCTGGCCGTCGAACGGGCACGCTATGAAGCCGAACGCGTGGAACGTCGTTACCGAGCCGTAGAACCTGAAAATCGTCTTGTGAAGCGCAACCTCGAGACGGAATGGGAACGTAGCCTGAGCGCGCTCGAAGACGCGCAAAAGGAGCTTGAGCACCGGGTAAGAGACCGACCGCGTCAACTCACTGACGCAGAGCGGACCGCAGTTCTGACCCTGGGAGCCGATTTGCATCTTGTATGGAATGCCCCCGGGACCGTCATCAGGGACAAAAAGGAACTGTTGCGCACGGCACTGGAAGAAGTGATCGTGACCGCCCCGCGCGGAGGATATCAGGCCCACCTTACGCTGCGTTGGCGTGGTGGGCTGTTCACCGAAATCGAACTTGATCGGTCCCGCAAGCGACAGGCAACTATTCGAACAGATGACGATATAATCGAACTGATCCGCCGTCTTGCACAATTCCATCCTGATGCTGTCATCGCAGGCGTCCTCAATCGGCAGGGCAAAACCACTGCCCACGGGCATCGCTTCAACAAAACACGTGTCGGGAATCTCCGAAACCATTGGAAAATCCCTCGTTTCGACCCTGCAACAAGACCCGCCGACACCGAACTGGTAACTATTAAGCGGGCGGCCGAAATCCTTGGTGTTGCAACCTCGACCGTTCATCGGTGGCTCAATGACGGCTTTATAGATGGAGAGCAAACTACGCCGGGGGCACCATGGCGCATTCGCATTTCAGAAGCTTGCCGTCTCCAATTCATAGAGCGGGCACCACCGAATTATGTACCAATGCGCGAAGCTGTCCAACGTCTCGGCGTGTCTCGCCAGACTGTATTGCAGCGTGTAAAGTGCGGAAAGCTGGAGGCGATACACATTCGGGCGGGGAGGAAAAAAGCATTGCGCATCAAAGTCATAGACAACCAACCAAGCTTGCTCGAACACCTCGAATGAACCAGGGGGCAGTATGAAGATGACTCCAAGAAAGCGCGTATATCGGCATCAAGAATCCAGTTGATTTTACGCTGTTCTATTCCGACCGTGAGGGCGTCGAGCGCATTGTGCGCCCCACGTCCCCGTCGGAACCCGTAGCTGAACCCGAGGAACTCCTCTTCATAGATCGGCACCAAAATTGTGTCCGTCACCGCCTTTTGGACGACTTTGTCCTCAAGTGATGCGATGCCGAGCGGTCGTTTCCCGCCGTCCGGTTTGGGTATTTCTACCCGCCGAACGGGCGGCGCTCGATACGCCCCCCTGTGCAGGCGTCCGTGCAGGTCGTTCAAGCGATCTTCCAGCCCTTCCGCGTACATTTCCCACGTCACACCGTCCACGCCTGCGGCAACGTCACTCTTGATCGAGTGGAACGCTTCCGACAGCACGGACACCGTAATGTGGTGCAGGAGCGCAACTAGACGCTCTTCTGGATTCCTCTTCGCAGCTTGTCGTATCCGGTCAGCCGCATGTGGCACGCTTTCCCGCTTCTGGGCGCGGCGCGTGTTTTGGCCTTCCAGTTTTCCCTTGGCTGCGGCCCTTGGCTCCACCTGCTCCGCCGGGCGTGGCCGCCCTTTGTTCGCAGGCTTCGTGGCTACTATGGCCGCATCTGACTTCTTCACCCAAGTTCCGCACTTTTTTGCTGAAATCGGTCGAAATTGCCGCTTTCTGGCCGGTAAAGCGTTGATTTTGTTGAGGTGAGTTTCTGGATTTTCGAAGTGGTGCCATAATGTGCTTCCTGAGGGCTTTTCGGGATTCCCAGTGGGGTGCAGCGGTCCTAATGTAGGAACATGTTTATTCGTGAGACCCTGACCCGCCGCCGCGCTGACAAATGCTACCGATCCGTCCGGTTGGTCGAGAATTTTAGAACGGGCCGCAAGGTGCAACAAAAGACGCTCCTGAACCTCGGAGCAGCCTTTCCGATCCCCAAATCGCAGTGGCCCGAACTGGTCGAACTCGTTCAGGCGGGGATTACGGGAGAAACGCCTCTGTTCGATCCTGAACCGGAATTGGCGACAATGGCGGATACCATTGTGCAGAAGTTGCGCAGCCGCGCGTTGGTCCAGTCGGCGGCCGAGGCCCTGGATGGCGGCACAGCAAATATCCGTCTCGACAGCATACAGATTGAAGACGCGCGGTCTGTGGGCTGTGAGCGACTTGCCCTGGCCGCTCTGGAGGCTCTGGGCTTTCTTGGGGTGCTCAAGAATGTCGGCCTGTCGGATCGAGACGCCCGGATCGCCATGGCGCTGGTGATTGCGCGCATGGTGCATCCCGCCAGCGAACGGGAGACTTTGCGATGGTTGGAGACCAACAGTGCCACGTTTGAACTTCTGCGCCTCAATACCGGGCCGGCGCTCTATCTCGACAAGCTGTATCGTCTCAGTGACGGTCTGGTCAAACACCACGAGGCCATCGAAGACGCGCTGTTTGACCGTCAGCGCACGTTGTTCGGCAGTTCCGGTGCGGTGATCTTCTATGACCTGACCAACACCTACATGACCGGGCGTCCAGCGTCCGATCTGGCCAGGTTCGGACGCTCCAAGCAGAAACGGAACGACTGCCCTCTTGTCACGCTCGCGATGGCCACCGACGAGGGCGGCTTCCCGCGCCGCTCCAGCGTTCTGCCCGGCAATGTCAGCGAACCCGGCACGCTGTTCGAGGCGCTGGACAGCCTTGCCACACCGGAGGACAAGGACAAGCCCACGGTCATCATGGATGCAGGCATCGCTACCGAAAACAACCTCGCCGAACTGCGCAACCGGGGCTATCATTGGATCACGGTCAGGCGGGGTGGGGTCAAGCCGGATCAGGCGGATGCTGCAGGCGCGCGGGATCCTGATGCAACGATCGAGACCAGATCAGGGCATGAGGCGCGGATCTGGAACCTGTCCCACGAGCCTGAGAACGAAGCGCAACTCTGCATCTGGAGCCAGGCGCGACAGGAGCGTGATGAAGCCATTCTGGCCAAGAAGCGGGACGCCTTTGAGGCAGAACTTACCGCCTTGCACGACGGCTTGAGCAAGCCGCGCTCCGTCAAGACATACGACAAGGTTCTGGAGCGGCTCGGGCGTTTGCGGGAACGCTACGCTATGGTCAATCAGCATTATGACATCCGCGTCACAAAGGGTTCGGATGGCAAGGCCAGCGCGGTGACATGGGTACCCAATGCGGCATTCAATACACGCGATGCCCGCGCGGGCCTCTATGTGCTGCGCACCAGCCACACGGAATGGGGCCTTGAGAAGACGGTGCGCACCTACTGGCGTTTGACCGAACTCGAAGCGACGTTTGAGACGCTCAAGTCTGAACTCGGCTTGCGCCCGATCTGGCACCAACTGTCCAGGCGGATCGAGGGCCATCTGTTCATCGCGGTGCTGGCGCTGTACGGCGTCAATGTCATCCGGACCCGTCTCGCTGCGCAGGGGGTCCACGACAGTTGGGCCTCTGTGCGCAACAAGCTCGGTCGCTGGCAGCGGGCCACCACGTCCTTCACCTCCGTCGACGGCGCACGGATCGAGGTCAGAACGGACGCTCGGCCAGACCCGGTGGCGGCAGGGGTTGCGAAGGCGGCGGGCGTACCATACGCGCTTGAAAGGCGTATCCGGAAACTGAAAAACCCGTAACGGTCGAGGCCATTCCAACCGACCTCCTGACGCACAAAATGTAGTGCCATATCGGGCTTTTCCGAAAATAAAATCGTTTTGTATCATGACCTTATGGAGCCGTGTATGTCAAATTTGCTGAACCTGGGTTCAGATCGTTCATCTCAGTTTATGGAGTTCCTCCTTCACGTTGCGGCCCCGCTCGACTGCGGGGCGATCTGAAGACCTCCCAGGTCCCGATGAAGTGCTTCTGAACGTGCCATGGTTCTTAGACCCCGAGATGCCTTCTGTCGCCTCACCATAGCGGCTAAGAAGTATTGCCTTCGACCTCAGTGACAGCCTCGGCGCATCTGAATGAATTAGGATTTCGAGGCTCAATAGCCTGACCCGCTCATGCCGCTACCGACGCTTCGCCGGACACCTCACGATGTCCGGCGCACGGCTCGCGGTGAAAGTTGATGGTTAGTCCTTTCCTTCCTGCGAGACTCTCACTCGCTACACTTCACCAGTTGGCCTGGCGCACCACTGAGCCGTAATCGACCCCGATAGGCGGGCAAATCGTCTTCGCTGTCGAGACCGAGGGCAGCACGGAACTGTTCGAGAATCTGCCGACGCTGGAGGGGGTGAAACTTTCGCCGGTCCTGCGGTGGCCGATATGCGGGTTTCGGCCTGACCGGCGCGCCCGGCTGTTCCTGAGCCTCGGAGGGCTTGATGGCGTGAAGCGCCCCGTCCTCATCCGATGGGGTTGAAGCCCCACCCCGGTCAGCCGGAGCGGGTTCTGGCGCAGGCGCGGCCCCGGCTTTGTCCGTTTCCGTGGTCTTGCGTGGCCCGGGATGCGCCTTTGGACGAAGACTGACCGGTCAAGGCCCGACCGGGTTCCCGATCCGCAGACCCTGGCGGTTCAGACGGCTCCATGTCGATGCTGAAGAACTGATCGCAGGTCAGCAGGGCATGACCGTACTGGCGGGACCTGCAATACATCGCCATGACGCTGCCGAGGTCCCTGCGGCGGGGATCACTTTCGTCCCGGGGCACGTTGAACCGCGCCGCCAGTTCCTCCCAACTGCCGGGTTTCAGGGCGACGGGCAGTTGAAACACCTTCGGCAGGTCCGCATCGGATTTGACGCGCAGGGCGTAGCGCAGTGTCTGCAGGATCGTCTCGCGTTGCATCTGCTCGCGGGCGGTCATGGCACGCCCGGTGTGGCTGGAAGCGCGTTTTGTCATGCTGGCAGCATAGGTACGGGTCGAACCGGTTGGAAGGGTTTGTGTCGGCAGTGCGCGGGATGGCATCCGAATGCGCAACGGCGGTTCACTCCGGGTGAACCACATTAATCTCACCGGAGAACCTCCAGACCCGACCGTTGGCAAAGCTGAATCCGGTCTTCAGCGCAAGGTTCGAATACCGGTTCTGTTCAGGCGATTGTCGGATTCCACCGTGTTTTTCAACCAGGCCCCGAAGAAAAGCGGCACGCAAGCCTACAATACCGCGTCATTCAAAATCTTTCGGTTCAAGCCTTTTCGTATCTCTTGACATTGAGTTCGTCGGGGTCCGCCGTGCGCAGACCGGGAAATTCACCTTGTCGCACCTTCCATCCGAACCAGTTTCCGAGCGTTGCGCGTTTGCGGGCCGGGATATCGTCCCAGCCCGGCCCGTACAGCGCTTGAAGCGTCACGGGGTTCGGGTTGTCGCCCGACAGGTAATTCTTCACTCGGGCGTTGATGTGTTCCTTGATGCGAGGTGTCATTTGGATTCTTTCTTTCCCGGCGAGGGTTCACCGGTTTTGTTTCTTCAGCGGCCCGCTTTTCGATTTCTACCAATTGAAATGTCAAGTTGGAAAGGGCGCGGTGGAGAGTACCGCAAAGTGTGGGGCAGTTGAATTTGGGGTTTGACGGTGGCATGGATTCTGGATGTAATCTGGGCCGGAAATTTATCAGCTGAAAGTCCGCCTTCTTAGGATCAGCCCGATGATCTGGCGGCGGGTGCTGGTTCCGGCTTCGACCACTCTGCGTGAGTTGCATGGCATTCTGCAGGTAGCCATGGGCTGAGAAGGCATTCACCTGTTTATCTTCGATGTTTACGCGGTGCGATACGGCTCGCTTGAACTGCATGCTGCAAACCCGGACGTTGCCCTGCAGGCGTTCGGGCTCCGAGAGAATGAACTGTCGTCCTACAGACCATTGGCGACATCGGCCTGTCTATCGCTGAAAGCAAAGAGTTGCTTCTGAACTTGCAGCAGGAAATCGTGTCGGCGCAAGGCGCCGCGTTCTGCACAAAGCGCGCCCATTGCCCGAGTTGCGGGCGCAAGCTGCGCTGCAAGGCGCGCGGTCAGATCCGGTATCGCACGGTGTTCGGCGATGTCTCTGTCCCGAGCCCGCGTTTCTATCAGTGCCATTGCCAGGGCAGTCCGTCCAAGACCTTCAGCCCGCTGACTGAACTCTTGCCTGACCACGTTGCGCCCGAGTTGCTTTGGCTCGAGACAAAATGGGCGTCGCTGGCCTCCTTCGATGTCACGGCTGATATTTTGAAGGACGTTCTGCCGATCGATGCGCGTCTCAGTTCGGACACGATCCGTCGGCATCTGGGCCGTGTGGCAACCCGGATGGAAGCTGAATTGGCTAATGAGCGGTGGAGTTTCATAGAGACCTGCCCTTATCAGCGCGAACAACTCCCCAATCCGGAGGGGCCGATTACCGTCGGTATAGATGGCGGATATGTCCGGTCCCGCGATGAGGGCCAGTCCCATTTCGAGGTGACCGTGGGCAAGTCGATCCCCACCGACCGGCCAAGCCGGTATCTCGGTCTCGTCCAGAGCCATGACGCCAAGCCGAAACGACGGCTGCACGAGGTGCTGAAAGATCAGGGCTGGCAGGAAAACCAGCCCGTGACCTTCATGACGGATGGCGGTGACACTGTGATCAACATGGCGCTCTACATGGCACCGGCCTCCGAACACATTCTCGACTGGTTCCACATCACCATGCGCCTCACTGTCATGCAGCAATACGTGAAAGGTCTGGCGCATCACAATGAAAAGGAGGCCGAAAAGCTGGCGCGGCTCCTGCGGCAAATCAAGGGGTTCCTTTGGAACGGCAATATCCATGACGGTCAGATGATCATCGAAGATCTTGTCATGGACCTGGACGAGATAGAAACCAGCTACGCCAGCATCAAGGCGTTACGCAAAGCGGCAAGCGAGTTCGAGACCTATATCAACAACAACCGAGCCATGATCCCGAACTACGCGGAGCGCCGCCGCTATGGCGAACGCGTCTCAACCGGCTTCGTTGAAAGCACCGTCAATACGGTCGTTGGCAAGCGTTTCGGTAAACGGCAGCAGATGCGCTGGTCAAAGCAAGGTGCTCACCTCGTGCTTCAAACCCGAACACGCACCCTCGATGGAACGCTTCGCGCCAAATTCGAGCAATGGTATCCCGGCATGAAAGCAGGCGAAAACGACAAATTGGCAGCATAATTGCCCCACGGTTTGCGGTACTCTCCAATACGCCGCCTTGCAAATCAGGCCATCACCCAAATTTCCGAATAGCTCGTGGGTTAAGCGTCCAGGTCACGATCCAGCGCTGATACGTACACCAGGATCAACAAAGTCAATATAGACTGGTTAAACGCGGTCGGCTTGGCGTTCCACTCAGAGGATTGCCACATCAGGAACCATTCGGTTCCAACAACCAGAAAAGCTCCAAGCCAGATGGTGGTTGCCAGGCCGAGCCCAGCCAGCGCAACGGATTTGGCACGATGAAACCCGACCGGGTCCGCAAGGCGGGAGAGCAGGCGGATACCACCGATCCAGCAAAGCAGAGCAGCTGCGGATTGCATCATGATCACAGTCACAAAAGCAGCGTGGTGAAACACGGGCGAGTGAATGGCTCGCCACATCATGGCCTTGCTGCGGAACGTGGTGTCCATGGTCATGACATGGACTACAAAGTCGAAATTGGCACCATAGTCTATCACATTGCCGAAGGCGACAAGCGAAAGATAGGCCGCCATCAACAGCGTGGCCCCCGCCTTTGTCAGTCTGGTGTACATCTGTCCTCTCCTCTTTACCGATACCATATTACAGAAGATTGATTGGGACCCCGGGTGGCAATCCATCCACCTTCACCACATCAACCCGAAACCCGGCAGTTGCTGAAGTGCGACTGCAAGGACAAAACCACAAAAGAACATTCTGTGCGCCCGCGCCAAAACCAACCATTCCGTTTCTCCACTGCCGAGTTATCGAGCGGCTGGATGCTGGTCCAACGATTATGTCCTCAAGCTGTCAATGAGCATTTACAGCGTATCCGCTACTGGAAAAGATCCTGCTGCGACGAAGAAGTTGTAACACTCCTCATCGGTGAATAGATGGCAGATGCTTCCAGCGGTTTGCCACAGTTCGTCATAGGTTCTTGCGGCTGCCTTTCGGATCAGCGTCTTGAGCTTGAAGAAAGCCATTTCAATGGGATTCAGGTCCGGACTGTAATTTGGCAGGAACAGGAACCAGGCTCCGATTTCTCTGAGAATTTCCTTTGCTGCCGTGCTTTTATGGGCTGAGAGATTGTCGAGAATGACCAGCTCGCCCGGTCGTAGCGTTGGAGCCAGAATGTCTTCGACATAGAGATCGAACATGTGCTTGTCCATTGGCCCGTTGGCGCATGATCAATCAGACGGACTCTACACGCTGCCCAGCCAGATGTCTTTGCCATATTGGTTTTCAGAGAGGTTTCGTCGATAAAGACCAACCGGTCAACATGATCGCGCATGAAGGGTTGTCTCTGCGGTCTCCAGATCGCGCGGTCTCGCGCCACATCAGGCCGTTTTTGCTCGCTGGCCCGAAGATCTTTTTTTGTGTGACAGTCCGAGACGCTTCAGAAAATCACCAACTGAAGAACGACAGACTACAATCCCTTTTTCGCGCTGCAAGGCTACCCTCAATTCGTCCAAGGTCGTACCAGGTTTGGCCGCAAGTTTTCCCGTGTCACGCTTCAATTTAACCATGTCGTTCACAGACTTGATCGGGACCCGGAAATGCGCCGCCGTCGCCCGGTGACTGTTCCCTTCCTCAACGTGATCAAAAACTCGGATCCGTAGCTGCATCGGATATGGCTTGCCCATTCTGTCCTCCCTTTTGAAGTACCCATAACTAGAGAAACAAAGATCACCAAAAATGAGATTCCTGAATCCAATCAGACCAAACACGCTGTAAGCCTCGTGCCACTGCAACAATCGACGGGCGACAATGACGGGCTCGGCAAAGTCTCGAAGATGGGACAAAAGGACATTCGAAGCTTGCTGACTATCGGGGCCATGTCGGTGATCAGCACGGCAACACGGTTTGGCGTGCCTAATGGGAGTTGGCTCGCGCAGATGCTGGAGCGCAAACCGAAGCTGTTTATCGCAATCAAGCTGGCCAACCGGATGGCGCGGGGCATCTGGGCGATGCTGAAGAAGCAGGAGAATTATCGGAACCCGGAGGCGATCGCGTAAGCGTATATCGCGCAATGCCTCGTCCCCGCGCCCGGGACGTGTGAGGAGACCGACGGACAGCATCGAAGACTGATCGGAGAGATCCGAACTGAGAAAACCATTATGTGTACAGTGTGCAACAAGCACTCAGTCGTGATTTGGAACCGGTTCGCGCATCACCATACCGGCCCGCGGTCATGCAATGCGCCGCACGAGGATGCCTTATAAATGACCGCATCCGATCACACGCTCAAACCGTTCACCGTTCAAAGATCGCTTGATACGAAAAGGGTATCCATAAATTTACCATTATTGGCACTGGTAAATTCCCATGGAATTCCTCAAAAAAGACTGACTTTTTCCCAAATTTTGAAAACCTTCACAAAAAAACCACAAAGCATTGCAGATTTGCAACACCAGTTCCATCAAAGCAAATTGGGCAAGAATGCTGTTTGCTTCATCAACGCACTTTACGTAGTGCCCCAGCACTGCGCTTGGGCTCCGTTTTCAGGCAAACCCACTCAACTTCTTGTCAAACAACGAAAGCATCTCTTCCAACACACGCATGTGGCCCCAAAAGGTCAGAGGTCCAAGCAAATGTCCCAACTCACGGTTTATAACGAATGTTACCACTCAAATGAACGAACACACCAAAACCCTATCCACCCGAGATGCGAGCAGTATTATAATCTGGCTCAACTTAAAGTATAAGTTCTGGAATTGCAAGCGCAACCTTGGAAAGTTCCTCTCCAATATTCCTCATACTGCCGCTCTGATCGTTTTGGCTTGTGGAATGATGATTAACCCTGCAGTTGCCGCAGAATTTGTTTTCAGCGGCGGTAATGAAGGGACAATCACGACCGAGCCACCCAGTTCGATCAGCGGCACATACAGCTTCACCGCAACTGGTCCAGGCAGCCAATCCCTGACGCCTATCAATAACGGCCTGAGTTTTTTTGGCAACTTCCCGAATACCGTTTGGAACCTGGATTCGCAGTTTGCCGCAAATATTTCAGCCCCCGGTTTCAGATACAGACTAATGATCCAGGGAAACAACGGGTCTGGCGGCGGCTTTGGCGCATTCTTTGATCAATACACGTTCAATTTTCCGGGTGCGACCGGGACGGGCACCATTCGCGACCCCCTCGATCAACTGACAGCTGAGTCCACGACAATCGGTCAGACATCCTTTTTGCAGCGCCGCACGAGCGACTCCGTGCCGCCGGGCCTGCCTGTTGGCTTTGTCTGTCGCGATTTTTCGTCAGGCGCAATTCCGAACAACTGCTTGCGGTGGAGTTCGCTCAGCCCGGCAATCTCCGGATCCGGTACCGTGAACTTTCTTGCCAATAGCGGTCGCGCCAGAGAAGGGTTTTTGTTCACAATCATGTCCGAGGCCGATATTCGGGTGTCGAAAACAGTTAACGATGCGCAACTGTCCGCGGGCGAAAGCTCGTCTTATGTGATCACTGTCGAACATCTGGGTGATGATCAGCAGTCTGCGGCAATTGATCTGCGCATCGCGGACTTGCTGCCAGCAGGCATCACTGCCGGAACGCCGATTTTCACCAGCATAGGCGGGTTTGAAGGAAACCCCAGCTTTTCTGGCGGCGTGCTGACCGTTGATACGCTGGACTTTGGTCAGACCCTGACGATGACACTGCCGTTCACGGTAAATGCCGATGCGACGCCCGGCTCGACGATCACAAGTACCACTGATCCCGCTTCAATCACCATGGTCCAGACCGACCCCATAGACAATCACGGGCCACTGTCAGCCAGTTTTTTGGTTGCGTCCCCGGCTTTGTCTCTGAATCCTCTCACGGCTTTCAAGACGGCCAGCGTAACGTCGGTTTTCTACGGCGGAACCGTGGTCTTTACGCTGGAATTTCAGAATGACTCCGCCGCGAATCTCAGTGATGTGATCCTGCAAGACCGGCTGCCCATCGGGCTGATCTATACGCCTGGGACCGCGATGGTGGATGGCATACCGCGTGAGCCAAGAGTCGATAGGGCGACACTCAATTGGGATGGTATTTCGTTGCCGGCGGGCAATTCGGTCACGGTGACGCTGGCCACGCGAGTGGTGTCGGACACCGCTGGTGCGGAACTGATCAATCGCACCTTTGCCACTGATACCACAGGCGCCCGATTGTCCAACGTAGCGACGGCAACCGTCCGTCAGCGGGTCGAGCATGTCTTCGACTGCACTGATCTAATCGGCAAAGTGTATGACGACCTGAACCAGAACGGCTACCAGGATGAGGGCGAGCCGGGTCTGCCGGGTGTGCGCATCGCCACCGTGCGCGGCGAGTTGATCACGACGGATCAGTACGGTCGGTATCACGTGCCCTGTCAGATTCTGCCCACGGCAATCGGATCGAATGTCATTCTGAAGTTGGACACACGTACGCTGCCGTCAGGCTATCGCCTGACCACCGAAAACCCGCGCGTTCTGCGGGTGACGGCGGGCAAGATGGCGCGGGTAAATTTCGGAGCGGCGATTTCCAATGTGGTGCGTCTGGATCTGGATGCGACTGCATTTGAGTGGAACACCAGTACCGGCAGGCAGGCGATGATCGCACCGCTGTATCAGGCGCTTGACCGGCTGGTCGACGATCTGGCTGGGAATCCAGCGGTCATCCGACTTCGATACCACGTCGGCGATGAATTCAGACGGGAAGCCAAACGCAATCTGGACATCGTCGAAAGACATCTTCGCAAAATCTGGCCCGACCGTTCCGGCACGCAGTTGTTGATCGAACGCGAGCTCAATCGGATCGGCAAGTAAGAACCCGGAGAAAAATCGTGAAAAAGAATACTTTGGTACTCTCGCTTCTGGCGGGCACTGCACTGACTCAACCTGCGTTGGCTCAAATCTGCCAGAATGACATCAATTCCGGGTGTGTGCCTGGCCCTGTGGTCGAGATTCCGGTCGGACACAACACCGAAACCGCGCCGGACGCCACTCCGCCCACGCGAGGCTTTGCCGTCTCGGTCAACGGCGCGCCCACGGTTGGCGAACCGCGCTTGGTGGATTTGCAGCGCAAGGCCGATCTGGCTTTGGCTGAAGCGGATGTTCAGGTGCGCTTCGATGGGCTTGAAACCACCCGCCGCCTCGATGCGCAGGCGCTGAAGTCTGCGGCGGGCGACACGGTTACCTTTCAGAGCCGCCTAAATTATCCCGCTTTTGTCGAACGCGGTGAGATCCGTATTATTGACCCCAATGCCCGCGGCGGTGCAGAGATTGTGGAAGTTCTGCGGATCCAGCCCGGTGGGCGTGTGACCGCACGGATGCCCGATGGCGAAGATCTGGTTTATGTGCACCGCGTCTATGACGCGCAGGGGCGGTTCGACGAGACCTTTGCACTGCCGCTTAGTGCGCGGGATAGGCGGGATCTGGCAGAAGGCAAAACGCAGGAGGAAGGCAGTTCGTCGCTCAAGCGCGCAGATGTGCGGATCGTGGGCGGTGCGATCACCGTTTCCGGCACCACCCTGCCACCCAATACCCGTGTGCAAACACTGGGCGAAGTGGTTGAGACTGACGATAAAGGCAGCTTTGCTATTCAGCGGTTTCTACCGGTGGGCGAACATGCCGTAGATATCGCCGCCAGCACCGTGGACTTGACGCGCGAGATCGAAATCCCCGGTGCCGAGTGGTTCTATGTAGGTATCGTGGACGTGACGCTGGGTTGGCGCGATGGTGATCGCCGCGATGCGGACGGGCAGTCATCGGACAGTCGTTATGACCGGGGCCGGATCGCCGGATATGTCCGGGGCCGCACCGTCGATGGCACTGAGATCACAATCTCCGTGGACACGCAGGAAGAAGAATTGAGCGACATCTTCCGCAACCTCGATCAGCGCGACCCACGCCGCCTGCTGCGCCGTCTTGACCCCGATGATCTGTATCCGACCTATGGCGATGACTCGATGCTTGTCGAAACCGCGCCAACTTCGGGCCGGTTCTTTGTCAAAGTCAAAAAAGATGGTAATCATATCCTGTGGGGCGACTACAAAGCCAATATTGAAGGTTCCGAGTACATTCGGAATGAGCGCACATTTTATGGTGCCCAAGCTCATGCCAAAACCAGTGCGGTTACCGAAACCGGAGAAGCACGAGCCAGTATCAAACTGTATGGCGCGCAGCCCGACAATCTGCCGCAGCGCGACGTGTTCCGCGGCACTGGCGGGTCGGTTTATTTCCTCAGCCGTCAGGATATCTCGCTGGGGTCGGAAACCATCACTATCGAAATCCGCGACCCGAGTTCGAACCGGGTGGTAGACAGGGTTTCGCTGGCCTATGGTACCGATTATAACATCAACTACATTCAGGGCGTTGTACGTCTGACCAGACCCCTGTCCGCCTATGCGGGCAAGGATCGTCTAATCAGCACCAACCCCAATGGCGACGATGATGTGAATCTGGTTGTGCAATATGAGTGGACGCCGGACGCGCTGGATTCCGACAGCTATGCCTATGGCGGCCGGGGCGAGGTATGGCTGTCCGACAGACTGCGCCTTGGCGTCACCGGACAGGTCGAACAGACTGCCATTGCCGATCAGCAGACCGCAGGTGTGGACCTGCGCTGGGAACATTCGGATCGCACTTGGGCCGAGGCTGAAATTGCCCGCTCGGACGGGCCTGGTTTCGGCAGTTTCGCCTCGACCGATGGCGGCCTGACAGGCAGCCGCAGCTCCGGGCAGGACGGCAGCGGTAACGCCTATCGTTTCGCCGCGCAGACGGATCTGGAAGAGTCCGGCCTGGCTGTCTCTGGTCTGATCGGTGGGTATTTCGAGCACCGGGATACCGGCTTCACTTCACTGGATTATTCCATCGTTTCGGATGAAACACTCTGGGGCCTTTATGGCGCGGTCGATGCAAGCGACCGCACTAGATACCGGTTTTATGCGGATTTCTACGAAAACGACGCGGGATTGAAGAACAACGAGGTCGGGCTGGAGGCTTATCACCAGCTTAGTGGCAAGTCCGATTTGTCGTTCGGCATCGAACATCTAGACACAAAGACGGTCACGGCATCGTCGGCCGGGAACGGTTCACGTACCGATGTGGCACTGCGCTATGCACGCGCAGTGTCCGAAAGGCTGGGCTGGAACGTGTTTGGTCTGGCCACGGTGAAACGCAATGACACAATGGAGCGAAATAACCGTATCGGCGTCGGCGGTCAGGTTCAATTGGACGAATTCCTCAGGATCGAAGGTGAAGTTTCGGGCGGCAATCTGGGCGTTGGGGCGCAGGCTCTGATCACCTATGACGATCAACAAGGCAAAAGCACTTATTTCGGATATACGCTCGATCCGGACCGGACTGCCCTGAATTCGGTGCTAAACAATGGCGAAGGCGGGCAATTTGTGGCTGGTAGTCAGCAAAAACTGTCGGACAATACGCGGGTCTATGTGGAAAACCGCTACGAACTGTTCAGCACGGGACAAAATATGACCGGCACATACGGCGTGGACTACAGCCATTCGGAATACACTGATTACTCGGCTGTGCTTGAAGTCGGGCAGGTCGACGACCCGGTCGAAGGCGATTTCAGACGCCAGGCGATTTCGCTGGGCTATGTTTATGACAACGCGACAACAGCGACCGAAGGGCGGCTGGAATACCGCCGGGAACGTGGTTTGGACGGTAATGCCAACCGCAATTCGGATACCATCCTGTTCTTAGGCAGTCTACGGCACAAACTGTCGAAATCCCGCCGGGTATTGGCCAGCTTGGATGTGGTTCACACAAACGCCGACAAGCCGGCGCTGACAGATACGGACTATGCCGAAATGTCTGTCGGATATGCCTATCGGCCCATCCGTCATGATCGGCTTAACATTCTGGCGCGATATCGGTTTGTTTATGACGAGTACGGGCAAGTGATCACTTCCGGAAGCGACACCGACGTGCGTGGCCCTTTGCAGCATAGCCATATCCTGAGCATCGATGCGGAGTATGATGGGACCCAACAATGGTCTCTCGGTGGCAAAATCGGGTACCGATTTTCGGAGACGGCCCCCAACGGCACGAGTGATTTCATATCCAACAACGCCTGGTTGCTGGTGGCAAACACTCGCTATCACGTGACGCATAAATGGGATCTGCTGGCTGAGTTCCGGATGCTGACGACCGAACAGGCCGATACGCAGGATGCCGGGATGCTGCTAGCCGCCTACCGCTATGTCGGTGATAATGCCAAGATCGGGCTTGGGTACAACCTGACCTCGTTCTCAGATGATCTGGCGGATCTTACCTATGACGATGGTGGCTTGTTCGTGAACCTGATTGCCAAGTTCTGATCAACAGCGAACCACTCGCAGTGGTGGTCGTCAACCAAAAATATCCCATGGAGGAATTAGGGCCTGTTGACAATTGGGATTCCAATTTTGACTGGGAACTGATTCAAACTCCAAAAATGGAGGTTTGAATGGACGAAGGTCGGTTTGTGATTTCTGATGATCTTTGGCAGAGGATTGCATCTCTTCTGCCCGGCAAGGCGGGAGACCCGGGTGTCACCGCCCGCAACAATCGCCTTTTCCTGGAAGCCGTCTTTTGGCGTGTCCGCACCGGCTCGCCGTGGCGAGATCCACCCAAGGCATTTGGGAAGTGGAACAGCCAGTTCAAACGGTTTCGACGATGGGCCAAAGACGGTGTATTTGAAAGGATTTTCAATGTCATAAATGGTGAGCCAGACTTCGAATATGCGCTTATTGATGGAACGATTGTCCAAGCCCATCAGAAGGCATCTGGCGCAAAAGGGGGACTCAAAATCAGGCCATCGGACGCTCGCGCGGCGGGCTGACAACCAAAATCGTTGCTCTGGTCGACGCCCTTGGCAACCTGCTGAAATTCCTTTTGCTACCCGGCCAGGCACACGACATGAAGGGGGTGGAACCCTTGATCTGTGACGTTCCTTTTAACGCATTGCTGGGTGACAAGGCCTTTGATGCCGATTGGCTTCTCGAAGAGCTTATATGAGAAAGCGGTTGTCAAGCTCGGGGATTTGGGGTTCTAGAGCATTTTGTTTCCTGCGTTCAGGCGGCCTTGCTGGTCTGATGTTTCGGGTCGGAACGTTTCTTTGCAACGGTTGCGTCTTGTGCGCATCACCAAACTTATATCCGGGTGGCTTCCAGCAACGCTGGTGCTCTCCCACAATCCCGCTTGCTGCGGGCACAACGTTCCGGAGGTGGGACCCTTCTTGATCACAGCGTCTTTCAGCCCTACTCTTCGTCGGTCACACACCACCCGGTCCAGCCTGCCGCGTCCGGCCAGACTAGATTCTATGGGGTCATGCGAGTTTTGCCTCCGTGGGAACGAGCCCGATCTCACAGAAGCGCCATAGCGCAACCAGCAGTTTGCGGGCGAGCGCGACAATCATCACCCGGCGCATACGCCCCTTGGCCCCCGCGGTGCGCTCTTCAAACCACTTGCTGAGCGCGCTGTCAGGTTGATATCGAACCCAGCGCCAGGCCATCTGGATCAGGTGCGCGCGGATCCATCCAGGGCCATCGCCGCCGATCCCCTGGTCCCGTTCCATATCGCCACTCGCATGAGGTGTGAAAACCTGAAACCTACCAAATCAGGGGCAAGCCGTCTTACATAGTTTTCTGCGTTCCTCTCATTAACGTAACCAATACAGTGGAAAATCTTGCGCACTTGACGGCGATTCCTACAACACTTGACGGAGAATCCTGCGGCACTTGACGGTCAAATCTACTTTGACGTGTGTGCCGTTTCTCTTCCGATCCGTCGATTTTCCTCCCTCTTCTGTGTTGGTCAAATTCTGGCCAGCGGCCAGCCCAAAGCGAGCGTAAGCTAGCCAGTCTTTCGTTTCAAGACGACGGTAAGCGCGGCGGCGAGCCTTCCAATCTGGCAGAGCCGCCGCGTATTCCGAACGGTGATGTCAGAGTCAGGCACCGAAGGTGCCCAAACCCGATCCTTAGGTCGGGCGGGTTTCATGTGTTGTCGCCGCCAAGCGGTGGCGGCTGGTTACGTTTTCGTTGTGAATCTCCTTTCAGATGGATGTGATATGCGCTGTGAACAACACGATCGAGCACGGCATCGGCAATTGTAGGCTCAGCAAACATCACGTGATGCTCTAGTTTTTGATGGCCTCATATCTCATGTGACGGTCACTGATCGGGAGCATGCGCTTTACGGGCAGCGCCTTGAGCTTGTGTCGCTTCATTCCAGTCGTGGCCGGGATTTCATTGTTGTTGCCTTGCCCAACGGGCGTCATCGCTCTCTTCGACGCAGCCAAACGGACCTTGTCCCATCTCAGGCGCAGGCGGCAGCACCTGCACCCGATCTTCTGGTCGACGTTGAGGTATTGCTTACACTAATGCGCCATCTGCGCAGGTCGCTATCTTTTCCTTCTGAGGAGGAGATTTGCGATGAACAAGAGAGCGCAGATAGCAGGCACAAAAGATCTGAAACCAGTCCGCGACGGAAAGGCTGTACCGCGTGTATGGCCAAACCTGCCTCAAGCGGTAACGAGGCAACTTGCACGCACCTTTGCCAGGATTGTGAGGCAACGTCTGGCACAGGACGAAAGAGCGCGGAGCAGTCGCCATGCTGAACAGTCACAATAATATGGGTGTTTTCCCGTCCGACGCCCATCGGAGCAAGATGGCGTATATCTATGTCCGCCAATCTTCTATCGGTCAGTTACGGCACCATCAGGAAAGCACGCAATTGCAATATCGGCTTGTCGAACGCGCCGTCACGCTGGGTTGGCCACGTGAGCGTGTTTGCGTTATCGACGATGATCTGGGGAAGTCTGGCACGCGCAGCACTGAGCGACCTGGCTTTCAGAAGCTGATCGCCGAGATCGGCCTCGGGCATACAGGTCTGGTTGTTAGTTTTGATGCATCGAGATTAGCCCGCAACAACACCGATTGGCATCAATTGCTGGATCTGTGTTCGCTGTTCGGCGTTTTAATAGCAGACGGCGAACGCTTGTATGACCCCTGCGCGTATCACGACCGTCTGTTGTTAGGCCTGTCTGGCATTATGAGCGAGGCGGAGTTGCATCAGATTAAGTTACGTCTGCATCAGGGAGGACGACAGAAAGCAGCACGGGGCGAACTCAGAGTGGCCCTTCCGGCCGGTCTGGCATATGATCAAAGCGGTGCTACCGTTCTCAACCCCGATGAAGAAGTACAAGCTCGAATTGCCTTCGTGTTCGAGAAGTTCCGCGAGTTGAGGAGTGCCCGGGCAGTCTTACGTTGTCTGCGTACAGAATGCCTGCCTGTGCCTGTACGACCCCTTAGAGGTCCGGCGCCGCATGTCGTTATATGGCGCGCAGCCACCAGTCCCAGAATATTATCCATCCTTCACAATCCGGCCTATGCCGGGGTGTATGTTTACGGTCGTCGGCGATCATTGAAAGGCCATCCCGGGTCGACCGCAAATGGGCCAAAGACAGCTAAAGTGCCGCTTGAAGAATGGGAAATATGTCTGCAGGACGCCCATCCCGGCTATATAAGTTGGCAGGAGTTCATGGAAAACCAAAAACAATTAACTGACAATCAAAACCATCTCGCCACAAGTGTCCCGCGGGCTGGATCTGCCGTGTTGCAAGGTATCGCGTTATGTGGGCGTTGTGGCAGACAGATGAGCGTCCGCTATAGCGGCCCATCGGGAGATAAACCGGTTTATTGCTGTCGCGCCGATAAAAGTATCGACACTGGACCCTTATGTCAGGAAGTGCGTGCACATTCTCTTGACCCGCAGATTGAGCATATTCTGCTTGAAGCTCTGGCTCCTGACAGGATCGACATTGCCGTTGCCGCACTTGAGGAACTCGACACTCACAAAAATCAACTTGAGCGACAATGGGCTTTGCGCCGGGAGCGCGCTCATTATGAAGCGAAACGAGCTCGGCGCCAATATGATGCGGTAGAACCAGAGAACCGTTTGGTGGCCCGTTCTCTGGAAAAGGCCTGGGAAGACAAATTGAGAACTGCCGAGGCAGTCGAACAGGACTATCAGCAATGGCAGCGTGACGACCCCATTGAGCTTTGTGAAGAGGACCACCAGGCGCTTTTGGCAATGGCACAGGACATTCCTGATCTCTGGTCTTCAGCCTCGACGACATGGGCTGATCGCAAGAACATCGTACGTTTGGTCATCAAGAATGTGATTCTGGACGCGAAGCGCCAGGCTGGCGAAGTCTGGTTCAGAGTCATCTGGCAAACGGGCGCAGTAAGTGAACATTGCTACAAGAGACCAGTGCGCAGCTACGACAACCATGGCCAACAGGATAAGCTGCGCCAACGCGTCCTTGAACTCAGTCGCCAGGGCAAAATGGACAAGCAGATCGCGGTCGAGTTAAATGCAGACAATTTCATCAGTGCTCGGGGCATTGCCTTCAATTCCAACGCAGTATGGCTTTTGCGAAAACGCTGGGGTATCGCCTGCGCCAAGATCAATGGTGTTGGCTTCAATCCGCGGCAATGGCCCGATAAGTCATATTCCGTTCAGGGAACAGCAGAGTTGCTTGGGATCACATCGCAAACTGTCTTCAAATATCTGAAAAAGGGATTGCTGCAGGGAAGCCAGTTGGCAAAGGGACAACCATGGAAAATCCCCCTGAATGATGACCAGATCAACAGCCTGCGTGAACGTGTTAAACGTAACAAACGATCAAAGAGAGAGGTATTATGAAAGCTTCGGTTCACCAATTACCTCCGCCCATTTCTCCACTGGAATTTGACTGGCAATCAGGACTGATTTTCTGCCATGGCGGCTCTCGATGATTTCCAGCAGATCCCTTCGTCCTTCGGCGGAGAAGCCTTGAAGTCCCCAGTCATCAAGGACCAGCAGTGCGACTTTACCGAGGCGGCGCATCATGCGGTCATGTGCAGCAGTGCCTTTATCACGTGCTCTGTTCAGCGCGGAAACCAGTTCTGGAACGCGACGGTAGAGGGCCGACTGTTTCTGCATGCACGCCTGATGGGCCAGAGCACAGGCCAGATAGGTTTTCCCTGCGCCTGTTGTGCCTTCAATGATCAGATTCAGGCCGTTTCGTATCCAGTCGCCAGCGGCGAGCTGGGTTAACGTGGTTCGGGCGATGCCGCGGCCCGCCCCGCAATCGATATCCTGAACTTCGGCGCGGATGCGCAATTGCGCCTGGCGCAGCAGCGAAAGATAGCTTTTTTGGTTACGCTGCTGGGCCTCCCGCTCCAGCAGCATAGCGATGCGATCATCGAAACCGAGTTCTTCGGCCCCGGCGAGATGGTACTGCTCTTCGAGAGCCTCGGCCATGCCGGACAGGCCGAGTTGTAGCATTCGGTCGTAATTGGGCTGGCGTAGTGTCATAGGATGGGTTTTCCTCCCTTGGTTTCGCTGTAGTAATTGGGGCCACGGATATTGGTATGTTCGGGGATAGCCTCGGCCTGTTCCGGCCTCACAGGCGCTTTCGGCGCTCCGCCTTTGGCGACCTTGTCCCTGAGGAAACCGGAAGCGAACCTTTCAACCTCCAAAGCCTCGATGCAGATCGCGTCGATTCTGGCGGCCCCATGCTTCTCGGCGAGGCCGATCATGCCCTGTACGGAAGTGAAAGCCTGTTCACGGAAGTCCCTTGAGGCAAATGCACGTTCCGCCCAAGCCAATGCATTTGGCCCTATTTCCATGGCTTGCTGGAGTAGAAAGTCACCATAGTCCGGGGAACGAATATGCTGCACCGCCTTAAGACGCTCGGGCATATGCTCGGCCCGCGTGGAATAGCCGTTTTTGCCCTTCTTGCGCGGGTGAACAGCAATACGTTCGCCTCCGCGCTGAAGGAAAACCTCAATCATCCGCTCACTGATGCGGGTATCGACATTCCGCCCGATATACGCGGCCGGAACTGAATAATGGTTTCGATCAACGGAGATATGGCAGTTCCGCGCCACCTTGCGCTTCATCCATTCTCCCCATTCCCAGGGGGTCTTGGGCAATGTCAAAAGCGCGGCGCGTTCGTTTGCCTCAAATAGCGCGCGGCGCGTTTCTCCGCATGCCATTTTCGCCTTGTTGAGCTTGTCCAACTCTAACCAGATCGCGTCGTTCATTTCCTTCAACGAGAAAAACGTCCTGTTGCGCAGGGCCAGCAGGATACGAGACTGGACAGTGCGCACGGCCGCTTCAGCCGCCGCTTTATCCTTCGGCCGGCGAGAGCGCGCTGGCAGAGTTGCAAAACCATAATGCAGTGCAAGTTCACGGAAAGTCGGGTTGAGATGCGGGTCTTCACGGTCCGGTTTGGTGACACCTGACTTGAGGTTGTCGATGATCAAGCACTTGGGTGCCCCGCCGAAGTGTTCCAGCGCCCGACGGTGCGCCATCGCCCAATGGCTGATCTTCTGGTTCGGGACCGCTTCCGTGTAGATCAGACTCGAGTGTGGAAGAACCATGACAAAAATTTCCACGTCAACCATGCTGCCATCCTTGCCATGCAACGACAGCGTTTTGCCGGAGAAGTCCGACATGGCAAAATGGCCTGGCGCGTAATCGAAGCGCATCACCGCCGCCTCCGGTCCGACCGCTAACTGTTCCTTTAGTTTCGCGCAAAATCGGCTATAGCTGTAAGCAGTACCGCCTAGGGCCTCGACCTCATCTCGATATTCGACCCAAAGCTGGCGTTGGGTCATTTTGGTGCGGCGGGGTCCCTGCGGTTCCTTTAGCCCTTTGATGACTTCGTCCCAATCCGGGCTACTTTGTACTCGTATTTTTTGGTGCCCGTCTGATGGGTAGAGATGTTTTTGAAGCGCCGTTTCATCGAGATCATCTGGTAACGGCCAGTGCGCCAGTCCGGCCTCCTTTGCCCGTTTTAGAACATTCGAAACGGTACCCGTACTCACGCCAACTGCGACCGCGATCTGCTCGCGTGTTAGCCCCAGATCAAACCGCTGGCGAATGATGTCTTTGCTGTTGATCATATCGATTCTCTTCATCGAACATGCTTCCTCGTTAAGGTCTATTGACCTGCGAGGTAGCGTCGGGAGAGAAACTTTTGGTCGACTGCTCTAACCATCTGGTGCAAGCAATTCGGATGGCCTCAGGTCATCCGGGTGCAAGGCCGTCAAGTGCGTAAGAACTACCGTCAAGTGTTGTAGGAATCACCGTCAAATGCGGCAGGATTCTCCGTCAAGTGTTCCAAGATTTTGCATACCGGCGCGCCGTGGCGGGACCTTCCTGAGGAATTCGGGAAATGGTCGAGTGTCTATCGGCAGTTCCGGCGCTGGACTCTCGCCGGCCTCTGGGAACAGATCCTGGAGGCGTTGACCGAGAGCAGGATCGTTCCTGACGCCCTGCAAATGGTCGACAGCACCGTGGTTCGCGCCCATCATCAGGCAGCGGGCGCTAAAGGGGGACTCCGCGACAGGGTTTTGGCCGCTCAAAGGGTGGCTTCACGACCAAGATCCATCTCCGGGTGAATGCCGCCGGTCTGCCGATGCGAACTGACATCACGCCCGGCCAGACGTCCGATTATCTCGGCTTCGATCTCATCATGGACGACAATCTGCCGGAACCTTTGGTACTGCTGGCCGACAAGGGGTACGATGCCGACAGCATTCGTGACCAAATGCGCAGCCGATACATCCAACCTGTGATCCCGATGCGGAAGTCGCGAAAGAAGCGTGTCGGTGTTGATCGCCCACTGTATCGACTGCGGAACCTGGTTGAGAGATGCTTCAACAAGCTGAAGAATGCCCGCCGCGTCGCGACACGTTACGACAAGACCGCCGAAAGCTTCCTCGGCTTCGTTGACATCACGTCAATCCGTCTGTGGATTCGCCATTTGTCAACATGACCTAGTTTGGGCGGTTTAAGAGCCAGAATCCAAATTCTGGAGTTCTAAAGCCAGCAACACGTTTGCCGTAATCATTTATGCAGCACGAAGGTGGGTTGTCGTCATAGCTATCAGTAGAGTCCCGGTTTCGCTCCGCACCTCTGTGCGAACAATGACCAATGTGCTGCCACGCTTCACGACTTTGGCCGTCGCTAAAATATCACCTGACTTTGCGTTTCCTGAAAGAACAGAGTGCAAATCAACAGCTAGAGGAAAGCCAGAACCGTCATCTTCTACGCTACTCAAATCCCCGATCGCGCATAGCGTAGCGACTACATCGGCAAACCAAATGAGGGCTCCAGCATGCATTGTGCCAAATGGGTTTTTTGCGGCCTCCAGTACCGGCATCTTGGCCGTAACTTTGTCGGGTTCACGGCTTTCAATAGTAAACTCGATTTCGCCACGCCACTTATCTGCTGCGAGTTTATTCTTTATGTCCAAAACTCCTCCTCCGTTTTAGAAGCCACTTGAACCGCCTTCTCAAAAAACCCGCGTAAGTTGATGACAATCAGTCAAGAAATTCTACGGGGGCAAATTTTACCCGCCCGTATGGCTCATATGACGCCCAACTTGCCCGTCGACTCTTTGACGTGAATAATCGAAATCATGCCCTTTCGGCTTCAGCTTGATTGCTGATCGAATTGCCGATTCAAGGGCGTCCTCGTTACCCGACCGCAACGGAATGCTTAGGTCCGCGCTGTTATCTTTCCCCAGGCAAAGATACAGTCTGCCTGTGCAGGTCAATCTGACGCGATTACAGCTTTCGCAGAAATTGTGTGACAGCGGTGTGATAAACCCTACTGTTTGCTTAGTTTCTTCAATGCGCACATATCGTGCAGGACCACCTGTGCGTTCGGAAAGATCGGTCAGTGCAAAGCGTTCAGAAATGTGGGCGCGAAGATCGTCTAGAGACCAATACTGGGTCAACCGGTCCTCTTCCCCCATATCGCCCATCGGCATAACCTCGATCCAAGTGAGATCCAGGTCGTTATCCGCGCACCATTTCAAAATCGAGAATACCTCGTCCTCATTGAAACCTTTCAACGCGACTGTATTGATCTTGACCTTTAGACCGGCAGACAGTGCAGCATCAATTCCACGCAGGACGTTTACTAGTCGTCCCCATCGAGTTACTTGGGCGAATTTTTTATCGTTCAGCGTATCGAGAGAAACATTTACTCGGCGAACACCAGCCGCATACAAGTCACGCGCAAATCGATGCAATTGGCTGCCATTGGTTGTCAATGTTAATTCGTCTAGAGCACCGCTATCCAAATGGCGTCCCATAGAGGCGAAGAATGACATTATGTTACGACGAACTAACGGTTCACCGCCTGTGATCCGCAGCTTGCGGACTCCGAGATGCACAAATTTTGAGCATATGGTGTCCAGTTCTTCCAAAGTCAGAAGCTCTCGTTTCGGAAGGAACGTCATGTTTTCAGACATGCAATAAACACACCGAAAATCGCATCGGTCAGTTACCGACACTCGCAGATAGGTGACTGCGCGATGGAACGGGTCGATTAGCGAGCAAGTCAATTCCAACACTCCTCCTTTGTTTGTGCTGCAAGCCCGTTGCATCAAAAGATTCAACTATGAGCCGGGGAAAGGTGCTGGACCCTTGCTCGCTTGGCCGGGTGCACCTTAACCCGCGGCCCATGTGGTGCAGGCAATGCGTGGCGCAGTTTGAATATTTCGACCTTCGCTCGCAAATGAGACTTTCTAAGTTTGCTCTCTGATCTGCGTCATGAAGTTGTCGTAGAGTATCTTCGAGCTCGAAAGAAATTCATCCATGTACTTTTCTGAGTCTGAGGTCAGGATATCAATTCCTTCGTCCCCAAGCGCAATTTTTAGTGCAGCCGCGTATTCCGGAATTTTGGACCAATTGTCGACCGTATCTGGCTCAACTTCGACATGATACTGCATTGACCATGCGTTGGTTCCAATTCGCATTGCTTGAACAGCACAGCGATCTGATTTCGCCAGAATAATTGCATCTTCCGGCGGTTGTGCAACTTGAACTGAATGCCATTGGACACATTTGATTGTTGTAGGCAGTCCTTCAAACAATGGCTCTGCCCTGCCCTCATCAGTGAGTTCGACATCCAATATGCCGACCTCTCCCGGTGAAAGCGGACCGCAGGTCCCTCCAAGAGCATCTGCAAGCAGTTGATGGCCTAAGCACAATCCGAGGTACGGTTTTTTGAGATCTCTCACCCAAGTCCTGATTGCCTTCTTTTCCTCGACTAGCCACGGGTTTGCCTCGACGTCCCACACATCCATGGGGCCGCCCATTACCCACAAGACATCGAAATTTTCCAGATCAGGAATTTCGTCTCCTTCATCGAGCTCTACGGCGGTGTATTCGATACCATCCTGTTCAAGCAGGCCACGCAAGGAGCCAGGGTGTTCGCAGTTGATATGTTGAAATACCAAGATTTTCATTCTTTATCCTTTGTCGCTAAACGACAGTTAGTTTGCTCGACGTTCAATCCGCTGCAGTCAGATGGGCTTCGATGTTATGCACACAGGAGCTTTCCCCCATGTCGGTTTTTTCGCCAGCATTCAGGAGGTTGATGTTTCCACCACTGGCATCTTCAAACTTCAGCCAGTTACCTTTTGGAACAATAGCAACACCCTGCTGCACGGCTTCGGATACCTTCAATTGAAGCCTCAATTTTCCGACTTCGTTCTCCAGCGTTACGGCTTGGCCATCTACCAGGTTCAATCGGCTTGCATCAGATGCATTCACTTGAATTGATTGCGGGCCCATCCGCTTTCGGATAGTCTTGTCGTTTGCATAACTGCTATTCAGCGTCCACTCCGAAGAAGGAGACAATACTCGCAGCCTACCGTCTGCTGGCAGCTCATCGGCGTGAGGATACGGGATCCGACTGCATCCATCCCTCTCGGCCGTTTCGCTTGCAATCTCGATCCTGCCACTTGGTGTCGCGAATTTCAGGTCTGCAAATTGCAATCGCGGTGTATCGTAGACTTTCTTTGTCCCCACTCTCTTAAGCTCATCGAAGCTGATATCCGCATCGCTTTCACCAAGAACGTGGTCAATTATGGCTCGGTCATCTTCGTAAAGTGCTTCTTCCTCAAAGCCCATTGCGCGCGCCAGACGACGAAATACTTCGGCGTTTGGCAGGGCATCCCCGGGTGCAGGTTTGACGGCCGAAATCGCGGAAACTGTGTTCTGAAAATACGGGAACAGTATGTCATCATATTCCATGAAGCTGGCGGCGGGCAGGATATAGTCTGCGTAAGCGGTCGTATCTGTTTCGAACAACTCAACACAAACGTGAAACAGTTCCTCGTTCTCCAAAGCACGTTTAAGGCGGGCCTGCTCAGGGTTGGATGCTACAATATTGTTGTTCCAGCAGATCAGGGCGTCAGCGATTTTTCCGCTTTCCAGAACTTCGGCCAGATCCATATGGCTAACTGGGTCTGGTTTAGGGTTCTCGCCCAATTCCTCGCCGACAACGTAGTCGACATCAGCGCCACGGGTGTTTGGCCCGTTCAGAAACAGTATGCCTGATCCTGGGCGGGCAAGGTTTCCGGTTCCCACACAAAGCAACGCGCAAGATCTATAGATGTTTCCGCCGTTACGTTGTCTTTGCAAGCCTTGCCCCAACCAGATGAGAGAAGGGCCAGAACAGTAGTGAGCCGCGGCAGCTTCAATGTCGCCAATGGCCAAGCCGGTCATTTCGGCCGTAAGTTCAGGGGTAGATTGCTCGATGGAAGGCAGAACCTCATCCCAACCAACAACGTTTTGACTTACAAAAGGCGCGTCAATGTGGCCATCTCGTAAAGCGATATGCAAAAATCCAAATGCAAGTGCCGCGTCGCTTCCGGGGCGCAATTGCAGATGCATGTCTGCTGCCTTGGCGGAAGGATGCGCTATTGGGTCGATTACGATAACGGTCGCATCTGTGTTGGATAGCCAATTCGTTTCTACATGTGGGGCTGAGTATGAAGGGTTTGCGCCCCATACCAAAATGCTCTTTGAATCCTTGATGGTATCTGGGTCAAACCCCTCGCAGCTTTCTCCAAAAGTATAGTTGAGAGATGCATGTGCTGCATTGTTGCAAACAGTATCGGGCTCAACCTCAGTGGCCCCCAATCTATTGAAAAAGCGGAGAGGAAAGAGACCCCCAAGAACGGAGCATGTTCCAGTGTAATGCGTATGGAAAATTCTCGACGAAGACGAGCCTTCACAGATGCCAGTGAGCCGCCCTGCAATATCCGTCAGTGCTTCATCCCAGGAAACTGGCTCGAATTGCCCCTTCCCTTTTGCACCAACACGTTTCAGCGGCTGCCGCAAACGAACCTGCTCATCTCGCCACGCGCCGTTGTAGGCGAGAGCGCATTTCGGGCAAAGCCGGCCTTGCGCCAGTTCGTGATCTGCGTCACCCACAAGCTGTCTTAGCTCTCCGCTGTCATCGAAAATTGCGGTGATCCCGCAAGAGTCATAACAGTCGCGAGGACAAGTGGTTCTAATAGTTTCGGCTATTTGAGACATTACATCCCCCTGCATGTGGCGATGCCAGCAGGGTATAGGCCGGAAACAGGCCCGAAAGGACCACTCTTACATTAAGGAATGGGTCCACGGCATTTGAGCTGGTTCCCTCAGAAACTCGTCTAGTGGACTTTTAGAATTGACTGAATCCTGTAGAAACCAACGCCCAATCTGCCAACCCAATCAAAGTAGGGAGTGAAGATACGTGTTGGCCGGATAATCCAATTAGTTGGCTCTCTCGAAACTGATGCCTTGAGCACCGGAGCCGCATCGCAATCTGAATTGACCCACCTATCAGACGAAAGTCGGCCCGGCAATGGACGACATACATTTGAGCTAACTTACTGATCTCGCAAATGTAGTTAGCTCACTGATATGCGTTCGGGTCTCGGTAATTCTAACAGCGAGCCGCCAGATCTCTTGTCGGATTCGAGCGCGAGAAGTCAGCTTTTGCATCACCACAAGCACCCTAAAGTCGGGCCAATATTTTTGCCTGACCAACAATTTCAAATCCCAGCTGATGCTGGATCAACAACCGGAGGAAAAATATGAAATTTAACAAACTGGCGAAAGGCCTGTCGATTGGCATCGTGAGTGCGATGATGTCTACTGCGGCATTTGCAGAGAATATGACCTTGCGCTTTGCAGGCGTGTTCCCAATTGATCATCAGGGCACCAAAATGATGGAGCAGGTTGCAGCCGATGTTGCGGCGGCTGACGTCGGGTTGAAAATCGATGTGTTCCCTGCAAACCAACTGGGATCAGGCGAGTCCCTGTTCGAAGACGTTGCGCGCGGCAATATCGATCTGGCGGCGGCGTTTATCTATGCTGACAACGACCCGCGGCTCGAGTTCCTGTCAATGCCATTTCTGGTTGGTGGATGGGACGACATGAACAACGTCATGCGCGACATGGACTCCGAATTTAACAGAATCCTGCAGGAGATTACGGGCGACTATGGCGTGCGCGTCATTGCACAAAATCCTGAAGGTTTCGTTGGGATCGTTGCAACCCAGGAGCCAACAAATTGGAACAGCTTCGAAGACAAGGGCATGAACATTCGTGTTTGGTCGTCCAACCGCCCCTTTGCTTTATCTCGGTGCACAGGTTTGCGATACACCCGTTGCGAAAATGCTTTGGCCAACGTTGGTGTTTATCATCTTCGCTTGGTTGCCAACACTGATGCTGACCACATTTGTCCCCGAGCTCGCGCTTTGGCTGCCCCGATTGCTTCTGGGGTAACATTTGAAGCCGCCTCAATGAAAGCGGCAAAAAACGAAAGTTTCCAGCAGAACCTCGCCCTCAAAGGGCGAGGAAACTCACTGCTCTTTCATCGTTTTCAATCAGCAAGCTCGACTGACAGTGTTTCGATGCAGGAGCTCGTTTAGATCGAGATCAGGAAATCAGCGAGCTGATCGATAGTTTCGGCATCGCTCCGGCCGTTTGTAACGCATGCCCGCAAAACCGGGCGCCCTTCAAACACAGCTTTTGAAACCCAAAATCTGCCATCACTGTGTACGGCGTTTACGTAGGATTGGACTTCATCTACCCCGCCAGGCGGTACAAGGCAGACAACTCCCATGGGAGACGAATTAACATGCGCCCAGCCAGCCTTCGTAAGATTTGATGCCAACCGATCGGTAAGCTGGATAGAACGGTCAATATGTTCACCGTATCCGCTCCATCCGGCAGCGCCGAGCGCCAAAAATAGTCGTAACCCCACAAATCTACGCGACCATTGATTAGAGTTTAGGTAGAGGTCCTTGCTGGCATCACTTTCGGGCATGTAGCTTGCTGCGACGCGAAACACCTGGGCTGGAATGTCCGGGCGGGTGGTCAAAAACATCCCAGCACCCATGGTTGTCGCGAACCACTTATGAGCATCAATTGTAATCGAATCCGCTGACTCAGCACCGTCCATCGCAATCCGGTGTTTTTCGCTGGCAATTATGGCCCCTCCCCAGGCAGCGTCAACATGGAACCACATATCGTACTGTTTTGCCAATTCAGCGCAGGCCGCGAGTGGATCAACCATACCCGCGTTTGTCGTACCGGCCGTTCCAACTATCAGTGTAGGAACATGACCGGCTTGGATATCATGTGATATTGCGTCGGACAATGCTCCCGCGTCCATCTGACCGTTCCCATCTGTCTCGATGAGCCGAACTGCACCGCGTCCAATGCCTGCAGAATGGGCCATTTTCAGCCATGCCAAGTGGCTTTCCTTGGAAACATAGATCGTTGGCTGCCCGCCAAACTCGTAAATTCCCTTCTCGCCATAAGCTGGGCATTTTGCTTGCAACGCGCATAGTACAGCGGCTGAGTTAGCTTCCGCCCCGCCGCTGGTAAAATGCCCGCCCGACCCTCTCGGAAGGCCTGCCCGACGCGCTACTTCATCAATCGTGTGCTGCTCAATTTCAACGGCTGCGGGTGCATGAGAGTGTACGCAAATCTGAGGATTGAACGCTGAAGCAATTCTGTCAGCACATTCGGAAGCGAATGTTGGCGCTGGATTAAACAGACCAAGATAACCTGGGTGCGTCATCTGAACGTTGTATTTTTCCAACGCATCAATGACCCACTCCATCAGCTCTTGCAAATCAGTCGGCTGGCTGAATTGCATGTTGTTCAACTCTTCTCGCCACCCGGTGGGTGGCTCAAGAGCAGCTGTCTTTCGGTTCTTAAAGTTTCTCCTCGCGACATCCAAACGTGCGGTCAAAGCGTTTTCCGCAGCATTCAGGGCGTTAAAGTCTGGAAAAAGTGCTGTACTGCTTGACATTTAACCGCTCCTTCTCAAGCACGCGTTAGGTTCGACAATGCCCGCCATACAGTTATGGCAGCCAGGAAGTTTGGGTTTGATCATTCAGCGTCGTGAAAAATCACACCCAAGGTATGGCGTTTGCCGCTGCGTACCCGGCTTACTCCATGTCTCATGTTAACACGATAGCTGCCCTTCGTGCCTTGTTTCGGCCGGTTTCGTACGGCGAACACCAGTGCGTCGCCTTGCTTTAGGTCAATAACTTCAGCACGGCTTTGCATTCGTGGCCGCTGCTCAGTCAGAACAAACTCGCCCCCCGTAAAGTCCCTGCCAGGTTCAGAGAGTAAAACCGCAACCTGCAGAGGAAAGAGCAACTCGCCATACACATCTTGATGCAGGCAGTTGAAGTCGCCTTCCACATATTGCAGTAGCAACGGCGTTGGGCGGGTTTGCCCAGCGTCATGACACCGTTTCAGGTATGTCGCATGGTCGCTCGGGAAGCGTACATCGATCCCCATTCGCTCATTCCAGTCATTGGCGATCGGCGCAAGCAGCGGGTAAAGCTCTTGCCGAAGCAAAGCGACGATTTCTGGAAGTGGATAGGAAAAGTATTTGTATTCACCCTTACCAAAACCGTGCCGGGCCATATGGATATGACTGCGAAAATGCCCGTCTGACGGATATAGATCTGACACTCGGTTGCAGTCTTCAGGCGTCAGAATACCTTCGATTTTGGCGCAACCCCACTCATTCAGGTCATGACATAGCTGATCGGTTTGCGTCGCATTTGCAAACTGGAATTCTTGGGCGAGATTCATGCTGCATCCTCCGCCGTCAAGAGGGAACGTTTTCGTTCGATGCCCCAGCGATAACCTGACAGGCTTCCATCTGAGCGCACCACCCTATGACAGGGAATCGCAATTGCAATCTTGTTCGCCCCGCACGCTTGTGCGACTGCGCGATGAGAGTTGGGCGCACCAATGGCTTGGGCGATCTCTGCATACGTGGCCGTTGTCCCCGCTGGAA
The DNA here is from genome assembly GCA_965242975.1 of Paracoccaceae bacterium. Classification (GTDB taxonomy): domain Bacteria; phylum Pseudomonadota; class Alphaproteobacteria; order Rhodobacterales; family Rhodobacteraceae; genus JAPPHA01. The sequence continues at coordinate 162,347 of CBDETS010000002.1, read as the reverse complement.
TCAAACAAAGTGCCCGCCACACTCGCTCCTGAAATGCGGTGCCTTGGATATCGAGCGGCAACTCAAATTTCGCCTCGCGATTATCTATGAACCCAACTACCTGGGCAACTAACCCCTCAAAGGCGGTATCTCCACCAAGCAATTCGGCGTTTGGAAATCTATCCTGCAGGTCTTGCAACAACTGTTCGGGTTCATCACCCAATAAGATCGCGCAAACTCCGATTTTGCTGCAGGCAACCAACACCGACCCCAGTGAGCATTCACCGATGGCAAATAGAATGCGCTGACCAGCACCGCCCTTTTTATAGTCTGAAGGTTTCATACCCAGAGCCTTTGTTGCCGTTTCATAAAACCGGCTGCTCGAGTTGAACCCAGCCTCGTAAATTGCGGTGGTAATGGAGGTTTTTCCGGAACTCAGCGTCTCGCGGGCTTTGTCCATTTTTACCGCCAGGGCATAAGCCTTTGGAGAAACGCCAACTACAGATTTGAATGTCTTCTGAAAGTGAGCGACGCTCATATCGCTATCCTTTGCTAAATGTTCGAGATTAGGTTCTTCCTCTTGAGAGCGGATCTGCTCGCACGCAGAGGTGATTTTTTTCACGATTGCGGCGCTCTCGTCGTGCGCGCTTGGCCGACAACGCTTGCAGGCTCGGTACCCGGCGTTTTCTGCAAAACTTGGTGTGTCAAAAAATTCTACATTGTCCGGCTTGGGTGTTTTTGACGGACATCCCGCGCGACAGTAGATTCCGGTTGATTTGACCGCATATACGAATTCCGTGGACTGGCTTGCATCGCGGTTTACAACAGCGTGCCACTTGTCGGAGTGGGAGGGTGGGCTGGCTCTAGGGGGCATGATTTTCGCTCCGGTTTTGAAGATGTTCCATATTTCTAACCGGCGCCAGACCCGAAAAAACTCCGTTTCTTGCGGTTAAATTATAGTAGAACAGGATTTGGTGCCTGACCCACCCCCGCTGGCCCCTCGCTTGTGACGAAAGGCTGTGGGATTTATTTTGGTTGTCGTCGATTTCGGGCTTGGCAAGCGCGGCGGGCGCGGAGCCCTCAAATAGCTCAAGCGCCTGCCGCGTTTGCCTTGGAGTGCTGCACCCCTGCGAAGAGTGCCGCCTGACGTTGTTGTTTCCTGTACCGCTGCCGCGGTTTAGGGACTCATATCTGCTAACGCATCCGACATCAGCTGGGATCCCCTGTTTGCCACATGGAAATCGCTGAAATTATCAAGTGATTTGAGGGAAAGCCGTTTCCCTTTTAATTGTTCTACAAACAAAACTGGCATCAATCGCAGCGATGCCACCGATTGGATGAATATAGGTACGCACAAAGTCCTCGTAACCGTCAAAGCCAGGAAGGACAATTTGCAGCTGGTAGTTCATCGTGCCAGCCAAAGCATGGCATTCGAGAACCGCTTCAATACCTCGAATACACTCTTCGAACCTCCGGACATTCGCCTCGTCATGCCGTTCCAAGCGGATGTTCACAAAGGCTGTGACAGACATCCCATAGGCAGTTGCGTCCACGTTAGCGTGATATCCCCGGATGACCCCTGTAGCTTCCAAGTATCTGACCCTCCGCAAACAAGGTGACGGCGATAAGCCTACTGCGTCAGCGAGTTCCTGGTTGGATATCCGCCCATTCAGTTGTAGGGCGCGAACAATTTTTCGATCTTTAGCGTCCATGTTCCTGCTGGTTCTGGCAAATCCACTCGAGGCAAATCCACCTTGACTTGGCCTGTTCGTGTATTGGCGTTAGCTGAGTTTAGCCAAAAATAGTGTTGCCATCAGAGTTTGTCCGAACTTGACACATACGATTTCATGGCGATCTGCTTAGTCGCTCATTGATTGGCCGTAGTTTGATGTCAGACCTGTTGCCTTCAGCTGATAGGACAGGGCAACCGGTCTAAGGTCGACCTGTTACGGAGCAGCTCGTCTAGGCTCCCCGGAGTTATACGCTGCTAGTGCCAACCACGTCGTGGAATGCGCTGGTGTGGCTATCCCATATTGCTTGCCTAGCGCGTGGATTCTACCGGATAGCCATGGGAGCTCCGTTGGCTTGCCTGCCTTGATGTCACACATCAGCGAGGACGTCTGTTCTGGTGGCTGTTGTGAATAAACGGAAAAAACGAATTGTTCATGATCGGAGTCAAGCGATACGCCAACCGCTCGAGCAACTTCGAGTGTTTCCCGCAATAATTGCCGCAAAAGGGCGGTAGCTTCTTGAGATTGAAAAATTTCACCAAGGGTTAAACGTGTCAGAGATGTAACGGCCGCTATAGATGACTGCGCTGTAAATTTTTCCCATACGGTTTCACGAGAATTTTCAGTTGGGGTTGCCTCGATCGCGTTAGAGCAATGAATCGCGTCGAAAAACTTCTTCATCGTTTCATTTCCCTGGAGAGCATCGACAATCAGCTCCCGTCGCCCACCTGGCATGCGGATCAATCCCGGACGTTCGGTTGACGCCGAAAGAAATACCACCCCCTGTGCGACAATAGCTGGGTCAACATAGCTTCCGACAATATTTTTGGCATCAATACCGTTCTGTAGTGTGACTATGCGGGTTGTTGAATGAAGTAGAGGAGAAAGTGTTTTTGAAACACTTTCCAAGTCCGGCATCTTCACCGTAACAATGACAATATCGACAGGGCCAATGCTTTGGGTGGAAGACGATGCATTGATCGCCTGCAACTCAAGGTCTCCTAGTGGACTGGATATTCTTAGTCCGCCCTGTTGGAACGCTTCCAGATTCCGCCCTCGAGTGAGGAACGAAACATGGTGTCCCGCCTCCACTAGCCGAGCGCCAACGTAGCCTCCAATTGCCCCAGCACCGCAAATTGCAAATCTCATGTCGATCTCCACTTTTTGCGTACGCTTCCAAAGCGGGTCAAGTTCTGTAAGGTCCACTCCAGACAGTTTTGTCAGGACCAGTTCCATAGCGAGACCGGTCGGCGGGAATTAGGTATGCTCGGTTTTGAGGGCTGTTACCCGTTTGCGCTTGTCACTTGCCACACCTGATCCCTCATAGCCGAGCTTTGGTATTGTTGAGAAAGTCGTTTTCTTTGCTTCAGACACAGAGCCCCCTTACTTCATCAGCGAAGATTGTCCGGCAGTCCGATGGACCCCATACTCCGAAGCGTGTGCGCTTCAATTGTACACGTAGCCTATCTCTTGCAGCAATTTTACTCGTAACCTATCGCTTGCAGCTGTCAAAAAAATGCCGACGATACATCGCCGGCAAAGTTAACCACGGGAGAGAGTGGGTCAGTCAGAATACCATCCCCAATTCTTCTCAGAGACGTAGCTGGTTACCTGTTTCGTTTCGAGAAAGTTGTGCATGCCCCAATCACCGTTTTCACGGCCGACCCCTGAGCGTTTCATGCCCCCCCAAGGGGCTTCAGTAAACGCGGGTTGCGAACAGTTGATCCAAACAATCCCAGCTTCGAAGGATCGGGCAATGCGCAGATTACGCGCTTCATCTTTTCCAATGACCGCAGCACCTAGACCGAACTCCGAGTTATTTGCCTCGGCTATCGCTTCTTCTTCAGTTTCGAAGCGCTGCACAGCGAGAACCGGCCCGAATATCTCCTCTTTCCAGATTCGCGCATCAGTCGGCACATCGGAAAACACTACCGGTTCGACAAAAAAGCCGCTGTTCAAATGGGCTGGTCTCTGCCCGCCAAACAGCAATGTTGCTTCAGACTTGCCAATCTCGATGTACTTCATGACCGTGTCGAACTGCTCTTTGCTGACTAGAGGGCCAAGCTTCACGCCCTCGTCCATGCCATCGCCAATAACGATAGACTTTGTAGCGGCCTCCAGCCGTTCAAGGAATTTGTCAGCAATTTTGTTCTGCACCAGTAAGCGAGAAGTGCCTGAGCAAATCTGCCCTTGGTTCCAAAATATCCCGAACATGACCCATTCGACGGCCTTATCGATGTCGGCGTCGTCAAAAACTATGATTGGAGACTTTCCGCCAAGTTCCAGCGTCACATTTTTGACGTTTTTGGCGCCCGCCTTGGCGATCCCGGATCCCACAGGATTTGAACCCGTGAATGAAATTTTGGCGATGTCGGGGTGTTCGACAATTGCGGCACCAATTTTGGAACCGCTGCCCGTCAGAATGTTGAGTACGCCAGCGGGAAGACCCGCTGCGTTGGCAATATCGCCCAATTCGAGGCAGGTCAAAGAACAGACTTGGGCGGGCTTAAGCAAGATCGTCGAACCTGCGGCTATCGCAGGAGCCACCTTCATCATCGCCATAAGAAGTGGATAATTCCAAGGTGTGATCAGTCCCGCAATCGGGGTCGCCTCGTAATAAACGTAGGACCTGAACTGGTCGTCATCCAGCTCGATTTCAGTTCCTTGTTTCGCGTCCAGCTCTTCAGCAAGAGTGGCATTCATACGCAGAATACCAACACAATCCTCTATGTCCCAACGCGCTTCTGGCAGTGGTTTACCATTGTCGAGCACCTCCAGCCGTGCCAGATCGTCAAGACGCCTTTCCATTTCATCGGCCATCTTGCGCAGAATGTCTGCACGAAATGCACCTGTGCTGTTGCGCCACCCATTTTGGATTGCAGATTTACAAGCAGTCACGGCGGCCTCGACGTCATTGAGACCTCCCATTGCGATCTTATGGAATGGTTTCTCTGTCGCTGGATTAATTACGTCAGAATAGCTTGGCCCATCGACGGGATCGACCCATTTTCCATTAATGAAGAGTTGGTTTTTCATGTGTTGCCTCGGATAAGGTCGCCGAAAAGGAATTAGTCGTTGCCGTGGGGGATTTGGTAGGCTTTGCGCAGGCGTTTATGTACAGTCCATCGTGTGCGAGCGCCTTCCTTGAGAATGCAGAAGGTCCCCGGTCTCAACTCGATCGGGTCACTCGATCCATCCAGAAACTCGACGGTCGCATGGCCGGATAAGACAACATTCAGTTCATCCACTTCAGTGTCTTCAACAATACCTTCGGCGATCTCCCAAAGGCCGCGTTCAATTCCGAGCTCCTTGTTGATACTGAGAGGCAAGTAGCGTACCTCACCTGTTCCCTCGATTACGGTCTGGCTTGGCCAGTCCACTATTGGGAGTTCTGCCTCATTCGCATCAATTGTGAAGTTCAGCCGAGAAAGGTCGTAATCGGGCATCTTCAGATGTCTCCTTGGAAATGTAATTCGAGATAGGCGTTCTTATCGAGCACGCCCTTGTTGCCGCGAAGGTTGTCTATGAATGCGCGCCGCTCAAAATCGATAATCTCAAGCTCGTACATGCAGGCCACCACTGGTGTCGGAACATCGTGCAACTCGGTGGGCTTGTTGACTTCGGCGTACCAGATCTTTTGATGGATCTCGATATTGTTGGCCCACCAATCAAAAAGGATGAAACCCGCATCTTCTGCATCATGAATTACGATAAATCCCACGCCCGGGGTGCCAGGCTCGCTTGCATCCGGTAGATTTTCGGACATTTTCTGTTTGGCAGCATTGATCAGCTCTTGCCGTGCTGCATCCCGGCCAAAGGGAATGGCGTAGGCCTTGATTTTCCAGCCATCGACCTCCCAAACGCCCAAGTAGTCGCAACGGCGTGCTGCGTAAAGTTCCGCCATATCGGCAGGTGCCGATATGTCGTGGTCGCACGACGCGTACATCTCGGCTAGCTCGGTGTGTAGTTTTTCGTTGAAGCTCATAACGTCCTCCAGTGCATTAGAGCTGCCCCCGGCAAAGGTGCCGAGGGCAGAGAGTGGGGGGTTAGCGCTTCAAGCGCGTCCAAAGACGATCCATCAGGGCCGTCGCTTCCGGAGGGCATGCGGGTGGGAAAGAAACGTTGTACCCAGCTGGGATGATCAATTCACTTGCAGTACGCATGTCGTCGTTGAAGAACTCTGCTGATGCAGGAATGGCGTTATTGTAGTAGTTGAAGTTCGACATGATCGCCGCGTTTTCCGGCTGCATGACAAAGCTCATGAACTGGCGTGCATTATCGTAGTTTGGTGCATCCTTCGGGATGACGATGCTGTCAAACCAACCAACAGTTCCCTCTTCGCCAGCAACAAACTGCACGTCAGGGTTCTGAAGTCGCGCACGGATCGCGGTGCCGTCCCACATTTGGTGCATGTAGGCTTCTGAGGAAACAAGGCGCTCGATCGTGCCGCTGGAATTGTATGCGAGCAAGGCCTCCCTTTGGTTTTCGAGCAGTTCGGCAACCGGCGCCATTTTTGCCGGGTCGGTCTCGCAGTGTGGCAGCCCAAGGTAGACTTGAGCCAGCGAGATGACCTCGCTCGGTGAGCCAAACATAACAGTTTTACCTGCCATCTCTTCCGGGGGATTGAACAACACCTCCAGGCTGGTGACCGGCTCATCGTAGACAGAGGTGTTGTAGGCGAAGGATGTCTTTCCCCACAGCCAAGGCGCCGAATAAACGTTCCCAGGATCCCACTCGGGGCTTTTCCAGCGCTCTTCAATGTTGTCGTAACCGTTCAGTTCGGAAACGTCCGCTGATTGCAACAAGCCCTCAGAAATAAAGATTGGGACGAAATCGTGAGAAACAACAACGATATCGTACCCTGCCCCGCCGCTTTGAAGCTTCGCCAAAACGGTTTCGTTGGAATCATAGGTATCAAGAACGATGTCGATACCAGTTTCTGCTTCGAACTTTTCGATCAGTTCAGGCGGCGTATAATCTGACCAATTATAGATGTTGAGCTGATCTGCAGCTGCTGAACCAGCTATCATTGATGAGGCCAGAACGGCGCATAGGTTGGTGTTAGTTGAGAACATTTTTTCCTCCCGTTTTCAACGTGTTATCGAGCGATCTTTGATTTTTGCGAAAAGTAGAAAGCGACGAATACAAAGATCAGTGAGAACCCCATTAGAATCGTCGCCGCAGCGTTCGCTTCGGGCGTCACTCCGATCCGGAGCATCGAGTACAGATAAAGAGGCAAGGTGGTTGAGCCCGCGTCGGCTACCATCAAGGTGATCAGAAAGTCATCGAGCGAGACCACAAAGGCTAATGCGGCCCCAGCGATAATCCCCGGTTTCAACAGCGGGAGAGTAATCTCTGTAAAGACTTGCCAATCACTTGCGTACAGATCAGACGCCGCATCCTCGACATCTCGGGCCATGTCCCGAAGTCGGCCCCGAATGGGTAGTATGGCGAATGGCACGCAAAACACCGAATGCGCCAAGATGACATTTCCCAGACCCAGCTTCAGGCCTACAGCTGAGAAAAAAACCAGAGTTGTGATGGCCGTAACAATTTCAGGAGAAATCAGCGGAACCAGGATCATCGCCTCGGCAACATTCCTGCCTGGTATGCGTATGCTTCGTTCAAAACCCACCGCAGCCGGGATAGCAACAAGGGTTGCGATGGTGGTAGCTGCACAGGCGACGATCAGGCTGTTGATCATGGCGCGCAACATGTTGTCGTTTTCAATCGCGACACCAAACCATTTGGTGCTAAAACCCGACCATTCCGTCACCAACCGGTTTTCATTGAAGCTGTACACCACCAGTATCAAAAGGGGCAGGTAAAGAAAGAAGAAGGCAAGAAAAGCGACTGCTTTGACCCTCGGACCGTCGCGCCAGCTAAACTTCATAAAGTTGTTCATACCTGCACCTCCTTCTTTTGGCTGCGGATCAGGAAAACGAGAAGCGTTACGACCAGAACCATGAGGATAATTGCGAGCGCCGCGCCAAACGGCCAATTCCGAGAGACTGTGAATTGCTGCTGAATTAGGCTTCCAATCATCAGCTTTTTGCCACCGCCCAACAGATCTGGCGCTAGAAATGTGCCCAGAGAAGGTGCAAATACGATCGCCGCACCGGCAAGAATGCCAGGCTTGGCCAGAGGCATCACGATCTGCCAGAACACTTCCAGTTTACTTGCGTAAAGGTCATATGAGGCTTCAATGACGTTGGGCTCAACGCGTTCAAGTGTTGCGTAGATCGGCAAAATCATGAACGGCAGGAACGTGTACACCAAGCCCAGCAAGATAGCCCCATCAGAATACAGGAAGGTGATCGCACTTTCTGTTAAGCCAATTTTTTGTAGGGTGAGATTTATCAATCCCTGATCCCGCAAAATCAGTACCCAGCAATAGGTGCGTATTAGAAGGCTTGTCCAAAATGGAATGGTGACCAACAGGACCAACTTGTTGCGCTGATGTTCAGGGCGAGTAGCGATGTACCAAGCGGTGGGCAGCCCAATGATAAATGTGATTATCACGGTACCTATCGCCAACAGAATGGATCTGATGAAGATCGTCAGATAAGTCGGGTCGAATTCGTATGAACCGTCGAAACCCTCCCAGAACAGGAATTTGACGTAGGAGTCAGTGCTCCATGGCATCTTTACTCCACCATATGCGCCAGGCGTCATAAAAGAGTATTTCAACGCGATCATGGCTGGCACGATCATCAGCATGAACACGACAAGCAGTGCCGGAACGAGCAGGAGATAGGTACGCTTACCCGGCATGTCAGTCCCTCAGATGCTTGATGGCAGTGTTGGGGAAAACGCACCTGACTATGTCGCCGATTGATCGCGGCTCGTCCTGGTTGGAAATAATGACCCGCAGCAACAGGTCATCTGTCACCTTTACTTCGTAAAGAACAGACGCGCCCAGGTATAGAACCTGGTCGATTGCGCCAGAGATGGATGAATGTCCTTCTGGCGTTGCTTTCGCAAACGAGATGTCTGTTGGGCGTACTGCAACATGAGGAGATTTTGAATCAACTTGTGCCCCCGGTAGTATGTTTGCTTCCCCAATGAAATCGGCAACAAAGCTGCTAATTGGCTGGTCGTAGATTTCTTGGGGAGTACCAAGTTGCTGAATTTTACCTTGTTTCAGGACCACAATCCGATCCGACATGGAGAGCGCTTCTTCCTGATCGTGCGTAACCAGCACAAACGTAATTCCCGTCTCCCGCTGCAGCCGCTTTAGCTCGACCTGCATTCCTTTGCGCAGCTTAAGGTCCAGGGCAGACATAGGTTCATCCAGCAACAGCATCTTCGGCTTGGCGGCAAGCGCTCGAGCTAGGGCGACCCTTTGCTTTTGCCCTCCGGACAACTGATCTGGCATCCGGTCCTTGAACTGATCCAAATGGACAAGCTCAAGCATCTCCATGGCTGTCTGCGACACTTCGTCGGCCGGTTTTTTGAGCTTCCGAAGACCAAACGCGATATTGTCAAATACGGTCATGTGCGGAAAAAGCGCGAAGGACTGGAAAACGGTGTTGATTTGCCTCTTGTTTGGCGGCAGCAACGTTAGATCCTGGCCGTCCAGCGTAATTGTGCCTTCGGTGGGATGATCAAACCCTGCAAGCATCCTCAACAAAGTGGTCTTCCCACACCCGGAGGGTCCAAGAAGTGTGAAGAATTCATTCTCCTTGATGTCGAAGGTGATTTCCGACAATGCAACAAACGCATTTTTGCCTTCTCCGAATTGCTTCTTTAATCCGGAAATCGAGATGAGAGGCTTGCGAGCTTCATCAGTTTGTTTTTGGCTCAATGTTATTGGAACAATAGTCTGCTGCACTCTGTCCCCTCCCTACTGCTGTTGCGTGGGCACTATGAAGCGCCTAATTCGATCATTTCTCTGATTGTCTGAAGTTTCACCCGCGGCCGGTTCGTCCTGGCGCCTTCTTCCAGCTCGTGGGCATCAATACGGCGCCAATGGGCAAGGTCGGTCGCACGTTCAAAGCAATCCAGGACATCCACCGGGTCCAGTGCAGGTCTTTGAAGCTTCCCTTTTCTCAGGTCCTCAAGTAACTGCTTGACGGTTTCATCGGCACATACCCGGTTTGTGCCAACGGTGCCTGATGGCCCACGTTTGGCCCAACCAACGACATACAACCCAGAAACGGGCACTTGGTTCGAACCAACGACCTGGCCATCGAGATTTGGGATTTTGCCACGCACAGGATCATGTGGGACGCCTTCAATCGCACCTGCCCTGTTGCCTATGCTTTTGAATATCCGGTCAGCCGAAAGCGTTTCGATGCGCCCTGCCCTTTCCACACTCTGCGTTCCGGCTTCTCCTGCCAACTTCGTAACAGCGAATTTTGCAGAGATTGAACCTCCCTGCTTCAAGAACTCCATCGGTTCACGGAAGAACTTGAAAACGATTGTTGGCACATTCGGATCTGGGTCCGACTCCGAGGCATGTTGCCCGAGGAAATCCAAATTACTTCGAATATTCCCGCCGCTCGGAGATTGGAGTTCCTCAACGGATGCGGCATTGAGTTCGAGATCTTTAGGATCGACCCAAATCGACCAGCCGTTCAGATCAGCCAGCTCCTTCAACTCTGGTGCGCTGAACTTGGCCTGCGCGGGCCCACGACGGCCAACAATGTAAATGCGGTTTCGGGCGTTTTCTGCCAGCCCATTGATAGTGTAGTCAGCGATATCGGTCGTGGTTAACGAAGCCTTGTCTTTTGCCAATATCCTGCACAGGTCCAAGGTAACGTTACCGTTTCCCAAAATGATGGCAGATTGAAAATCCAGGTCAAATTTCAAACCTGAATAGTGAGGATGGCTATTGTACCAGTTTACAAAATTGGTTGCTGGTATGATTTCTTCGTACGCATTCCCATGAACGTTCAGCTCACGATCCAATGAAGCTCCGGTGGCCAGAATAACTGCAGAATATGCCTGTTGCAGCTTGTCGAGCGAGACGTCCGTACCAAGTGTAACATTCCCAAAAAAATTGACCTTTTCGTGGTCCGCTGTGCGCTCGAATACTTTCGCAATTCGCTTTGTTTTTTCATGGTCGGGCGCAATACCATACCGCACCAAGCCATGTGGCGTTGGCAGCTGGTCGTAGATGTCTATGCGCTCCACCTCATCTGATGCGACAAGCGACTGAGCCGCATAGAAGCCGCTTGGCCCTGCTCCTACGATTGCTACGGTTACTTTTGCCATCACGTGACCCTCAGAACCCCAACGCAGCGCGCTGATCATCTGCAGTCGGCAAAGGAGGTAATGGCTCGGTCACGACCGGGAGTTCTGCCGCGCGCGCAGCGTTTATTTCAATCCATTTGGATTTTTCTTCGGGCAGGTCATCTGTATCGTAGATTGCACTCACTGGGCATGCGGGGATGCAGGCCCGGCACTCGATACATTCGTCAGGGTCGATATAAAGCATCTTATCGTCAAAGTGGAAGCATTCCACTGGGCAGAAAGAGACACATTCCCCAAATCGGCATCCATTACAATTGTCAGTTACGACGATCGCCATTCCATTATTCCTCTATCACGCACCGGTATGCAGCCGGACATCTACCTTGTTGTCATTGAAAACAGCCCCCTGCCCGATGTCGGAGTCACGCTCGTCTACAGTGGCATTCACATTCGAAACCTTGCCGGACGCATCGACCCAGTGACCTTTGAAGCTCATCAAAACCCCTTGCAGGACTGCGTCGGTTACAACTGCTCGGGCACAATAGCTGCCCCTGTCATTGAACACGTCCACGAGGTCATCATTTGCTATCTGTTTTTGCTCTGCGTCACCGGGATGGATGAACACTGTTTGCTCGCCTTGTCGGCCGACGTTTGGGCCAAAGTTCCCAAATACCGAGTTTAGGAAATAGTGACTTCCCGGCGACACCAGCGCGTAGGGATACTTTGATCGTTGATCCGCTGCTTCTTTTGCCAGCGTAAAGCGCGGGACAGGATCAAGCCCATCGTCAGCCATGGATTGGGAGAACAGCTCGATCTTCCCCGAAGGAGTGTTAAAACCGATCTTGGAAACCGCCGTGTCTTCCGGAATGTTTTGCCGGATGAACCCTTTTTCCTTCAAGGCTTCTAGAGTGATCCCCTGCATATGCGGGTGATCTGAATCCAGTGCTGCACGCGCAAGATCGTCATCGGATTCCAGCAGCCTGGGTTCGTTGAGGTTCATTGCCTTCGCGATGCCACGAAACATCTCTGACATTGGCTTGCACTCACCTGGTGCATCCACTGCTTTTGCGTTCCAGGAGATGTAAAGGTGCCCCCAAGATGCGAACAGATCGTTATGTTCCATCTGCATAGTGCCTGGCAGGAAAACGTCGGCGTGTTTCGCTGTTTCCGTCATGAAATGATCGGCACAAACCGTAAACAGGTCTTCCCGCAACAGCCCTTGTCGTACCTTTGCGCTATTAGGAGCGGAGATAAGCGGGTTCGCAAAACCCAGGAAAAGGGACTGGACCGGTGGATCATTCAGCTCTAGCAACGCTTCGCCGGTTCGTGTCACGGGTATCGTGCGGGCCTTTGGATCGGGTCGCAGATCTTCGGCCCAAAGTTTGTCGTAGTTGGCCTGAAAATGCGCGCCAACATCATATGCTGCACCTCCGCCTGGGTATTTCCAGTCGCCCAATAGTGTGGACAATGCCATTACGCTTCTTACAGCCATGCCGCCGCCCGCATGACGTTGCATGCCTTGCATCATGCGGATTGCGCACGGCTTTGCTTCTGCCATTTCGCGAGCCAGGTTGCGGATGCGTTCTTCGTCAATGCCGGTAATGCACGATGCATCTATCAGCGAAACGCTTTCCACGCGGGGGCGCAGGTCTTCCCATCCCAAAGAATGTTCGGACAAAAACTCTTCGTCTATCAGGTTTTCTTCGAGCAGCGCGCTCATCAACCCAAATGCCAGGGCTCCATCGGTACCCGGCAGAATCGGAATATGTTCATCGGCAAATTCAGCTGTTTTGCTGCGGACTGGGTCGATGCAGATGATCTTGGCGCCGTTTTGCTTGCGTGCGAGTGTCAGAAAGTGACGCAAGTGCTGGTTGGTCGAAATCGTATTCGTCCCCCAGAGAATAATGAGGTTTGCATGCTGAACCATCATTGGCTCTAGGCCTGATCCTTCGCCCAATGTGTAGGCGCTTGCCATTTCGCCAGAAACCGAGCAATTCGTAACGGCATTTCGGGAGGCGCCCAGATAGTTGAACAAGCGATATCCTGCGCCAAATATTCCATGGATGTAGCCGAACGAGCCTGTTGAGATGTGCGGCCAGATACTTTCAGGGCCGTGGGCATCGATATCCCTTTGAAATCGATTTGCGATGAGTTCGAAGCACTCTTCCCAGCTGGCTTCTCGAAACTCTCCGGCACCCTTTCGGCCAGTGCGAATTAAGGGAGTAGTTATTCTGTCTGGGTGAGAAAGGTATTCATGGTATTTAGAAACTTTTACACACAAAGCACCTCTGGTGTAGGGATGTTCGCGGTTCCCCATAAGCGCCGTAGGAACACCATCCTTAACAGTCACCACCCAACTGCAGGTGTCGGGGCAATCGAGCGGGCAGCATCCCACTACGTTCTCCACGCTGCCAGTTGCCTTTGTTTCGCTTTGCATCAACCCCTCCCTTGTTGCAGCTGGGTCACGTCCTCAACCGTTATGAAGGCCTTCCTTTGTTACGGTAGAAGGCAATCCAATGAGAGCGTGAGCCGGGATCGGTAAGAAAGCCGCGAGTCCTCAAAAAAATCCTCAAAAAGACTCTAATTTGCAGGTAACTGGTTAATTTTATGGAGTTTTTCAGCTCTGTTGACTAAATTGGTCGCCGCGCGCAAGCTATAAAAACACCTTAGAACCTATGGAGCTATCCGGTTTCCGCACGACCTGAGAGCCAGACGAAAATGAAAAAATTCAAAACAACGGACATTGATGAGTTGGCTGGCGAGCTCAAAGCCTGGGATCAAGAGTATAACCAAGTCGGCTCTGGTCAATTTGAAGGATCGCTCAGCGAGCTATGGCTTGGTGATATACAGATTTACCGGGAAACAACCAAATGCGCCTTGTTGGAACGCGGCGCGGCACGCGATGACTCGGTGTATCTGGTTTTGCCAATGTACACTTTGGGGGACGCGAAATTTAACGGTCAGACAGTTTCCAATGAAGATTTCTATTTTGGTACTGGCGGATCGGAGTGGTTTGTAAAATCTGCGACCGAATGGGACTTAATCGCGATTACAATACCGAACGAAAAAATATGGGACAGTTTAGGTAGTGGCGTCCAGACGAAACTGAATGGAGAAAGCGGTATTTGTGTCCAAAATGGCGGAACGTCTGAATCGGCCCGCCGCCTGAAGAATATGGTAAGGATGCTCTTTGATCTGGAGGATTTCGAGGAGTCACCGATGGACGATGCTTTTTGCGAGATGTACATAAAAAACCAGTTCGTTTCACTGCTGGATCACGGCGTCTCTGGTGAGTTTCCAACTACATCAATCAATGACGGAATGCTTACCGAGTTTCAGAGACTTCAACAGCGGTTAGGGTCTCAAGAAAAGAATTCGCAAGTACTCAGCGCGGATTTAGAAGGTGGGGCCTCTCAACGTGCCCTTCAAAATTATAGCGTGTTGCTGAGCGGCCTGCCTCCTTCAAGACTGGACCGGGCTCTTCGGTTAAATGAAGTTCGGCGGCTACTCACTGACCCGAGAAAAGATACAAAAGTTCTGGAAGCGGCTGAAATGCATGATTTCAATCATGGGGGCCGGTTTGCGCGCTACTATGCTGAGTTGTTTTGCGAAAACCCGAGTGAAACAGTAAAAACCAGGCCTTCACAAACAACAAATGACGATGACCTGCCGGAGTAGGTCGCGGATCATTACAGGAAGACAAACGGAGAATTTAAATCTCTGATGTGTTCCTAACGCGATCTTTAAAGCGCGATACGCAAGTATTATTAACTTCTTCGAAGTCTGCGCCTCGATGTCGGCGTCATAGCTATGAGCTTCGCAGCAGCACGGATTCATAACGCAATATGAGAAACGGCAGCTCACCTCCAAAACGCACGGGAGCGCATGAGCGGAGCTGCCGTCACCCGAAACTGACGAAGTTCGATGCAGTTAGGGAGGGAAATTGCTATCGTACAGTGTCAGAGTCCACAAACTGGAGTCCGGTGTCTTCAGAATTTTTGTTTGAGCGGTTCACAAATCTTAGGGTTTAAGAGTTGCGCTCAAAACCACCTCAACGTTTTGCGGGATTGGGACTGAAGTGTTTTTCAAGCTTATCCGGCACATCAACCCAATCTTTGGCGTCGGCAGGTGAATCTGGTCGCTTAGTCAGCCGCGGCCAGATGGCAGCGTACTTGCTGTTGAATTCGACCCAATCCCCCTCTTCGTCATCAATGTCAGCAATAATAGCTTCAGAAGGACAAAGCGGCTCGCAACTTCCACAGTCGATACACTCTGTCTGGTGGATTACCAGCATGTTCTCACCTTCATAGAAGCAATTTACCGGGCATACGGTTGTGCAGTCCATGAATTTGCAGTTAACACATGCATCGGTAACTATAAACGCCATCGTGCCGCTCCTTTTGTACTTCAATTTCAAGTCAATTTGCATGCACGACACTCAGCATCATAGAGCCACCATGTGATTGCTTCGTGGTACCACAACAACCAGTTCATTGGTTCCATGGCTATCTCAATCACTGGTTCTATTCGGTGGTTTTCTGAGGAACTAAGGATACTTGAAAGGTTTGCCGGTGTTCGCGTGCGTTCCGAGAAAATAGAGCGCCGATCAGGCGCTCTGAATTACAAGTACACGCAAGTCTCATTGCTGAAAGCGAAGGTTTATTATGCTGACTAAGCGACTTACCTGACAAACCATGGCTTGAGCTTTCGAGCGCTCGTTGTACTGCAGGAGACCTCTGGGATGTCATCCCGGTCGGCACATGGAGAACGAGATCATACAAGACGGGCACTCTAAACCTGTGCCCTCCAAACATTGAACGCTGACCCCCTGAGGAACTAAGTATGGAAAACGAGCATTCGAACCAAGCGGCTTTGCATGTAGCAATAGTTGGATCCGGGCCATCGGCTTTCTTTGTCACCGAGAGGCTGTTGGATGACGAGCGCCCGGTCAAAGTTTCCGTCATCGAACGGCTTCCTACCCCATTTGGTTTGGTTCGCTTCGGTGTTGCGCCAGACCACCAAGCAACTAAGAATGTGACCGGGCATTTCCAATCTCTGTTGAATCATGACGACGTTGAGTTTTTTGGCAACGTAGAGATCGGTAAGGACATCTCTGTCGAAACGTTGCGAGAAAATTTCGATGCGATTGTCATTGCGACCGGGGTGGATGAAGACCGATTACTGGATATCCCGGGGAGTGACCTCCCTGGCGTATATGGCGCGTGGGAGATTGTCAGCTGGTATAACGGGCACCCATATTCGGCCGACAAGATACCAGATATTTCAGCTAAGAATGTTGTGATCGTTGGGCTTGGAAATGTTGCGCTCGACCTTGCGAGAATATTCGCCAAGCAACCAGACTCTCTGGCAGAAAGCGATATTCCTGCCGCGGCGCAAGAATCGCTGGCTCAGTCTGAAATTGAGCACATTACCATCGTTGGCCGGAAAGGCCCCGCTGAAGCAAAATTTACCAATCCTGAATTACGTGAATTTGCGAGAGTGGAAGGGTTGGATACGTCAGTATCTGGACTTCACACCGGAGATTTAGAAGATGCAGCTGATCTGCCGCGGATGGCTCGCCGAAACTTAAAAACGATTGCAGGCTATGCAGAAGGTTCACGCCACGGTTCGAGACATCTTGAATTTATGTTTCATGCAAACCCCATAGAGTATCATGGGATCGATAAACTGGAGGCAATCACTTACCAACAGACAAATAGCGCAGGCAAACGGCAAACGATCACTTGCCCCTGCGACATGGTGGTAACCGCAATCGGGTTTAGAACAAGCAGCATCCCAGGTTTGCCCTATGATGAGAAGGCGGGCATCATTCCAAACGACAGTGGCCGTGTAGACGATCAGGTATTTGTGGTCGGATGGGCCGGCACCGGGCCAAACGGTGTTATCGGGACGAACAAGCCGCCTGCATATGCGGTCGCGGAAAATATACTGGGCCTCGAACCCGCACATTCTGGCAACTCGGCTTTACGGGGCGCCGCAGCATTGTCAGCCCAACTGGAAAAAATCACCCACAAGGCGATTACTGTGGATGGGTGGCAAAAGATTGAAAATGCCGAGATCAATGAGGCTACCGGTGCCAGCCCTCGGCAAAAGATTACATCCATTCGCAGGCTGTTGGAAATCGGCGGGTAACGGTAGATCCCCGTTCGAAAGAACCACCCAAAACAATTTGGTCGCAGCCGGCGTTTAGGCTGGCTCCGACCCCCCTCTTATTGCATCCGAGACCACATCGATACCTGACTTAGCTTGGGACGGTGACATCGAGGAATATCCAATAATCAACCCGCGTTTGCTAAATCTCGAATTGAAATCAACCGCCCCTGCGCTGGTCGTCGTATGAACCCTGACACCAAGCTTCGAGGCTCGTCGTGCAACGGTGTCCGCGGAAGGAAAATGATCCGGAAGCAACCACATGAAATGCATGCCAGCATCGCTTCCCCAAATTTCGGGCTCAATCTCCGGAAAATTGTACGCTATCCGCTCCAGAACAATGTCTCTGTTGTTCTGGTATGCTTGACGTATTCTCCTGACTTGCCGCTGATAAGATCCAGACTCAAAAAAGTATGTAACAATTTTCTGCTCGATGAACTGGCCGCTTAACGACGATATTGCCTTTGCACGCATAATTGCGTCGGTAAGATGCGAAGGAGCCACAATAAAACCTATGCGGAACCCTGGGCCCAGCGACTTTGAAACAGTCCCAATGTAGATAACCGAATTCAGCTGATCCAGCCCAGCAAGCGAATACAGGGGCGGCGAGTCATATCTGTAATCGGAATCATAGTCATCTTCTATGACGTGGCTGCCGGTTCTTCGTGCCCAGTCGATTACCTGCTTTCGCCTTTCGATGCTTAGGGTAGAACCTGTTGGAAATTGATGCGAAGGGGTTAGGTACAATAAATTCCCAGCAAAGGTTTCCAAGTTTCCGGCGATCAATCCATCATCGTCAACATCTAGAGGCACGATGTCTGCCCCGCAGCTTTTGAACGCCAAGGCTGCACCTTGGTAACAAGGGTTTTCGACTCCAACCTTCGTTCCTTGGGACACAAATAATCGAGCAACCAAGTTCAGAGCTTCTTGGGTTCCATGAGTAACGATGATGCTGTCTGGATCTGCCTTCATTCCCCTGTGAACTGAAAGGTGCTCCGCTATCGCAGCGCGCAGAGGAGAAATTCCACTTATTTCGCTGTACTGAGATAGTGGGTTCTTGATCAGGCTCAATGCATTGTTCCCGAATTTCTCGACAATCTTTGTAGGAAAGTTCTCTGGGTTTATTTTTCCGGGGGCAAAATTAATTACACTGTCTGCCATTTCAATTTCCGGAAGGCGGAAATTGAGCCCATCCCAATTAGGATTTATTGTCGCCTTGATAGCATCTGGCGCTTGGTTCTGTTGTTCTTCGCCGACCAAATTTTCATCGCAGAGATCTTGGCTAACTCTCGTTCCTCG
This sequence comes from Paracoccaceae bacterium, assembly GCA_965242975.1. Taxonomy (GTDB): domain Bacteria; phylum Pseudomonadota; class Alphaproteobacteria; order Rhodobacterales; family Rhodobacteraceae; genus JAPPHA01. The sequence continues at coordinate 143,970 of CBDETS010000002.1, read as the reverse complement.
CCCACGAACAGCTTCGACATAACCCTCACTTAACAATACATCATAAGCCTGTATCACAGTGTTTCGGCCAATGCTGTATTGTTTACAGAAATGGCGCGTTGACGGAAGAAATGTACCGGGCTGCAGGGTGCCATCATTTATTAGTTTCTTGATTTGCTCATAGATTTGAAATTGCAAAGAATGCTCATCATCTCGTTTTAGCTGAATAGGAATCATTTTGAGGCATCCTGACAATAGTCAAATTGGTCTTGTTTTCGTCGTTACGTAAAATGAAGAATAGAAAGTGGCTTCTTTCTTCCCTAGAGCCAGCACTAGGCCTTTTGGTGTTGGACGAACCCGCAACCTAGTCTTTTTCCTCTTTGCCAGCAAGAGTTCAACGGATGTTGAGAGCCCTTGTTCGCTGTCACGAGCCAGGTTTTCAAGACAGGTTTCTTAACGCTATTGGACCCATCTGTTTAACCTTCGATGGTACTACGATCACGGTACCAGTACGGCTAGGTAAGTTCGAGACTCAACGCAGCAGCACACTGCTGTGACCGAACATGAAGGATACTCAGATGACAATCATTATGCTGCTGTTCGCCGGATCAGCGTATTTTATCAACGGCATCGCTTCATTGGGGCGCATCGACCCCAAAAGCTCTGCACCTATTAACCTGTTTGTCGGCGTGGCTCTGTCGTTGGTGACGGTCTCGTTAGCGATTGATTTGCCGGCTTCCAATGAGGAAGGATTCTCGCAAGCGGCGATTGGAATGATCGGCTTTCCACTGTTTGCATTTACCTTCCTCTATGTTGGGATTTTGAACTATACCGAGCACAGTTCAAGTGCCCTGGGCTGGTTTTGCGGCTGGTCTGTACTCGTCTGCCTAGGACTATCCTGGTCCCACGTGTCGCTGTTCGCCGATGTTTCCAGCGGATTGTTGTGGGTCGTTTGGGCCGTGGTATTCGCCTCGCTATTCGCCACAATGATTTTGGGGATGGAGCGGTTGACCGCAGTAACAGGATGGTTTCTCGTGATTGCAGGATTTTCAACCTGTGTTGTTCCCGCTTCGATGATGCTGATCGGGTCTTGGACACAAACCCCTAGCTTGTTTGTCTGGGTGATAGAAGTTGGTACAATTGCCTTCTATCTTGCGGGTTCCCTCAAAGCGCTCGGGTCACGAAATACCGTCCCCGGATAAACAGCATGTTGGCGCGTATCAGTTCGATGCGCGTCGACTTTCAGCAGGACCACGACAACGTTATTAGTAGTACATGTCGGACGGGCACTGTACTCAAAAGCAAGAAACCCGGAAGCATGAATTATCGCATTGAAATTGACTCTCTTGGAAGTGTGCGTCTGCCCGAGGGCACGGTATACGGCATACAAACCGCCCGGGCCGTAGAAAATTTCTCTATCTCTGATGTACGGCTTAGCCACTTCCCCCGGCTAGTTGAAGCACTAGCCGCGGTTAAGAAGGCAGTCGCCCTCGCAAACCTGGAAGCAGGTGTTTTGAACAGTCGAAAATGCGAAGTAATCGTTGCTGTTTGCGACGAGATTTTGTCAGGCGAGCACCATGAGCATTTCGTTGTTGATATGGTTCAAGGTGGAGCAGGCACTTCAACAAATATGAACGCAAACGAAGTAATTGCCAATCTTGCCCTGAAAAAAATGGGGTATCAGTTGGGGGAATACGCCCATCTGCACCCCAATGACCACGTAAACCGTTCTCAGTCCACAAATGATGTTTACCCTACAGCGCTGCGACTAGCAGTCTTGCAGATGCTTGACCCGTTGATCCAGGAGCAAAAAAACCTCGTCGGTGCTTTTCGCGAAAGAGCGGCTGCTTTTGCTGATATTGATAAAGTTGGCCGAACACAGTTGCAGGACGCGGTCCCTATGACGCTGGGCCAAGAGTTTGCATCATTCGCAAACACCCTGGAAGAAGACATTGACCGAGTGTACCAGTTATCAAACTTGCTGCTCGAAGTGAACCTCGGTGGGACTGCCATCGGCACCGGGGCCAATGCGCCTGAAGGATTTGCCGCTCGAGCTGTTCGCCATTTGGCAAATGTTTCCGGACGCAACTTTATCCCCGCAAAAGACCTGATTGAGGCGTCATCTGATCTTGGTGCGTTAGTGATGTTTTCAGGAGTGTTGAAACGAATTGCAGTTAAATTGTCGAAGGTTTGCAATGATCTGCGTCTTCTATCCAGTGGCCCTCGTGCTGGGTTAGGGGAAATTCGACTGCCACCGGTCCAAGCGGGGAGCTCGATTATGCCTGGCAAGGTCAATCCAGTAATTCCAGAAGTGGTTAACCAGGTTGCTTACCAGGTGATCGGCAACGACATTACCATCACCATGGCGGCGGAGTCCGGCCAGTTGCAACTCAACGCAATGGAGCCAATCGTTACATTCAAGCTGTTGGATTCCATTCGCATTCTTCGCCGAGCGATGTTCACACTAACAACGCGCTGCGTATCTAACATCGAAGCAGATCGCGCACGTTGCCATGCGCTGCTTTCAAACAGCCTTGTTTCAGCGACCGAGCTGGCGATTGAATTCGGCTATGATGCAGCTGCAAACATCGCCAAAACCGCTCTCGCAGATGGAACTACGGTGTCAGACGCTCAAAACAAACTTGGATACTCCTCCGGCGTTCTTCAAAAGCCCCGTTGATCTGAATTAGTAGAAAAGGTCAAAGTGCCAGAACGGGTTGGTGTGTAACTGATAAGCCGACGCCCTCCCCTTTCATGGTCATTTGCTTTCAGGAGCGGTTCGAATTTGTCTGAACGTCAGGTTAATTCGCGGCGCGTGAACGGTTTTGGTTTTGGGAATGCTGTGTAGCCAATGAGTTTGGGTCATTCCCCTCATGACCAATAAGCTTCCGTGTGCAAGAACTTGAGAAACCGTTTCTTTGGTTTTCTTGTGTTTCAGTGCAAATTTTCGCTCCGCACCGAAACTCACCGACGCGATCGCTCCGTCCTTTTCAAGATCTTTTTCAGCGTCGCTGTGCCAGGTCATCCCTTCACTTCCATCCCGGTAAAGGTTCAATAGGCAGGAGTTAAAGGTTTCGCCGCACTCTGTTTCGACGATCGACTTTATCTCTTTTAGAAATGGCAGCCAATGTAGCGCTGTCTTGGTGGTTTTCGAATAGGTGTAGGAAAACGCTTCATCCGCATACCATGCGACCTGGCGTTTCGTCACAATTCGCTTGCCATAAATTACTGCCTCATCATGACGCCATTCGATATCGCTTAGTAGCTTAGTGTAAAATGCGTCAGCTTTGGTTTTATCCAGTATCGAGCCATAATATTCGACAATGCCATCTCGTGGCAGCAAGTTGCTATCAGGCGCATCAAGCCGATCAAAAAAGTCCATAATCGTTAGGTTCCTTCGCTTGGACCGCTGTCGTGAAGTGCGTGCGAATCGTTCTTTTTAAACACCCTAAAGCGTCTCAAACGTACTGCTACCCTCAAGGTTATGTGGTCCTACACATTTCACTTCATGTGGCCCTTATCGTGACAGGCCTCCTTTGAAAGAAACATCCTCGGAAATGCCGCCGAGGATTCAAGGACGATGTTGGAGAGAGATATCCCTGAGCGAGACTGCCAGGCTCCTGCAGTTTTTCAAGGGCGTTTTCGAACCTGCACGGCTCTTCTCAATAGTGTCGGCCCGACAGGTAGCATTTAGGGCCGCTCGAGGGATTTTACTCACGCGCAGACTTACAATCGCGCCCGTGGACATTGAAACCCCAAAGCTCGTTGTGAGCCAGAAATGAGACCAGTGGTGCAGATCACATACTGAAGGACAAACAAAATGACGATTTCGCAGAATACAGAAAACACCGATAGAGTTGATGTCGTTGGCGCGTGCCCGTTGGATTGTCCGGATGGATGTTCTTGGATCGTAACAACGGAAAATGGTCGCGGCGTTGCCTTACGAGGCAATCCTGACCATCCGTTTACACGCGGCGCGCTGTGCGTCAAAACCAACTCTTACTTGAACTACAGCCGCCATCCGGACCGGCTAATGCACCCAATGCGCCGTGTCGGAGCTAAGGGGGAAGGTAAGTTCGAGAGAATTTCCTGGGACGAAGCTTTGGATGAAATTGCCTCTCGTCTTAAGGAAACGATTGCGGAACATGGTGGGGAAGCGATTTGGCCGTACGCCGGAACCGGTACGGTGGGTTGGATCCAAGGGATCATGGGGGCTGGAAAGCGGTTTTTTAACTTCTTGGGTGCTTCGCAACACGATCCGACAATTTGCTCTGCGACTGGCCACAAGGGAATTAGCTACACAACGGGAAATGCGGCAGGAATGGATCCTGAGGACTTTCGGCATGCGGGGCTCGTCATCCTTTGGGGCACCAACACGAACGTTTCCAATCGGCATCAATGGCCGTTCGTTCAGGAAGCGCGCGATAATGGTGCCCAAGTTGTAGTCATTGACCCTGTCGTAACGCAGACTGCTAAACGCGCCGACAAGCACATTTCGATCTGGCCGGGTACCGATACCGCGTTGGCGTTTGGTGTAATGAATCACCTGAACGCGATCGGTGCGACCAATGAAGATTTCCTGCAAGAGTTCGCGATAGGTTGGTCAGATTTTCGCGATACGGTTCTGCCGAATTTTTCGCCAGAAGCTGTTGCAGAAATTTGCCGCATTGATGCTTCAGAAGTAATTGAGCTGGCGGAAATGATTGCGGCCGCTCCGCCCTGTGCCATCCGTACAGCGATGGGGATACAGCGCCATGCTGGTGGCGGGCAAACCGCAAGAGCAATTTCGTGCATTCCGGCTCTAACAGGTGACTACCATCGTTTGGGCGGCGGAATGTGTTATTCGACGGCGCCTTGCTACAAACTTAACCTGGATGCACTTTGCGGTACTCATCTCCGCAACAAAGAAACCCGGTCCCTGGCAATGACTCGGCTGGGGGACAATCTCCTGGAGCTGACCGAAAATCCGATCAAAGCACTGTTTATTACTGCAGCAAATCCGTTGGCTTCCAATCCAGATCAGAACAAGATCAAAGTAGGTCTGCAACGCGACGATCTGTTTACTGTGGTCGTAGAGACATTCCAAACGGATACCGCAGATTATGCGGACATCCTGCTTCCCAGCACCATGCAGACAGAGCATGCTGACTTAAACGATTCCTATAGCCACCTCTACATCAATTGGAACGAGCCAGCGCAAGAGCCGCCCGGTGAATGTATGCCGCACACCGAGATTTTCCGGCGATTGGCCAGAAAGATGGGTCTAGAGCACGAGGATCTTTACGCAAGTGACGACGATCTGGCCCGTGCCATACTTTCGTCAGATCACCCTGCTGCTCTACCGCTGACCTTGGAAGACTTAAAGGCAAATGGCTTTCTACGCCTTGCTTGGCCGAAACCGTATCAGCCGTTCCTTGAACGCTTTGAGACGCCCACTGGCAAATTTGAGTTTTCTTCTGCACGCGCTGAAGAAGACGGCGTCGGGCGGCTTCCAAATTTCACACCTCCGGAAGAGGCTCTGGAACCGGTGCCTGAAGGTGATGAGTTTTCGCTCATCACGATGGCGAACAACTTTATGATGAACTCGATGTTCTCAAACAGCCCAGACCACAAGCGAGCTGGTAAGCCCACGGCGGCACTTAACCCAGAAGATGCGGAACGTCTGGGCTTCGAAAAAGGTACGATGGTTAAGATCCACAACGACCGTGGCGCTTTCAAAGCGAGTGTCGTTATCGACGCCGGCGTTCGCAAGGGCGTCGTGCAGACAACAAAGGGGCACTGGCCAAAACTGCACGGCGGGTCGGGCATTAACGCAACGACCATGGAGCGCAATTCGGACATGGGCCGAGGCCCAGTCTTCAATGACAATAAGGTTTGGATATCTCCTGCCTTGGACAACAGCCAAACTGCTTAATTAGGAGAAAACAGTGACTCTGGACAACCAAAACAATCGCCAGGAATGCATCCGATGGACCCCGGAAGATGGCGCTACGAACATTTTTGACAGTGAGTTCCCGCAGGGTGATGCGCCTGCACCAACTGTCGACACTATCCTCGCATTTGGCGTGGCTTGGGCGAACTCTGATCTGAATATGCTCAACAGCATGATTACGGACGATTGCGTTTATGCGGCGTCGGTCGGCGAAGAACCCGGCACAACTTACAGAGGCCGCGAAGAGGTCGAACGCGGATTCCGTGAAATCCTTGAGATTGAGGCAGGAACCGCTGCTAAGCAGGGCGAAATTTGGCTGATTGGTAACCGCGCCGTGTCGGAATGGAGCCTCATTGAGACCAATGATCAGGGGAAAGAAGTCGAGGTCAAAGGTGTAGACCTGTTCGAATTCGAGGGAACCAAAATCCGACGCAAAGAAGCGTACATCAAAACGTACGGCAACTAAGAAATGCGACCAGAGGACAAATCATCACCTCCGAACTACAGAAATCGGGACATCATTCCTGTCCGTTCTGGCGTTTTAAATGGCTGGGATCTCAAACACTACGAGATCTCAGCTTCTCCGGAGCCTATTGCCGCTGCTATTCGGGCAGAAGCTGACCAGGCTGTTGACGCCATTCTTGGTTCTATTTCACCGAACCAGTTGGGATGTGGATTTACAATTCTTCATAAAGGTGAGGAAGCCATTTGGCTGCTGATTGATCTTTGGGAAGACGACATTCTAAGCCATCGTGTCCTTCGTTCAGACTTAGCAGAGCGCGCTGAATTTCGGGTCTTGGACACACCCTACAGCGTGACGTGTGTTTGGGAACTTTTGGTTGTCGAGCATGAGAGGCGCGCCTGGGTACAGCATGTACTTCAGAACCGATCCAACCCCAATAAGACCGCCTATCTGTCTGACTGGCTGACTATCAACACGAATTAATGACCTTTCTCGTCCCAATCAAAGGACGAGCAGGCACTACAACTAGGACGAAATACGATGGCCTTTGACCAAATCATCAACCACACAACACTGCTAAAAGACCTTGCCTTTATCAACGGCGCTTGGACTGCAGCAGATAACGCAGCAACATTCGAGGTCACAAACCCAGCAGATGGAACAACTCTTGGCCATGTGGCAAAAACCGGAGCCAAAGAAGCGCGCAATGCCGTGGACGCGGCCTCAGCTGCATTTAAGACGTGGTCGCGGTCACTGCCACAAGAGCGCAGCAACATTTTGCGAAAATGGTATGAACTGGTAATCGCCAACAAAGAGGATCTCGCTAAAATCATGGTTCTTGAGCAGGGCAAACCTCTCAACGAAGCTCTTGGTGAAATCGACTACGCGGCAAGCTTCATCGAATTTTATGCAGAAGAAACAAAACGTACCAATATTGAGAGCGTAACCTCTCATCTGCAGAGCGCGGAAATGGAACTTTGGCGCGAGCCAGTGGGTGTGGCCGCACTTGTAACACCATGGAATTTCCCTTGTGCTATGATCACTCGCAAAGCTGCGGCGGCGCTTGCTGCGGGTTGTACGGTCGTTGTTCATCCATCACGCGAGACACCGTTTTCTGCAACTGCGCTTGCAGAACTGGCCAATCAGGCCGGGTTCCCTGCCGGAGTATTCAACGTTCTTACCGGACCAGCATCAGACGTTGTGGGCGAATGGTTGAAAGACGAGCGCGTGCGCGCCGTGTCTTTCACAGGCTCAACTGAAGTGGGGCGGATGTTGTTTCGGAACTCTGGAGATACAGTCAAACGGCTAGTACTCGAACTCGGCGGGCACGCGCCCTTCATTGCCTTCGCTGATGCCGACGTAGATAGAGTTGTTGACGAGGCTATCAAAGCCAAGTTCGCAACGAGTGGCCAAGATTGCCTCGGAGCCAACAGAATTCTTATCGAACGGCCAATGTACGAAGAATTTTGCCAAAAATTCACTGCTCGCGCCAAACTGCTAACTGTGGGCGCAGGAAGGGATGATCCTGACATTGGCCCTCTTATGAACGAGAAGGCAGTGGCTAAACAAGTTGAGCAGGTTGCAGATGCAGTTTCCAAAGGGGCCAAGCTTACAGCGGGTGGTAGCCTCACTGAAAAGGACAGCCTCTTTTTCGCCCCTACTGTTCTTACCGACGTTCCAGCCAATGCCAATATCATGAGCGAAGAGACTTTCGGTCCGGTTGCTGCTGTTGCCGCTTTCGATACTGAAGAAGAAGTCGAGCAAATCGCAAATTCGACCGAATATGGCCTGGTAGCTTATCTACATACAAAAGATCCTAGCCGCATTTATCGTATGAGCCGCTCACTTGAGTTCGGCATGGTTGCGGTCAACCGAACTAAAATTACGGGCGCTCCAATTCCGTTTGGCGGAGTTAAGCAATCTGGCCTCGGACGTGAAGGAGGCCGCTATGGCATGGAAGAGTTCATGTCAATTAAATACGTCTGCCGGGATTGGTCTTAACCGGCGCTGCCAAACTTGGTGTACACGTCTGCATCCTATCTCTAGAGGTAACTGCGAAAAGGCGCTGCAGAGAAATGTCTGCTGCGCCTGACTTTTTGGGCCAAGAGGCTACATCCGTGGCTTCAGGGAGTGGATTTCTGAAGAAGGGAGATGCGCGTGTTGTCTTGCTCGATGATAGGCTATCGAGGCGGGGCATGGCCAACAAACATATCAACTTAAACTTACCGCAGCTTCCGCGGCGGCAAAAGAGGAAGCGGCGCATCTACCACAAGGACAGCTCGATCATCCGGCTCAAGGAGGATGCGCGTATTAAGAGCTATTACGCGTGGAAGAAGACCTGCGGAGCCTGACCGAGTTGCTAACCGCAGATTACCATGCACCGTGCCGAGACGGCCCATATAGAGCCCAGAAAGGTTCTGTTGCAAAGTTTTGACCATTGACGGTCATGGATGTAGCGAGCGAATAGCTCGCTCTAATTTATGGTCGAAAGCTGGCTCATGATCTCTTTCAAAGGCGCACAATATCCAAGGGACGTCATCCTGTTCGCGGTCTTCTTCTATGTTCGGTATGGCGGTCATATCGTGATCTGGAAGAAATCATGCATGAGCGAGGCGTTGCGGTGGATCACACTACGCTGAACCGTTGGGTGTTACGGTATGCAGGCGCAATCGCTGAAGCAGCGCGTCACCGTAAGGGTCCGAGCAACCGCTCTTGGAGAATGGATGAAACGTACATCAAAGTGAAAGGCACGTGGGTCTATCTCTATCGCGCTGTCGATAAACACGGCAAAACCCTGGATTTCATGCTGTCCGAGCGGCGAAACAAGCCAGCCGCCACAAAGTTCTTTGCCCGGATGCTTGAGGTCAACCGCCTACCGCGAAAGATCGTTATCGACAAAAGCGGGGCGAACACAGCTGGCATCAAGGCGATCAACAAAATGCTCAGAGGCTTTGGTTGCCCCATCCCGATAGAGAGGGTCAGGCAGAAATATCTGAACAACATCGTAGAACAGGACCATCGTTTCATCAAAAGACGAACACGCCCGATACTCGGCTTCAAGTCCTTTGCATCTGCATCCGCAACTCTTGCAGGGATCGAAGTGTCGCACATGATCCGCAAAGGTCAGTTTACGCCTGGAATTTGTCCGTTCCGTCAATTTGCGGAATTGGCTGCTTAACCCGCAGGGGCAGCGCGGTACCTGCACTCAGCAAGAAACTTTGCAACAGAACCGTTTGCGACAAGGCAGCGTCAACGGCCTAAAGGTTCCAACAGGGTCTGCGACTATGCGTGTGTTGCGAGACCCCTACTCTCTTTATGCTCATAATTTAAAATTTTTGCTCGTTACTTTTGACGCACTCTCAATTTATCATCAAACTCGATAAGTATCCCTTATCATGTATGATTGATTTTGCCGGGGAATCTGCGCAGAATAGGCCCCATTGTCGGTTTTCCTTAACCACTGGACTCGCGACGGCATTGGCCCAAAACCCGTAGACCCCTGCCCCGTTCCGGCAGCAAACCTAAGTAAATGCGGCACAGTAACCCGCAATTTTGTAAACAAATACCGGCACAAATCTGGTCCGCGTCTACACTTAAAGGAACAACTCAGCATAAGGCCAACCATGAAACATGGTGAAAGCAAGCAAGAACAGTCTACAGGTTAGGGAAAATCGACACCCATGACGACACCAGCGCCATACCTTCCCGCCGCCTCCCCTGCCCTCTCTCAAGCGGATCAGGACGCGCTCACCGATCTTTATGTCCGCGGCACGCCCGCCAACACGCTACGGGCGTATGAGCGCGACCTGCTCTACGTGACGGCGTGGAAAGCGGCACGCTTCGGGTCAGCGCTGGACTGGCCCGAGAGTGAGGCCACCGCCCTCGCCTTCCTCCTCGATCACGCCCGGGACCTGAATGATGCACCAGAAAGGCCCAACTGGCCCGAGGCTGTGAGATCGGACAAATTTTGGAACATTTGTGAACATCATTGTCTGAGGTCAGCTATCCCGAGTTCTTTCCACATCCATGAGAAGTCGTAGGGCTCGATTGGCTTGGACTGTCGCATCCTGGCTTCACCGGTTTCGAGGACTTTCAGCCAGGCAACGACCTTCTCTTTTCCCTTTGACGTTTTTGCGGCCGCGCGAGGAGATTTGCCATCAAGCATTGGAATCGGCTCATCCAGAGTTTCGCGATAATGCCGGTCGTAGAACTCTTTCATGATCTGGCTTTCGACTTCCGGCGGCAGTGCAACCTGGTCATCGGGCGCGGGTTTGTTCAGGTGCTCAGCCATGGCCTGCTCCACGGTTTGGCGCACCAGTATAGGATCAGACACCAGATCGCCGAGAATGTCTTTCAGGCGCTCCTGTAGATTTTCTGCCCGCTTGGCGGAGTTGACATTCGCCTCCAGTTTTTTGCCCTTCAGCTCAATCATGCCAAGGGCCAGAGCCCCGCTTTCCATATGCGCTTTGTAGGTCATATTGCCTACCTGTTTGGGCTTTGATCGCGGCGCATCACCTGGCAGCGCAACCCAGTTCCAGATTTTTGAAGACGCCGCTTCCATATCCGGCGCATCATTCAAGAGAACCCGCAGCTGTTTCTGCGTCACGCCTTTTGCAAAGGAACAGTGCAACTGGATGAACTCGATCTCATCCCCCTCGGTATTAAGCAGGGTGGGCAGTTCCACATCTGCCGGGTCCAATACGGTTCCCGCCAACCAGGCTTCTGAGAACAGAGGCGCGGACATTTTCAAAACCATGGCCAGTGCCAGATCCTGGATCAGTTCTGGCTCAGGATATTCATTTTGTTCGCTGAACATTTCCTCGAACCCGATCTCGGCCTCATCGGCACGCAGGCAGATTTCCTCGATGACCTGTTCAGTAAGCTCCGGTTTGTAAGGCAATACCCCGCCCGCGATGATGTGGCTTCCCCGCACTTCAACAATGCGCATCGCAAACTGCTCCCATTGGAGCATGGTTTTCGTGCCTGACTGCTCTTCGACCAGAATGGGATCACCGCCCAGAATCAGATCTCGTGCCATGAAGGATTCACCGGGGTAAATGTCGCTGACCTCATAAAGGCTTATCACTGAGTTTCGGATGGCTTTCAGATAGGCTTTGGGAATGGCTTTCTCGTTCCAGCCTCGTCGCTTGAGGTATAGATCAACGACATTGCCATCTTCGGTTTCCCGGCTCAGGAAGTCCGTCATGGCCATGTCATTCAGGACAGAAACCCAATGTTGGCCGATCTTTGCGGCCATTTCTTCGAAGGTTTCAAGATCATGCAGGGCACAATAAGCATACAGATGATCATCAATCACTTCCTGAAAGTGTTCAGGCCAGGGGCCGCGCACCATCCACTTCACGAGGCCGTCGAATACGGTTGCAGGAATATTGATCGTCACTCTTTCTGTCCTCTACCAAAGCCCTTCGAACCAGCCTGCGGCCGTGCGCGTGTAATGTGCGGTATGTCGTGGGTCACGATGTCCGAGATAATCCTGGATCAGGCGCAGGTCATGGCCTTTGTTGGCCAATGCGAACCCGCAGGAATGTCGCAGCATATGGGGGTTGATATGCCCCAGCTTCGCCTGCTTTCCGGCGCGCGCAAAGATGTAGTTCACCGCCTGCCGTGTGAGAGGTTGGCGGCGTTCGGAAACAAACAGCCATGGAAATGTATCCTCGCGCAAAGCCAACCAGCGGCGGATCGCCCGCAGTTCATCACCGGCAACAGGTTGTTCGACGCTCAGGCCATTCTTGAGACGTGATATCCAAAGGCGCGCCTGATCCAGGTCTACGTCAACTCGTCGCAAGGCGATTGCTTCCGTGACACGCAACCCATGACGGAACATCAGCAGAAGCGGGAGATGGTCCCGAACGCCATGACGGCCACGTTTGGCAGCCTTCAGCAGCCGGTCAATTTCCGCCTCTCCCAGAAAGTCCCGGCCACGCTCATGACCATCCGCAAGGCGGTCACACGCATCACTCTTTACTTTTCGCCGGTTGGGCAGCATTTTTCGGAGCCTTCCTCTGTCCTTGTTTTACTGGCAAGCTTGTCCGGATACTTTTTACAGTTCACGTTCTTTGTCAAAAGTGTCATGCCGCCAGTTTTCCAAAGTCGATCCGCTTGCCCAGATCCACATCGAACCGGCCGTATGGATTGATGTGAAGATAGAAGAGTGGGGACAGCCCTTGCAGATCCCGCTCAGACAATCTGCTGATCCACTCCGGTTCCGACAGAACCGATTGCACCATGCGGGTGTTCACATAGACAAGGGATGTCTGAAGCAGATGCAGAGCGTGCGCCGAAATCTCCTGATCTGCAATCCGGTTGCTGGATATCTCGCCGCCCTTGCCAAAAAAGACAAACCCGTTTGCGCTGTTCCAGTTCTCAACCACGTTCAATCCTTCATGGATTTCGCGGCGGAAAGCCTCAGAGCGCAGATAGCGACACAGGAAGATCGTTTTGATCGCCCGACCCAACTCCGCAAGCGCCTTGTAAGTTGGATGCATGACATCGGCACGGGCAAACCGCCTCAAAATGGCTTCGGGATCAGCCGTACCATGCTGCATGGCCGCAGCGTATTTGACCATCTCATCATATTGCCGCTCGATCTCGGCCCAGTCGATCTTACTGGACAGGATCGGAAGAAGGTTTGGCAATTGTGCCCGGATACTTGCACTTGGCACAGCAAGTTTCTGGCTTGCAATCGCCTTCAGGCGTGGTGCCAGTTCAAAGCCAAGGAGATGGCAGAAGGCAAAGCCAATGGCGCTCTGACCGTGGCTATCGACATATTGGCGCTGGATCTCCATATCCGTGCAGTGCCGCAAGACACCTTCGATCATGGCCGCCACTTCAGAAGACGAGCAGCGCTTCAGCTGGGAATAGATGCAGGTGGCCTGGCGTTCGACATGCCAGTAAATCATAACACCGCGACCGCCATAGCGCGCATGCCATTCCGTCATCAGATTGCGATCCCAAGCCCCGAATTTGGTGGAGTCGGCCGCACAGGCTGTTCCCGCTTCGCCCCAGATAGCCGATACCGTCGCGATCTGCGATCATCAAACAAGCTGGTTGGAATATCTGCAGGCCGCTCGACCTGACTGGCTACATAGGAAACCGCTTCGGATGGTACGCATGACCAATCTTCGATAAAGCGTCCTGTTCGCCGCAAATGAGGAAGCTGCAGGGCAACTTCCATCCGCATATCTTCTGGCTGATCAGCCAGAAACATCAGATCAAAAAAGGACAGGCCCCAATCATCCGCAATACTCGCCGTCAAAATAGCCTCCGCCGCGTAATTCGCGCCGAAACTTCAGGGAGAGCCCTCTAGAAGACAACCCGCGTTCACAAATGTTCCAGAATTTGTCCGATTTCACAGCCTCGGGCCAGCCGGGCCTTAAAGGACCAGCACAGCACAAGGCTAACCATGAAACATGGTCAAAACAAACAAGAGCAGTCTACAGGTTTGGAAAATCGACAACACATGAGAACCTGGCCAAATCACCTTAGATCGGCGAGAGAACGCCCCCTGCCCCACCCGCTTTCAAGCCTGGGGCTCAAACGGGTTTTCCAACGCTACACCGGTTGGCGCAAAGTCATCGGTGTTGCGCGTCACCACCGTCGCGCCGTGATGCAGCGCCGTTGCGGCAATCATCAGATCCGCGCCATTGTGGCCGAGTTCGGCGCTCATTCGGCCCCAGATGCGTGCGTCTTCTGCACCGAACTCCAGAATCCGGTCGCCAAAGATCAGAACCGTGCGATCGAGCCAGACTTGCAGGTCACGCGCAAAGCCGGGATCGCGTCTTCTTTGTTGCTGGATGCCCCGTTCGATCTCGCCCAGAGTAATGGCGCTCAGGAACAGCGAGGCCTCCGGTTTGGCTTCGAACCAGGCTGCAACCTGCGGCGCACGTTCGGGTCGTCGTGCGGCCGAGAGCACGTTGGTGTCGATCACATACATTCAGAAGTCCACGTCCCGGGGAGTAGCCTGCGCGCGCTCCACCTCGGGCGCGGGAAAGGCGAGCAGGTGCTCGGCAAAGCTTTCTCGGGTCTCAACCGCGCTCTCCACCAGTTGCTGGTAATCGGCTGCGCTAAGCACCACGACCGCCGGTTTGCCACGGCGGCTCACCTCCTGCGGCGTGCCGGCCAGCGCCGCATCCACCACGGCAGAAAACCTGTTCTTGGCATCCTGAAGGGTCCACATGTCAGTCTCCTATACTCATCTAGCTATATAGCTAGACAGGTGGAAAGATTCAAGTAATGGCCACGCTCACCCCACATCAGCCCCCTGCCCTGCCCGCATTGGATGTCGAGGATCGCGCGGCGCTGGAGGATCTTTATGTGCGCGGCACGCCCGAAAACACATTGCGCGCCTATGAGCGGGATTTGGTCTACCTGACCGCGTGGAAACAGGCGGCGTTTGGTGCGACGTTGGCCTGGCCGGAACAGGAAGAAGTGGCGCTGCGCTTCATCCTTGATCACAGCCGCAATCTAACGGACGCGACCGGCCGGGCGCGGGAAACCGCGGATCAACTCATTAATATGGCGCTGCGCAAGTCCCTCACCTGCCCTGCCCCTTCGACACTCAACCGCCGCATCGCCTCGTGGAGCGCCTTTCACCGGATGCGCAACCTGCCCAATCCCTTTGATGCGCCGCTGGTGCGTCAGGCCCGTGCAAAAGCGCGCAAAGCCATGGCACGCCCCCCTGCCCCGAAATCGGCCCATCCCATCACGAAAAATGTTCTGCTGAAACTGCTCGATGCGGGCGGACCGGGCCTACGCGGGGTACAAGACCGCGCCATTCTGTTGCTTGGCTGGGCATCTGGCGGGCACCGGCGCTCGGAGATCGTCAGCCTTGACCGGGAGGATATCGGCCTGGAGGAGTTTGAGAGCAAAGGCCTGGTCTGGATCACTCTGCTTGGGACCAAAACCACCGATGCAGGCAAAACCCCAAAGCTTGTGCTTAAAGGATATGCCGCGCGCATGTTGGTCGCGTGGACCGACACGGCGCAGATCGTGGAGGGCTCACTTTTCCGGCGCATCACCCGCGCCGGCGCATTGGGGCAAAAGCGCCTTTCGGCAGCCGCAGTCTCGCAAATCGTCAAACGCCTGCTGTCAGAGGCTGGCCTCGACCCCTCTTATGCTTCGCCCCATGGCCTGCGCTCTGGTTTCCTAACGCAGGCCGCGCTGGATGGTGCCCCCCTTCCCGCCGCAATGCGGCTGTCACTGCACTGATCGGCGGTGCAGGCGCCGAAATACTATGACGACGTGGAAGTTGCGGATGGAAAACCCGGCAAGTGATCTGTTGGGGATGCAGATGTAGTGAATTGAGATCATCGATCTCAGGTCACACCTGGGCAGGCGAAATATTGACCCATCTGCACGATCTACATTGGTTGGGTGGAAGCCAACGCAGAAACAGCCATTCACTGCACGGTCTATGAATGGAAAACAAATGGGTATCGCTTCCGCTGTCTCGTCAAATTTCAATGGTGAGTTTTAGGCGACTGCGCCGCATCCTTTGTTTGACAATCACCCCTTGCGAACCGCCACGATGCCACGACTGGTCCGCGACGGGGGGGCGGATGGGAATGCATAGACCCGCTCAACATAGAACCCTGCCTTTTGAATGAGTGCCACGATCTCATGCTCCTGAAAGGTGCGATGGCACCATTGCAGCCAGATGATCACATTACACCAATGCGGATTTGATACCACCAGATGCAAACGCTCACCCGGATGCAGCAGATCGCGAAGCTGTTGAAGGGCCAGCAACGGATCGGGACAATGTTCGATGACATGGGCTGCCAGAACCTCATCGCTTGGCGCAATTCAGTTTCGCCCAGCAAGGATTTGACCATTTGCGGCTGCACACCCCGTCTTGACAAGGCCTCACGCCCCGGTCGAGCATTGCCTGGCACGGCTCTTACATGACTATGTCCTTTGGCGGGCCATGTATCGCAACCCAGACCTCAGCAAAGGAGGCCGTACCTGCGCCAACATCAATCACGCGTGTTGCGCCGCGGCGGCGTCTTTGTGGATGCGAGAGAAAGCCTAGATAGCCGTCAAAATATCCGAGCGTTCGCATCTTATCGCCCCATTTCGGTGCGACGACATCGTAGTGATCGGTTGATTGCCCCGTTGGTTCCGCCATCAAGTGAACCTTTCCTCCCAAGTGAAGTGTTTCTAATCTAAAAGCCGCGCATCAAATATCCCGTGGTGTTGGAGAAACGACTTCTTAGTCTGTCCTCGTTGCAGCGTTTGGCGACAAAACTCTTCGACGACACGCACTCAAACTCCGCAAGTGGTTTTGCTCGATCCTGTCGACACCAAACCCTTCTGGGGGTAACAGCTGTTACCCCCAAGCTCTGAGAACAATGTCTTGACATAGGCGCGAGATTCGTAGTTTTTTGCCTCAGGTTTCGCAAAAAGCGAGCACTAAGGCATAAAACGAGCACCACATGGAATTGATGATACCAATTGAAGCCGAAGCACCAGCAGACCTGGCTCTTCAAGTTTCGCAACGGTTGAAGTCTGCTGTCAAGGGGCACCTGCTGCAGGCATTTGCCCCCGACCACACTAAGCGCATGCGGCTTATCGCGGCCCCTGAAGCAGCGGAGCTGCTCAACTCCAGTCCACCCTTTCTGAGGAAGTGTCACAATGAAGGGACGCTGCCCGAACCTGCGACCAGCAAAGGTGGAAGGCGCTACTATTCGACATCTGAACTTTGGGAATATCGGCAACTGCTGGCCAAGCAAGCTCGAACTCCCAGAAAATATCTGCCGTGGCGACGCGAAGGAGAGCCACTTCAGGTTTGGCAGCTCATGAATTTTAAGGGCGGTTGTTCAAAGACAACTGCAACCGCCCATATCGCACATTATCTGACACTGCACGGCTTCCGAGTCTTGCTGATTGATCTCGACCCTCAGGGTTCTTTGACGGGTATGTGTGGTATCGATCCGCAGATCGAGTTCGGCAGCAAAACCATCTACGACGCGATCACGGTTCATGATCCAAGCCCTATGTCGGAGGTTGTCAGAGAAACATTCTTGCCGGGTCTTTCTCTGGCCCCAGCTCAGTTGATCCTGAGTGAGTTCAAGATGGAGGCGCGAGCCACCGGAAACTTTCACACACGGCTTAGAGACGCGATTACCCAGGTCCAAGATCAGTTCGATGTGGTCTTGATAGATAGCCCACCAGAACTGGATATTCTGACATTGACCGGTATGGCTGCAGCAACCTCGTTGTTGGTTCCTTTGACTCCGTCGATGATGGACCTGTCGTCTACGGCTTTGTTTATGGAGTTGGTCAGTTCCTACATGAAAGTCATAACCGAGCACGGCGCAGAGCTGCACTATGACCATTTTCGTTTTCTTGTCACACGTGATGAGCCAACGGATGGACCGTCTCAGCAACTAGTCGGATTCTTGCGCGCTCTGTTCACGGACATGGTTTTGAGTGCAACTAGTTACAAGTCGACAGCAATATCCGACGCCACAATGCTCAAGCAAACGATTTATGAGTTGGACCGTTCAGAGGTGACGCGCAGCACCTATGATCGCGCGCGGGCCAGTATGGATGCGGTCGGAGCTGAAGTGCGTGGAATGATCGAGAGCACCTGGGGACGAGAGGTAAGCTGATGGCGCGCAAAGTTCTAAATGCCTACGAAGCGGTCAAAACTGGGCAGGGCGAGGCAATCAAAGCTGAAATTCCCGTGATGCGAACCTTTGAGAATTCGCTTCAAACCATAAGAGATCTGGACCCTGCGCTTATTGATGATTGGGGACCAGTAGATCGCCTAGATGAAGATGTAACAGCTGTTACACCTGAGGATGGCAGTGGCTTTAAGACCCTCAAGTTGTCTATCAAGGAGCAGGGTCAACAGGTTCCGGTACTCGTACGCCCATCTCGCAAAAATCCCGGACGCTTCGAGATTATCTATGGGCGGCGGCGCGTAAGGGCCTGCCTAGAGCTAAAGATCAATGTTCGGGCCAATGTTCAGGAGATGAACGACGAAACAGCCCTGATGGCCAAAGGCCTGGAGAATGCTGCACGTCGGGGGCTGAGCTTTTATGAAAGAGCGTTGTTCGCGGCTGAGATTCTCGCGCAAGGCAAAACGACCAGCAAAGTCGGGGAAGTGCTCGGTGTAAGCAGAAACGCTGTCTCTCAACTCAGCAGGGCCGCAAACGTCATCCCCCGAAGCATTGGTGTGCAAATCGGTCCGGCACCAGGATCAGGCCGACCTAAGTGGTTCCAGCTTGCTGATGCGTTCGAAGCCGGCAAGCTGACTGAAAAACAGGCCCATGCGCTGCTTGGCAAAATGGAAGATCTCACTTCTGATCAGCGGTTGGATCAGTTGCTGAAAGAGATTGCAAAACGCGGTGCCACGCGAAGAACCCGGCAAGAGCGCATGCCGTTGGAGGGCGTGACCATTAAAACAGGGCAGGGGCTCAGTATTTCTGTGAAGAAAGGCCCGTTTGCAGCTTGGCTGGATCAGCATCTCGATGAGGTGCTCCGGAAGGCACACGAAGAATTCGAGGCAATGAGCAGAGAGGAGGAGGCATAAAAGAAAACCCTCACCAGCGGGAACTGATGAGGGGGCACATTCGCAAAAGCGATGCTGTTTTTTGATTAGCACCTAGACAGTACCAGCCTCCGAATCACCACGCAACGAAAAACACCCCTGGGTGAACGGATTTTTGTGCCAAAAAATCATGGAAAAATTCGGAGATATCCCCTCGGGGATGACTGAGAACAATGGTTTTCAGAACAGTGGAGTTATGTCCAATCACAATAAGCCCTCTGGTTGGCGCAAGCCGACACCGGGTCTTGTGATTGCAGAGCAGCACGCACAAGTCGGCGAACAACTGGCTATTTCTAAGACGCGAGCTGTTGTGGCTTGCAAGAAGGTGGCTGCCCCGATCGGGCTGAAGGCGGGCGACATGCTGCTGCTGGACACGCTTGCGGCCGTCTCTCAGCCCCAGGATTGGGAGCAGGGCAGGCGGCCCATTGTCTGGGCGTCGAACAACTTTCTGACCGAACAGCTAGGCTGGTCTCTGTCCGCTTTGCGCCGCCATGTCAGACGGCTTTGCGAGGCTGGCGTTATCGCCATGAAGGACAGCCCGAACGGCAAACGCTGGGGCCGCCGGGATGATGAGGGCCATATCATCGAGGCCTATGGCTTTGACCTGGCGCCGCTGGCGGCCCGCGCGGAAGAGTTCGAGGCGCTGCATGCCGCCTTGCAGGAAGAACGTCAGTTCTGCGCCACCTTACGCAATACGATTACCGTTACACGGCGCATCATCCGGGCGAAGATCGAAAAGGCCCTGGAAAGCCGCCTGCGCGGCCCTTGGCGTGATCTTGAGGAGGAATTCACGGAACTGCTTCACCAGCTTCCCAAGCGCTCCGTATCAGTCTGGAGGCTCCAGGATCTGGTGACGTGGTTCTCTGCGCTGAAGAGCAAGGTCGAGCAAGCCTTCGAAGCGGCTTTCGATTGGCCGGAGAAATCGGATGCGGAAATTGTGGATAAGTCGTTGGCAACCCCTGCAGGAGATGCATCAGATACTAAAGAAATGAAACCCACGGATACCATTTCTGGCACCCATATACTAACTACAAATCAACCTGATCTTGTAAATAGTAATAGCTTTGAAACAAAGCACCCGGCGGGCGCAGTGAATGAATCCAAACCGGACGAGCGGGTTGAGAAGCTAGAAGACGGCGAGTTGGATATGTTGGATATCCAGTGGAGCACGCACACAAGACGACGCAATTCTGATCTCGACATTTCGACACTAATGCAATCCTGCCCGCAATTTGCGGAAATGGCGCGGTCCTTATGCGGCTATTTGAAAAACTGGGATGATGTGCATCGCGCAGCTGGTCAGCTGCGTGGGGTTGTCGGGATTTCCGAGGATGCCTGGAACGTAGCGCAGCGGGCATTTGGACCAGAAGTTGCCGCCGCAGTCATTGCTTTGATCTACGACAAACATGCCACTGGCGAGGTTCTTTCGCCCGGCGGTTATCTCCGGGGTATGGTCGAAAAGGCGAGGGCAGGGGACCTGCATCTTGAACGCAGTTTCTATGGTCGTTTGAGCGGGCAGGCTGCCTAAAATGGAAGTATGTCCGAAATTTCCAGTAAACTTCGGACATAATGAGCCAGTCACAACCAGAATCTCCGCCAGCGCAAATATTGAATCGTATCAGTGCGACACTGGGCCAAGTGTGGACGGCTGGTGATTTTGCGTATCTTGGGAACAGGGATGCGGTCGACAAAGCGCTTCAGCGGATGGTTACGGCAAAGCAACTTCGACGTATAGAGCGCGGGCTTTACGATAAGCCATCGACCAATTCTCTGACCGGAAGGCCAACGGTGCCGGACTATCGGGCCGTAATTGATGCTGTTGCACGCCGAGAAAAGATTCGATGGAATGACTGCCGCCAACACGCTCGGTCTCACCAACGCAGTACCGGCAAAGATCGAAGTGCTCGCTGACGCGCGTCTCAAGCCAATATCACTTGGCAATCAGACAATCACATTCAAACATTCAGCACCAAGCCGCCTGTATTGGGCCGACCTGGCATGAATGTTGTTCAGGCCCTGCACTGGCTCCATGATGTCATGTTGAATGATACTGAATGCAAAAAACACTGCAGTCAGTCAGGCGATTGTTGCGCGACAAAGATACGGGGCCAGATCTGATTTCGGATCTGAAATCCGGGCTTTCCGCCATGCCGATCTGGATGCAGGACATGCTGCGGCCCCATCTGGAAGGAGCACAAGGGGACAACGCGAATGAGCACTGAAGTGCATCATTTGTTGAGAATCCAGAGAAAATGGCGCAGTGCATCCGCAATCACTGGCAGGTGGAAAACAGCTTGCATTGGGTTCTTGATGTCACCTTCCGACAGGACGATTGCCGCATCAGAAAAGCGAATGCGGTCGCTAACTTCGCGACAATCAATCAGGCGGCGATGAACTTGTTGCGGCGGGTTCCCGGCAAGAAAACGAGCTTGCCACAAAAACGGCGCTCATCTGCTTGGGACGATGACTACATGGAAGCAGTCATCCGGCAATAATCTTTAGTCGATTCCCCTGGCCCTTATGACGGTTTTCTGTTCCGCTCAGCCCTGCATCCCTCAAATGACGTTCCCGGCATTGGCTGCATGTGGTTCACTCGCGTTCAAGATCGCATCGTAGACATGATTTGCCGCCAGTGAATGCTGAACATGGTCATCCCGCAACAGACAGATCGGAACGTCGAAACCAAAAAGTTTTGGGCGCAGCGCGCGCATCTCGCCGCGTTCAACCCAGTGATCTGCATAATTGGCTGGCAGGAACCCGATGCAGCGACCGCTAAGGATGAAATGCGCCAACCCCTCCATTTGATGCGAAACAGCTATGGCGGGGTGGTTGAAAGCCGATGAATAGGGTGTCAGGACCGAGACATAACCGCGCCGCACATAGTTCTGCCGCGCAATCAACTGCGACGTGATCGTGGCATCCGGTGCATCAAACAGCGGGTGATCCTTGCCGCAGAACAGGTGTTGCTGTTCCGAGAACAGCACCTTTTGCGACACTGTTTTCAGGGCCTGTACCTTGGGTGCAATGGCCATCTGAATCTGCCCCCGCACCAACTGTTCTTCGACCTGATCCGGGGGGGCAACGCGAATGATGATGCGTAAGCCGTCCGAGCTTTGCAGAATGTTACTGATTGACTGATACAGCCTGCAACCGGGATGGGTAATGATGTTGTCGAGTACCCCAACGCTAACTTCGCCCACGATCTGTTCGCGCAGCTGGGTAATCTGCGAATAATACCCATCCATCGACGCCAGCAGCGCACGCGAAGATTCGTACACGGCCCGCCCACGTGAGGTCACCGCAAATCCTGCTCGCCCGCGTCTGCAAAGCTGAAACCCAAGTCGGGTTTCCAAATTGGCCATATGCGTGCTGATGGTGGAACGCGACAGGTTCAGCTCGGATTGTGCCTGCGAAAAGCCGCCGCATTCAACAATCGTGCAGAACACCCGCAATAGCTTGATGTCGATATCTGTAAGGGCTGGTGGAGCTTTTGCCATTACGTCCGAACTTCTCGACATGAACTTTGATAAGTCAGACTTTATCAAATTAAAGTCTTGGGTCAAATTCTTTGGGGCTGCGTTTCTACACTACTTCGAAAGCTTGCATATGACCCCCAAAGACACCGCGTTTCAGCCCGTTTCCGGCCTGACGACACCCCGCTTCGCCGGGATGCCGACCTTTATGCGCCTACCCAATGTTCGGCTGGAGGACGACAAGGCAGCGCAGGTCGATGTGGGGGTCGTTGGGGTTCCGTTTGACGGCGGCACCTCGAACCGGCCCGGACCGCGCCACGGACCGCGTCAGTTGCGTGATTTGTCTACCATGATCCGCACAACTCATCCGCGCAGTGGCATCAACCCTTTCGCGTTGGTCAATTGCGCTGACATGGGCGACGTGCCGGTCAATCCGATCGATCTGATGGAAAGCCTTGAACTGATCACCGAGTTTTATACCCGGATGACGGAAAAGAACGTCATGCCCCTGACGGCAGGCGGGGATCACCTGATCTCTTACCCGATCCTGCGGGCGCTGGGTCGGAAAGAAGCGGTGGGCATGATCCATTTCGACGCCCATACCGATATGAATGACGCTTATTTCGGTGACCATAAATTTACCCATGGAACTCCCTTCCGCCGTGCCATCGAAGACGGCTGTCTGGATTCCAAGCGTGTGGTGCAGATCGGTATTCGCGGCGTTAAGTATGACGTGACGGATTTCGACTGGGCGCTGGAGCAGGGTGTACGCATTATCGAGATCGACGAATTCTTTGACCGCGGCGTCGAGGCCGTGATGGCAGAAGCGCGCGAGATTGTTGGCGACAAGCCTACCTATGTCAGCTTTGACATCGACAGCATCGACCCCGCCTTTGCCCCCGGTACAGGCACGCCCGAGATCGGCGGCTTTACCTCGTATCAGGCGCAGCAGATGGTGCGCGCGCTGGACGGGTTGACCCTGGTCGGTGCCGATCTGGTCGAGGTCTCGCCGCCTTTCGATCCGTCGGGTGGTACCGCCTGGTTGGGGGTATCGATCATGTTCGAACTGCTCTGCGTTCTGGCGACTGCGCGCGACGCCTCGGGCTAAGACGGACCAATCTGCAAGAATACCGTCATGAGGGAGGAACACATGACATTCAATCTTCAAATCATGGTTTCCGGGCTAATCGCCGCTATCGCTGCCGTTGGCCTGACCACTGCTGCCAGTGCCCAATCGGTGCTGGAATCGATCAACTCCGAAGGTACGATTACAGTTGCAACCGAGGTGGCCTATCCACCGATGGAGTTTCTGGAGGACGGCAAGGTTGTCGGCTACGGCAAGGACGTGCTGGACTTGGTCGTGGCCGATATGGGTGTCGAGCTGAACCAGCTGCAGTTGCCTTGGGATGGCATTTTGGCCGGTGTTCTGGCCAAGAAATACGACATGGTCGCGACTTCTGTAGCGATCAAACCTGACCGGGTCGAGAAATACGCCTTTACCCGCCCGCTGGCGGTGGCCGAAACTATGCTGATCAAGCGGCATGGCGATGACGATCTGGCAAGCCTCGACAATGTCGGTGGCAAGATTGTGGGTGTTGAACTGGGTTCTTCCCAGGCGCAAGAGGTTGAGGCGCTGGGGGAAAAGTTGAAGGCCGAAGGTAAAGACAGCTTTGCCGAGATTCGAGGCTTCAAATCCACCGATGACATGCGTCTGGCGCTGGCCAGTGGTCAGATCGACATCGGCACCATCCCGTCCTTCTCATTGGCAACGATGCAGAAACAGCGCCCCGATACCTTTGCACAATTCGTCAATATCGGCAGCGGCACTCTGTTTGCCTGGGTTGCACACCCCGATGGAGCGGACCTGCGTGACCGCGTGAACGAGGCGCTGATCAAGTTGGACGACAGCGGCAAGCTGGACGAGTTGCAGATGAAATGGTTTGGCTTTGAAATGGAGCTGCCAGAGGACTATTTGCCCGAAGGCGCGCTGTAAGGCCTGCAACGAAAGCGCAAAAAGGGGTGTTGGTCGGGTTCCGACCGTCACCCCTGACCTCAGGCCTACCAATCCTGCCACGCGGAATATCTGAATCATGGACTTTCAACTAATTGAAATCCTGCCTAAAACCGGGCCCTTATTTTGGGGCGCACTGTATACAATCTTTGTCGGCGTGATCGCCTGCGGTGTCGGGCTTCTGGTCGGCACTGGCCTGCTGCTGATGCGCAACAGCCGGTTCTGGCCGCTCAGGGTCTTTGTTCGCATATACGGCAGCTTCATCCGCGGCACGCCCGCGCTAGTGCAGATTCTGATCTTCTACTATGCGCTGGCCCCGATGACCGGTATCAATATCGGGCCCTTCACGGCCGGGATCATGGCCGTTGGCTTCAACAGCGGCGCCTATGTCGCAGAAATCCTGCGTGGTGGCCTCAGCCGTATTCCTGCCGGTCAGTGGGAGGCCGCCGAGGCGCTGGGACTGAACAGGCGCAAGATCTGGTTCAAGGTCATCCTGCCACAGGTCTACAACTCGGTCATTCCGCTTTTGGTCAATGAATTCACAATGGTCATCAAGTTGACCCCGCTTCTGTCGACCATCACGCTGGTCGAACTGACTCGCGCCTCGCAGATGCTGTATAACGAGACCTTCCGTCCGGTTGAGGTTCTGGGTATCGCGGCGGTTATCTATTTTGTCATCTGTTTCTCCATCAGCCAACTGGGCGAAATGTTGCAGCGTCGCTCGCTGAAATACCGCCTTTAGGAGCCTGACATGAACTTTGACTATCAGGCCATCCTAGATAACAGTGACATCCTGCTGCGCGGGCTGGGCAACACATTGCTGATTGCGGCCGTGTCAATTCCAGCGGGCATCCTGCTCGGGATTTTCGTATGTCTGGCGCGCATATCCGAGAAGCGCGCCTTGCGATGGGCTGCAATCAGTTACATTGAGGTGATCCGCAACATCCCGCTGCTGATTCTGATCTTCATGATCTTCTACGCATTGCCGTTTTATGGGGTCCGCCTGTCGGGTCTCACCACCGGCCTGATTTGTCTGTCGATCTATGGCGGGGCCTATTTTGCCGAGATCTTTCGCGGCGGTGTGGAATCCGTGCCCAAAGAGCAGTTTGATGCCTGCAAGGCATTGGGTTTGAAATACGGCTTTTACATGCGCAGCGTCATTCTTCCGCAGCTATACCGCTATGTGTTTCCGCCCGGCACCAACATTGCGCTGACCATGATCAAGGAAAGCTCATTGCTGTCGATGATCACCGTAGCAGAGTTGACCTATGCCGCCAGTGACATCAACGGGCGTACATTCACCCCGGTTGAAACCTTTGCGACCATCGCTTTGATCTATTGGGGTATCTCTACACTGTTTCTGAAACTGGCACAGATGCTGCAGACCAGCGTTGGTGCGCAGGACACCGACAGCCTCGTGTCGTTGCGTTAATCCCACTTTCCGTTCAGGAGACCGTATTCTTGGCCACTCAACCCACACCCGAACGCGAAACCATTATCGAAGTTCGCAACATGAGCAAATGGTATGGAAGTTTCCAGGTCCTGACTGATATCAACTTGACGGTCCATGCGGGCGAAAAGATCGTCATCTGCGGACCATCGGGATCGGGAAAGTCCACCTTCATCCGCTGCATCAACCGGTTGGAAGTGCATCAGCAGGGCGACATTATTGTCGATGGGGTCGAACTGACCGAGGACCTCAAGAACATCGAGCAGATCCGGTCTGAGGTTGGCATGTGTTTCCAGCAGTTCAACCTTTTCCCGCATTTATCGGTTCTGGAGAACTGCGTGCTTGCGCCCATGTCCGTGCGCGGCACCCCCCGCGCCGAGGCCGAGGCCACCGCACGGCGTTATCTGGAAAAGGTGCACATTCCCGACAAAGCCGACAAATATCCCAGCGAGTTGTCGGGTGGTCAACAGCAGCGCGTCGCAATCGCCCGCGCGCTATGCATGCAGCCGCGCATCATGCTGTTCGACGAACCTACTTCGGCGTTGGACCCTGAAATGATCGCTGAGGTTCTGGACACGATTGAAGAACTGGCCAACGAGGGTATGACCATGCTGTGCGTCACGCATGAGATGGGCTTTGCGCGCAAGGTCGCTGACCGTGTGATCTTTATGGACAAGGGACAGATGGTAGAGGACGGCGATCCAACCAGTTTCTTCGAGAATCCCAAAAGCGACCGTACCCGTGCATTCCTGCATCAGGTGCTGCAGCATTGATGGCACAAAGGGCAGGCTTGGCCGCCGCGCTTGCCGATCACAATCGTTCCCGGCAACCTGAACCGCACCGGGTTTATCGGAGAGGTAAAAGCTTGGAAGATAAGCCATGGTCAAAGGAAATCCTGGGAATCGTTTTTCCGACGAAGTACGAGCCCGTGCGGTTCGCCTCGTGCTTGAGAATGAAACGAATTACAAGACGCGCGCTGAATGTCTGAGGTCGATATCTTCGAAGATCGGCTGCAGCCCTGAGACGTTGCGGGATTGGATCAAGAAAGATGACATAGAGAATGGAAAGCGTGAAGGTTTGAGCCAATCGGAGCGTGCCGAACTGAAGGCCCTGAAGCGTGAGGTTAAAGAGCTGCGTCAGGCCAATGACATTTTACGTAAAGCCTCGGCTTTTTTCGCTGCGGCGGACCTCGACCGCCTACGGAAGAAATGATCATGTTCATTGATAAGCATCGAGAAGCCCTCGGCGTCGAGGCGATCTGCAAGGCTTTGCCGATCGCGCCCTCCACCTATTACCGTTGCAAAGCGATAGAAGCGGATCCTGAGAAAGCATCCCAGCGCAGCAAGCATGACGTTTTTCTATGCAGCCGGATTGAGCATTACTGGCAGGAGAGCGGTCGACGCTATGGGGCAGTGAAGATCTGGCATGACCTGGTTGAAGAAGGCATTAAAGTTGCACGTTGCACTGTTGTGCGTCTCATGAAAGCCATGGGAATACAGGGTATTACGCGTGGAAAGGTTAAGACCACAAAGGGTAATCCTGCGCTGCCATGCCCGGAAGACAAGGTGAACCGTGAGTTCAAAGCACCGGCTGCGCATTCTGGCGCATCCGCCCACCGATTCTGACGCATCCGCCCACCCCTTTGGTGTGCTGTGAGGCGTTTGGGTTTTGTTATCACTTTCGGGCTTCTTGGTCACTCATATTTGCTGTGGTTTTTCGCATGGATTCTCCCTCGAGTTCGAGCCGGTAGGCATTGTGAACGATGCGGTCGAGTATCGCGTCGGCAAAGGTCGGATCTCCGATCACATCGTGCCATGATTTCAGGGGCAGTTGACTGGTAATCATTGTTGACGCGGTGCCGTATCGATCCTCGACGATCTCCATCAGATCGCGCCGTTGCGTGGTGGTGAGTTGCTCCGGTCCCCAATCGTCGAGGATCAGTAACTGGGTCTTTGTGAGGCGACGGAACAGGCGCGGAAACCGCCCATCACCATGACCGAGTTCCAGCTCTTCGAAGAGCCGTGGCAGGCGCTTGTAGAGAACGGTGGTTCCGGAGCGGCAGGCGGCTTGTGCCAAAGCGCATCCCAACCAGGTTTTGCCAACGCCGCATGGCCCTGTGATGATTAAGTTGCGCTTGCCGGTAATCCATTTGCCGGTCAGCAATTGCTGGAACAGACCCTTGTCGAGGCCGCGCCGCGCCCGGTAGTCAACATCCTCCGGGCAGGCCCCGACATGGCGCAGCCCTGCGGTCCGCAAGCGGTTTTGGTACCGCTTGGTTTCGCGACTGGCCTCTTCCCGGTCGACGAGGAGGCCGAGATATTCCGGGTGGGTCAGGTCCGCCGAACTGTCTTGCGCTTCAAGCTCGATAAAGGCCTCGGCCATGCCATCGAGGCGCAGCGCCTCCAGGCGATTGAGTGTTGGGTGTTTGAGCATGGTGTCCCCTTGTTGTTAGTGGAAGTATTCAGAGCCGCGGATATTAGGGTGAGTGATCGATGGACCTTCCGGCTGGCGTTGACGGTTTTGACGGTCAAGCCCGTTCTTCAGGATCGACTGTACCGAGGAATAGGAAAGCGCATTGATCTCCAGCGCCCGTTCACAGGCCGCGTCCAGCCTGTCCTTGCCGAATTTGTCTGCCAGGCGGAGGACGCCAAGGCAGGTTCGAAAACCCTGCTCGGGATGCTTGCGGCCACGCATCACCACTTCGGTATAGGTGGCCACATTGCGCCCGATCCGCGCCGCTTTGGTGTAGATGTTGCGCGGCGTCCAATCCTCACGGAACCGGTGGTTGGACGGCATGTGCTCTCGCACGGTCGAGTGCTTGCGATTGCCTGAAGTGCGTCTATGCGAGGCCACGCGCTGGCCCTTGCAGAAAATCTCGACCGTGCGGGACGTTATGCGCACCCACAGTTCTTTCTTCACGAGTTGATACGGAACCGAGTAGTAATGCCGCTTCACCTCGACATGATAATCGATCCCAGCACGGCACTTCCTCCACTCGGAATAAACATGGGGCTCGACGGGCAGCGGTTTCAGGGCTGGCACATCCAGCGTTTCGAACAACTGGCGTCGGCTAGCCCCAAGATGACGGGTGACTTTTTCATTGAGTTGCAACAGCAGCGGGCGGATCGCGGCATTCAATTCCTCAAGGCTGAAGAACTGGCGGTTGCGCAGCTTGGCCAGAATCCAGCGCTCAGCCACCAAAACCCCGCTTTCAACCTTGGCCTTGTCCTTCGGTTTCTTCACCCGCGCCGGGATGGCAACCGTGTCGTAATGCTCCATCAAATCCGCGTAGCTGCGGTTGATCTTGGGATCGTAAAAACAGGCCTTGGCGACCGCCGATCTCAAGTTGTCGGGAACCACCTGCGCGGTGACACCCCCAAAGTATGCGAAGGCGCGCACGTGGCTTGCGATCCAGTCCGGCAGTTTCTGAGTCCAGGTTGCCTCGACATAGGTATAGCTCGACGCGCCCATGGTCGCGATGAACACTTGTGCCGCACGGGTCTTGCCAGTCTCCGGATCGGTCACGTCAACCGTCATACCGGCGTAATCCACGAACAGACGCTCCCCGGCCGGATGATGCTGGCGCATCACAGGGGACAGCCTTCCCTTCCACCGAGCATAAACCTGGCAGAAATGACTGTAGCAATACCCGTCCGGATTGACCTCCCGGTACTCTTCCCAAAGCAAAGCAAGCGTCACGCCCTGACGGCGAAGCTCCTGATGCACGTAGGCCCAGTCGGGTTTGCTCGACTGCTGGATCGTGTTCTGAGGTGGACGCGGAAACAGCAGCCGTTCAAGCGCGCTATCAGACAAGTCATTCGGCAATGGCCAGCTGACACCTGCAGCTGAGGCGCGGGCCAGATACTCACGCAAGGTCGTTCGCCCAATGCCAAGGCTCTTGGCAATTTTCCGGGTAGACAAGCCTTGTGCCGCAAGACGCAAAACTTCTCGGGTCTTCTCCATTGGCAATCTCTTCATTGAGCTTTCTCCAGTCCAAAAACAAACTGAAAAATAGCTAGCTTCAGATTACCTCTCAGCAGCCCAAGAAGGGGTGGGCGGATGCGTCAGAATCCCCGGGCGGATGTTTTCAGAATCGGTGGGCGGATGTCACCAGATTCCGCACACCGGCACCCAACAGGCTGTGGGTGGCGGATTTCACCTACGTCAGGACAGCGATCGGCTTTGGTCCGCGCCATTCTCACCACCATCCACCGACTGCGAGCGCCGCCGTCTTGTGCATGACCGCGAACCCGCCAACTCAAGCAAACAAAAACGGCTCGACAGGACCGGCCACCACGCTGAAAAAACCGGCACTCAAATTAGGGCCTGTTGACAATTGGGATTCCAATTTTGACTGGGAACTGATTCAAACTCCAAAAATGGAGGTTTGAATGGACGAAGGTCGGTTTGTGATTTCTGATGATCTTTGGCAGAGGATTGCATCTCTTCTGCCCGGCAAGGCGGGAGACCCGGGTGTCACTGCCCGCAACAATCGCCTTTTCCTGGAAGCCGTCTTTTGGCGTGTCCGCACCGGCTCGCCGTGGCGAGATCCACCCAAGGCATTTGGGAAGTGGAACAGCCAGTTCAAACGGTTTCGACGATGGGCCAAAGACGGTGTATTTGAAAGGATTTTCAATGTCATATACTCCCGCGACCGAATTGACCTGAATGTTGTTGCTCAGATCACCTTGTAGTTTTGGGTCGCTACGACGCGGAAATTGTCGGTAACGGTGTCTCGGAATTTGGTCCAGTTTTCGGGCAGCGTTTTTCGGAAGAACTCGAATATGGCGACGGTGAACGCGGCAAAGCTGGGGTAATGCTGATTGTGCGTGACCCATTTGTGCATGATGCCCCAAAGTCGTTCGATCGCGTTGAGATGTGGGGCGTATGAGGGCAAGAAGTGCAATTTCACGCGCCGCTCCGGGCTTTCCAGCCATGGTGTGAGTATCTTTGCATGATGGTAGCGCGCATTGTCGAGGATAACGTGAATTGTGGTCTTCGTGGGGTAGCTTTGTTCGATCTTTTCCAGCATTTGCCGGGTCGTTTCGGCATTGATCTTCTCGCCCTCCACGAAGGTGAACTGGAAGGTTTCAAGATTGAGCGCCCCCTGAATGTTGAGCCGCTTGCGACCTGATGTGGTTTTCACAGCGGTCTTTTGCCCTTTGGGAAACCAGCCATGCGCGGGGCGGCTCTGATATTCGGGGTGTACGGCGTCCGAAAACACAACCGCCTCATCCGGCGACAGGGCGGTCATCAGCGCCTCGTACCAGTCGATAAATGCCTGCTGCTGGTCTGGATCGGCTTGCGCGGAAAGCGCGAGAGGCTTTTTGTACTCGAATCCCAAACGTCGCATCAGCTTTGAGGCACCAGAACGACAGTAGCTCTGACCAAACTCGGCCAGAATATAAGCGCGGATTTCATCGACACAGCGGGCCGGATGCTCGCTGAAATGTTCTTTCACCGCCTCTTCCTGAGGGAATGACAGGTGCCCCTCGCGCGGGCTGTAATCCTTCAGGCCAAAGAATGCGAGACCGTCAGCTTTATAGGCAAAACGCCATTCCATCAGAACTGAAGGCCCGATGTCCAATATCTCGCAAACAATCTTGGGGTCATAACCTGCATCCAGCAGTATAAAAGCCCGCGCACGCTTCCAGACCAAGGCTTCAACCTTGCGACGACGACAGAGCATTTCAAGCGCGGCGCGCTCGTCATCTGTCAACGAAACGGTTGCGAAGTTTGACATGCACAGAGACAGACAGATCAAAACCCATCCGGCCATGTGACAATTTGAATCGCCCACTCAAAAACACTCAGGGCAATTCAGTCAAAGCAGTATATGTAAATAAAAAACATCTTTTCAAAAAACAATTTATACGATACCTGAAAAAATATATAATTACTTAGGTTGTTAAAAGTTCGCCGAGCTAAGATATATTCCACGTCATTCGTTGACCGCGTTTTAGTAATAGAGTCCTGTACCACTCGACGTCTTGGAAATCCGCTATGAAGGTTCTTATTGTCGACGATGATGCTGACATATTGAAAGTACTCTCACTTGGACTGGAAATGTCCGGGGACCATAGTATCGAAACCGCCGAGTCTGGACTTCAGGCTCTGGAAAAAATTGATCAGGCCAGCCGCCCTTTTGATCTCTTTCTGCTGGATATTCAAATGCCGGAGATGACCGGGATCGATATTTGCCGGCACATACGAGCTCGGCCCCTATATCAATACAAGCCGATCATCATGGTCACCGCAATGTCAGATAAGCAGCACGTTGACAAAGCCTTTGCCGTTGGGGCCACCGATTACGTAGTAAAACCCATTGACTTCACCGATTTGAACTTGCGCGTCACACTGGCCGAAACTGCGACTTCCCGGATTGAGCAGCTTGCCCAAACCGTACAAGCGCCGACCGGACCCGTGCAGTTGGCACGCGAACCCAAAACTATCGCACTCAGCGATGCGATACCAATCGACGACGTTGATGGGGTCTTACGGGTTCACGCTTTTGGAAACTATCTGGCACAATTGGGGCGGCTGGAGTTTCGCGCCACCAGGCTTCAGATACTAGCTGTGACGAATATCACTTCAATTTACGAAAGATGCGTGTCACGGGAATTCGTGGATGAGGTGACGGACATCGCCGAGTGTATTTCGGATGCGCTCTGTGAGCACGCACCGCTCATTACCTATTTTGGGCGCGGGCTCTATGGAATCGCGACCTATGGCCATCATGCCAAACCCATCAAGGACGTATCCGCAAGCATTCAGCGAAAAATTGCGGAAACAGGTTTGGTCTTCCGGGATGGCAGCCCCTTATCCGTTGAATTCAAAGTCGTCGATATTGGGCGTAAGGCGTTCCTGTCTCCCCAAAAGCAAACCGCTTTCATTGATCACATTATCGGCGAACTCAAAACGGCAGCACAAACAAATATCCCACTATTTCAAGCGATGTGATGGTGGAGCATTCCGACCAGTCAACCCCAACTATAGTTAAAGCTCACCGAAATCCGTTCGTCCTCGGCCATATTCATCGACACCTCGTGATGCAGCCAGCTTTCCCAAAGTAACACATCCCCCACTTGAGGCTTCACGTGAATGAACGGCTGCAAATCACGCCGTCCACCCTTGAGCCCACATTCCCCAATTAGCTTCCTGATTTTGCTATCTTGATCATGATATTTTCTTTACAAATCATATTGATGTTGGCTGATCGGCGCGGTTTTCATGGATCATCCAGAGGGTGCGGTTTCAGATCGGGCAGATCGGGTCGATTTTGACCGTCGCGTGCGGCCGGAGTTTCGGGGGGCGCAACTCAGTTCAGACGGAGGCCTGCTTGTGATGCGAGAGCTTGATGATGCACTCGGGCTATCCGCTCTGGCGGCGACGGCGCTTGCGATCCCCGCCGCAGAAAGAACACCGTCCATCGGCTCGATGGACTATTCCGACAATCGGTGTTTGGGCGTCTGGCAGGCTACGAGGACGTTAACGATGCTGATCGTTTTGCCTACGATCCGGTCATGCGTCAGGTTGTCGGCGTCAGGGCTGTCGAGGCGCAGGCGGCCTCGGCCTCGCAGATGGGGCGGTTTGAGACCGAGACGCTGGCCTTGCCCGAGAACCGCGAAGCGCTTGCAGATATGAACGGCCAATGGATTGACCGCTTCCATGACCGCAACGCGTTGAAGTATGTCGTGCTGGATATGGACAGTTCTGTCAGCCCGACCCACGGGTATCAGGAAGGTGCGGCCTGGAACGGACATTTCGATTGCACCTGCTCTCACCCGAACTTCCTGTGAGTACCGTCTGAATATTACCCGGAAGCGCCAAAGTAAAATTACCCAGGTGTAAGGGCCCTGTGGTTTTGTTCCTGTTCAACCAGTTCGGCATGCTTGAGCGCTGCGCCCTGCGCACCGGCAACGTTCACAGCGCTGACGGCTGGCGAGATGTTCTTGATCCTGTCATCGCC
Source organism: Paracoccaceae bacterium (assembly GCA_965242975.1). GTDB lineage: Bacteria > Pseudomonadota > Alphaproteobacteria > Rhodobacterales > Rhodobacteraceae > JAPPHA01. The sequence goes on along the minus strand of CBDETS010000002.1, from coordinate 110,116 downwards.
CGCTATGCCGGGCGCGACCTTGGGGGCCGCTTCTTCCGGGCGGATGCCATCATCTTGCTCCCCGCCGTCAAGGCGCTGAAAGGGCGAATTCGAAAACACGATCCCGCCCATTCAGGCTGACCCCTCAGTCCCGACCGCTCATCCGGCTGCCCGCGAACGCGGTACTCAAGGAAAAGATCGCGCATCGGCTAACCCGGCCCGTGGGGCGGCCCTCCCAGACCAAAGTCAAGCGTTTCTACGAGGCCTTCTATTACCAGGCGCAAAGCTGGGAAAGTGAACGGCGGGTGATCGCGAAGATCGAGTGGCCTCCGGGCGAGTTGTTCCCCCGCGTGGGTTTCATCGTGACCAACCTTCCGATGGAGCCGGATTGGGTGGTGCAGTTCTACAATCAGCGCGGCACCGCTGAGCAGCACATCAAGGAAGGCAAGTATGCTTTCCGCTGGGCGCGGCTGTCGTGCAAGCGGTTCCACGACAATGAGGTGCGGCTGCAACTGCACGCACTGGCCTACAACCTCGGCACCTTCCTGCGCTGCATTGAACTGCCCGAAGCCATGGCCGGCTGGTCACTGACGAGCCTGCACCTCAAACTCATAAAAACCGGTGCCCGAGTTGTGCGTCATGCCCGCGCTATAACCTTCCAACTCACCGAGACTGCGGTGACAGGTGACATGGTCCGCGCCATTCTCACCACCATCCACCGACTGCGAGCGCCGCCGTCTTGTGCATGACCGCGAACCCGCCAACTCAAGCAAACAAAAACGGCTCGACAAGGACCGGCCACCACGCTGAAAAAACCGGCCCTCAAATTAGAATACACACAGTCGCGGTACGAACCACCCGGACTTCGAACCTTGGGAAGCTGATGAATACCGCATAATGACACAATGCGATTGATCAACTGGCGAGATCAGACGATCTTCATCTCAAATTACGATCACTTGGGAAATCTCGGTTAAGATGCACGGCCACAATGGTGTCCGGCAAACTGCCGCCGAGCCAGATGCTCAAGCAATTGTCCGCCCGTCCGCGCAAGCACGATCTGGCCATCGCGATGCGGGAAATCGGACGGATCGAACGGACGCTGTACGGATCGGCCGTCAGGGAGAGATTCGGGACCGTACAACCGAAAGCCAGCATTTTTGTCTTGCCGGTCTGAATTTACTGTCAGCGATAATCATTTACTGGAATACGAACCAGTTGGGCAAAGCCGTCATGCAGCGCAAGCGGGCCGACTTGGAAACCCCCGAAGAACTACTGAAGCACATCTCGCCGCTGGGATGGCAGCACATATTACTCATCGGACAGTACATCTGGCGCAAGAGGGCAGAAATCGCCCTATTTCGCCCCTTACCGGAGTCGACCCCTATTTGATCTCTCTCAGATGACGTCCGAGCAATAATAGGGTTGGCCAGAGCAGATAGGTTTGAATCTCAACGTTCTCTCCAAATGTAAGAAGTAGTAGGGTAAGTAGAAGCCCAAAAGGAAGTTTGCCTCGTTCAAACTTTATTGCCTCTAGGGCGGCGACCGAGAAATGAATTAAGAAAGGTATGAGGAACGCGGCAAATCCGGTCAGCCCTTTGACGAATAATAGCCCGTACCAAGTATGGTGGCTGCCGATCGGCATGTATTCAACGAGATGTGCTCCGGGTCTAACTGTGCCGTGCCCGAAAATCATCGCATCCGATTGCCAACGTTCATAGGCAATGCGCTGCAACGTTTCGCGCACGCGGGTGCTGTCTGCGCGGGCGGATTTGAAACTGTAGAGAGTTCGGTTCCCGAACTCGACAAAGGCGGCGCCCCAAACGGCTACGGTCGTTGTTGCCGCAGACAGTAGAACCCACCCCAAGCTGCGGGCAACAAGGGGCAAGAGGCGGGGTGACATTGAGCAGAACAACAATCCGACCAAACCCATACGGGATTTGGACATCAGGATCATCAGAACTCCGGCGGCCAATCCTATGACCTTCCATCTGCGGTGCTTCTCCTCCAGAGCAAACAAGACCATGCAGACGCCCAGCAATGCTGCAAACGGAGACCAAGGCGCAAAGAACTGCCACCGTGGTGTTCCACTGGCTGGGTCGATTGTGTAGAGGTAGACTGAGAAATACTCAGGTCCCGGGCCCCCAACGGCTTTGAGAGGGGACGTGAACAATAGATGCGGCAGGTCGGCATAAGGGGCGACCATTAACAAAGGTAGCAGGCACAAGGTCCAGAGGCCCAGCACACATTGACCTCTGACCAGAACCTCGCGCCGGATCGGCAAAACTGCCCCTGCAAGGATGAACAATGGGATCAGCGCCCAGCCCTTGGCCCATCCGATGCTCGATTTGATTGTTTTGGTTGTGCCGAGGTTCCAATCTGCGTGACCCACCCACAGCGCGACCAGCATCACCATCATGCCGGTGGCCCAGACCCAAACCAACGCGGGAATCCTTCCAGTTGCACGCATGTCAGAGCGGATCTCTGGTCCGAGATAAAGTGACAACCCGGCCATTGCAGCCAGCGTCCAACCCAGCACTGGGCCGACGACATAGAGTGCTCCAAACCCGTAGAACGGCCATGTCCAGATCAGTGCGTACCAGACGATTTTTTCGGCCGGGGTTTGAGGGGATACCTGCATTATGCAGTGGCCTCTTTCTGGTCTTTCAGCAGCTTTGAGATTAGCGGGTTTCGGATCCAGGCCAGTGCTAAACCCATCAGCAGCATAAGGCTTGCAGCGATACCGGCGGCAATCGAGATCTTTTTGTTCGGCGAAGACGGGCGTGTCGGCAGCGATGGGTTCTCGAGCACTTGAATCAGCGGGTAGGAGGCGTAGACATCGGTCTTTTTCGACTCGGACCGGGCGATGGCGGAGGCAAAAACGGCCTCTGCCACGGCGAAATCTCTCTGCCGATCTTCCAATTCGGCGGCGATGGGGGCGAGATCTGACAAGCGCAATATTTCCAGACGGACTTGTTCGCGCAGTGTCGCAACATGCTCTTCCAATCCGGCCCGCAAGGCATCTTCGCGCACCAACTCACTCAACAGTTGAGCCCTTTGTCCCTCCGGGGCGCGATCCAATCCGCCGAGTTGCTCGACGGCCAGGCCAGTTACCTGCGATGCCCGTTGCAAAGCGACTGATCGAGCCCCTTCATAATCGTTCTGGGCATTCACATAGATCGGGTGGCGCGATCCGTAGCTTGCATCGGCCTGTGCCAGCTTCGCAGCTCCCGCCGACACGTCCTTAAGCAATGATAGGTACTGAGCATCGGCATAGAGCTTCAGCGTTGCCGCCGCTGCATCGGAAGGCAGATCCAAAGCAACCTGAAGCGCGGCGACACGTTCCGATTGACGTGCCAATTCGCTTTCCAGGGCACGCAATTCCTGCTTTGCGCGATCATTTGCTGCGACCTGCTCCTGGTATTGCGCGACCGAGATCAACCCGCTTTGTGACTGTAGTTTCCTGATCCCAGCCCGCGTGACCTGAATTGCGCGGGTGTAGTCCTCAATCGCGCCTGTATTGCTGGCCTCTCGGGTAGCAATTTCATCGGCACGCAGAGCGTCAATTTCAGTGAAAAAAGCCGCCACCAAGGCGTCACCATATTGCCGCGCATCTGCTGGTGAGGCAGCTTGAAGCTCGATATGGATCAGACTGGTTTGATCAACCAACTGAACGCGCGGTTTACCAAACGTGTTCCGGTCGACGTCTACGGCCTTGGCAGCCGCATCAAGGATACGATCGGCCGACAACAAACGCTTGTAAGTCTCGGTTGGACTGATCGATCCATTGGCAAAGGCAGAATTCGCGTATGAGGATGCCTGACCGATATTGGCCAGATTGACCGATGCCGAAGCACCAGACCCGGGCAGGATCAGTGAGGCGTGTGAGGTGTATTTGACAGGTGCGGTTGCCAGATAGCCGCTGATCGGGGCCCAGATGCAACTCGCTCCCATCAGGAACAGTGCCACGTAGCGGGGGAGGCGACCTGCATCGCTGAGGCGTCCGCCTTTTACGATGCGACGCCAACCTAGCGATCGGAGGCTGGATCGAGAAATGCGCGCCGAATGCAGAAATTGCATGTCGCGCGTGGGTTTAGAGGTGTCTGAAATCTGTTGCAGCATAGAAAAACCCTTTCTTGCAAGGGTGATACACCGCAACCTATCGCTGTTCATTTGCACAGCAGGCTAGGAGGTGAGGGGATTGGGAGCGCCGCCCTATCCCTTCGGATAGCGAGGCTTAAAACAATCCTGCCTCGCGCGCGGCCAAGGCGGCTTGCGTCCGGTTGCTGACACCAACTTTGCGATACAGTGTCTTCATGTGCAGTTTGATCGTCGGCTCGGACAGATCCAGATCACGGGCGATTTCTTTGTTGGATTTGCCCTCAGTCAGCCCTTTCAGAACCTGCCGCTCCCGCTCGGTCAGTTTTTGGGCCATGGGATGAGAGTCTTCCGGCTGTTCCGCGTTCATGAAACCAGCAGGAATGTACTGTTCACCCATCGCCATAAAGCGGATCGCGTTGACCAGGGATTTCGCCGGTAGGGTCTTGGGGACGAAACCCGCAGCTCCAAGCTCAAGCGCCCTCTGCGCCAGATCGCGTGAGGTGTCGCCGGTAAACAGGGCTACGTGCTGGGTGCCGTCCATGGCGACGCAAGTCTCAAGCCCGCTCAGCCCGTTCATGCCGGGCATGTTCAGGTCCAAAAGGACCAGATCAAAGGCTCCGTCTTTCTCAATCAAAGATTTCGCGGTGGGGAAGTCCGGCGCGGTCTTAACCTCGATCCCGCCTGCGGTATCTATGAAGGCAACGAGTGTGTCCAGAATAAGCTCGTGGTCGTCAGCAATAAGAACTTTCATATCAAATCTCCGTCTGCCCCCAACCACACTTGAATGCGTTAATAAATTATTGAACGCATGGCATGAAGCCTGCCTGTCGGACAGGTGAATACCCAATCGGATAGGTCAGCGGGCCGTTTCCTCCACGCTATGTGCTGCGGGGTCATTTGAATAGACCTATTCTCCGATCCCTCTCCTGATGCTCGCCTATCGGTTGCGAGATCACATTGGCAGTCTAAAGGCAAAGATTGTCATCGTGATCGGAGAGTTCCATGCAGTTCCTGTCAGTTCAAGATATGTACAAAGGCGCGCAGCCGACATCTGGCCCGACCCTGAAAAAGACCGAGATTATGGGATTGCCTGTGGTGAATGCCCAATCCGGACAGGTGATTTCGAAACTGCTGGATGGGACACACCGAACGGTGTGTTTTCTGAATGCACATTGCGCGAATATCCGGGCCCGCAACTATACCTATCGAGCAGCGCTGGCCCGGGCAGATATGATCTTGCCTGACGGGATCGGAGTAGAGATCGCGGCAAAGTTGCAGGGTGCCCGGTTGGCCGAGAACCTAAACGGCACGGATTTTGTTCCCAAGCTACTGAAGCGCGCCGCGCGGCTGGGACAGTCGGTCTATCTATTGGGCGGACGCCCCGGAACGGCTCAAGCTGCGGCGGCTCGGTTGCAGCACATGATCCCCAATCTGTCCGTAGCCGGTATGCGCGACGGCTACGAAGGGGCCGCGCGTGTTGATGAGGCGATCGACGATATCAACCAATCCGGCGCCGATATCCTGTTGGTTGCAATGGGTGTCCCGCTGCAGGAACTGTGGATCACGCAAAACCGCCACCGTTTAGAGCCTCGTATAGCGTTGGGCGTGGGCGCTCTGTTCGATTTCCTGGCCGGCAATGTGCGCCGGGCACCGCGCATCGTTCGCCGCGCTCGGATGGAGTGGGCATGGCGGTTAGCGATGGAGCCGCGCCGCATGGCCCGCAGATACCTACAGGGTAATTTTGAATTCCTCGGGCGTGCTACGCGCAATTCTCTTCCCAGGGTCACAGCATGTCGCTTGCTGGATCTCACTTTGGCGGCGGTCGTGCTGTCTGTTCTGGCCCCGCCCATGGCCGCAATCGCCGCATTGGTGCGGCTGGACAGTCGCGGCCCCGCCCTTTTTCGGCAGACACGCATTGGCCGAAACGGGGTGCCCTTCATGATGTACAAGTTCCGCTCGATGGCGCAGGACGCCGAAGCGCGGCGCGCGGACCTGCTCGCCCATTCGGATCGTCAGGGCGTGTGCTTCAAGGCCAAAAATGATCCGCGCGTGACCCGCGTCGGGAAGCTGCTGCGGCGGTTTTCGCTGGATGAACTGCCGCAAATTTTCAACGTTCTCAAAGGGGATATGTCGCTGGTCGGCCCACGCCCGGCCTTGCCCGAAGAGGTTGCCGCATATCCCGATCAGGCATTGGAACGCCTACAGGTGCGCCCAGGTATCACTGGTCTCTGGCAAGTTTCGGGCCGCGCGGGCATCGGCTTCGACCGAATGATCGAGCTGGATACGGCCTATGTCCGCTCCCGCTCGCCCCTTCTGAACCTCATCCTCATCGCGATGACCGCGCGTGCTGTCGTGTCGGGCCGAGGCGCTTACTGATCAAACTTAGGAGTATTGAAATGACACGTATTCGCAAAGCCGTTTTCCCGGTCGCCGGTCTGGGCACAAGGTTTCTGCCCGCAACGAAATCGGTGACGAAGGAAATGCTGCCGTTGATTGACCGCCCCTTGATCCAATATGCGGTGGATGAGGCCCGCTCGGCCGGGATTGATGAGTTCATCTTTATCACCTCAACCGGCCAATCCGCGCTTGAGGCGTATTTCGGACGCAACTCCGGGCTGGAGCGTAAGCTGAAGGATAGCGGTAAAACCACACTGCTGAACCGCTTGCGCCATACGAACCTTGAGGATGAGACATATAGCTTTATTCAACAATACAGCCCCTGCGGTCTGGGTCACGCAGTGTCTCTGGCGCGTGATTTTGTCGGTGACGAGCCCTTTGCGGTGATCCTGCCGGATGATGTGATCCACGCGCAGCGCTCGGTCCTGGCGCAGATGGTACAAAGCTTTGAAGGCAAGCACATGATCGCGACGGAAGCTGTGCCGTCCGACCGGATCAGCGCCTATGGCGTGGTCGATATCGCGCGCAGGGCTGGGCAGGTGCAGCATCTGCGAGGTTTGGTCGAAAAGCCCTCCGCCGATCAGGCTCCCTCAGAGTTTGGCATTGTCGGGCGCTACTTGCTGCAACCGTCAATATTCGACCGTCTGGAGGGTTTGGCACCCGGAGCGGGCAACGAAATCCAGCTTACCGACGCGATCGCGGCTGACATTGAAGAGACTGGATGCCATGGCTTCGCCTTTGAAGGAGAGCGCTTCGATTGCGGATCGGTCGCGGGCTATCTTGAGGCAACTACCGTCTTTGCGTTGCAGCGTACCGAGCTTCGCGACGGTTTCCAATCCATGCTGCGTCAACGCATGAACCTCCTTTCCGCCGCCGCATGGGGATAGGCACCTATCCGGACGGATAGGTGCCTATCCCCATGCCCATCTGTCGCAGCGTCACCCGTTCTGGTTTCTTAAGGTCAAAGAATTGGAGACTAAGATGCGCCTGTTTTTTGCCATCATCACTGCGGCTTTCACCTTTTGCCTGACTTCTGCTCAGTCCGAAGAATTGGCGATCCCGACAGGGGAAGTCATCCTGCGCATTTCCGGCGATATCGCGCAGACCGGGCCCGAAGGAACGGCGCAGTTCGATATGGAAATGCTGCAGGCCTTGCCACAGCGCAGCTTTGAAACATCAACGATCTGGACAGACGGCGAAACCAGATTTGTCGGTGTGCCTCTGTCGGTCTTGCTGGAACAGGTCGGGTCAGAGGGCGCTACGATCCGGGCGACAGCGATCAATGACTACGCGGTTGAAATTCCGATGGACTCAATCTCAGCGCAGGACCCGATTGTTGCCTATGAGATGGACGGTGCGGCGATGTCCAGACGGCAGAAGGGGCCGCTTTGGATCGTTTATCCCTATGACAGTGATATCAAGTACCAGACCGAGGTGATTTACGCTCGTAGCATTTGGCAACTCGACAGGTTGGAGATCGTTAAATAGCGTGGGATTGCAACACAGTATGAAGTGGTAGATGCAGGCAAAACCTTGACGATACAAAAACCAAACCACTCGCGACGCCGGTGGGCCTTCGGGCTCATCGGTATCGCCGTTTTAGGCGCCCTTGCTTTGGTCGTGTTGCTGTCGGTCAAGGTGATGACCGATCTGCGCGACCGGCAATCTGCCCGAACAGACAACGTGCAATGGACGTTGACGCAGGTTGAGGTTGAGTTCCTATTCTACCTCAACGCGCTTGAGGCAGGTGCGTCGGATGCGGAGCTAAAGCCCGAAAATCTGGACCTTATCCGCCGCCGCTTCGATCTATTGTACAGCCGCATCGATATTCTGAGCACCTCGCGGCTGTTTGGAACCCTGCGCGCTGATCCGAAATTTGCCGAGCCTCTGGCGCGGGTCTCCGACTATCTTGAGGAATCTGTACCCACAATCGACGCTGAGGATTTGAGTCTGAATGCTGGGTTGCTGGAACTCTATGCAAGCGCCCAAGGGGTCGCCCCACAGGTGCGAGAGCTTTCGGTGTCAGCAATCTCTTACTTCGCAAGCCAGTCCGACCAGCGCCGTGAAGAAACTGCGCTGAGCCTTTTACGGTTGGCCGTTTTGTCCGGCGGGTTATTTCTGACACTCGCTGCTGTCAGCGCCTATCTATTGGTGGTCAACCGCAAGGCTGATAGAAGGGGGCAGGCGATCCGGCAGGCCAACCAGCGTATGAATACGATCCTGTCGACCTCATTGGATGCGGTGATTGTGGTGAACGCCACTGGCAAAGTGTTGGAGTTCAACGCCGCTGCACAAGCGATTTTCGGGTATTCCAAGGATGAGGCAAAAGGCTGTTCAATCGGTGATCTGATCGTGCCAGCCCATTTGCGCGAGGCCCATACCGTCGGCATGAAACGTATGCAGAACGGCGGGGATCGCCACGTCGTTGGCAAAGGTCGCGTTCAACTTGAGGCGATGCGCAAGAATGGCGATGTCTTCCCGGTCGAACTGGCTTTGCAATCTGCCCAGACCGGGGACGAGGAAATCATCATCGGTTTTGTCCGCGATATCTCGCAAAGCGTTGCTGATCAGAAAGAGCTCGTCTCGGCCCGTGATCGTGCTTTGGCTGGGGAAAAGGCCAAGTCGGATTTCCTGACGGTCATGAGTCACGAGATCAGAACACCGTTGAACGGGCTGCTGGGTAATCTCACCCTGCTCAAAAATACGCGCACGACCAAACAACAATCGCAGTTTGTCCGAAACATGGAGATCTCGGGCCAGATTCTGCAAAACCATGTGGATGCGGTGCTGGATATCGCTCGGTTCGAGGCCGGTAAGCTGTCTGTAGCGCACGAACCCACCGACCTGAATGCGATGATGCAGGACTTGGTGGATGGGCAAAGCGGCAATGCGGCCTCGCGTGGCAACTCGATCTCGTGGCAATGGGTGGGCGGCACCTATCCACATGTCGCGACTGACGCGCAGAGGTTGCGGCAAATTCTGCTGAACCTAGTGGGCAATGCGATCAAGTTCACCGAAAACGGTCGTGTTTCGATTGAGATCGAAAGATGCGAGCCCGCTTATCAGGCTAAGGCGCATATCTACGAAGTGCGTGTGATCGATACCGGAGCTGGTATCGCTGAGGATGAAATCGATACGATTTTTGATGACTTCTACACCAGCGATCCCTCGATCGGTCGTACGGTCGGTGGCACCGGCCTTGGGCTGGGGATTGCCCGGCGTTTCGCGCAAGCGATGGGCGGCGAGGTTGGTGCGGAAAGCACGTTGGGCGACGGCAGCGCTTTTTGGCTGCGGGTACCATTGCAGCCTGCAGCGCCCGACCAACTGCTTGAGGCCGATCCGATCAATACAGAGACCGTCCGACCTCTGAACCTGTTGGTGGTCGAAGACAACGAGATCAACCTCGAGGTCATCTGCAACATGCTGGCGCTGGACGGTCATCGAGTGATGACGGCTGAAAACGGACAGGTTGGCGCCGAGAAGGCCAACAGGCAGCGGTTCGATGCGATCCTGATGGATATCAGCATGCCGGTGATGGATGGGCCAACCGCCGCGCGCCATATTCGTAACGGTCAGGGGCAGTCCGCAGATGCGCCGATTATCGCGGTGTCGGCCAACGTCCTGCCAGACGCGGTTGAGACCTTTCGTGCGGCAGGCATGACGGCTTTCATCGGCAAGCCGATTTCGGTTGATGTTTTGCGCAAAGCGCTTTCAGTAGTGACGCGAGCCGATGGGCAGGTTTCGGATGATGCGCAGCATGATCCGCTGGCAGAACTGAAAGACAGCGTTGGGCCTGAGGTCTTCGCCCGCTTGCATGCCATGTTTATCGCCGAAGGGAATGAGTTGGTAGCGCAGTTCGAAACGGGCGTGTTTGACAAGTCAGATTTGCACCGACTAGCACAGGCCTGCCACAAACTGGCAGGCAGTGCGGCGACCTTCGGAGCGGAAGAGTTTCGAGAGGCTTTAATTGCGGTAGAGACTGCAGCCAAGGAACACAAAGACATAACCGACAAACTCGCTGCAGTCTCCGCCGCTTGGGAGCGGGCGAAATCATCGCCCGCTCGGGATTGATTAGGGGGCCAGCAAAGCCGCTGCGCCGACGATGCCAACCGCACGGGCAACCTCGGTCAGGCCGGTCACCTTACTGTCATAGCAGGCAATCGCATCACCCGGCAGAACATAGGGGTCATGATCATCCCGATCCCCACGTCGCAGCAGCTTCTCGATATTGCGCTCAATGACAATCGAGTTTCCGGTCATCGGGTTGCGGGTGAACAACACCGCGCTGCGATTGGCATTGGTGGTCTTGGCACCGCCGACGCAATTGGCGTCTACAACTGCCTGCAGATAGCGCGTGCCATAGGGAACCTCGCGTACGTCGCGTCCTATGGCCGACTGAGCGTTGCCGGTGGCAGGCTGAGTGAGGTTAGACATATACAGCGTCACACCGGGCGGGCTGATCGGGCTAGGGCGCATCAAATCATCCTGGAAACATCCCCGGCTGTTGACCACGATCTGATCCCCGGTCAGCAGCATGATATCGGTCGGGTCCGTGCCTTCGAATACGCCGCGCAGATCCATGCGATAGATCGTGCCGTGCCGGTGCAGTTCGACTGCTGACAGATCTGCATCCGGGCGCACGCCTCCAGCGGCACGGATGGCGACCGACAGATTGCGCGCCTCGGTCGAGGCCCCCAAAACACCCTGACGACCACGGTCCAGCGCGTCTCCGGGGGTGCCTCCGATCTCAACCGAGTGGGGCTCGAACACTGCGCCTTTAACGCCGACAGTAACCGAGGCAAAATCGCTGATGCGCGCCGTGACCCGAGGTGTGTTGTCATAGAACTGCGCCGCTACCAGAACGCGGGCCACGTCCCGCTCCACCTGCTCGGTCGTGCGACCCTGCGCGCGCACTGGCGGCAAGTAGGGCAGTTTCAGGTCGCCATCGCGGGATACAACGTAGGTATCGCTGAGAAGTTCATCTCCGTCGATGGTGATCTGCACCATGTCATTGCGCGAAAGCTTCTCGCCCAAAAGAGGGCTGAGAGCGGGCTGTGACCATTTGGCAAAAGCACTTACGCCTTGATCCCCGGCCTGAGGCGTACATGTGCGCCCGTTCATATGTTCCGCTTGCAGCAAAGGCGTATTCGCCCGGCGGCGGGATGGCGCACGGTACTGCGCCTGATAGCTCTCGCCTTTTGCGACGGGCTCGATGTTGCGTGGGGTCTTCATGCTATTGCAGCCAGACAGAGCGACCGCGCTGACGGCCCCTAAAACCAAAACTTTGAAATGTCGTATCATTTTCAACTCTCCTGAACTGCATCTACAATTACAGCAGCGCCGTGATGCGCGTCAGACCGGCATCGGGATTGTCGTTTATCCCATTCGGATAGGTCGCTCGCCGGATGGTTTGCGTGGCTGTCCACCCGCGTCTTGGACAGAGAGTCCGCCGCCAAATAAAACTGATCTCAACACTGTTTTTTGGACATTTGGTGAAATGACTCAGCGTTTGGCACATTCCGGTTTCTTGCGGCACCTGCTGGCGTATGCGGCGTCCGAAGTGGTGGTAAAGGTCTCGCGTCTTGCGGTGGTAATCGTCGTGGCGCGCACCCTCAGCTCCGAGGCTATAGGTCTGGCCGCTGCTGCCCTCGCGGCCGGAGATATCCTCAAGGCGCTGACTGAGAACGGTGTGGGTCAGAGGATTATTCAAGCCCCGCAGGCCGAGTTGGAACAGCGTTGCAACACCGCGCATCGTGTTTTCTGGGTCTGGTGTGGCGGGCTCTTCCTTTTGCAACTGGCCATCGCTGCAGTCCTCTATGCGATGGGGCATCAGACTTGGGCGCTGCTTCTCGCCATTCTGGCGGGAGAGTACCTGTTCATGCCTGCAGGTCTCGTGCAGGCCGCCCTCGCGATGCGCGAAGGCAAGCTGCAACAGACTGCCGCCATTGCGGGCGGGCAGGTGGTTGGTGCGAATGTTATGGCAGCCCTGCTGGTGCTGCTCTGGGCTTCACCACTGGCCTTGGTGCTGCCCCGATTGCTGGCCGCGCCGATCTGGCTGATCCTGATGCGCCGCCTGCGCCCTTGGGCATCGGACGCGAAACACGGGTTTGCCGCCCTGCGTCCGTTTATTAGCTTCGGCTGGGCTGTGCTTGGGGTTGAGATCGTCAAAGTTCTGCGTCTGCAGGCCGACAAGTTGGTTGTCGGCGCGATGCTGGGGGCTGAGAGCCTCGGCATCTACTTCATGGCCTTCAACGCCGGGTTAGGCTTGGCGACATCGTTCACACAGGCCTTTTCGGTGGTTCTTTTCCCACATCTTTGCGCAGCCCCGGAAAAGACCAAGGCGCTGCGTCACGGGCTCGGCACGTCCCTCCTGGTGCTGAGCCCGCTGGTTTTGCTGCAAGCGGCCCTTGCACCGGTCTATGTGCCGCTGCTGCTGGGCGCGGAGTGGCAGCAGATTTCACCGGTGGTCTCGGTCCTTTGCCTTGCGGCTTTGCCGAGTGTCATCTGGTCCGCTGTGGCCGGGTGGCTGCGGTCGGAGAACCACGCGGTAACCGAGATGCGGGTCAGCGCGGCACTTGCTTTCGCACTGATCCTTAACACCGCGATCATGGCTCCGTTCGGGTTGATGCCAGTGGCGATCGGATACCTGCTGACCAGCGCTGCTTTGATGCTGGCTGCCTCCTGGGTGTTGCTGCCTCGGAATCACAAAACGACAGAAAGGTTCGGTTTCCAATGACCCGCTTTGCCATAATCATCCCGTTTCACAACGATGCCGAAACCATCGCCGCTACGCTGACCAGCATTCGCACGCAAAGCTTCACGGATTGGGAAGCGATCTGCGTCGGCGACCGCCCCTCCAAGGCGTGTCTCTCTGTTGTACTGGAGCACATTGCGCAAGACCCACGCATCCGTATCGCAAGCAGCCCGTTTGATGGTCCAAGTGCCGCACGCAATTATGGGGCGGAGTTGGCAAAAGGGGACATACTGGCGTTCTGCGATGCGGACGACTTATGGCACAAGGACAAGCTGGCGCAGTTGCACGAAGCTTTCCAACCCGCCACCACGGATGCAGCTTTTGGGCAAATCCGGTTCTTCGCCGATATGCCTGGAGATTCTCAGACATGCTCGACCGTTCCTCGCGCACCGCTGACCATTCAGGACCTGTTGGCAGAAAATCCGGTCTGCACCATGTCCAATCTCTCGGTTCGTCGAGATGTCTTCAATGCCGTTGGTGGTTTGGACACGAGAACGGTTCATAACGAAGATCTGGAGCTGCTGATCCGCCTCGCAGGCGAAGGCTTCACCATTAACGGGATAGATCAGTTTCAGGTCTGGTATCGCACTAGTGCCGGGGGCTTGTCCTCGGACTTGAACGCAATGCGCGCTGGGCGTGCATACGCGGTCAGAACGGCTGCGTACTATGGCGTGTTCCCGTCCCGGTCGTCCGAGGCCGTTTACCTGCGGTACCTCGCGCGCCGGGCGCTGAGGTTAGGGAACCAGGGTCAGGCCCTGTCCTATACATGCAACGGCTTGGGTCTGCATGCGCGCAGTTTCCTGCTGCCTTTGCGCCGAGGTCTGCCCACCGCAGCAGGCGCCGCGCTGGCCCCGATACTGCCGCAAGCGATCAAACGCGCGTTGTTTTCATGAGAATTCCGAAGGAGATCACCATGCCCATCGCATCAATTGTCGTACCGGCGTACAACGCCGAATCTACCCTAGCCGAGACACTCGCTTCGCTGCAGGCGCAGACCCATGACGCCTTTGAAATTATAATCGTCGACGATGGATCGCAAGACGCGACCCCGGCGATTGCCCGCGCGCGCAAAAGCGACCCGCGCGTGCGACTTGTCCAGCAAGCCAATCGTGGGCTGGCCGGAGCCAGAAATACCGGAATCGCAGCCGCGCGTGGCGTGTTCGTTGGTTTTTGCGATGCCGATGATCTGTGGGTGCCTGAGAAACTGGCGACTCACATTCACCATCTCAAGGCAGAACCGGATGTGGGGGTTAGTTACTCCGGCAGTGCCTTGATCGACGAGGCGGGGTGCATGATGGGGATCAACCAAGCACCCCGCCTGAGGAATGTGACCGCCGCCCATGTTCTGAACCGCAACCCAATTGGTAATGGATCGGCGGCTGTTATTCGAAAGACTGTTTTGGAGGCTCTGGCCTACCGCCCGGCTTTTGAGACAGAGCGGGATTGGGTCTTCGATGAGACCTTCAGGCAGTCAGAAGATATCGAATGTTGGATGCGGCTGTTGCTGAAGACCGATTGGCAGATCGAAGGCGTTCCGGGGTTTCTGACGCACTACCGGATCAATGCGGGCGGCCTTTCCGCTGCTTTGGATCGCCAGTTGGAGGCTTGGGAAAGGATGGTCTCAAAGTTGCGCCCGCTGAATCCTGATTTCTTTGCCCAGCACGAACACACAGCTCGCGCATATCAACTGCGCTATCTGGCGCGTCGGGCAATCACTAATTTGGATTCAGACAGCGCTTGGGAGTTGGTTGCGCGCAGCTACAAAGAAAGTCTCCGTCCAGTGCTAGAGGAGCCTCTGAAATCGTTCAGCACTTTTGTTGCTGCCACTGTTTTGAAGGTATTTGGACCTGGCCCGATCAAATGGGTGGGTCAAACGAAATCCAAACTTCATTCGAGCTAAGAGGGGTATCACCATGACAAAGAAAAATATCCTCCATCTGGTAGATGACACAACCGCGGGCGGTGTGATGCGAATGCTCGACCATCTTATGACGCGGCCAGACCTGTCCGGCGCGGTCGAGCAAAAGGTCTTGAAGGTCAAACGTTCCGCGTTTTCGTGGGGCAAACTGAAGGCGGATGTCATTGTGTCCCACGTTGTACCAAGCTGGAGAAGCCTGCCCGCGTTCTCGGCCCTCAGGGCATTGCACGTGGACACACGGATGGTCCATGTCGAACATAGCTATACCCGGGCATTCACCACCCTGAATGTCCCGCATAAACGTCGGTTCTTTGCGATGCTGCGGGTGATCTATTCTTTCTTTGATCAGGTGGTCGCGGTCAGCCATGCGCAGTCTGACTGGATGAAGGAACGCCGTCTAGCAGCGTCAGACAAGCTGACAGTCATTCCTCCAACCGTCGATCTTGAGCAGTTGGCCCGGAAGACAACTCCCCCCAAAACCAGAACCACAATCGGTGCCATCGGGCGTCTGGAGCGGCAGAAAGGGTTCGACATCCTGATCCAGGGCTTTCGGTCGACCCAAGCCTCGGAGGCGCGTTTGCTGATCTTTGGCGAAGGCAGCCAGCGTTCATACCTTGAGGAACTGGCAGAGGGCGACCCACGCATTGAATTCCGGGGCCACGCCGAAGATCCTGCAGAGGCTTATCAAGCGGTTGATATCGTCGCGATCCCGTCGCGATGGGAGGCTTACGGACTCGTGTTGGACGAAGCGCTTGCCGCGCACCGCACCGTGATCGCCAACAAAGTTGATGGGCTGCGTGATCGAGAGGGCGATGCAAGAATATCATTCTGCAACCTTGACCCAGATGCTTGGCGGCTTGCGATCAAGGAATGCTTACTTCCTGACTTTACTGCGACGAGCAGCTGAATCCAGACCTGCTATTCGATGTTCATGTTGTGGTCGAGGCTTGCTCAGCATAGGTAATCGCAACCCCAAAGAATATGTCTAGGGGATTCTTCCGAACAGGCTAACGAGTTTTCTTGCCATGTAGGTGCTGTGCATTGTGATGCAAAACTTGCGTGTCACGCTAGAAGGAGGGCAACGCTTTCGTGTTGGGTCAGAAATGAATGACGAGATTTACTGATTTATTGAGTTTTCAGTCGTTGATTGAATCAAAGATCAGCGACGTTCCACATGTTGAGTATCAGGTCGGGCAATTGCATCGGCACCTCGTCTCCTGGGTTCGTTTGCGTCCACAGCCCGCGATAACAGGGACGACCCGTTGCGGTCCAGCCCGTCGCGCCTGTTTGCCGGAATTGCGGGCACCGGTTTCGTCATCGGGCCTCGAGGTCCTGAAGGCTGATGCCATAATCGGAAACCGGATTCTTGTCCCAAGCGCGATCCTGGCCTAAAGCGCGTCCGGCGATCCGGCCGGAAGACGCCGGGTCTGGCAGAATTCCAGGGAGAAAGCGCATGCGCAGCGGCACCGTCAAATGGTTCAACACCGAGAAGGGTACGGGTTCATCTTACCGGATGATGGTGGACGCGATGTGTTCGTGCATATCACTGCGCTCGACCGCGCGGGGCTGGTGACGCTGGAAGAGAACCAGCGGGTCGAGTTCGATGTCGGACCCGCCCGCAACGGTCGTGACGCGGCTCAGGATTTGTCTCTGCTTTAATCCGGAGCAGTGCGGGGCATTCCCGGCGAACTGAATTCTCGTCGACCCGAAAGCCGTCTCGCATCAAGCCGCCTCACTCTCCATGTTCCCGGCCCGTTTGGTGCGGTTATCAAGGTCTGCCGCGCCCGTTCCAGCCGGTCGAGGCAGGCCCTGAGGCGGTTTTCTCCCGACTGGCGGTCCGCATCGGTGAGAGGGTCGCCCGGCTCCATGTCCAGGGTGTAGCGGCGGTCGCCTGTGATCATGGCATGGGAGTACTGGCTGGACGTGCAATAGAGCTTCAGGGCGTGGTCCAGCGCCTGATGACGTGGGTGTTTGTGATTTTCCGGGACCCTGTAGCGCACGGCGAGGTCGCTGAATGTGGTGTGTGTCATCACCACAGCCACCGGCAGGCGGAACAGCGGAGGCACATCCTCGTCGGACCCGATCTGGCAGGCGATGCGCAAGACCTGCAGGATGGCTTCGTGCTGCTCGGGGGTGAAGCGCCGCTGCTCGAGGACCTCCTGGTCAGGCGCTTTATCCGGATCGTGATGGGCCGGGAAATTGAATGGAACGCGTGTCATGGGGCAGCCTGTATGCCCGGACACGGGGGATGTGAAACCCTGCTGATCGAGGACGTCGCGTCAAGCCGTTGTCAGCCGTGCCCCGCGGTTTGATGCTCCGGGTGCCCGTGGCCTGGGCACACGAAAGCAGAGATCCCCCGCGCCCGCGCAATCCGGTCAGGAAATTGGCCCCCTGCTATTAACCCGGCCCGCGCGCGGCGCGGTCCGGGGCAGGGGACTCGATCCGCTGGCGCGCACCTGGACCGGTTGGTCCGCGACGAGAGAGCCGCAGCCGGTCTATGCTCTGACTGTGGCGAATGCCCCCCGGCTCCCAATCGTAAGATGTGCCCGGCGTGCCTCAAGGTGCATCGTGACAAGTGGCGCAAGCGCAGCGCCGCGCGCAAGGCAAAGGGCCTTTGCGTGCGTTGTGGCAAGCAGCCCGCGCGGCCCAAGCGCAACGAATGCGCCGATTGTGCCGCGAACAGAAGCGCGCGCTATGATCACGCGAAGGGCCGCGCGCTTGCAGCCAAACGCTACCGGGCGCGGATTGCCGCCGGGTTGTGCACCAAATGCGGCAAGGTGGAGCCGAGGCCCGATCAACGCCTCTGCGCGACTTGTGCGGCCAAGGATTACCGGTATGAGACGAACCACAAGGCCGCGCGCCGCGCAAAAGGTCAATGCACCGATTGCGGAAGCCCTGCGCAAGCCGGATATGCCACCTGCCAGAGATGCCGCGCGAAGCAGCGCCATTATGACGCCAAACACCAAGCGGTTCCGATCTGGCAACCGGGCTTCACCGTCTATGACCTCGCAAGCGGCGACTGTCTGGGCACCTATGACAGCCGCGAGGATGTCGCGCTTTGCCTTGCCTTTGCCAAGCTGGACCGCGACGCCGTGGAGATCGTCACCGACGCGCCCGCAATCTTTGGCATGGTGGGTTGGTCCTGACTGTAACGCAGCAGGCCGAGGCGGGGAAACCTGCCCCGGCCATTCCGTTTTTCAGGCACCGGGCGGGGAAAGGTCGGTTTCCGCTGCCGAGACTACGGCTTGCGCCGAGCCACGGCACCGAAACCCGACGCGCGCGGGGAGGCCGCGCCAGCGCCGCAACCGGGTCCAGCCGCCTGACGGCGTCCGGAGGGGCTCCGGGCCGCCGCTTTGGGCCGGGGCGCGCGTCAAGGGACAAGCGGCTCACGCCGTTGACAGCGAAGCTGTCAATCCTTTGACCCGGCCCCGGCCGTCGCGCCGTCCCTGCGCACCCGCGGTCTCCACTATCGCGGAGTCCGCATCCCGTTTGCGTCCCTGGCGCGGCCGGCGCTTGTGGCGAAGGAAGCGCTCTTGTTCGGACCGTCTTTGGCGACCGCGCTGCGGCCGGAGACCCGCCGGGGGCGGGCCTCGGGGGAGTTTCCCCCAATCCGGTCAAGGACGGGGCGCCGCTTGCAAGCCGCCTTCGGCGGTCCCTGGCCGGATTTCCCCCTGTTTCGGCACAGAAAGCAAGGCGCGGGCCGGGAGGCCGGCGCTGACATCTCAACCGATCAGACGGGAGAAATTACATGATCGAGTATCTGAAAGCCACGGATTGTTTTTTTCGGTGCGAGCCGTGTCAACGCCGTGTTTGGGGCTGGGAGCCGTGCGATTTCGCCGACATGAGCGTGGACCATGTCCGGAATCTGGCCGAGCGGCTTGGCGCGGCGCAGCGCGCCCTAATCGAACTGGCCGAGGCGATGGAGAGGCATGGAAGCGCCTTGTGGTGGAGTTCAGGCCCGGAGCCGTGACCGGGCCCGCGCAACCGGACCTGTTCTGAAACGCCCCCCCGACGCGGGACAGGCAGGGGCCGGTCCCGCCATTCGGGTGAGGAATGGAAATGCCGCGCCAAAGCGGTTATATGAGAGAGAAAGGAAGGGCCCTGATGGCACAAGCAGCACTGCAGATCGACACGCTGGCGTTCTCGAAGAAGCTGAGGGACGCGGGCGCGAGTGAGGAGCTTGCCGAAGCGCTGGTCGAAGGGCTGGCCGGAGCCACCGCGCCGGAACTTGTTACCAAGCCCGATCTGGATGAGGCGGTTGCCGCGCTGGATGACAGGATCGGAGAGATGGACGCGAAGATCGGGGCCGTTCGGGAGGATGTGATTGCGGTCAAGGGTGATTTGCACTGGATCAAGCTGATCGGCAGCGTGATCGTCGGGCTTCTGGTTTTGCCATTGCTGACCGATCTTGCGACGGCCTTTCTGAACTGATCCGCCCGGGAATATTCACGAGAGCGCCGTCCGGTTCGGGCGGCGTTTGTGTTTCGGTGTCGTGTGAAACAAAAAGGGCCAGACCCGCGAGGAGCCTGGCCGAAGTGGCTTTCAGGTACAGTGCCCGCCCGAATACGCGCGATCCAAGTGCGGACGAGCGGGTACAGGATGTTCGTGATCCCCGCTCGTGTCAATTTCCGCGTGCCGGGCGTTGGCACGAAGAAAAAAGCCGGACCCGATGAGAGCCCGGCAGTGATAGTGGTGATCGAGTAAGGGATCGTTCCACCGGACGCACATGTTCCGAAAACGTCCGGCGAGACAAATCCCATGGTTTGAGTAGCCCAAGGTGGCGCGGCTCGCCAAACGGGTGATACCGGATTGCGGCAGGGAGGGTGTCAGTTGATATCTCCGCCGTTGATCCTGATGCTGACAGGTTTGCCCGGTCGGAAATACACGTGGTGGGTTTCGGGCACCGCGACCGCTTCACCGTTGCGGGGATCGCGGCCGACCCGGGCGTCGTATTGTCTGACGCTGAACGTGCCGAAACCGCGCAGCTCGACCCGATCCCCGCGCGCCAGCGCCTCGGTGATGTCCTCGAAGATCGCGCCCACCGCCGCCTCCGCTTTCGCGCGGGTGAAGCTGCGGGGTCCGGACTGACTGAACTCCCGATAGATTTTTTCGATCAATTCCTTTTTCGTCACGGTCCCATTCCTCTTCCATTTCACCGGGCCATTGAACCGGGACGGCAGAGTCATGCAAACGCGCCGGTTCGTTTTGCGGTTCTGCAATCCCGACCGCGCAGCCCAAAGATGATTTCCGTCTCGGTGCCGGATTCCGGAGTGCGGATTCGGGTGGTATTCGGGTGCGCCGCGCGTGGTGTAGAGTCGGAACGGGCATCGGATGGCGGAAGATCAGCCGGGCGCTGCATGGCATATGGAAGGGATCTGTCGCCAGTGCCTTTCTTCGGGAGTCTTTGCGTCCGAAGGAAAGGCACGCCAACTCAAGCAGGCGCTGGATGCCGCGCCAGACTTCAAGACAAGGCGTCCTTTCGCTTGTTGATGAAGACGGTCCCCGTCATGTCACTCCGGCCCGTGCCGCTGATCCTTCCGCGCGCCCGGTGTTTCAGTCGCGCCAGACCCCGCATCCGCCTGTCCTTCCATCTCCCTGACCCGCTTGTGATCAGAATCAATGACCCATTCGCTGATCCCGAGCTGCGCCGCAACCTCGCAGCGTTTCATCCCTGTCGCGCGCAGTGCGCTGATGCGCTTCAGCCGCATCCGGTAAAACACCGGCGGCAGCGCGAACTTGGCCATCCCGTGTCGGGCACGCAGATGAATCGCCAGCGCCTGCCAGACCGCAGGTTCAGGGAGGCGCTCATGCGTTGCGATTTCGTCGGCCGGGAGCCCGGCCTCGAACAGCGGCTTCAGCCGCGCGGCCAGCGCATGGCGGTCGCCTGGGATTTCGACGAGGAGTGTCCGCTCTGCGCCGTACGCATCCGCGAGACCCGAATTCCAGACCTCGCGCATTCGACGGTTTTCCTGCCGCGCCAGCCTCTGCCAGTCTTGTATGGTCATCCCCTCATCCCCGTCCGACTTTTCCATGCAGAATCCGCCAGACCGTGGTGTTGGCGAGCCCCATCTCGCGCCCGATCTGCGGTATGGACCGCCCGGCGCGGGACAGGGCCAGAACCTGACTGCTACGCTCCGCCCGCGCTTTCGAAGAGAGCGGCAACCCGGTTCCGAGGTCGCCCGGCCAGCCGGTTCGGCCCGCAAAGCCCCAGTTTTTCCTGGCGCGCGCATTCTCGATTTGCGCCAGGACTTTCCACCGCGCCAGCGCCGTATCATCCGCCACAACCAAATCCTTTACCTCAGTCTGTCCCCGGTCTTTGGCTCGACCTGCCTCAGACGCGGACTGCGACCCACCGCTGCTCTCATTGCCTGAACCCGTTCATCCTGACGCCCGCTGCGACCCCCCGTTCTCCATCACCCGCACAAGCTTCGCATCGCGCTTGATGGATTCCACCGTCAGACCCAATCGGTCGGCCACCGCGATGGGTGACCATCCGTCCGCCGCAAGCGCAAGTGCCCGCGCATGGCGGCGGCGGTAGAACTCTTCCGACTTTGCGCTGCCCGTTCCGTATCCGGTGCTGACACGACAGCGCAACCCCAGTGCCCGCCATACCTCGGCCTCGGAGAAGCCCGTTCGTGCGGTGACCTCTTGCGGCGACAGGCCCGCATCGAGCAGGAGGGCCAAGCGCGCCTTACGTTGCGCGTCGTCCTGCGCGGGTTCAGGTGGTGGGATGGGGGAGGGTGTGGGCAGGGGCGGATCAGCTGAAGCCATCTCGTCCTCGGGGTCTTTTGCCTGGACCGCTGGAAGAAGCCTCTTGTTGCACGTCTGCCGCCAGTGCTGCAGAATTTTACGGACCTCGTCCATCGACAGGCCGGTCTCGGCGCTGATCCATCTCACGCCACGCCGGGACAGGTAATAGAGATCGACCACGCGTTGCAGGGTTGGCCCATCCACGCTCCTGTTGCCTGCGGGGCCGGGGAAGTCGGCATCCGTCTCGTTGGCTTCCAGTGAAAGAGACCTGCCAGCGCGCATCGCGTTGTTCTCGGCTTTCGCCATCGCCTTCCAGCGCTCCAGCGGTGTTTGATGCCCGGGCGTGGCGGGTGGAGTCGTATGGCCTTCTATGCTTGAATCGTTTCCGTCTGTCATGCCGCTCACCTGACTCCTCCCGCCCGCATAAGACCACGCCCCGTGGCACAGGCCAAGGTGGGCGTTCCGATCCCGCAGAGGCCCTGGAGCCTGTCCGGTTCTCGGATTCAATCAGATCCGACAGGCTCAAGCCAAAAGAATCACTGACGGCGCCCATCCGTTCCGTTCCCCAACCGGCCAGCAATCACTCTAAGCCCCCACATCCTGTTTCGTCGAGTCGCGGGTATCGGTCATCGGTCCCTATCAGTCATCCTGCCTGAGCGGTATTGCTTTCCGCCCCGGCCCGCGCCGCGCCCGGAACCGGGCGCAAGGCTCTCTTCTGTATCGGATGCGCCAGATCGACCTGACCATCGCCTCTCAGCCCGTTCAGCACATTGACCCGGCCTGATTTCCGCGCCGCCGCTTGCGACGCGGGGCCGGGGCTTTGGCGCTGGCTGCGCCCTGACTATCAGAATCCCACAAGTCGACAGACGACCGAGGCACAGGCTGAACTCGACATGGGTTTTGTCGCAAAGGTCGAACCGGCACCCTGGCCATCTGCACTTCCCGAGCAGACCGCGGTGGTCCATGATGCGCTGGTTGAAATGGGCGAGGCGACCCCAGCGCAGATTGCGCGGCGGTTCAAGCGGGCGCGCACGTCCAGTGTGCAACCGCTTCTGGAAAGTCTGGCGGCCCTGGGGCAGGCGGAAAGGCTTGACCCAAGTTCCGCACTTTTTTGCTGAAATCGGTCGAAATTGCCGCTTTCTGGCCGGTAAAGCGTTGATTTTGTTGAGGTGAGTTTCTGGATTTTCGAAGTGGTGCCATAATGTGCTTCCTGAGGGCTTTTCGGGATTCCCAGTGGGGTGCAGCGGTCCTAATGTAGGAACATGTTTATTCGTGAGACCCTGACCCGCCGCCGCGCTGACAAATGCTACCGATCCGTCCGGTTGGTCGAGAATTTTAGAACGGGCCGCAAGGTGCAACAAAAGACGCTCCTGAACCTCGGAGCAGCCTTTCCGATCCCCAAATCGCAGTGGCCCGAACTGGTCGAACTCGTTCAGGCGGGGATTACGGGAGAAACGCCTCTGTTCGATCCTGAACCGGAATTGGCGACAATGGCGGATACCATTGTGCAGAAGTTGCGCAGCCGCGCGTTGGTCCAGTCGGCGGCCGAGGCCCTGGATGGCGGCACAGCAAATATCCGTCTCGACAGCATACAGATTGAAGACGCGCGGTCTGTGGGCTGTGAGCGACTTGCCCTGGCCGCTCTGGAGGCTCTGGGCTTTCTTGGGGTGCTCAAGAATGTCGGCCTGTCGGATCGAGACGCCCGGATCGCCATGGCGCTGGTGATTGCGCGCATGGTGCATCCCGCCAGCGAACGGGAGACTTTGCGATGGTTGGAGACCAACAGTGCCACGTTTGAACTTCTGCGCCTCAATACCGGGCCGGCGCTCTATCTCGACAAGCTGTATCGTCTCAGTGACGGTCTGGTCAAACACCACGAGGCCATCGAAGACGCGCTGTTTGACCGTCAGCGCACGTTGTTCGGCAGTTCCGGTGCGGTGATCTTCTATGACCTGACCAACACCTACATGACCGGGCGTCCAGCGTCCGATCTGGCCAGGTTCGGACGCTCCAAGCAGAAACGGAACGACTGCCCTCTTGTCACGCTCGCGATGGCCACCGACGAGGGCGGCTTCCCGCGCCGCTCCAGCGTTCTGCCCGGCAATGTCAGCGAACCCGGCACGCTGTTCGAGGCGCTGGACAGCCTTGCCACACCGGAGGACAAGGACAAGCCCACGGTCATCATGGATGCAGGCATCGCTACCGAAAACAACCTCGCCGAACTGCGCAACCGGGGCTATCATTGGATCACGGTCAGGCGGGGTGGGGTCAAGCCGGATCAGGCGGATGCTGCAGGCGCGCGGGATCCTGATGCAACGATCGAGACCAGATCGGGGCATGAGGCGCGGATCTGGAACCTGTCCCACGAGCCTGAGAACGAAGCGCAACTCTGCATCTGGAGCCAGGCGCGACAGGAGCGTGATGAAGCCATTCTGGCCAAGAAGCGGGACGCCTTTGAGGCAGAACTTACCGCCTTGCACGACGGCTTGAGCAAGCCGCGCTCCGTCAAGACATACGACAAGGTTCTGGAGCGGCTCGGGCGTTTGCGGGAACGCTACGCTATGGTCAATCAGCATTATGACATCCGCGTCACAAAGGGTTCGGATGGCAAGGCCAGCGCGGTGACATGGGTACCCAATGCGGCATTCAATACACGCGATGCCCGCGCGGGCCTCTATGTGCTGCGCACCAGCCACACGGAATGGGGCCTTGAGAAGACGGTGCGCACCTACTGGCGTTTGACCGAACTCGAAGCGACGTTTGAGACGCTCAAGTCTGAACTCGGCTTGCGCCCGATCTGGCACCAACTGTCCAGGCGGATCGAGGGCCATCTGTTCATCGCGGTGCTGGCGCTGTACGGCGTCAATGTCATCCGGACCCGTCTCGCTGCGCAGGGGGTCCACGACAGTTGGGCCTCTGTGCGCAACAAGCTCGGTCGCTGGCAGCGGGCCACCACGTCCTTCACCTCCGTCGACGGCGCACGGATCGAGGTCAGAACGGACGCTCGGCCAGACCCGGTGGCGGCAGGGGTTGCGAAGGCGGCGGGCGTACCATACGCGCTTGAAAGGCGTATCCGGAAACTGAAAAACCCGTAACGGTCGAGGCCATTCCAACCGACCTCCTGACGCACAAAATGTAGTGCCATATCGGGCTTTTCCGAAAATAAAATCGTTTTGTATCATGACCTTATGGAGCCGTGTATGTCAAATTTGCTGAACCTGGGTTGAGAACGGATCAACTGAGGCAGCCCTTTATTGTGCGCCCTGACCGCTGTTTCCCATTCGATTGCGCGCCCGGTTCAATGGCGTGAAACGTTCCGGCTCCACCAGTTTTCACGTAGCCGGGGGAGAGCCGCTCTGGACCGGAAATCTGGCTGGATTACAGGCTTTTATGCGCGGCAAGGTCCATGGCAATCTTCAGCGCCTTCGGGTCCTCGGTCGCTTTCAGTTCGTCGATAATGAACGGTCGCAACGCTTCGTTCTGCTCGCCGCACCGACGAAGGCGTACAAGGACGTCCTCATCCAGGATCCCGATCAGGGCTTCGATAACCTGACTGTTGGGCGCTCTGTCGAGTTCTTGCAATAATCCCCGCTTCGCAAAGACATGCTCCAGCAATCCCGCAGAAATCAGTGCAGCCCGGCGCACGGACGGGTAGGGGTCTGACAGGCCTTTCTCCAGCAGATGCGCCGGTGGATTGGCTTTTTGAGCCAGTGTGAACCCGCATACCCGGACTTCGGGAAGCTTGTGATCCAGCCAGGGCTCCATCTGTCGCAACGGTAATGGCACCCCGGCCGTCACGGCGGCTTGCAGCACAGCCGGCAACAGGGTGTCCGGATGGGCGGCGCGCACAATGCGGGTCAGTGCCTGCCGTGCCGTGGCAGTTTCGATCCGTGCCAATGTGTCCAGCGCGCCGCGTTGTTCCGGCAGCGCTCCCTTGTCGCCATAGCCTCTGAATCTGTGCCAGAGCGCGTCCAGCGCAGGGACAGCTGCATCGCCAAGATTGCGGTTCAAGACCTCGTCACACAGATCGCCCACGTTCGAAAGGTTCGCTTTTGGGATCAATGCGAGGAGTTCCGGGTCGCTCAATGCCTGCAGATCGACATCAGGTGGTTGCGATGAAGTTGCGGAGACCGCTGTCGGGTTGTCCCCGAACAGGTCCATTTGCCCGGTTTGGCGTCCCCGTTCCGTGCTGGTTTTCTTCGCCATTACACTTCAACCCCGTCCAGAATGACCCCCGACTGTTTCAGCCTGTTTTCGACCTGCAGGCGATAGGGCATGAGCGTATGCTCACCTACCAGCCATTGGCGTCGATCCAGCGGGAGAGCAGATCCCGGCTTCGGTAGCACTCGTCGGGAATGGTGCGACGACGGGCACGGGCGATGCGCTCGGCATATCCGACTTGCCTGGAACTGGGCGTGTCGGGTTGTGGCGCGCGGTGTTGCCCTCGGTGCTGGTTGATCTCGATCCACTCGGACAGGGCCTTCCGGTTCTGCTGGATTTCCCAGGGCAGGACGATGCCCGCCTGCTCCGCGATGCGCCTGGCATAGCGCATTTGACGTTCGGTGGGCGGCAGAACGGGCAGGGCGGCGGGATTTTCCGGGCCTTCCGCTTCGATCATCCGGTGAAGGGTCATGGCAGTGATCCTCCTCTGTTGGGTTTCATGATTGAAGACTAGACCATCCACGAAGCTGGATCAACATTTTGTGGTTCCATTTACCGGTATAACCATATGTCGAGTTTGCAGGCGATCACCGGGATGCACCGCTCCAGATACCATAACGGTGGTATTGCCGCCGGGGACAGTGATTATGAGGAAAGAGAACTTGGTGTTGGGTGTCATTGACCTGGAGAAAAGGAGGATGTCATGACACAAGACGCGAACAAGAGCCCGGTTGAATCTGGCGTTGAGGTCACCGATTCACCGAAACCGGCCAGTGCCCCGGCAATTGACTGGGAGGCGCTGAACGCCAAGTGGAAAGCGGAGCGCGAAAAGGCCCGTGAAAAACTGAATGCCGAGCGCGCAGGCTTGCTGGCGGCGCTGCGGGAGAAGGGCGTCGAGGAGATCGAGGCGTGCTATGACGGCTATGCCGATAGCGGCAATGTCCAGGGGATTGAGGTGACGCCCGATAGCGTGAAGCTCGGCGACCTTGAAGCCCGGCTGGCGGATTTCGTGTGGGAGATCGCCTACAACCTTCACCCGGGTTTTGAGAACAACGATGGCGGGGAAGGGGTGCTGACGTGGAACGTGGTCGAAGACCGCATTGATGTGGAGCATGCGGACCCCTATACGGCGCGCAAAGACTACAGGCACGAGGACATCTGATGGCCCATCCCGATCATCACTCCGAAAGCTCGGTCCGCAAGTTCGGCGGTCAGCCCTCCGACTATCACGCCATCCACGATTGGCTGGATGCGTCCAAGGCCCACGACGCCCTGCCAATCCATAGAGCAATCCGTCATCACTCGTTCGGGATCTTTGATGCCCAGCGGGTGTTCGGGCGGGCCATCACCAACAGCGATGGCCGGTTGGTGCCGGTGCGGTTCATCGCCGAGCAACACGTGCGGGAGGATTGCCGGCGTATTCCGTCTGTGAGCGACTGGCTGCGCGGGATCCCGGTTGAGCCGTGGATGGTAAATGGCGTGATCCTGCCGGATGTGGAACCGGTCAGCGCCGACCCGCAGGCCGACTGGCGCGCGGCGGTGGCTGCGGGCCAGACCATTCTTGGTTTTCAGGATTGGCTGGTGATGCAGGCGCAGCGGCTGGCCAGCGATATGGACCGCAACCCGGACCATGTGCAGTGGCCTGAAAGGTCCTGAGTCTGTCCCATTGTGATCCTTGACGGGCCGTCTTTCCAGAGAGGAAGGCGGCCTGTTGTCTTTTGTGATCCCGGCTTGGGATTGCAGAGAACAGGAGGATGCGATGCGTCAGAAAACGGAAGGAAAGTTTTGCTTCAATGGACTGCCGGCGGGTGCGGATTTCGCGGGTCTTGCCCGTGAGGCGACGGGGTTGGAGATCAGCCCGAC
This sequence comes from Paracoccaceae bacterium, assembly GCA_965242975.1. GTDB lineage: Bacteria > Pseudomonadota > Alphaproteobacteria > Rhodobacterales > Rhodobacteraceae > JAPPHA01. The sequence goes on along the minus strand of CBDETS010000002.1, from coordinate 82,193 downwards.
ATGGCAATTGAGCAGCGGGCGGGATGCGGAGGCCGCTGTGACCTCGACAGATCAGGCCGAGCATTGGTCGGTCTACCTGCGACTGGTGCGGGGAGAGGCGCGTTTGCTGCATGACGCGCGCGGGATGGCCGGAGCCGCCCACGCGCTGGTGGCGGCTGACCGTGGCTGCGGGTTTCCGGTCTCGCTGGAAGCCTGGGACATGCGGTGCGAGGCGGACAGTCTGCGGGTGTTTCCCGAAGCCTTGCGCCAGGACGTGCAGCGCGCGGTGGTGTTTCGGCTGCAGGACAGCCACGCTGGGTTTGCACTGGCGGCCTGGATCGATCTGGCACGGCATCAGGCGGCGCACAGACGTGACCGGGCGGCAGGACGGTAAGACGACCGGGGTGCGGGGCAGGCCATCGGTTTTGCCCCGCGCATGCCGTTCATTCCGCGCCGGTTTTCGCATCCGCCGGGCCGTTGCGCCTGTGGTCATGGGCGATGATGAGAGAAAGAGTGGGCTTCTTTTCAGGGTGATCCTGTCGATGGGATCGGAGACCTGAATAGGAGAGACCGATGGAACTCGTGACGAAGGAACAGATGGAGACACTGCTTGCGAATGGGCAGCGCATGATGGAGGAGGATATTTCAACGAGCATCTGGCCGGTGGTGAAGCTTTTTACGCCGGACGCCAATGCGACCTGGCTGCTGGCGTGGGTCGAGCCGGATGAGCCGGATATTTTCTGGGGTCTGGCCGATCTGGGCTGTCCCGAGGTCGGTTCCGTGCGGCTCAGTGAAATCGCCAGCGTCCGCGGTCCGCTGGGCCTGCCGGTGGAACGGGACCTGTATTTCGAGGCGGAGAAAACGCTGAGCGACTATGCCGCCGAGGCACGGGAACGGGGGCGGGTGACGGTATGACCCGCCTCCGCACCGTGATCCGTGTTGCGCCCTCGGCCTGGGCTCCGGCGCTCATCAATAGTGATGCGTCGGGGTTGGATATGGAGGAGATTGTCTTGTTGGAGCGCTGGCTGGCCAAAGAGGGCCTGCCGGGATCGGCCTGCGTCGGGTGCGTGCCCGCCGGTTTCCGCTGGCATTATGACGCCAGCGCCCAGATGGGCGGTGCCAAGTGTGAACTGTATCACTTTCTGATCCGGGCTTGACCTCTCCCTGTTTTCCTTCCCTTCCCCGCCGTTCTGCCCTGTTCCGGGCGGAGCTGGCGGGTTGCGCGCTGCGATCCCAATACCGGGATCGGCAGTCACAGGGAGATCAGTTATGGGACTGGATCAATACGCATATGTCCGGGGTGAGGGAGAGGAGGCCCCGCGCTTTGTCTGGCGCAAGCATTCGAAGCTTCAGACCTTCATGGAGGGTCTGTTTGTCGAACGCACCGGCCAGGGTATCACCGAATTGAACTGCGGTGAATTGGAACTCGGGGCGGCGGATATCGCGCGGCTGGAACAGGCTTTGAAACAAGGCGGGCTGCCGCATTGTGATGGGGGTTTCTTCTACGGCCACCAGTTTCAGGACGAGGCGGCGGCGGCGTACCGCGACCTGGATCTGGAATTCTGTGCCTGGGCGCGGGGCCGGATCTCCGAGGGCGACACCGTCATCTATTCGTGCTGGTGGTAGGCATCAGTTCTGGCGGGGCGTGTGAAGGGCACGCCCCGCTTTTAAAGTATAAAATTGGCTTTTTGTCGTGGGTGATCCGGGTCCGGGTGAAAGGAGTTCGTTCGGGGTTTCGGATCGGGTTGAAATCGAAAGGAAGACCCATGACAAATATGCAAACCTATACCGCGGCGCTGCTGGCGCTGAACAGCCTGGAGCCGCACCCGGCCAATGTGCGGTCACGCAACGAGGCGGCCTATGCGGAGACGTCGGTTGCCGCGCTGGCGGCCAATATCCGCGAGGTCGGGCTGTTGCAGCCGTTGCTGGTGCAGAAGCTCGACACCGGCGGCTATGGTGTTCTGGCCGGGGGCCGTCGTTTGGCGGCGCTGAAGCTGCTGGCGGGGGACCGCAAGGTGAAAGGGTTCACGGGCAAGACGAAGGTCGCCTGCCACGTGGTGCCTGAGGACGCGCCCGCGACGGCGGCCTTGTCGCTCTCGGAAAACGAGATGGTCGCTCCGATGTGTGCGATCGACCGCTATGAGGCATTTGCGGCCCTGCGGGATGAGGATGGTCTGGATATTGCCGCGATCGCGCGGATGTTCGGGCTGGGCGAGCGGCCGGTGCGCGAGACGCTGCGCATCGGGCTGGTGCATGGCGATATCCGCGCCGCGCACCGGGCGGGCGATCTGGCGCTGGAGACGCTGAAGGCGTTTGCCGCCCATCCCGACCCGGAAGTGCAACTGGAAGTGTTCACGGGCCTGTCGTCCGAGGGCGGCCGGGTTGAACACTGGCAGGTGAAGCGGGCGCTGGATGAGCGCGGGGTCCGGCAGGGCGATGCGCTGGGGCAGTTCGTGCTGGAGGGCTATCGCGACGCGGAGGGTCCGATTGCCGCCGACCTGATCGAGGCGGACAGCATCCTGAGTGATACCGGGCTGGTGCAGGTGGTGCTGGCGCGCAAGCTGGATGACCTGGCCGAGGAGGCGCGGGCAGAGCTTGGGTTTGCCTGGGCCGAGCATCGGATTGATCCGGACTGGGATGCGTTCGAGGCCTATGGCCGGGTCTATCCGCAGCCGGTCGATCTCGATGAGGCGACACAGGCGCAGGTGGATGCGCTGGCCGCGAAGATTGACGACCTGGCGGAGGCCTATGAGGCGGCCGAGGACTGGGACGAGAAGGACCGGCTCGAGGAGGAGAGCGATGCGCTGCAGGCGGAGGTCGACGGGCTGACCACGGCGTACCGGTCGGAGGAAGCGGCAACAGCCGGGGTGATCGCGGTCTGGCGGTATGGCGGGGTGCAGATGATGCCCGGCCTGGTGCGTCCCGAGGACAAGCCCGTGGAAGACGGTAAGGGCCAGTCAGGGTCCGTGCCGGGCGAAGATGCCGATACGGGTCCGAAGATCTCGGGCAAGCTGTCGGAACAAATGGCGCATGTGCGGACCCGGGCTGTGGGTTTGGCGCTGGCGCAATGCCCGGACCTGGCGCGGGACTATTCGGAGTTCCTGCTGATCCGGGGTGTCTGTGGTGGCTGCGGCTATATCGCCAACAGCACGACGATCAGCGCCTCGGTCGCCAGCCATGGGCCGACGGAGCCCGAAGGCAGCCTGGCGCAGATCGAGACCGGGTTCGAGACGGTGACGGCGGATCTGGACTTCGGCTGGCTGGAGCAGGGCGGGGCTGACGCGTTCGTGGCGTTCCGGGCTTTGAACAAAGCGGACCGCGACGGGTTGCTGGCTTACGCGGTGGCGCAGACGCTGAACCCGTGCACGGTGCCGGGGTTGCGCGATGGCGTCCGCGCGATGGCCGAGCGCGAGGCGTTGCCGAATATCCGCGATGCCTGGGTGCCGGACGCGGCGTTCCTGTCGCGCCTGACCAAGCCGGACCTGCTGACGGTCCTGCGCGATCTCGGGCTGACGTCGGAGGCGAAGGTCTACAAGGATGGCAAGAAGTCCAATCTCGTCGATTACATGGTGAAGCTCTTCGCCGAACCCTTCGCCACGCTGACCGACGGCCAGTTGCAGGCGGTGACCAGTTGGGCACCAGCGTTGATGGCGCATCCGCCCTTCGAGGCGGATGATGATGCCGCCGACGCAGTCGGCAGCGCAGAGGCCCCGGCGGCGGACGACGCCGAAGAGATGGCCGCCTGAAGACCAAATCGCCGGGGACTGACGTTCCTGGCGATCACCTCATGGCCGTTCCCGCTGAGCGCGGGGGCGGCTTTTTTATGCGCCGGTTCCGACAGGAGCTATGTTCTACTGGCAATATTGAACTGTCCCGCTTTGCGCACATCCTGTGCGCGGCGGATGATCATGTCGGTGAACGTTGCGCTGAAACGGCCACGTGGCACGCGATCTTCCAGCACATAAGACGCTTCGAGAATGTCGGCATTCATTTCGTCGACCATGACCCAAAGCGGTATTTCGATGTCGAGTTTCGCGCGGCGTGCTTCGGTTTCCGGGATTGGCACTCCAACCCGCCCCTTTTCGGGCGATTTTCTCGTGATCGGCGCGATGAACAGCACATGCTGCCCTTCGCGGTTTACCACAACCAGGGACACGCAGCAGGGGCGTCTCTTGCGGCCTTCGGTTTCGCCGCGATCCTTTTGCCAGCGCCAGAGAAAGTGGTAGTCGAACACCTGCCCGGGCTGCGGAAAATCATTGGTCACGGAAATGGTCCTCGACGCCCTTATCGAACAATGCTCCCAGGTCGTCCGGCATATTGGCAACGTCAATTGCAACCTGCGATGTTTCCCCGCGCACAAGCGCCGCGTAGCGCTCAACGGACATGACTATGAACCGCGCCTTGCGGTGTTTTGTGATGGCGACCGGCGCAATCGTCGCAGCAGTCCAGAGATCGGTTGTGTTGCGCGTCAGATCCTTCGCCTGGAATTGTTTCATCGGAATACTCCATCTAACGGGTGATATATCCAAAATATACAGATATTCTGTATTAACTGCAAATACGAGTTTCTTCCTGCGCGGGGGAGGCTTTTCTCATGCGCTGGTCCCGTGTTTCACCCTTGCGCCCGTGGGACCGGCGGGCAGGAGAGTCAGAGTGTCTGCTTCGGATTTCGTCGAATTTTTCATCTGGAAAAAGGACGAGACCGATGCGTGTTCAACTGACTTCACCGACAAAAATCCGCGCCCTTGTCACGGCGCTGGCCCGGCAGATCGAGGCGGGGGTGCTGGACCTGCGCAGTGTGAGCGACACACTGACCGCCGCCCTGGGTGGCCGCGATGCGGACGGTACCTGGGACTGGCGGCTGGCGCATGACCTGGTGCAGATCGCCGCCGGGCGCGTGGCGAAGGTCGATTTTGCGCGGCCGGGGGCAACCCTGGCGCAGCTGTCCGCCTTGATGGAGCGCCTGCCGACCGAGACCCGCCGCAGCGAGCGGCAGGTGCAGCTGCAACAGTTTTCCACTCCGCTCGATCTCGCCTTTCTCGTTGGGATGGCGGCGCGGCTCCAGCCCGATGATGTGGTGCTGGAACCTTCGGCGGGCACCGGGTCGCTGGCGCTGATGGCTGAAGCTGCCGGGGCGTCGGTGCTGCTCAACGAGTTGGACCCGGGGCGGCGGGCTCTGCTGTCCGCGTCCCGCAAGCAGTCTGTGACGGGTCATGACGCGGAGTTCATCGCGGACCTGCTGGACTGCGAGGCGGCTCCAAACGTGGTTCTGATGAACCCGCCCTTCACGTCCAGTTCGACGCGCAACGATCCTGCGATGGCGTTGCGCCATGTGCTGTCGGCGGTGAAAGCCTTGCGGGAAGGCGGGCGTCTCGTGGCGATCCTGCCGCCGTCGATCCCCGGTGCGGAGGGCGCGCGTCTGTGGTCGCGGATTGGCAAGCTGGCGGAGCCGGTGTTCCGGATGCACCTGCCGGGGTCGGGGTTTCGGAAGATGGGCACGCATGTGCGCACGGATCTGCTGGTGCTGGACAAGGGCGGCGAAGGGCAGGGGGAGGATATCCCCGCCTTGTCCTGTATGGATGTTGGACTGGGCCTGTCGCAGCTGCAGGACCGCTGCCCGCCGCGTTCCAGGCTGGCCCCGGCACAGAATAAGACTGCCGGTCAGGTCGTGCGGTCCCGTGCGTCGGCCCCTGCCGCGCCGAAATCATCCCCGCGCGCCGGGATGCTGTTGCCCTCGGCTTCCAATGCGCGTGCGGCGGCCCGGTCACCGCTTGATATGACGGTGTTCGATAGCCCGCGCGTCAATGCGCCGGTCTCGGATGTCTATGCCCGCTACGCGCCGCAGCGGGTGCGGATCGAGGGCGCGCAGCCGCATCCCTCGCCGATGGTCGAAAGCCTCGCGATGGGGTCCGTGCATCCGCCGGTGCCGGGCGCTGCGCCGGTGTCCCTGCCGCGCCGGCTGGTCACGGAAGGTCTCCTTTCGGACGCGCAGTTGGAAACCGTCCTGATGGCCGAAAGCGCGTTTGCGGGGGATCTGCCGGGCCGGTTCGTTCGGGGCGAGCAGGGCAATCCTGTGCGCAACGATGATGCGGAGGACGCGGTTGCCATTCGCCGGGGGTTTTTCCTGGGCGATGGCACCGGCTGCGGCAAGGGGCGGCAGGTGGCGGGATGTATCCTGACCGGCTGGCTGGCCGGGCGCTGCAAGGCGGTGTGGCTGAGCAAGAGCGCCAGCCTGATCGAAGATGCGGTTCGCGACTGGAGCGATCTCGGCGGCAGCCCGGGGGATATCCAGCCGCTGTCGCGCTGGAAGCCCGATGAGGAGATATCGATGCCGCGCGGCATTCTGTTCGTCACCTATGCCACGCTCAGGGCGGTGAGCCGCACCGGGACGCGTCGGCTGGACCAGGTGCTGAACTGGCTGGGAGAGGCGTTCGACGGGGTGATTGCTTTCGACGAGGCCCATGCGATGCGGGGTGCCGGTGGCGAGAGCGGCGGGCGCGGCAGGAAAGCGGCGTCGCAGCAGGGGCTGGCAGGCTTGCAGCTTCAGGAGGCGCTTCCCCGCGCGCGGGTGCTCTACGTGTCGGCCACGGGGGCGACGGAGGTGGGCAACCTGGCCTATGCCGGGCGTCTCGGTCTCTGGGGACCGGGACCGGATTACCCCTTCCCCGCGCGCGAGAGCTTCGTGAGCGCGATGGAAGCCGGAGGGGTGGCGGCGATGGAGGTGGTTGCCCGCGATCTCAAGGCGCTCGGTCTCTATACCGCGCGGGCGCTGAGTTTCGAGGGGGTCGAATACGACATTCTCGAACATGCGCTCACGCCCGAACAGGTGACGGTCTATGACGCATACGCCTCGGCCTTCCGCGTAATTCATACGAACCTGACCGCCGCGCTGGAAGCCACCGGCATCACCGGGGGTGGGGACAAGGGCAAGGACGCCGCCTCGGCAGCGGGGGCGGCGAAGTCTGCGGCGATCTCGGCCTTCGAGAGCACAAAGCAGCGGTTCTTTTCTCATCTTCTTCAGGGCTTCAAGGCGGGAACTGTTATCGCGGCGATCCGGCAGGACATCGCGGACGGCTGGGCCCCGGTGGTGCAGATCGTCTCCACAGGCGAGGCGCTGCTGAAGCGGCGGCTGGAGAGCCTCGCGCCGGAGGACGATCTGACCGAGGCGGCGCTGACGCCGAAAGACTACGTGGTTGGGTATCTCGAGAAGGCCTTCCCTGTGCAGCAGATGGTGCTGGTCGAACAGGAGGATGGGCCTCCGGTGGCGCAGCCCTTGCGGGACGGGCAGGGCCGCCCGGTGATCTCGCGCGAGGCGGAAGCGCTGCGGGATGCAGCACTGGAAGAGATCCTGCTGCTGGCCCCGGTGCCCTCTGCACTCGATCAGATGGTCTGGGCGTTTGGTCCGGAGGTGGTGGCCGAGGTGACGGGCCGCAGCCTGCGCCCGGTGAAGGACGGCTCCGGTGCGTTGCGGATCGAGCGGCGCAGCGCCAGCGCCAATGCCGCCGAGACCGCGGCCTTCTTAGGTTGTGTTTGACTCTGTATCTTCAAGGTGATCCCTATCAGGTAGTGTGGAGATGCAGCGTTGGTGGTGGTGCAATCCAGGCCGGCCGCCGCGCTCTCCACAAAGCTGGCGGTGGCCGGCCTGGATTGTGCCAGCGGGCGCTGTCGTTGAAATTGAGGGGCAATGAAGCCGATGGTGTCGATCATTCGAGCGAGTTCCGGCGAGGCAGGAATTCCAGAGGGCTTTCCGATTTTGCTGGACACCGACATGGCGATCATTGAGCCAGCTTTTGCCTGGTTGTTGGAGTACACCGTGTTTGGCGGCCGTTCGCGAGCTGGTGACACGGTGCGCACCTACGGTGAGCATCTCTATGACTGGTTCGATTCTCTGGAACAGTCAGGGCTAGATTGGCGCAACGTCGACGAGGGTGTGATCGCTGCATATAGGAACCGGATGCTCGGGGCACCAAGCCCGCACACGGGTCGGCCCTATGCCCGCTCGACGATCAATGGGCGCATATCCACCGTATGTCGCTTCTACGATTGGGCTGACGCCCGTGGTTTTATTGCTGCATCGCCAGTGCGGCGCGTCGAGCGGGTAACGCTTGGCATTGGAGAAGGCCAGGCAGGTCTGCGCCGTTCTTTGTTCAACCAGCTGTCGGTTCGTACTTCCGAGCGGCTCCCACGGCCTTTGCGCCCGGATGAACTGGCACGCTTGTTTGAGAAACTTGATCCGACCGCGCGTCTTGCCGCCGAATGGGCGTTGACGGCAGGCCTGCGGCGAAAGGAGTTGTGTGGCCTGAGCGTCGATCTCATTCCTGATTCCTTTGCTCTCGACCCGGAGGCACAACCTCTTGTGGGCGTACCACTGGCGATTACGAAAGGCGGCAAACCGCGCACCGTGTATCCGCCATTACGGCTGATCGACCGGACAAACTGGTATGTTGGCGAGGTGCGGGGCGCCATCGTCCGGCACGCCCGTGGCCGACGCCAGGATTACCGAGCGCCGGACAATCTCTTGCTCAACACGCGGGGCGATTCGCTCAGCCGTGCACGACTGACAGCAAAACTGGCCACGGCCTTCGCCGCCACCGGCATCGATGGCACGCTTCACTGGCTTCGACACACCTTCGCAATGGCGATGCTGGTGCGCCTGCAGATTCAGGCGCGTTCCAATCCCGATCTCAACCCGTTGAAGGTTCTGCAGGTTCTGATGGGGCATACCTCGATCACCACGACCGCAATCTATCTTCGCTGTGTCGAGCTTCACGAGCGTGATCTCGCCGAGAGTCTGTCCTTTCTCTACGGGGAGATGATCCTGGATGAAGTTTAAGGCTAAGATCGATCGCCGGATCGTGTCGATAGACGAGGTGTCGCCGTTGATAACTGCACCGGCCCGCGTCATCTTCAATGACGCATGGGGAAACACCGAACAAACCTTTGACACTGCCGATTTGGCGGGCATGCCAGCGGATCTCGCGGCAATTCTGGTGCGGACCTTCTATGTACATGACCTTGCTGGTGCCCAGAGGACCCGCAAAGCACGTTGGCATGCGTTGAGAGAACTTGCGGAATTCCTGCGCGATTGTCGAGATATTGCAACTGCGCGCGACCTCGACGATGTCTTGCTGCGGCGGTTCATCGGTTGGATGGCGGAACGGAATGACCGGGCTCGCGGCCCACAAAGCTTGGCGGGACAAGTGTCGCTGTTGCGTCCACTGATCGAGCGGGCAGCGCATGACAACCCGGGCATTTTTGGCGATCTGGTCACCATTCCGGCTTATCTCTTCCCGAATTCTCACAAGCACAGACGGCCAAAAAGAAGGCTGTCATCACAGGATATGAAGGCGATCCTGGCTGCCTGTTACCGGGAAATCGACGAAGCCTGGGAGACTTTCCAATATGGTCAGGCGATCACGGCGCTGCCTGAACCGCCGCCGCCAGTCTTGCGGGGAATTGGTAAAGATCGTCTGATCTGGCTGCACCATCGAGCGGGCGAGGGTATTGCGCCAACCGTCGAGCAGATGAACTCACATGGTCTGAAAAAGGGTACGCTGCATGTCTATGGGGGACAGCGTGGCTTTGCGCGGCACTTCCATCTCATCACTGAGACTCTTGTTCCATTCTACATCGTTTTGGCGATCCAAACGGCGGCCAATCCCGATCCGCTACGCCTGATTCGACGCAATTGCCTCGTCCCGCACCCACTTGAGGAGGAGCGGGTATTCCTCGAATGGTTCAAGCCGAAGACCGGAGGCCGAGTCCAATGTATGCAACGACGGTCCTTCGACCGGCGCCGATCCAGATCGGCGCCGCATCTTGTCGAGATGTTGCTGGAAATGACTACACCGCTTTTGCCGCATGTCGGGGAACAGGACCGGGAAGGGCTTTTTCTGATCCGCCGCATGGGGACATCACCAGCGCGAGGGCATCGTCATATTGCGGGCACGATAGGCTGGGACGCCCTGAATTATGCCGTTGAACGGTTTATCATCCGGTCAAACGAGCGGATTGCGGCTTGGAATGTGACACATCCCGAACGTCCGCGACGCGTGTTGCCGGACTTCTCGCTCGGTCTCTTCCGCGGCAGTGTGGCGACGGCGCATTATGAAGCTTCGGAAGGAGACATCCTGGCACCGAAGGCAGTGCTAAATCATGCAAGCGTGGCTACCACGAGTGCCTACATTGAGGGTCCCGCTGCAGCGCGGATTGAGCGGGACACGATATCCCGTATGCAGAAATTGATGCTTGCATGGGTCGCGCCAACAGCCAAGGCAGCGCCCACCGTCAGCGAAGACCGAGATGCGACGGTTCTGTTCGGGAACGAGTGTCTGTCGCACGTCAGCGATGACGGTCGCTTATGTCCCAAATTCGGCGGGTGTCTCGCCTGCCCGGGGCTTGTCGTACCCCTCGACGCCGAACATTTGGCACGTATTATCCAAGCGCGTGCTCATCTGGAGGCGGCGCGCGAACGGCTTGATCCGCAACGATGGGCTCGCTTCTATGCCCCAAGTCTGCGCGCACTGACAGATGATCTTCTGCCTGACTTTCCCGACACGCTCTTTCCGGAAGCCGGGCGCATCGCGGCAACGCTGCCGCCGCTTCCAGACCTGGAATAGCCATGGACGCGCAGGTCACCGATCAATCGCTTTCCACCCATCGCGATCTTTCGCCAGACTACGCGGCGGATATTTGGCGCATGCCGGTTAGTGCGGCGCGCCGACCTTGTACTGGAATCATCGACTGGGGGTTTGCCATGCCTGATGGCACCCGCTTTACCGCTCCCCAATGGTCGTCACTGCGCGGGGCCGCCAAGGCGTTCCTGTGGTCTCTGCATGAGGATCCCCCGGGCAACTTACGTCGGCCCCTGAGCCTGCGCTCCTTGCCAGGCGTATTCCGCAACCTACGGTCGATCATTTTCTGGATGGGGGCGGACGGGACGCGACGTTTTGCGGATATTGACGAGGCCGCCGTCGACCGTTTTTTGTCAACGCTTGAACTCCGCCGCGGCAATAAAGGTGGACCGCTTGCTATCACAACCGTTCAGAATAGCCTCGGCCTTCTGCGAATGATGTATCTGCAGCGGGCCAAGCTCCCGGACGCTCCGGGCTGTCCGCCGCACCGAAAACCGGCGCGCGAAACCGGGCTCTGGGCTCCATCGGTTCCTATGCCGCATACGCCAGATCCGATCGCGATCCCCCTCATCTCTGGTGCGCTGCAGCTTATCGGTGACCCGGCCGACAGGATTCTCTCCATTCGGGACGACATGCAGCAGATATACGATAACGCCCGCGCCGAGGGCAAAGCTCACATGACGGCGCGTATCCGCATGATGGATGCATGCAAGACCTTCCAACCCCTCTTGCCGGAATGGGATCGATCCGATCTGAAGCGGAAAAGCGCCCTCGGACAACTCAATTTTCTCGCGGACCGCATTACCGACGCCTGCTTTATCGTGATCGCCTACCTGATTGGCGCCAGAGTCTCGGAAATCCTGACGCTTGAGGCCGGATGCATTGAACTTGCACAGGACGAGGCGGACAACATGTGCCATGCTTGGCTGAACGGGTCGATCCACAAGGCGTTCCCCCTCGACGGGGGTAAACCACATCGCTGGATTGCACCTGAGGAGGTTCAGCGCGCTGTCGATGTGATGGAACGACTATCGGCACCGTTGAGGGATATCTCGGGACAGAACCTGCTATGGCTCGTGCAAGCTCCAGCGAACAATGTGACCCGCACCTCGAACGCTCCGATCCGTTCGATCACCGGTTCGACTATGAATCTGCGCCTGAATACACGCTTAGCGCCGTTTCTCGGTCTGCCGGAACATGAAGGCGTACCCTGGCGCCTGACTACGCATCAAGGACGAAAGACCTTCGCGCGCTTCGTGGGCCGACGAGACCGCACAGGCCTGTTCGCTCTTCAGAAGCATCTTGGTCACGTGACGCGTGCCATGACAGATCGGGGCTACGTGGGCACCGACTTCGAACTCGCCGAACTCATCGATACCCATGTCGCCGAGGAGAGTCGGCAGGCGCTGGAAGAAATGCTTCTCGCGCCGGGACTCGCGGGCAAGGCAGGCCGCAAGTTATCGGAACGATCCCCGTTCCGGGGGCGAACGCGTGGCGGCGAATTCGCTTCTTATGTCGATGGCTTGTTGGCCGATTCCGGTATGCGCTTGGGTGTCTGCGACTGGGGCTACTGCCTTTACCGTAAGGAAACCGCTGCCTGCAAAGGAAATGAATATGGTCCAAACCCCGTGCTCAGAACCCAGAGCACATGTGCGGCCTGTTCAAACTTCGTGGTGTCCGAAAAACATCGACCGGTCTGGGCTGCTAGGCTGGCCCGCAACGAGGCGCTGCTTCAGCGTGATGGTCTCGATCAAGCAAGCAGTGCACTGGCCCAGACACGTATCGCGGAATGTCGACAAATTTTAACAATGCTCAACGAAAAGACCGAGACCGCGAATGACCTTGACTGACGAACTCACTCCCCAGCAGCGCCGCCATGCGCGAACCAAATCCCGCTTGCGCGATGCCCTTTGCAGGCTCTCGTCTGATCCGACGCAACCATTGACCGTCGCAGCACTCGCCCGAGAGGCGGGGATCGGCCGCAATGCCATCTATACCGGTCACGTGGATGTCCTAGGTGAATTGCGCGACCTCGCGGCGCAAAGGGATGTCAGCACCGGGGTGCGCTATCGCGACAAAGAAGAGAGCCGCGTGAAGATCCGCAAGCTAGAAAGGGATACTCAAATACTTGCTACCCAGAACGCCAGTTTGTTGCGGCGGGCGTTGGAAGCCGAGGAGCGTCTGAAACGCAGCGAAGATCGCAATGCGGGGCTCCTGCGCGAGATTTCCAAGCTCAGGGCACCTGTGGTCATGCACTGTGAAACTGAGGGGCAGCCTGGCAGACACGAATGATCATCCGACCACTCATGGCGAGTCGCCTGACGCTCCCGGCAACAAAGAATACGTCCTCTTAGATTCTAAACGGAAAGGCTCGTTGCAGATCAGTGCTTTACCCATAACAAGACAGGTTGACAAATAACCTATGCCTTCATGGTGGGTAACAAGGCGTTGCTGATTTTCTCCGATGCGGGGGGAACCGGACGCAGCTACCACGCGGCAGAAACTGCGACCAACCGGAAACGGCGGCGGCACTATTTGCTTGAACCGGGCTGGCGGGCGGATGCGGCGATCCAGGGGCTTGGGCGCACACATCGGGCGGCGCAGGTCTCGGCCCCGTTCTTCCGGGTCTGCACTTCGGATGTGCATGGGGAGAAGCGGTTCACCTCGACCATTGCGCGGCGTCTGGACACGCTGGGGGCGCTCACCAAGGGGCAGCGGGAAACGGCCTCGCAGGGTCTGTTCCGGGCCAGCGACAATCTTGAGAGCCCGATTGCACGGGGGTGTCTGCGGGGTCTCTACGCCGATCTCGTGCGGGGGTCTGTTCCGGCGATGCGTTACGAGACCTTCGCCGACTGGACGGGTCTTGCGCTGGTGACGCGCGAGGGCCAGTTGCTGGACGACCTGCCGCCGATCCAGCGGTTTCTGAACCGGGTGCTGGCGCTGCCGATTGCGATGCAGAACGCGCTCTTCGCGGAGTTCATGACCCGGATCGAGGAGGCGACGGAGCGGGCGCGTGCAGCTGGGACGCTGGACGTGGGGCTCGAGACCCTGCGCGGCGACCGGATCACGGCGGGCGCTCCGCAGGCATTGCAGACCTGCGCGCGGACCGGGGCGGTGACCTCGCTGGTGCCGGTGACGGTGGAGACCGATCTGACCCATCCGGATGCGGATGCGGTTCTGGCGCGGTATCCGCAACTGACCCCGATGCGCAATGCGGCCTCTGGCGGCGTGGCGCTGATCGCTCCGCGGCCCCGCCAGGCGCATGACGGGGAGGGCGGGATCGTGCTGGAACGGCGCATCGTGCGCCCGAAAGGACCCGCCTTCATAAGTGAGGGTGCGTTCGCGCGGTCCAACTGGGACGTGGTGGGTGAGGAAGCGTTCCGCGCCGCATGGGCGGCAGAGGCGGCGCAGCTTCCGACCACCGAGATTCGCGACCTGCATATCCTGACCGGGCTGATCCTGCCGATCTGGCGGCGCATTCCGGGGGAGAACACCCGCATCTACCGGGTGCAGCCGGATGACAGTCCTGCGCTCCTGGGGCGTGCGCTTGGCGCGGGCGAGGTGGCGGTTCTGCGCGGTCGGTTTCTGGCGCGCGAAGGGGTCACGCCGGAGGAGATGCTGCGCATCGTGCAGGACACCGACCGGACGGTGGACTTGCCGGGCGGGTTCGGCCTGCGCCGCCGTCGGGTTGCCGGACACATGCGGCTGGAACTGACGGGGGTGAGCCGGGAGAGCCTGCCCTGGCTGAAGGGGCTGGGCTGCTTGACCGAGATCCACCAGTACCAGTTGCGGGTGTTCGTGCCGTATGAGCCGGAAGAGATTGCCTTGCGGATCGTCACGGCGATCTGCGGTGCAGGGGGTGAGCAGATGGCCGCCGAGTAGGGCGCTCATGGGTGTTCCGTGGTGACCTGTGACGCACCTGGGCGAGATGGAAACACCCGCCCTGGCGGGTGTTTGTCCAGCACGGGGCGGGCGCGTTCAAACAGGTCATGGTTTGCGGGTGGCCTTACCCGACTTTCTTGTTCCGCTGACCTTTCCGGTGACGGGATAGATGAGATGCCTGATATCGCCCTTGATGCTCCGTGTCCGAAGCAGGGTGAACAGGCGGATGTCTGCGTCCGGGTACGCCTCTTTCAGAACAAGAGCGCTTGCGATCCCGGTGCGCCCCAGTGTGAGAACGTCGTCGACAAGCGTGATTTGCGGTGCCGGGTCCTGCAGCAAGCCGTCTCGCACGCGCATACTGTCCATATGTTCTCCGACGAGCGGTCGTTCCTTGGCGTTTTTGCAGGTTGATGATTTCCTGATGGCGGTGTGGCGTTCCAGGCAGGGTGTTATTCCGGCGGCCAGGCCTTGGGACAGGAGCGCTTCTGCAATCGCGAGGGCGGGCCAGGGTGCGTTTGGTCTCAAGGGGGAACTGCGGGGGATTGGTACAAGCGTATTCTCTGAATCCAACAGCGGTGTGAGGTGGTCACGGTAATGGTTGACCAGTCGCTGTATCCAATCGTTTCGGGCGGATTTCACATTGCCGCAAATTCGCCGGGATTCCTTCGCTCTTTTTGACGTGCCTCTCGGCGAGTAGTTCACCAGGCAGGTATGAGTGATGTTCACGCAGAGACACGAATATTGAAGACGCTGTCGGGCATTGCGGCTGCGTGGGTGACGGGCACGATCATGTCAAGCATATCGCCGATTGTATCGCGATTGAGCTTTTCCGCGCCGTATTCGATCATTTCCGAAGGCCATGTCAGGTCGGGATTGGCCACGACATTTTCCAGCAGAAACAGCGACCGGTTCAGCCGCAGGGCTTCCCAGGCCTGATGCCGGGTTCCGCTGGTTTCAGTGGCGTCTATCACGATTGTGGCATCGCTGAGCAGCGCCATGGTGCGGTTGCGGCGCGGGAAGTTGTCCTTCCGAACGGGATGGCCTTCGGGGAATTGGCTGACCGCGAGGTGGTCGCGCCTGATGGTATTGAGCAACCCGGCATTGCTGGCGGGATAGGCGGTCGACAGGGGTGTCCCGAGCACGGCGACAGTGCGGCCACCCGCCTCGATGGCGGCCTCGTGTGCTGCCGTGTCGATGCCCTCGGCCAGACCGCTGACGACGATGATGTTTCGCGCGACCAACGCGCGGGCGATGGCGCGCGCTCTCGCCAGTGCTTCCGGGGACGCCTTTCGGGATCCTACAACCGCGACCCTGCGGTGTTCCGTCAGAAGGGTTTTGTCGCCTGCCAGCCAAAGCTCGTCCGGGGCATGTTTAAGTTCGTGCGCCTCAAAGCCCGGAAGCAGTGTCATGATCGGTTCGGCGTGCATCCTGATAATCGTCCTGTTGAAGCCGCATGAATACACCAAGTTTAGCGGTTCGAGGCGTCTCTGACCACTAAAATTAGTGTTTGTCCACAGAATTTTCAGGAGTGGGAGGCCGCCTTTTCGGGGCGAATTTTTCATCTGGAAAAGGAGTTCTTCCGATGCCTGGCAAATCTGGCAAGTTCGATCTATGCGCCGAGGTCACACAGACCATTCTCGATCATCTGGAAGCAGGGGTTGTGCCGTGGCGCAAGCCCTGGGACGCGGGCGGGGCGGTGTCGCTGCCCTTGCGGGTGACGGGGGAGCCCTACCGGGGTGTCAACACCGTGCTGCTTTGGCAGAAGATGGTGGCGCGGGGCTACCGCTCTCCCACGTGGATGACCTACCGACAGGCCGCGGAACTGGGCGGGCAGGTGCGCAAGGGCGAGAAAAGCACCATGGTGGTGAAGATGGGCACGGTTTCCAAACCCGGCGAGGTGGACGCGGTGACCGGCGAGACGGGCGAGGACCAGGTCCGGCGGTTCAGCCGGGCGTACCGGGTGTTCAATTGTGCGCAGATCGACGGGCTGGACGCGGTGTTTTACGCCGACCCGACGCCGCCGCGCAGCTTCGGGACCCGGGCCGATCCGGCGGTGCTGGCCTGGCTGGCGCGGACGGGGATCGCGCTGGAGGTGACGGACGAGCCGCGCGCCTATTACAGCCCCGCGCGCGACGTGATTCACATGCCGCCCGCCGAGACGTTCGAGGACGGGGCCGCGCATGCGGGGACCTTGCTGCACGAGGCGGTTCACGCGACGGGGCATGAATCCCGCCTGAACAGGACCTTCGGGCGGTCCTTTGGGGATGAGGCTTACTCGAAAGAGGAACTCCGGGGCGAGCTTGGTTCTGCCATGGCGGGGGCGCAGCTGGGGATCGCGCCCCGGTTTGAGCAGAATGCGGCCTATCTTGCCTCGTGGATCGAAGTGCTGCGCTCAGACAGCCGGGCGGTGATGCGGGCGGCCTCGGCGGCGCAGCAGGCGAGCGACTGGCTGATCGCGCAGGGCGGGGCGCTGGACGATCCGGTGTTGCTGGCCTCGTAAGGTGTCCACCCATCATCTGAGATGGCCCTGCCGGTTCCCGGGTACGGGGACCGGCTTTCTCTTTGCGGGTGTTGGGGCAGGGAAGTTTGGAGGCCTGCTGGTTGAGGGGGTGATCCAATCGGGATCGGAAAGATAGGAGACAGGATATGTCGAAGTCAGACGTTTCCGCTGTTGAGTATGCCACCCCCGTGCGCCCGCTGGTGGGCCACGCCCGACATGCGGTCTGGGGCGGTGAGACGCCGCCAGAGCAAATCCGGTCTGCGTCCTATGCGTGGTGGCGGCGGCAGGGCCGGACAGCAAAGGATGCGCTGGCACTCATGCGTGCGGACGTGGCTGCGGGCACGGTGCGGTTTCCGCGCCATCATCCGGATGCGAACCCGGATTTAGCGGCCTATGGCGAGCGGCGGCTGCGGTGGATCGAGAACCCCGGGGCGCTGGGGTTGCGCTCCGTTGGCCTTGCACATGAGATCGGCCGGGCGCATCCGCATTGCAACGGTGCGGCTGTCAGCCATACCGGGTGGTTCGTGGACCCGGACGGGCATGGCGAGGTGGTCTGCGGGGTGGTCTACCAGATGAGCGGACGGGATGGCCGGGCGCGGTACCTGGCGGGCTATGCGGATTCGTGGAACTGTGACAAGGACGGGCGCGGCCCGGCCCTGCTGTGTCTCGAGCCGATGGTGGGTGAATCCGTCGATACCAAGTGGTGCTTCGATTCGATCCTGCGGGAAGCCGCCCGCCGGGGTGATCGGATTGCCGAACGTATGGCCAAGGAAGAGCGCACCTATGCTGAAGCGGATGAAGCCGGACGCGTGGCGCGGCAGTCGGGCCGGGAGATGCGCGAGGTTGCGGCGCGCTACACCGGGGCCGTTCGGGCCGTTCGGGCGGTGTTCCGCAATCGTCATGCGATCGAAGTGGCGGATGCGCGGCTGGTCCTGAACGTGCTGGCCGGGCAGGTGCGGCGGCTTCTGGCTGATCTGGAAGAGGCGCGTGCGGTGTTCCGAAAGCGGCTGAACAGCCGGGATGACTGGGCCTGGGCCAACAATCATGGCTGGAGCAACGGGTATTCGGACGGCTGAGACGGGTCGCCGCAGAGCCCGTCAGGCTGGATCGGGAGGTGGCTCAGGATTGGCCTGTGCAGTCTCCCGGAGTTTTGTGGCCTGGGTCTTCTCTCGCGTCTTCCTGTACCATTCCAGCTTGATGCGGGCGTTTTGCCGGTCCTCGTCGGTGATCGGCTGTGCGGGTTTGAGGTTCATGTTGAAGCGCGTCTTCGCGTTCAGGATGGCGTAGTGATATTGGGTGGACTGGCAATAGCGTTTCAGCACCTTGGTCAGGAGCTTGTATCGGGGATGTTTCGGGTCCCGGAGCCCGTAGCGGTTCTGCAGGTCGGGAGCGATGCCGATTTTCAGCGGCACGGCGAAGGGAACGCGGAACACGTCCGGCAGGGTGTCGTCTTCGGTGAGACCGAGCGCCTCGCGCAGTTGGGCCTGTATCTCGGCAAAAAATATCCGCTTGAAACGGCGCCGGTCCATCCCGGGGCTGCCGGACGTGCTTCGGGGTTTCTTCGATGTTTCGGCGGCGGGTGCGCGTGTCAGGGTCTGCTTGGTCATCTGGCCGATATAGAGCCTGTTTGGTCGGATTGGAAATGGTGCTGTTGCGATAGGTGGGATGTGCATGCGCGCGCGGGCAGGAAAAGAGGGCTTTTGTTTGGATGATCCGGTCCGGGTGGTCCGGAGAGGCCGGATGGTCCGGTTTGCTGAAACCTGAAATGGAAGGACGACGTGATGTTTACGGGACTGCTCGAGAAGATGGATGCGGATGATGCCTATGCGGGTCATGTGGCCTCGCTGACACTGGATGTGGATGTGACGCTGGTGACGAACCCGTTCAAGGCGGCGCAAGCGCATCCTGACTACATAATCGAGTCGCGCTCGCCGAAGGGCCGTTCGATCCGGGTGGGGTCTGCCTGGGCCATGACGAGCCGGGCGGGCAATGCCTACCTGTCGCTGGTGCTGAACGTGCCCGGGCAACCGCCGGTGCGGGTGAACGCGGTGGAAGACGGTGACGGCCGCACGTACCGGATCATTCCGCTGTCAAACACGCACGCGGCGTGAGGCCACGCAGGCGGCTCCGGGACAGGGGCCGCCGCCCGCCGCGCGCAACAGACTGGCGCGGCGGGGGAAACAGGATTAGATTGCACAGGAAGGAGAGACGAAATGGCTGACGACACGAACCACACGCTGAGATTGCTTAGGGAAATCCGGAGCGGACAGCAGGAGACGCTTGAGCGGCTTGGAGAGGTCGAGCAGGCCGTCAGCGGGCTTGCCTATATCGTTGCGAGAAATCATGGTGAGTTTGCGGCCCTGGAAGAACGGGTCGCCGCTCTCGAAACAACCGTTGCGACGTTGACGGATTGAGGATGAGGAGAAACGAGATGGGCGAACCGGCATTTGATACATTGATGATCGCGAAGGCGGCGAACAAGACGGTCTACACTCTTGGTGGCCTGATTGGCGCGCTGTTTGTCATTGACCGGTTATTGGCGGTTCTTGGTGGCTGATCGCCCCAGCTAAACCAGATAATGAACGCCGCTCCCGAGGGGGCGGCGTTTTGCTTTTGGGCGCGGATCGGGAGTGCCCTGTTCCACCCTCGGGGCGTGTGGCGCGCGTCGGCGTGTCTGTCAGCCGGGGCGTTGAGCCCCGGCGGCCCGGCGTTGGCCGGTATGGCTCGAGCCATTCCATATGCGGAGATGTGCGCGGAGGCGCGGCGGGGCCACGCGCACAGTGGCCCTTGTCCCCTGTGCAAGCCGCCGACCGGCCATCGAGGCCGGGTCGTCGTCTCCTGCGGCGTTGCACGGTGTTCAACCGGCAGCGCGGGGTGAGACGTGCCGCGCGTCGGACGAGCAGGCCCGCATCCGTCTGTCGGTGTCGGCTTGCGCTGCGGCCGCCCGTCTGACGCCGGGCCGCCCGCTGCTCCATCCGCCCCCGTCATCCGGTCTTGTCCTTTGCCTGTCCGCGGCGCGCGTCCCTGCGGTGTGTGCACACACACATGAGCGGGAAGCATAACCTGCAGTTGGCCATCCGAATCACCCCGCTTCAAGGATCGCAAAAATTTGCAGGCAAATTTTGACGCCCAGCAAGCTGGCGGCTACGCCGTCCCTGACCCGTGGAGATTCGGTTGGGCGGGCGGACCCATGCTTCACGCAATGGTGCGTGTGGCGAATTCCGAGAGGAGGTCCCCCATGGGATTGGATGTATATGAGATGATCGACACGTTCGGTCTGACGGAAACGGCGGATGATCTGCCGATCCCGAATGACGACGCCCTGCGCGACGAGATCGTGCGGGAGGCGTTCGAGGCGCTGGTCGGCGGGTTGTCGAAGACCGGGCTGCATGGCGAGGTGGAGCCGCTGGCGCATGGGCTGGCGAGTTTGTTCCATCGCCGGGTGCTGGCGACGTCGACGGCGCTGACGCGGGTGACGGACACGATGCACGGCCTGATCCGCGCGGCGGACGGGTCGGAGGTGCTCGAGATGCAGATCGAGGACGCGCAGCGTCAGGCGGATCGGTACCGGGACCTGCTGGATGGTCTCGAGGTGATGGCGGAGGCGGCGGCGCACTGCTACGAGGTCGAGACGGGCCGGGCGTACCTGCCGCCGTCGGGTGGCCGGTCTTCGATGACGCATCTGACCGGTGCGGTGTTCGAGGCGCAGGAGTGGCTGGACGCGCATGAGCGCGAGCAGGCGGCGCGATACCGGATCGACGGCATCCCGCTGGCGGTTGCGGGGGACCGGGACTGGATGGATCACGCGCGGGTCTGGGATATCCTGGACCGGACGCGGGAGCGGTTCCAGTCGAACCGGGGCTCGGACATGATCCTTTATCACAAGGCGGACCGGAAGGGCGTCGATGCGATTGCGGCCGCCTGGGCCCGGTCGCGGGGGATCGACCAGGTGACGTTCTCGCCGAACTGGCGGGCGTTCGGCAAGCGGGCCGGGTTCCGGGCGATTGACGCGATGCTCGAGACGCCGAAGCGTTTGGGTGGCGTGGTGATCTTCGGGACGACGGGGATTGCGCTGAACCTGGCCGACAAGGCCGAGGAGAAGGGCATCCGGGTGCTGCGGATCACGAAGCCCGCCTGAGACGATACCGGCTTCGCTTCTTCGGAGGCGGGGTCAGTTTTTTGGGGGGGGGCGAGATGAAAAAGCCAGACCCGTGTGAGGGGTCTGGCAAGTTACGATGCATGAACGCCAGGCCGTCGCAAGCCTGTCGCGGACGGTTTCCATTTGCGGCAGTCCGAAGCTGATTGCCAAGCATCCGGTTCCAAATACTGGACGCGGGTTTCGGAAAAAAGGCCAGTCCCGGGTTAAGGGGGCTGGCCAGGTTGGGGTTGGATGTCCAGAGTCCGAACGCGTTGGCCTCCGGTAAGACGTGCAGCCTGTACCAAAGCGCCGGGCAGGTCAAACCGCGTTTTCCGGGTTTGGCGGTGCGCGCCTCCCGCGTCGCCCGACCGTTTCGGTCAGTATCCGTCTTGCGCCGGATCGGCCCCGCAAGGGGTCCTGAATCCCGCTGTGCGGGATCGGGCGCACAGCGCCCGCGTGCCATCACAGGTGGGCATGGGGCAGGGGTACGCGCACAACTCTGGGGTGATTGCTTGTTGTGGCCGGGCTGGCGGTGCTGTGGTTGCGGATGGTGGTTTGCGCAGCTGCCGGTTTGGGCGATGTGACCGCGGCGATCCGCGCCAATCCAGTGTGGTCAGGTCCGATCCGGCCCGGTACAATATCGGTTGTGCTCTTCCAGCAGCGTGGCGAGATCGAGACGTTTCAGCTTGGCGGTCTGGATGAGATCGAGAAGTGCCTTCAGCTCCTGGGTTTCCATACTGTTGAGCCAGTGCAAATCCGTATGGCTGATGCGCGCGAGGATTCGCTTCATCATCGGAAGATGCCCGACCCCGACCTTGCGTTTGTGCCTGGACGGTGGGGGTGATGGTTTGGCCTTGGGCATGGGCTGTGTCCTTTCCTGTGGTGGCCGGGTTCTGGTCTGGTTCCGGGACCATGACGCCAGCGCGGGTTGTGCTTTTCAGAATTGCCGATTTTGCCAGACACGCCAAGCCTGCAATTTCTCTGATACCTCTGAACCTGTGCAGTTTTGCCAGCCTCATGAATGCCGACCGAAGGCGGCGATCCCGAAGGTTGCCAGCGCGGTGATTTGGGACAGGATTCGAATCCGAAGGTGGCCGGATCGGGGCCGACTGGGGTTGGCGCGCGATTTTTTGCCGAACTGGAGGTGTCCGGCTGATCGAACCGGAGCGCCGTTTTACTCTCGTCCTGACTCCGAAATCTTCCCTTGAGATGGATTGAGCCGACCTCTCCAGTGGCGCGGTGTTGCGATCTGAAGCGCGCCGCCTGAACCCGCGCGCACCCAGGAAACGTTGAGGTTCTGGCGGTTCCCCCTCGCACCCCCGCATCGTCCGCCGGAGTGAATTTGAGACGGAAGGACGCCGGAGAATCCGGGGGCCGCATCCGCCGGGATTGCAGCGGAGTGAGCGATAGCGAACAAAGCAAAATTTCAAAGGCACGATTATACAAAAAATTTGAAAAATTTTTTGTACCCTGTACCCTATCAGCACACCCACGAATCTTCATCCCGCCACGCCAGCCCACGACATCCATGCCCAGCCCGCATCACAACGTCAGCATTATCAGTCGGTCAAAAGGCCGCAGCGCCGTTGCGGCGGGCGCGTATCGGCACGCGACGCAGATGCAGACAAAGGACGGCAAGACCAACGATTATTCGAAGAAAGCCGCGGAACTGGTTCACTCCGAAATTGCGGTCCCTGAACATGCGCCAGCCTGGGTGGTTGAGAATTTCGGGCAGGCGGCTTTCGAAAAAGCACTTGCAGAATTTCGGGCCGAGGCTGCCAAAGATGGTGTTCCAATTTCCGATGAGGAGGCTGCGCGCCTGGCCTGGGCAAAGCTCTCCGAGCGTTTATGGAATTCTGTTGAAGATGGTGAAGATCGGCTGAACAAGTTTCCGACGAAGGCGCAATTGGCCCGTTCGGTGACGCTGGCCTTGCCGCGCATGTTGAGCCGTGAGGCGCAGGTCGCATTGATGCGGGGTTTCGTGTCTGAGGTGTATACCGGGCGGGGCATGATCGCGGATTGGGTGATCCATGAAACCGGCGACGGCAACCCGCATGTGCATGTGATGCTGACCCTGCGGGACCTGGGCGAGACGGATTGGGGCCTCAAAAACCGGGACTGGAACGCGCGCTCGATGATCAACCAACAACGCAAGGTCTGGGCCGATCAAGCCAACCTGATGCTGGAGCGGGAGGGGTTCGTCGAGCGGATCGATCATCGGTCGCTGAAGCAGCAGGAGCTTGAACTGGAGCCGGAGACTTACAACCCGCATATCGCTGAAACGGCGGAACTGAACGGCGAGGTTCCGCGCGAAAAGCTGCGCTGCGCAGAGGTGCGGCGGCGGAACATGGCGTATCTGCGGGCGCATCCCGAACATATGCTTTCGGTTGTGCAGGCAAGCCGGGCGGTGTTCAGCGAAGAAGATGTGTGCAAGGCTTTTGCGACGCGTCTTGACCTGAGCGAACAGCAGCGCGACGGCGAATTGGACCGGTTGACGGGGGAGGCGATGGCGTCGCCCGATCTGCTGCCGGTGGTGGCGGGAATGCCGTCCAGGGCGGAAGGGGCAGAGGGTCGCCCGCAACTCTACATCACGCTGGCGAAAGCCCGTATGGCGCAGCAGTTGGCGCGGGATGCGAAGGCGCTTTCGGAAAGTGGAATGGCTGTGGTTGCCGGGACCGGCCGGTTCGGAGAAGGGTTTGTGTCGATGGATGTGATCGAGACCGGTGAGGGTTCGATCGTGGCGAATATGGCGCATGTGAAAGGACGCGACGGAAATGACGGGCGAAGAAATGCGGCGGATGATGGAGATCATCAGGGAACAGGAACACCCACTGCCGGAAATGACAGCCGGGAAAGAGGCGGATCTGTTGCCGCGCGTGACGGAAGAAACGGTTCTGGCGCGTCTGCGGCGGCACGCGGTCCAAAGTCTGCGTCGGGCCCGTCTGCTGCAGCGGTAGGAAACGCGCCGGACCAGCGCACGGAGCCCCCGTTCCGTCTAGGTGCGAATGCTGTTGCAGACCCGATTGAATTTGGTACCGGTTCGATCATTGTGGATATAGCGCATGTGCAGGGAGAAGAGGATGATAATTCCCGGTGGAGAAATAGGGTCGGTGGTCGAGGCGATCCGGCGGGCGGAACACCCGTTGCCGGAGGCGATGGAGACGGAAGAGATAGAGCCGTTGCCGGTGCAGGATCGGGGCCGGGCCGCGGGGCTGTTGCAGCGTCTGCGGCGGCACGCGGTCGAAAGCCTGCATTGGGTCCTTCAGCGGCTGCGGTCAGAGAAGCGCTGAGCCAGCGCGCGGAGGATCTGTTCCAGTCCATTTTTGGAGAGCCGGTGCGGCCGGGGGCCGCGGAATGGCGGGCGCGGGACAACGCAGCGCAAACGATGCGGATGCGGGGCCCGAGGCGCGGATTGTGGCATGATTATTCCTCAGGCGATGGGGGCGATCTGTTCGATCTCGTCGCCCGTGAATTCTGCGGGCTGAGTTCGGCGAAAGCGGATTTCCCGAAGGTGCTGGAAGAGGCGGCGCGCTACTGTGGGATCGCAACGGATCGGACTGAATGTCGGCCTCAACCCGTGGATGAGACGGTTCTTCTGGCGCGGGCACGGCAGGCTGAACAGGCCGAGGCGCGCGAGGCGGCCCGGCGCGCGGCTTTGGTCAAGGATATCGCGGCACGCGCGGTGCCGGTCGGGGAGAGTGCCGGGAAAGGCGGGACGCCTGCCGCAGCCTATCTGACGGTGCGCGGTATCACGGAATTGCCGGGGGACACGGTTGCCTGCCTGCCGCCTGTTCCAGGGGTGCCGGTGCCGGGTCCGGAGTACCCTGCGCTGGTGGTCTGGGCCACGGACGAGGCCGGGGCCATTACCGGCGGGCAGCGCATTCTTGTCAACCCGGATGGATCGAAGCCCGATCTGGATGTGCGCAAACCGTCCTTCGGAGCAATTGGAGGATCAGCGGCGCGGTTTCCGGCGGTTCGAAGGCCCTCTGCGCCGCTGCGCGGTGATGCTGAGAAAAGGGTTCAGGATGCCGGTGACGTAGCCTCAAACCGAATGTCGGCCTCAAACCCGCTGGTCATCGCCGAAGGTCCGGAAAGCGCTTTGAGCATCTGGCAGTCCACTGGCCACGAGACCTGGGCGGTGTTCGGGGTCTCGGGGTTCAAAGCCGCGCCGATCCCGCTGGACCGCGAAGTCATCCTTGCACCGGACCGGGACGCGCCGGACAGTCCGGCGGGGCGGGCGTTCCGGCAGGCGGTGGCGCATCATCTGGCGCGGGGGTGTGATCTCAGCGTTGCGGTTGCTCCGGAGCCCGTGGGCTCAAAACGGGATCTGAACGACACGTTGATGCGCGGTGATGGCGGGGCTGATGCGGTACGTGCGGCCATCGATGCGGCGCGTCCGGTGCGGGCGTATCTCTCGCCCGATCTGAACGACGGTCAGCGGGCTGCGGCGCAGGCCATGCTCGATGACGCGCGGCTCACGCTGGTGACGGGCCATGCGGGGGTGGGCAAGACCTTCACGATCCGGGAGGCGGCGCGGGCGTGGCAGGCGCGCGGCGTGCAGGTGCTGGCCGGTGCGCCCTCGGGCAAGGCGACGCAGGAACTCGCGGGGATCGCGGGGGTCGAGGCGGCGACGCTGGCGGCCTGGGAGGCCCGCTGGGCAAGAGACGAACGCCCGGTCGGCGCTTCGGAGGGTGGCGGCTTCGTGTTCTTCATGGACGAGGCCGGGATGGTGGGTCTCGGGCAGTGGTCACGCTTGCAAGCGCAGATCGAAGCCATGGGCGGCAAACTGATCGGGGTGGGGGACCGGGAGCAGTTGCAGCCGGTGAACGATCTCTCAGGCTGGGCGGTTGCGGAGCGGCAGGTGCTGGCCTCCGGCGGTACAATCCCCGTGATCGACCTGGTGATCCGGCAGCGGGACGAGGGCGACAGGGACGCAACGGCCAGCCTGGCGCGGGGGGACGAGCAAGGCATTCGCGCGGGGCTGCGGCATTACGTGCAGACAGGGGCGCTGCGGCTGGACGAGGCCGTTCTGGCCGATCCGGTGGGAGACATCGCGCGGGCGTATTTCGAGGCCGGAAACAAAGAGGCTGAAACAGGGCAAATAGGTGACGTTGAGCCGGGTACCAAATGTCGGCTTCAAGATGGCGGTCGCGCATTGGCGCATTACAGTTCGGCCCCGGGACGGATCGCGCTGGCCTATACCAATCGCGATGTGGCGGCGCTGAATGCCGCCATCCGGAAGGAGGCCGTGAAATGCGGGTTGCTGGATGAGGACAGCACGCGGGTTTTCGAGATCGCGCGCACGGCGCGCGGGTCCGGCGGTGGTGAAGCCAAGGCTCTGCGCCAGATGGAGGGCATCGAGATCGCGGCGGGGGACCGCATCCTGCTGACGCGCCCGCATGAGCAGCTGGATCTGCCGCGTTCGGGCTTTGGCACGGTGGTCGCGTTGCTGGAACGCGGTTTCAAAGTGCTGATGGACGGCCGGGATGCGCCGGTGGAGATCGACGCGGAAGGCTTTCCCTGGTTCGACTATGGCTACGCGGCGACGATCCACAAGTCGCAGGGCATGACCGAAGGCGAGGTGATGTTGCTGCCGCATCGCTCCATGGACCGCTACGCGATGAACGTGGCGCTGACCCGGCACAGGGACAAGGTGACGGTGTTCGGGCGCGCGGGGCATTGCGAGAGCCCAAAAGACTTCTACAGGCTCGGGCTGACGCGCGGTCCCCGCTATGAAGCCCCGGAGACAAACAGCAGGATCGGCACCATGGTGCCCCTGCCCAAAGATGCGGCCATTCTGATGCGCTCCGACTGGGCAGGGCCGGTGCAGGACGTCTCGCGGCATCACTCCTTCCTCGGCGACCCCCATCTCATGGCGGTGGCCACGCGGGTGGCGGGGCTGCTTGCGGCGGATCATGCGCAAAACGATCCCCTGCTGGACCCGGACCAGGACGATCCCAAACCGAATGTCGGCCTCAAACCGAATGTCGGCCTCAAGGGGTATACGGACGAACCGCGGCGCGTGATCGACGCCCTGATCGCGCGGCAGGGCGTGGTGCGGGCGGACGAGGTGGCCTCGGAGTTTTCGCGGCCGGTCTCCGACCCGGAGACCTTCCAGCGGCTCTTCCGCGAGGCGATGAGTCACCCGGACCTGATAGCGCTGCCCGCAGGAGCTTCATCGCGCTCCTCGGAGCCATGGGTCTATACGTTCGAACCGCTTCTGAAGGCGGAACTGGCGGCGGTGGACCGGGGCCTGCGGCTGGCGATGCGTGGTCCATCTCATGAGACGGATGGCGCGGCGCTGCCGGTCAGCCTGCCGGATGATCTGCCCGAATTGAGCGCGGAGCAGCGCGGGGCGGTGATTTCCACGCTCTCTCCCGGCGGCGTACAGATCGTGCGGGGGGGAACGGGGTCCGGCAAAACCCGCGTGGCCGCGGCGGCGGCACAGGCGCATCGGGACCGTATGACGGCTTCAAAACGCGGACGGGTGGTCACGGTGGTCAGCCCGACGCAGGCCGGGCGCAGAGCCCTGCTGGCGGAGGGTGTGGAAGACGCGATCACGCTGGGAGAATTCTTCGCCGGGCCTGTCCTGCAATCCGGACCGGATGACCCCGAGCACGTTGTCATTCTCGATGACGCGCATGGGCTGGGCGCAAGCCGCGCGGATGTGTTCCTGGCGCGGGTCGAAATGATGGGCGCAAAGCTCTTGGCGATGGTCAATCCCGACCGGCGACCGGCAGAAGCCGGGCCGGTGTTCAACGTGCTGGCGGACCGTATGACGGCTTCAAACCGTATGACGGCCTCAAACCGTATGACGGCCTCAACCCGCCTTTCCATCCCGGATCGAAGTGCCTGCGTGGACCTGTCGGGCGTTCATGGTCAGGTCAGTGACGCGTTGCGGACGCTGGCGCAGGGGTTGCGCAGCGGGGATCGGGAGACCTGCGCGGAGGCGTTGCGGCAGGCGCGCGCGGAAGGGCTGATCGAGGCGGCAGACGACCGGACAAAAGCCATCGACGCGCTGGCGCGGGCGTATGTGGCGGACAAGACCCCGGACAAGCTGGCGCTGGGATGGGGCCGCGCGGAGCAGCAAGCCCTGACGACAGCCATCCGCGCCCGGATGGACGCGGTGGATATCGAACGCCGGGCCTTCCGGGGCCCCGATCACGGGCCTCTGAAAGACCTCAAGCCGGGGGATCGCATTCGCTTCACCGCCAGCGGGATGTTCGGGGAGCCTTCTCGCGCCGGCGTCGATGGGCGTGTCGATGGGCGTGTCGAGGGCGGCTCGGTTCCCGGCCCGCAAATGGCGCGCATTCAGCGCGGGGATAGGGCGGAGGTTCTGGGCGCGGGGAAACATGGATCGCTTTGGCTGCGGGTCACCCGTGCCGATGCTGCACCGAATGTCGGCCTCAATGTCCGGGAAATCGCCATTGCCGCCGAAGGCCCCTTGCCGCAGTGGCAGTTCGCCTTCGCCTCCACCATCATGGCCGCTGCCGGCACGCGCCATGACAGTATCCACCTGCTTGGCAGCGCGGGCATGGACCGGGAGACCCTGACCGCCGGTGCGCTGGCGGCGCGGGAGACGCTCAACGTGGTGATGCCCGGTGACGCGGCCCGGCTGGATGCTTTTCCTGGCCGGATCGCGGGCCGGGTGCGGCCGCCGCGCAGCGGGTTGGATCACGGGTTCGATTTGGCGCGGGCGGCCGAGGCCGCGCGGGAAGGTCACCGTCCGGGCGTGCCGGCCGCCCAGAGGCCCGCTCCCGCTCCTGATCGCGCACCCGGGATGGAGATGGACCCTGACGACATCGCCGGTCTCACCGAAATCCCGCGCGTGTCGCTCTCGGCCCTGCAGTTGCGGGCGGCGAATGCGGCCTATCTGAAGGACAATCCGGACCAGGTTCTGGCCCTCGTGCAGGTGGACAAGCCCGTCTTCACCGAGGGCGATGTGCTGCGCGGCCTGCGGGACCGGCTGGGAGTAAGTCTTGGCGAGAAAGAGATACGCGGGCTTGGTGCGCAGGTCATGCGTTCCGACGATCTGATCCGGCTCGTGTCCCGGGGCCCCGACGGCTCCCCGCAATATGTGACCGTGGCGCGGGCGGCGGTGATGCGGCGCTGCGAAGCGGATGCGGCCCGGCTGGCGCAGGGGGTGTTCGACGCGGGCCGGGCGGCGGTTCTGAAGCCGGATGCGCTCTCCAGCCTGAACCCGGTGCAGCGCGCGGCGGCGGAGGCGATGCTGTCCCCGGAGCGGCTGACGCTGGTGCAGGGCCATGCGGGCACGGGCAAGACCTGGACGCTGGGCAAGGTGGCCGAGATCTGGCAGGCGCGGGGCGTGCCGGTGCTGGCCGGGGCCGCCTCGGGCCGGGCGCGCGACGAGTTGGCCAACAGCCTGAAAGGTGTCGATACCCGCACGCTTGCGGCCTGGGAAGCCGCGTGGGCCAGGGGAGAGGTGCCGCCGCAGGGCGCGCGCGGCCGGCGTTCCGGCTTTGTGTTCATCCTGGATGAGGCTGGCATGGTGGGCGTGGGTCAATGGGCGCGTCTCCAGCGGCAGGTGGCGGCGCTGGGGGGCAAGCTGATCGCGGTGGGCGATCCGGACCAGTTGCAGCCGGTTTCCGATCTGCCGGGCTGGGCGATCGCGGAACGTGCGGCCGGGAAGAGCGTGGTGATGTCCACCGTGCTGCGGCAGACCCATATGATGGACCGTGAGGCAACCGAGGCGCTGGCGCGCGGCGGCGAGGGCGTGGCGGCGGCGCTGCGCTATTATGCGCAGACAGGCGCGCTGCATTTTGATCCGGAGGTTCAGGCCGATCCGATCGGAGCAATCGCGCGGGGGTACTGGCGGGGCGGCAGTGCGGACGAGAGCCGGATCGCGATTGCGGCAACAAACCGGGATGTGGCGCAGCTCAACGACGCGATCCGGTTTGAGGGATTGGCAAAGGGTGCAACCGATGGAAAGGCGGGGATCGACCCAACCACCATCCGGCGCTACGGCAGCATCACGCGGGTGCTGCCGGGTGTCGAGGGCCGCAGTGACCGGGTCGAGATGGCTTTGGAACTCGGGGTGGGCGAACGGATCATCCTGACGGAAGCGCATACCGAACTGGGCCTGCCGAAATCGAGTTTCGGAACGGTCGTGGCCACGCGCGAGACGGAGATCGACGTGCGCTTTGATGGAGCCCCCGCGTCCGATCCCGTCACACTCGATCCCGAAGCGTTCCGCGCCCTTGATTACGGCTATGCGGCGACGGTGCACAAGGCGCAGGGCATGGGGGCGGATCACGTGCATGTGCTGCCGCACCGGCATATGCACCGCCATGCGGTTTACGTGGCGCTGTCGCGGCACAAGGAAAAGGTCACGGTCTATGGGCGCGCGGGCCACGCGGAGAGCCTGCCCGACCTCATCCGCATGGGGCAGGCGGCCGGTCATCTGGATATGGATTTGGACGAGGTTCAAACGCTGGCCGGAACGCCGTCAGCCGGGATGGTGCCGGGTGCGGCCCCGAACGCGGGAACCGTCCCGAACGCGGGAACCGTCCCGAACGCGGGAACCGACATCGTTGGTTTGGGTATTCGCGCGGACTGGCAGGCGCAAGGGGCCGATCTGGGCCGCCCCATGTCCCTGACGGGTTTTG
This sequence comes from Paracoccaceae bacterium, assembly GCA_965242975.1. GTDB lineage: Bacteria > Pseudomonadota > Alphaproteobacteria > Rhodobacterales > Rhodobacteraceae > JAPPHA01. Next base: position 51,434 of record CBDETS010000002.1, on the reverse strand, counting down.
CAGGGGATGCGGAGCTGATGGCGATTGCGGAGCGCCGCGTGGGGCTGCTGGCGGCGTCCTGGCGCAGGGGCGATCCGGTTCTCAACCCGGATGTGGAGGACCGGCGCGGCTATGCCCGCTTCCCGCGCCGGGTGGTGGATGATCTCGTGGCGCGCAACTCGGTCATCCGGGCCGAGGACGTGGAAAATCAGCTTGCGCGGATCGTGACGGAGCCCGAGACCTTCCTGCGGCTCTTCCGCGCGGCCATGACCCATCCCGATCTCATTGTGCTGTCGGAGGGGGATAAAGGCCGGGTCTATACCACCCGCGACCAACTTGATCTGGAACTGAAGACGGTCGATCTGGGTGCCCGTCTGGCATTGAGCCCGGCCCCGGCGCGGGTGCCGAAGCTGTCCTTGAGCGATCTGGCGCGGCGGGACCGGGCACTGGAAGCCCGTCTGGATGAGGCGATGCCGCTGGCGCATCGCGATGCTCTGGATCATGCGCTGGCCCCAGGGCGCGTGCGGCTGATCCGGGGCGAGGCCGGCAGCGGCAAGATCACCGTGGCCGCCGAGACGGCGAAACTGCATGAACAGGCGGGCTGGCAGGTTCTGAGCGTCACGCCCACCGGCGCGGGGCTGGATGCGCTGGAACACGCCGGGGTCGAAGGCCCGCGCACCTTGCGGCGGTTCATGGCCGAGACCGCAGTATCGCAAACCGGCACAGGCGAGAACAGGAAGCCGCGCGTGCAGCTTGACCCGGCCACGGTCGTGGTTCTGAGCCACGCGAACCGCCTTGGCGCGCGGGAGATGAAGGCGCTGCTGGACCGCGTCGAGGCCAGTGGCGCAAAACTGGTGGCCTTCCTCGGGGGCGAGGAGCAGGCTCCCATCGAGGCGGGTGCGGTCATGCGCGCGCTGGAGGCGCGGGTCGGCTCCGCCTGGATGGGCAAGGACCGGTTGCGCGATACGGGTGCCTCCAATGTGGTCACGGGTCTTGTGACAGGCGGTGAGGCCGCCGAGACGGCGCTGGAGGCGCTGGAAGAGTTTGGCGCGCTGGTGCCGGGCGGCGATGCGCGCCGCGCCATCGACAGGCTGGCGGAAAGCTACATCGACGACACCAACCCGGACAGGATCGCCCTGACCTGGGGCCGGGCGGATGCAAACGCCGTCACGCAGGCCATCCGGGCAAGGCTCGATCAGCAAGATCCGGCACGGGCGGGTTTTGAGGCGGATGCCGTGCTCAAGCCCGGGGACCGCATCCGCTTCCTGGCCACGACCCCCTGGCTGCCGCCTGCGGAGCGGGGCTCGAATGTTCCGCCCGCGGAGCGGGGCGAGGCGTGGGAGGCCAACCGGGTCTTTGCCGGGGAGCGGGGTGAGGTGGTTGGCACCGATCCGGAAACGAAACAGCCTGTTCTGCGCATCACCGGACGCGGCGGCGGGGACACGCGTGACCTGGTGCTCACACCCGCGTTGGACCTGCCCGAGTGGGATTACGCCTTCGCGGGCACGATCCATGGCGAGGGGGCATTGGTGCGCGAGAACGTGCATCTGCTGGTCTCGCGGGGCATGTCCCGGCAGGTGCTGGCCGCCGGGGCCGCCGCCCATTGCGGCGATCTCAAGCTGGTGGTGCCGTCGTCGGAGGCGCGCATGGGCGAGGTTCTGTCCCGGATCGTGCGGCGGGAGGGCCGGGCCGAGACCGTGCTGGATTACGGGTTCGATCCCGCCTTCGGCGCGCGCGAGGCGATGCGCGGGCGGAGCGTTGAGATCGGCGGCGATGCGGACCCGTCCGGCACAGGGATCGACACTGGGGCCAACACGGGGATTGAGGCAGGGATCGAGAAGGCCATCGACCGGCTGGCCAGCCTGGCCGGGATTTCCCGCGCGGCCGCATCCCCGGCCCTGGGGCAGGGGATGGACGGCGAGGTTCTGGCGGAGGTGATCGGCGCGGCCATCCTGCGGCAGGGGCAGGCCCCCCAAGGTCAGGATCGGCTGGCGGTGGAGCGCTACGTGCGCGCCTTGAGCGCTGCGCGCGGCTGGCGGCGGCTTCTGTGCCAGGTTCCCGCCGGTCTGCCCGCGCAGGCCGATGATCTGGCGCGGCGGGAAGCCGGGACGGATGCGCAAGGGCGGCTGCTCACATCCGCGCGGGTTCTGGCCCGGGGTGCGCTCGCGGCGCGGGCGTTGGGCGAAGAGCAAGTCGCGGAGATGTTCGAGGCCGGGCTGATGCTCTACGGCCAGCGGGCGGAGATGGCGCGGGTCCAGGGCAGGATGGAGGCGCTGGTCCCCGAACGGGTTGAACGCGGGCATCGGGTTGATGCTGTACCGGCACAGGAATATCCGGATCCAAAAGACCGCCCGCTGACCCCTCGGCAACGGGCGGAGCAAAGACGGGGCGCGTTCGAGGCGCGGGCGCGTCGGAGATCGTCGCTTTACTCGGGGATTGGCCTGTCGGATGAGGCACTGGCGCGCGGCTATCTGGACAGTTTCTTCCCGGGGCAAAGGAACAAGGGGTCGCTTGTATCGCGCTATGCGTCCTGGGTGGCCAGCGAGATCAAAGCCACGCGCGGGATCGTGCCACGGGATATTGCGCAGGCTGCGAAAGAAACTCCATCAGGGCGAGATGCGGCGCAGGCCGTGCTGGAGCGTCCGGAGCAGGCGGCGGGGTCCGGTCAACCCGCTCCCGAGACACTCACGGTGCCGGATTACGCGGGGATGGCGCGCGATCTGTCCAGCCGGATCGCGGCGCGGAGTGCGACGGCAAACACGCTTCAGCCCGCGGATATGGAAAAGCGGCTTGCGGTCTTGCTGGAACGGGCGGATCAACACCGCTCCGGTCCATGGTCAAAACCGGGAACCGCATCGCTGGAGCAGCTCGCCGCGCGGGTCACATCGTTGCCGGGTCTCAAGAGGGAGGACCGGGCCCTGGCGGAAGTCATCGACCTTGCCCTTTCGAGCGGCGGGGTGAAACGCGCCGCAAAACCGGTGGCGGACCCCCCTGAGCAGAGTGATATCGCGTCACAGTCACCTGAAGAAAACAAGCCGGTGGTGCGGGCGAAGGACACTGATGCCCCCAAGGCACCAGCACAAGAACGTGTCGAGCCGGATAGCAAGTCGAAGGGTCAGGATCGAAAAGCGAAGGATCAGCGGCAAGCCGCGCCGGAACAGATGAGCCTGCCGCTGCCGCCTGTGCCGGAAAAAACGCCAGCGCCCGTCCCGGGCAAGGCTGCGGTCTCCGAGTTGGCCGGTACCGGCAAAGCACCACCGGATATGGCCGGGCCACCGGATTACGAGGGGCTCGGGCTGCAGGTCGCGGTGGCGATGGCGCGTAAGCTGGAGGCGAAACATTTCATCCACGCGCATGATGACATGCCAGACTATATTCCCGGTTGCCTGAAGAGGTTTGCAGAGCGCAACCCGGAGGCCCCGCGTGACGGGATGGCGTTGCTCAAGGCCTGGGCGGGGGCCTCGGACCAGCAGCGGGGCTTCGAGATCAAGGTGGCGGCTGTCGTGCGGGAGGTGCTGCAAAAAGGCCCGCTGCCGCCTGCCGACACCATCCGCGCGCAGCGCAGGGCGTTCATCGACCGGGTGATCTGGAACAACAAGGTCGGCCAATCGGACGCGGAGGTCGCCTCCTGCATCCCCGCCTTCATTCAAGGCGAGATTAAGGCCATGGCCGATCCGACCGCCGGCTGGCCGCGCTCGCTGCCGGAGATCCCCGAGGAAACACGCGAGCAGATGGCGGCGGATTTCGCGGCGTTCGCCAAACTCAGAAAGGAAGCGATCATGGATGACGTAATGAAGAAGGACCCCGCCGAGGTGAAAGACTTCCTGCTCAAGGAGTTCGCCTTCGGTCGGATCAGCGAAAAACACGTGGATATGGTGACGCGCGTGTTCTCGATGGATGAACTCACTGCGCTGGAAGACCCGAAGAGCAATCTGCCGAATACTCTGCCTGCCATGTCGCCGAGCGTGCGGAGCCGTGTCGCGGACACGCTCAAAAAGGCGCTCGACGGCAAGATGAACAATGAGGGCGCAAGTGAAGCGCAAGCCGGGAAGGAGCCGCCGCGGATCGAGAAGGCCTATGCAGGTCGGGCGTTGCAACTGGCCTGTGCGGTTGGTGAGCGTGTGGATGGTCGCAACCAGGTCCACAAGATGCTGTTACAGCCTGAAATCTCCATGCTGCTCAAGGCGGCCGACGAAGCCAGGGATATTCCGCTCGAGAAGGTTGAAAAACTGGCGCGTGAGACCGCGAAGAAGCGCGCGATGGTAGATATGCGCGTACGGGTCGCCTGTGGAGTGCGTAATTCGCTCATCATAGAGGATTCAACCCGGTTCGGGGGAAAACCCAGTTACCCCCTGATCGAAGACAGGAAGGAGTTTGAGGCGCGCCTGCCGGAAGCGATGGAGAACCCGGAGCTGCTAAACCCGGAGCCGACTGAACTTGAATATCTCGTGGCAAAAACAGGTCTGATACAGGGTGGAAATGGCTTGCTTGCAAAGGCGATGCGGGTTGCGCTGGAGCATGGCACACCGCGCGATATTCGCCATTTGAAACAGGAACGGCTGGGCCTTGTCACGGAACTCAATGCGTTTTCTGGTGAGATGCCGGATCGCAAGGGCAAGGAATATACGCGCCGTCTTCACCGCGCCTTCACCCATCGGGAAATCCTTGCCCTGTGTGCAACCGAGGGCAACCTGCCACCCGGATTTGCGAAGTTCGCGGATGTAGACCGCCAGAAATTGGCAGCGAATGTGCGGGCAGCGCTATCGGACAGGTTTTTCAATCCTGCCCCGTGGAAATCCCGGCATCATGATATTGGCCGCAAGATTGCACCGCAGCGATTCAGAAGCCGGGGACGGGGCATGGGGATCGAGATCGGGGATTGAGGCCGGATGGCAGGTCGCGCGTCCCGCCGCGATGGCAACGCGACCCATGATCTGTGAAATGCGGTTTCGGGACATAGATCGAAAGCAGGGCGGGGCCGACATGAGGTCCGGAACACGGGAAGGGGCACATATGCAAGGCAGGCGGTCATCGACATTCGGGTTCAAACGCACAGGCCGCATTGTCAGCGGTGATATCCGGCGGGTTGGCGAGAGCCGGGGGTTCGCGGTTTCGCGCCTGTTGACCCACTGGGCCGAGATCGCCGGGCAGGACGTGGCTGCCGTCGCGCGACCGATCAAGGTGAGCTACGGCAAGGCGGGGCCGCTGGGCGCAACGCTGACGCTTCTGACCACGGGTCCCCATGCCCCGATGCTGGAGATGCAGCGGGAGGCGCTGCGCTGCAAGATCAACGCGGTCTACGGCTATAACGCGATCTACGGCTATAACGCGATCGCCCGCATCCGGATCACCCAGACCGCGCCGATGGGGTTTGAGGGCGGGCAGGCCCTCTTCGGCACCCGGCGCAAACCACCGCAACCCGAAATCCGGCCCGAGATCGCAGCCGAGGCGTTCAGGGTCGCGCGGGGCGTTCAGGACGCGGGCCTGCGGGCCGCGCTCGAACGTCTGGGCCGCAATGTGCTCTCTGGAGAGAAGACGACCCGGCAGGACCGCTCCCATAGCCCGAACCCCGGCCTTCATTCCCGTCGCCAGGGGAATGCCCATGTATGAGCGTTTGGCCCGTGGCCATGCCACCGCCTATATTGATGGTCTCCAGGACTATTCGACGCTGGTGAACTGGCTGGACGGCCCCCGGTTGGCGCGCGCCACAAACGCCTTCGAAAAATCCAGCTTCGCCAAGAAGCCGGGCCGGGTTCTGAAGCGAATGACACCGCCGCTCCGGCCCTGTTTCGGACAGCCCTATATTCGTTACTGGTCGCGCAACACAAAGGCGGTTTCGGCAAAGGGGATTGCCAGCACCACGGAAAACCACGTGTTCCGGCTGCCGGAGGATACGCGGCCGCTTTATTCCGAACGCGCCGTCTTCATGACCGACATCCTGTTTACCCAGCGCTTCGACAAGATCAGAGCCAGCGTGATGACCAGCGCCTCGATCAGTCGCCATGCCATTGCCCGGCTGGTGGAGCGCGGTGCGGTCGATCCCGAGGACATGGTGAAGGATATTTTCGTCGTCCTGGACTATTGCGCGACATTCGCCGAAAGGACGATATTCACGGAGGTCGACCACACCGTCATGCAGAGTTTCATGCTGCCGTTTCTGGATGGAGCCCTGGTGGCCGTCTTCATGGACATGGACCCGGCGCGGACGCACAAGGGAGAGGACCGACATCGTGTGCTGTCCGTGCGCACCTGGCTGAGCGACGAGATGCTCTCAGAGGTCGACCTCGAGCGCATGGCGGGTCTCGAAGACGTGACGCGGACCCTGTTTCGCGCCCCGGAGGCCGGAGTTCGTGATTTCCAGCGCTGGCTGGAGGCCAATGCGCGGCCCTGGCGTTTCGCGGACAGTACAATCGGGGACCAGGCGCGGGATGTCGATGCCGCACTCTTGAAATCGGGCAAGGTGTAGGTTCGGATAAAGGCCGTGAAGCGACAGGCGGGCGAGCAGGATGATCGTGGTGACAATTGCGACGCCGTTGGGGCTGCGCGGCGCGCAAGCAGGCGGCGGCGCTGGACCATATCGAGGCGCGGGGTGGCAGGTTGCACCAAACGCTTGACCCAGGTTCAGCAAATTTGACAAACACGGCTCCATAAGGTCATGATACAAAACGATTTTATTTTCGGAAAAGCCCGATATGGCACTACATTTTGTGCGTCAGGAGGTCGGTTGGAATGGCCTCGACCGTTACGGGTTTTTCAGTTTCCGGATACGCCTTTCAAGCGCGTATGGTACGCCCGCCGCCTTCGCAACCCCTGCCGCCACCGGGTCTGGCCGAGCGTCCGTTCTGACCTCGATCCGTGCGCCGTCGACGGAGGTGAAGGACGTGGTGGCCCGCTGCCAGCGACCGAGCTTGTTGCGCACAGAGGCCCAACTGTCGTGGACCCCCTGCGCAGCGAGACGGGTCCGGATGACATTGACGCCGTACAGCGCCAGCACCGCGATGAACAGATGGCCCTCGATCCGCCTGGACAGTTGGTGCCAGATCGGGCGCAAGCCGAGTTCAGACTTGAGCGTCTCAAACGTCGCTTCGAGTTCGGTCAAACGCCAGTAGGTGCGCACCGTCTTCTCAAGGCCCCATTCCGTGTGGCTGGTGCGCAGCACATAGAGGCCCGCGCGGGCATCGCGTGTATTGAATGCCGCATTGGGTACCCATGTCACCGCGCTGGCCTTGCCATCCGAACCCTTTGTGACGCGGATGTCATAATGCTGATTGACCATAGCGTAGCGTTCCCGCAAACGCCCGAGCCGCTCCAGAACCTTGTCGTATGTCTTGACGGAGCGCGGCTTGCTCAAGCCGTCGTGCAAGGCGGTAAGTTCTGCCTCAAAGGCGTCCCGCTTCTTGGCCAGAATGGCTTCATCACGCTCCTGTCGCGCCTGGCTCCAGATGCAGAGTTGCGCTTCGTTCTCAGGCTCGTGGGACAGGTTCCAGATCCGCGCCTCATGCCCCGATCTGGTCTCGATCGTTGCATCAGGATCCCGCGCGACCGCAGCATCCGTCTGATCCGGCTTGACGCCACCCCGCCTGACCGTGATCCAGTGATAGCCCCGGTTGCGCAGTTCGGCGAGGTTGTTTTCGGTAGCGATGCCTGCATCCATGATGACCGTGGGCTTGTCCTTGTCCTCCGGTGTGGCAAGGCTGTCCAGCGCCTCGAACAGCGTGCCGGGTTCGCTGACATTGCCGGGCAGAACGCTGGAGCGGCGCGGGAAGCCGCCCTCGTCGGTGGCCATCGCGAGCGTGACAAGAGGGCAGTCGTTCCGTTTCTGCTTGGAGCGTCCGAACTTGGCCAGATCGGACGCTGGACGCCCGGTCATGTAGGTGTTGGTCAGGTCATAGAGGATCACCGCACCGGAACTGCCGAACAACGTGCGCTGACGGTCAAACAGCGCGTCTTCGATGGCCTCGTGGTGTTTGACCAGACCGTCACTGAGACGATACAGCTTGTCGCGATAGAGCGCCGGCCCGGTATTGAGGCGCAGAAGTTCAAGCGTGGCACTGTTGGTCTCCAACCATCGCAAAGTCTCCCGTTCGCTGGCGGGATGCACCATGCGCGCAATCACCAGCGCCATGGCGATCCGGGCGTCTCGATCCGACAGGCCGACATTCTTGAGCACCCCAAGAAAGCCCAGAGCCTCCAGAGCGGCCAGGGCAAGTCGCTCACAGCCCACAGACCGCGCGTCTTCAATCTGTATGCTGTCGAGACGGATATTTGCTGTGCCGCCATCCAGGGCCTCGGCCGCCGACTGGACCAACGCGCGGCTGCGCAACTTCTGCACAATGGTATCCGCCATTGTCGCCAATTCCGGTTCAGGATCGAACAGAGGCGTTTCTCCCGCAATCCCCGCCTGAACGAGTTCGACCAGTTCGGGCCACTGCGATTTGGGGATCGGAAAGGCTGCTCCGAGGTTCAGGAGCGTCTTTTGTTGCACCTTGCAGCCCGTTCTAAAATTCTCGACCAACCGGACGGATCGGTAGCATTTGTCAGCGCGGCGGCGGGTCAGGGTCTCACGAATAAACATGTTCCTACATTAGGACCGCTGCACCCCACTGGGAATCCCGAAAAGCCCTCAGAAAGCACATTATGGCACCACTTCGAAAATCTGCGAACCCACCTCAACAAATTCAACACGTTACCAGACGAAAATCGGCAATTTCGACCAACTTCAGCAAAAAAGTGCGGAATATGGGTTGAGAGTATCGGGCGCGACATCGGTTTTGGCAAAGGGTCTATCTCGCTGGCCTTGCAGCGATTGCGCGGTCGACACCTCGTTTGGATCGACGGTTTCAACCAGATCGGGGATATGGGCAGGGCGGTCGCTATGTACCGTCTGAATGAGCCGGTGATCGAAGTTCTGCTGGACAAGGAGACCGGCACGCTCGGGCGAGAACTGGCCGAGGCTTATGCGGACGAGGCGCGCGCATGAGTCTATTGCGCGTATTGCTCCCAATCCTCAGCGACGATGGTTCGTTCGGGTTCTCCTTCCGGATGAAGGCGGAACACGATCGCGCGCGCCGGGGCGCTGGAATTTTTGGGCGAATGGACGGCACCGGCCTCGATCACAAAGCGATCACCCGCCTTATACAGCGTGTCAGGCTTTCCTTCCTCCCGGTGCATGACCTCACCTTCGATCACATAGACAAATTCCTGTCCGGGATGCGTATGTGGCGGCAATGCGGCGTCAGGTGGCAGAAGGACGTCGGAAACAATGACCTCAAGTCCTTCTGCTTGCGACCCTGAAATCGGTGCCCTGAGGATTTCATTCGAGCCTGTTCCCAGCCAGCCAAGCGCGTCATGCGCACTCGCGCCCGGTCCAAACAGGCATGTGCTTGCGGTTGCTGCAAGTAGAAGTCTTCTCATATGCGGGTCATCCTGATGTCCTGTGAATGTATCATGACGTGCAGGAGGATTGCGGGCAACATGGAAATTGGCCAGTGTCTGTCATCAGGCGGCGTGCAGGAATGTGTCTGCGAGATTGGTGATCGATGCGGCTGACGGATGAACAGCAGGCGATCGAGCACCGGGCGAGTGCGCTCAAAGGCGCGGAAAGCCTGAAGGTCATTGCCTATGCCGGAACAGGCAAGCCAACAACGCTGAGAGCGGTGGCCGACAGCCGGTCGGGCCGGGGCGTCTACCTGGCGTTCAACCGCAGTATCGCGCAGGAAGCGACCGGCAAGCTGCGCACCAGTGGCGCGTGGGCCTCGACGATGCATGCCCTGGCCTTGCGTGCGGTTCGGGATCGCTATGGCGGTATCACCCTCAAGAACACGAATGCATTTATGGATACCCCGGTGTGAAAACCTTAAACTGACCAAATCAGGGGCAAGCCGTCTTACATAGTTTGCGTCATTCCTCTCATTAACGTAAGTAATACAGCATGTTGCGCGGTACTTCAAGCAGCGTTTATATGTGCTACATATATGTTTTTTGCAGGCACTCTGTCGCAAAAAGTTGCATTTTTGGTGAGAACTATGTACGCATAATCCCGCGTTTTGCACTGATTTTGCGCTGATCACGGTATATGTAAGCATATATGCTATATACACAGCATAGCGTTTTTTGAGTAGTCTGCTGGCTACAAGTACAGTCATACATACATTATTTGATGCTTACACATAGCGGGACCAAGCATGCCAGACAATTCGGTCACAAAGCAGCGGGCGATAAAAGCAACCGACAGCGAGCGGGACATTGTCCGGGCGCGGGAAAAGGCTGCGCGGATGTTTGCGAACGGATACGTAGTCCGGCGCGCGCCGTTTCCCGAATAGCTCGACGGTCCTTCGCTCGCCACGCTTTCGGCGCGGCTTGCTTGATCGGATCAAGACCGCCGTTTTGACGCTGTGTGAAGTGGAGCGGATGCGGAGCGCGGGGAAGATAACGGCTGGAAAACCGCCCTTCACAGGATCGAGTTGCGGCTGCGCAAGGACCCGGCTCGCGCGTTCCGTCATCATGCTGTCCGCGTCCTGTCCGCGTCCGGCACCGCGATCACGTTGTCCGTCGAGGTCCAGATGTGTTCGATGTGCCGCAGCCGGTCATCTTCCAGCGACTCCAGCCGCCGCCCGTCGGCAAGCCGGATGCGCAGGCCCGTCCGTCCGATCTCCTCCCCGATCTCCTCGACGCTTCCGCGTTCGCCATTCACCACCCCGAGGCCCCCGAGGTTGCGCGTGAAGACGATCTTGTCCCCCGCTCTCAACCCGCCGGTTAACCCACGCAGTTCCAGTGCGATCCCTCATCAGAAATGATTTGTTCAAATTCACGAATTTCATCTTTTGTAAGGCAGCGAATTTCCTGATGACGGTATTTTTTAACTGCCCCGCTTCGAGTGTGAAGTGCAACGCCCAGCCTTCCCGGTAGTGAGGGCCTGGGAGCCGCGCTGCGTTTCGGAGTTTTGTTCGGCATTCGGAATGGCGGGAGAGCGTGGCACATCGTTTTGAAGCATCAAGGGGCGGATGGCTCCCGAAAGGCTTGATGATGATGTTGACCGGAAGAATTTTGAATTTCGTTTTTGGTATCCCTGGTGTTGACAGCCTGATTTACCAGCCCACACTTTCACGGAACGCCGGAACGCCGGAACGCCGGAACGCCGGAACGCCGGAACGCCGGAACGCCGGAACGCCGGAACGCCGGAACGCCGGAACGCCGGAACGCCGGAACGCCGGAACGCCGGAACGCGGTCATGAGGTTCCTATCATGGCGGCCCGGACAGGCCACTTCCAGACGCGTCTGCGCTGATTGTCCTGAGCCCTCCGGCACACGCAGGCCTGCGCGATTAGAGCACCATATTTCCACCGGCCTGCGCCGCCTCTCTGTCCTGTGCGGCACGGGCCTGCGCCGCATGGGCGCGGCTCTTGCGCTGGGTCTGTTTGCGGCAACGGGGTTCGCCGCAGGAGCCGAGGCGCAATCGGTACTGGTGAGTAATGATGGACAATCCGATGCTACTGTAGGTGATGTTGGAATAGTAAAATTAAACTCAATTGATATTGCCCAGACTTTCACGACTGGTGCCGATGGCAACGGTTATACTTTAAGCAGCGTTGTCATTGATTTTGCGAAGCTGGGAGACAGGGATGTTATCGCTTCGAAGCTGACGGCCAGCATCAATGCGAATAATTCCGGGGTCCCGGGCACATCGCTTGGCACGCTGACAGCGTCGAATTCTTCGCGTGATGTGCTCACCTTTTCAGCCGGGCCGTCGGGCATCAGCCTTGAGGCGAATACCACATACTTTTTCACGATTGATGTGACTGAGGCATTGAATAAAAACAATCGCCTGCGTATCGCAGCTAACAGTGCTGTGGATGCAGGCGGTGTGGCCGGTTGGAGCATTGGCAACAGGAGAACAAGAGATAGGACTGTCAGTGGCGCTTGGAGCTCGTCAAGCAGCAGTGCATCATCGCTTCCTTTCAAAATCACGATCAACGGCGAGGTCAATACGCCCGGCGTGACTGTCACCCCGGCGGCTCTGGAAGTGACAGAGGGGGCTACGGCGACCTATGATGTTGTGCTGGACACCGCCCCGACCGGCAATGTGGTGATCACCCCGACCAGTTCGGCCACGGCGAAGGCCACGGTCAGTCCCGCAACGCTGACCTTTACCTCGAGCAACTGGAACCAAGCGCAGCCGGTGACGGTGAACGGGGTGGCGGCGGGCAGCGCCAACATCAGCCATCAGGTGACCACGAGTGCCGACACCACCAATTATCCGACTAGCATGAGCATCGATCCGGTCGCGGTGACGGTGACCGGGCCGCCGGTCATTTCGATCACCGGCGGGTCTGCGCTGGTAGAAGGTGCCAATGCCACGTTTACGGTCACGTCAACCCCGGCACCGGCGACGGACCTGACCGTGAAGCTCTCGGTTGCCGATTTTGCAGACAGCGATTTCTTGGCGGCGGAGAATGAGGGGGAAAAGTCGGTGACGATTCCTGCCGGTCGGAGCAGCGTGGTCTATAAGTTCCCGACCGTGGCGGACAGCAAGGCGGAAGTGGCCGGAGACGTGAGTGTGACCCTCCTGGATGGTACGGGTTACACGCTGAACAGCGATGCGTCCAAGGCGTCGATAAAAATTTTGAGCAGAGATAAGGCAACTCTGACCTTTTCGTCAGCGACTGCGACTGCGACCGCGACGGAAGGCGCAGGCGCGGTGACCATTACGGCCAGCCTCGATCACACGCCGGATACAGAATTGTTTTTAGGGGACCCGAGGAAATTGTTTCCGGGCCGCAAAAAACCCACGGATATCAATACCTCTTTTGGGTTTACAGGAACTAAACTGGACCCGGACTTTCCATTCACGTTTAGCTATGATGATGATAATGTTGACCGCCCCGATCGGGAGATCATCCTTGATCTGGCACGATCCGCTCTTCTGTCCGATCTCGTGAATATTTCCGATTTCAGCAAGCGTGCCCTGGTGGAACTTGGCACCCAGGCCAGTATGACGCTGACCCTCATCGACAATGACCCGACGGCGGTGACGTTGGCGCGGGTGGGCTCCGGGGCGGTGAACGAGGGCGGTACGGCCGAGTTCACGGTGACGCTGGGCCGGGCGCTGGTGGCGGGCGAGATAATCGACGTGCCGCTCTCGGTTTCGGGAGCGGGCGTGACCACGGACGACTGGAGCCTTGCGCTGAAGACGGGCGCTGGCCGCAATACCGGCGTGGTGTTGTCGGGGGAGACCACGGCAACTCCGAGCCTGCGCTTCTCTGGCGCTGCGGCGGAAACGGCGAGGCTGGTGCTGACAGCAACCCCAGACAAAGTTACGGAGACCGGCGGCGAGACGCTGAGCGTGGCACTCGGTCCTGATGACGCCACCGCGAACGGCTTTGACCGCACGAGCCTCGCCACCAATGTTGGCGGCGGCGCAGACCCGGACACGGGTGCCAACGCGTTCACCCTCACGGTGAACGAGGTGCCCGGTGTGACCGTCACCGAGACCGGTGGTTCTACCACGGTGAGCGAGGATGGTACGGTCACGGACAGCTATCAGGTGGTGCTGGCGACACAGCCGAGCGCCAATGTGACGATTGCGGTGACTTCGGACGATACGGATGTGGCCACGGTCGATACCAACACACTGACCTTCACGTCGAGCAACTGGAACCAGCCGCAGACGGTGACGGTGACCGGAGTGGATGACGCCGTGGACCAGAGCGCGGACCGGACGGTCAGTATCAGCCATGTGGCAACGTCTGCCGACACCATCTATGGCGGGATTGCGGTGGACCCTGTCAGTGTCACGGTCAGCGATGACGACATGGCCGGTGTGACCGTCACCGAGACGATCCTGAACGTGGAGGAAGGCGGTTCGGGGACCTATACGCTGGTGCTGACCTCGGAGCCAACCCAGGATGTGACGATTGCGGTCGCCCCGTCATCTCGGTCTGTGGCCACGGCCAGCCCCGCGACGCTGACCTTTACTGCGGACAACTGGAACACCGCACAGCAAGTGACCGTCAGGGCGGTGGACAACAGTATTGTTGTTCCGGGCCTTAGCGTGTTTAACACTCTAATTGACCATACGGTAACGTCTGACGACACCGTCTATAACGGGATTGATGTGGCTTCCGTCCGTGTCGCGATCAGCGATAACGACGAGGTCGGTGTGACCGTCACCGAGACGGAGGATGGCACCACGGTGAGCGAGGATGGCACGGTCACGGACAGCTATCAGGTGGTGCTGGAATCACAGCCGGCTCGGAGTGTGACGATTGCGGTGACTTCGGACGATACGGATGTGGCCACGGTCGATACCAACACACTGACCTTCACGTCGAGCAACTGGAACCAGCCGCAGAGTGTGACGGTGACCGGGGTGGATGACGATGTGGACCAGAGCGCTGACCGGACGGTCAGTATCAGCCATGTGGCGACGTCTGATGACACCGCCTATGGCGGGATTGAGGTGGCGTCCGTCAGTGTCACGGTCAGCGATGATGACACGGCCGGTGTGATCATCACCGAGACCGATGGCGGTACGGTGGTGGGCAGAAGCGATAGCATGGCCATGGAGGACACTTATCAGGTGGTGTTGGCGACACAGCCGACCCATGACGTGGTGATTGCGGTCACCTCGGGCAATACAAATGGCGCCACGGTCAAAAAGTCCGGCGGCAGCGAGGGCGGCAGCCTGACGCTGACCTTTACGCCGGACACCTGGAACACCGCACAGACGGTGACCGTCATCGGGTACGGGAACCATGGCGGCGGGCGGGTCAGCATCAGCCATGTGGCGACGTCCGACGACACCGCCTATAACGGGATTGAGGTGGACCCTGTCAGTGTCGCGGTTGCAGATGTGATATCAACCCCTGGCGCTCTTCGTCTGGAGGAAGGCGATTCAGGTACGTATACGCTGGTGCTGGCGACACAGCCGAGCGCGGATGTGACGATTGCGCTCAGCGGGGCTTTTTTTACAGGTGAACATTATACAAATGAGGTCATGTTCGCCCCTGCGGCGCTGACTTTTACTGCGGACACCTGGAACACCGCACAGGAAGTGACCGTCACGGCTGTGGATAATGATGTTGTTGATTCCGGTGCATTGTTAGGGGCCATCATAGGGACCATCGAGCATACGGCAACGTCCTCCGATGGAACGTATGACGGGGTTACGTTCAACTTCGGTGTCACGGTCAGCGATGATGACATGGCCGGTGTGACCGTCACCGAGACGATCCTGAACGTGGAGGAAGGCGGTTCGGGGACCTATACGCTGATGCTGGATTCACAGCCGAGCGCCAATGTGACGATTGCGGTGACTTCGGACGATGCAGATGTGGCCACGGTCGATTCCGATACACTGACCTTCACGCCGGGCAACTGGAACCAGCCGCAGAGTGTGACGGTGACCGGGGTGGATGACGCCGTGGACCAGAGCACGGACCGGACGGTCAGTATCAGCCATGCGGCAACGTCTGACGACACCGCCTATGGCGGGATTGAGGTGGCGTCCGTCAGTGTCACGGTCAGCGATGACGACATGGCCGGTGTGACCGTCACCGAGACGGAGGGTGGCACCACGGTGAGCGAGGATGGTACGCTTACGGACAGCTATCAGGTGGTGCTGACCTCGGAGCCGAGCGCCAATGTGACGATTGCGGTCACTTCGGGCGATATGGATGTGGCCACGGTCGATTCCGATACACTGACCTTCACGTCGGGCAATTGGAACCAGCCGCAGAGTGTGACGGTGACCGGGGTGGATGACGATGTGGACCAGAGCGCGGACCGGACGGTGCGCATCAGCCATGTGGCAAGCTCCGCCGATGGCAGCTATGGCGGGATTCCGATCACCGATGTCAGTGTGACGGTGCGGGATGACGACAGCGATCTGGCGGAGCGTGTGGTGCGTCCGGCGCTGGCGCGGTTCGGGCGCACGGTGGGCGAACAGGTGCTGGACGCGGTGACGGACCGGCTGGGCGCGGCCCGGACCCCGGGGTTCGAAGGCCGCTTCGCCGGAGAGGCGCTGCCGGACGTGATCTGCGACGACGGCAAGTCTGCCCCGGATCACGTTTTGGAAGACGACGACCGGCGCCGGAAGTGCGTCGGGCAGGGCAGGTATGAACCCGGGTCCGGCAGGCCTGCCGATCCATCCGTTGCCGCCTGGAGTAACGGGTTGACGGGTGGCCCCGGCGGCACCCCCGAAGTTCAGGCGAAGGAGACATCCGATATCCTGCCGGGCACGTCCTTCGCGTTGACGTCGGAGACGGAGAACGGTGCCGCGCTGGCCTTCTGGGGCCGGGGAGCGCAATCGGGCTTCAGCGGCCGTGCGGGTGATCTCGGCCTGGAGGGCGAGGTGACGAGTTTCATGCTGGGGGCGGATCAGGCGCGCGACGACTGGCTGTTCGGTCTGATGCTGTCGCGGAGCCGGGGCGAGATCGACTACACTCTGGGCGCGGCGTCCGGCGAGATGGAGACGGACCTGACGGCGCTGGTGCCCTATATGGGCTGGGATGTAAGCGATCGTCTGTCGGTCTGGGGGGCTGCGGGTCTGGGCTCCGGCGACATGAGGCTGAGGCCGGAAGATGGCTCGGAGTTCAGGACGGATATCGACTGGGGCATGGCGGCGGCGGGCGCTGACGGGGCGTTGGGGTCGGTCGCGGCGCTTGGCGGCGCGGAACTGCGGTGGCTGGCGGATGCGCTGTGGACCCGGACCACATCGGATGCGGTGCCCGGCCTTGAGGCAACGTCTGGCTCGACCACGCGGCTGCGGCTGGGGCTGGAAAGCCGCTGGGAGCGTGCGCTGGCCTCCGGGGCGACGGTGACGCCGCGCCTGGAGATCGGGCTGCGCTATGACGGGGGCGATGCGGAGACCGGGTTCGGGCTGGAGGTCGGGGGCGGTGTGGAGTTCACCGATCCGTCGCGCGGCCTGTCACTGGGGCTGCGGGGCCGGACGCTGGCGCTGCATCAGGACGGGAACTTCGAGGACTGGGGCCTGGCCCTCGACCTCGCCTACGATCCGACACCGGAGACGAAGCGGGGCTTCGCGGCCCGGCTGTCGCATACATTCGGCGGCGCGTCATCAGGAGGTGTGGACGCGCTGCTGGGGCCACGGTTGTTCCCGGAGGCCTCGCCGACGGGGGGTGGGGACAGAAGCTGGAGCGTCGAAGCGGCCTATGGCGTCAGCCGGGGCCGGGGCCGGGTGGGCTCGCCCTATACCACGATCACCGCCGCAGGTTCGGGCAGCGCCACAGGCGCGCGCCTCGGCTACCGCATCGAACCCGACGCCGACCACGCGGCGGACGTCAATCTCGACTTCTGGACCGAACCGCCAACAGCCGCCAACGACCGCGCCAGCGGAGGCGCAACACTGCAATGGAAATGGTAGCGAGAACTGCTCCCCGCAGGAGCAAACCGTCCAGTGGACGGTCTGACGTTCGAACGGGCGGAGTTCACCGGTTCCGGCGAAACGCCGGACAGAACGGGAAGGCCATCTGTGACTGTTACCGCAGGATGATACCGGTGCCGCGCAGGGAAAACAGCGCCAAGTTCCGGAGGCGGTCTTAGCGGCCTTCCCTACCCTGTTGGATGTAGTACCGCTAGGCGTTGCGCACGTAACCAACTATCTGCAACACCACCTCGGCATCAACGTAGCTCTTATGCTCATCCGGACAAATCAGCCTGATCCACACTTCCGCAACAACTTTGCAATTCGCGCTCCGATCCGCTCCGCTGCGGCCTCGACATCCTTGTCGGCGGCGTGGGTGTATCGCAGGGTCATCGCACATTGGCTGTGGCCAAGCAGTTTTGACACCACCGGCAGGGGAATGCCCGCCATCACGCACTGGCTCGCGTAGGAATGTCTCAGGTCGTGCAGGCGCACATCCTCAATCCCGATCTCCCGCCGAATCCTGTACCAGAGCGCCAAGTCATTCGAGATCGGCCTCTCGGGGGTTCGCGGAGACGGAAACAGATACTCCCCCGGTGCTATCATCATGCGCCGTCCGATGATCGCGCGGCCCTCGGGGCTGAGATATACGGTTCTCGGACCGGTCTTGCTGTCTTCGAGCCTGAGACGGCTTCCATCGACCTCACGCCTCTTCAGATGGATGATTTCACTTTTGCGGCAGCCCGTGAGAAGCAGCAGCCGGATGATGTCGGCCTGCGTGCTTCCCCACCCGTCGGCGTGCTGGTCCAGCGCCGCGTTCAACCGTGCTATCTCATCCCGCGACAGAAACCGCGTCAGCTTCGGTCGCCGGTTCGGAAGCACGAAACCCACCGGGTTGCTGTCGATGAAGCCGCGCTCAATGGCAAAGTTCAGGCTCTGGCGCAGGAGTTGCAGCGCGTTGTTGGCTCCACCCGGCGCGGATGCGCTGTAGGCATCGAACCACGTCTCGATGGCCTTCCGGGTGATCTGGTTAAGCCGCAGCGACCCGAACGCGGGTAAGAGTTGCCGCGCCAGTGCATTGTCCCGTCCCTTGATGGTCGTAGGCTTGCACTTTGAGGACCACGTTTCGCGCCAGACATCCTCCACGAAAGCCCGGTAGGTGGGCAGGTCCCTGCCTGGCGCGATACCGTCAACCTGTAACCGAAGACATTCTCGGCGGGCATCTTCTACCGGCATCAGATCAACCCGGCCCAGCGACACCTTGCGTCCGTCCACACTACACGTCCATGCCTTCGTGCCCGTGGGATAGACCCGGAGGCTCAGGGACGGAACAGCCTTGTCCTGAACCGAGTATTCCCGCGCGGACGGCTTGAACCGCTTCGCGCGCGCGTCCGTCAATCGAACCACCCTCATGTCCGTGTCCCCCCGAGAACCGCGCCCATCGCTGAAGCGGCCCTCTCCGCGTCGGCCTCCGCGTGGTGGGCGTATTTGAGGGTGGTTTCCGGGTCGCGATGCCCGAGAAGCCGTCCCACCGCAAGAACGGCCTCGCCGCTTGTAATGGCGACGCTCGCATAGGAATGCCGAAGATCGTGCATGCGGACGTCTTTGAGACCGGCCTCAGAGCGGACCTTGCTCCATGCTTCACTGAGCGCCTTCTTTGATACAGGACCTTTGCGCCTGACGGCGGGAAAGACCCAGGGCGAGGTTCGGGTAAGGGCGTCGAGCACCGCGCGGGCCGCTTCAGACAGCCAAACAGTGCGTGGACCCGTCTTGCTGTCGCGCAGAAAGATATGTCCGTCACGATAGTCCGCCCAGCGAAGGGTTCTGATCTCGCTCGACCGGCACCCCGTCAGCACCAACAGCCGAATGAGCGACACCGCCGCTGATGGAGCCTTCCCACACAACGCTTTGCCCAGACGACCGAATTCTGTATCGGACAGGAAACGGTCCCGGTTCTGCCGCCTGTATCTCTTGATCCCCCTGCACGGGTTGGACCCCTCCGGGCGCAGCCCGTCCGCCTCGGCCACTGTCATGATGACCGACAGGACGGGCATGGACCGGTCCGCCGACACCGGCGTCGCGTGCAGGGAAGCAAACCAGTCCCGCACCTCCTGCGGCGTGATGTCCGCAATCCTCTGTCCCGCGAACCGGGGCAGGATATGTTTGTCGAGATAGTTCCGATTCCTCAAAAGCGTGCTTGGCTTCCACTGACGGCCATGGCGGCGGAACGCCTCTTCCGCAACGGCCTCGAACAGCGTTTCCCTGTCGGGTTGGCCCGACCGAATGGAGGCCAGCAGGCCCCGTGCCCGCGCACGGGCCTCAGCCACTGTCATGTCGGCGGGGTCGCCTACGATCTTCCAGATGCGTTGCCCATCGTGCTGGCTATGCAGAAAGAACCGTTTCCGGCCACTGGGCAGGACCCTGACGCCGAAGCCCGCGAGGGCGGTATCCCGAATGTTCTTTGTGGTTTTCTTCGCGCGCAGATCGCGCACCCGCGCGTCGGTGAATCGTGGCATGAGTTTTTTCCTCCATCCGGTTGCGGTGCCGGACAGAAACGCGTAACTTTCCATCCGAAACCTTGACTTTGAGAGGAAAAAAGAAACCCTGTTTCAGAGACTTAGCACCGCAGGTGCGTCTTCCCCCGGTGTCAAGCGATCATTGAACGGTATGTGAGCGTGTGATCGGATGCGGTCATTTATCAGGCCTCCGTATGCGGTGCTGTGCATGACCGCGGGCCGGTATGGTGATGCGCAGAGACGGGTCCAAATCAAAACCGAAGGCTATTCCGCCTGTTGCATTCGAATGGTTTTCCCGCTCTGGATCTGTCCGATCAATAATCTCCCATTCTGTCTTTCGACCTCTTCACACGTCCCAAGTACCGGGGTGAAGCGTTGCTTGATCCGCGCTTACGCTATCGCCTCTGGATTCCGATAATTCTCCTGTTTCGTCATCATGGCCCAGATCCCCCGTGCCATCCTGTTGGCCAGCGTGATCGCGACCAGCAGCTTCGGTTTGCGGTCCAGCATTCTGGCCAGCCAACTGCTCTTGCAAACCCCAAACCGCATTGCCGCATTGATCACTGACATCGCCCCGATTATCAACAGGCTTCTAATGTCCTTCTGGCCCATCTTCGACACCTTTCCGAGCCGGTCCTTGCCACCGGTTGAGTTCTGCTTCGGCACCAACCCCAGCCAGGCAGCGAAGTCTCGCCCTCGTTTGAAGCAATTCATGTCCGGAGCAAAGGCTTCGATCGCCAGCGCCGTCTGCAACCCGACACCCGGCATAGTCGTCAGTCTGCGCACCTTGCCAGATGATTTTGCTTCAGCGTCCATCTGTTTGCCTAAGTCAGTAATGTTTACCGTCAGCGCTTCGATGTGTTCAAGATACATCTCAGCGGTACTGCGAACGAGGGCGGGCAATCCATTGGCGTCGTCTTCAAGCATTGCAATCAGCTTTTTCAGTCCGGCCTTGCTCTTGGGGCCGATCAATCCGTATTCGGCCAGATGGCCGCGCAAGGCATTGATCGTCTGGGTGCGCTGGCGGATGAACATCTGCCTCGAGCGAAACAGCATGGCCCGAGATTGCTGTTCGACGGTTTTCACTTCAACAAACCGCATGGTCGGGCGTGATGCCGCCTCGGCGATTGCTTCCGCGTCTGCGCGATCATTTTTTTGGCGTTTGACATAGGGTTTCACATACTGTGGCGGGATAAGCTTCACCGCATGGCCCAACCGGTCGATCTCGCGACCCCAGCCATGAGCCGTAGCGCAGGCCTCCATGGCCACAATGCATTGGGGCTGTTCGGCTAGGAACGGCATGAACTGCGCGCGGCTCAGCTTCTTGCGGAAAGCGACCTAACCCTCAGATCGGGCCCCGTGAACCTGAAAAACCTGCTTTGCAAGATCGACGCCGATAATGCTAACTTCCAACATGTGGATACTCTCCCTTTTTGATTTGTGACGTTCAGTATAACGGCACTTGGCACATTGTGATGCCTCTAGGCGGGGGTATCCACACTATCAAAAGCCGTGCGTGAGGCCGGTGTTCTGAACGGGTCTGGTCGGCGCGGCCCGCCCTGGAAAGGCCTCTTCCAGTGGGGGGAATACCGCTTGCCGCCGCAGCGGCGCGCACGGTCGCGGCGTTTTGTACCTCCTCTGATGCGAAGCTGACGGAAGATCACGCCCGCAAGGCCCTGACCGATGTGCTGGGTGATCCGGACGGCATGAAGTCCGGACCACGGCGGGACCGGGCCGAAAGCGCCCTTGGGCGTCTGACCACACCGTTGACGCAAACGGCGACCGCCTATTTCCGGCAGGCGCTCAAAGCGGGCACCTTCGGCCATGACATCTATCTCAAGCTGGCGGACCTGTCGCCGCCTTTGCACCAGGCCATGTTCGAGGGGCAAGACTACATCCTGATCGATGAAGCGCAGGACCTGTCACCGGTGCAGCGCGCCATCGTGGCCGCCGCCGGCTGCCCCGTTGTTGCCGTTGGCGATCCCTACCAGCAAATCTACAGTTGGCGCGGGGCCGAGAATGCCCTGAGCCATCTTCCGGGCGAGAGCCTCTATCTCACGGGCAGCTTCCGGTTTGGACCCGACATTGCCGCTCTGGCGGGCCGGGTTCTGCACGCGCGCGCCACGCGGTGCTGTGTCGGACCAATGCCGGGGTCATTGATGCGGCGGGGCGTCGGATGGAGGGTGCGTCCGGGTCCATGGCGACGTTCCGGACCTGGCGCGAGTTCGAGATGGAAGCGCAACACGGGACCGATGCGGTGGTCACGCGGCTCTGCGACCTGATCAAGAAGGGTGAGGCGGGCGTGATCTTCGAGATCGACGGAGCCCGTGTTCAGACTCCCGAACAGGCGCATGTGGTGATCTCCACCTGCCACCGCGCCAAGGGCATGGAATGGCCTGCGGTGCAGATCTGGGACGACTTCAAAAGTATCGACAAGCTGAACAAGCGCTACAACAGCGCCGCCCGAAAATCTCAGCGTGCCGCTGAACTGGTGCTGGAGGAATGGAACATTCTCTACGTGGCCGTCACCCGCGCGATAAACCGAGTTGCCTTGCCCGAAAATATGGATCATCCAGAGGGTGCGGTTTCAGATCGGGCAGATTGGGTCGATTTTGACCGTCGCGTGCGGCTGGAGTTTCGGGGGACGCAACTCAGTTCAGACGGAGACCTGCTTGTGATGCGAGAGCTTGATGATGCACTCGGGCTATCCGCTCTGGCAGCGACGGCGCTTTGCGATCCCCGAAACTCAAGCAAACAAAAACGGCTCGACAGGATTGGCCACCACGCTGAAAAAACCGGCCCTCAAATTAGAATACACACAGTCGCGGTACAAACCACCCGGACTTCGAACCTTGGGAAGCTGATGAATACCGCATAATGACACAATGCGATTGATCAACTGGCGAGATCAGACGATCTTCATCTCAAATTACGATCTCTTGGGAAATCTCGGCAGACATGCTGCGGGACGTGTTGCAGGCCTATATTGCAGAGGCGAGAAGCGAGCGCGAGAAAGGCGACTATTTCGAGCGACTGGTTCGCATTTTTCTTCAGCATGATGCAACGCAGACTCAAATCTACTCCGGGGTCCAGCGTTTCGCAGACTGGGCGGAGGATCATGGTTGGAGCGGCACGGATACGGGGATTGATCTTGTTGCCACATTTGCGGACGGGTCCGGTTATGCGGCCATCCAGTGCAAGTTCTACGCCGCTGATCATGCCATCCAGAAGTCCGATCTGGACAGTTTCATTGCCGCCGCGTCCAACGACCTTTTCACGCGCCTGGTTATCGTCGACACCTCAGGTAAGGGGTTTGGACGCAATGCGCGCGCAACGTTGGACCACCTTTCGAAGGACTGGAACCGAATTGGCCTCTTCGACCTTGAAGCCAGCCGGATCGACTGGTCGCTGTTTTTGCGCACTGGACAGGTCAGCCTAGCTCCGAAGAACGGACTCAAGGACCATCAGCGCGATGCCCTGAATGCCGTGGTTGCAGGTCTCGGTGGTGCCGATCGCGGCAAATTGGTCATGGCCTGCGGGGCCGGAAAAACCTTTACCGCCCTGCGTATTGCCGAGACCATGGTTGGCGCTGGCGGCAGGGTTCTGTTCATGGTGCCCTCCCTGTCGCTGATGTCGCAGGTTGTCGAGGAGTGGAAAAACCAGGCGCGTGATGATTTCTCGGCCTTCTCGGCCTGCTCGGACCGGAAGGTCGGTCGAAGGGTGGATGCCGACAGTCTCGATGTGGATGTCCATGATCTCGCTCTCCCCGCGACCACCGATCCGGCGAAACTGGTCAGTGCAGTTAGTGTCGTTCCGGCGGATCATATGGCGGTGGTGTTCTCGACCTATCACTCCATTGATGTCTTGACCCGTGCGCAGAAGGAATACGGTCTGTCGGCGTTCGATCTGGTGATTTGCGACGAGGCGCACAGGACCACGGGCGTGACGCTCAAGGACGAGGATTACAGTGCGTTCGTGCGCATCCACAGCGATGATTATGTGGTCGCGAAAAAACGGCTCTACATGACGGCGACGCCGCGTATATTCGGGGATGCGGCGCGGCGCAAAGCAGATGATCACGACGCTGAACTGGTCTCGATGGACGATGTCGCAATGTTCGGTGAAACCTTGTTTCAACGCGGCTTTGGCTGGGCGGTCGAGAATGATATCCTCACGGACTACAAGGTCGTCGTGCTGTCCGTGGACGAGGGGCTGGTCTCCACAACTGTGCAAAATCGGCTTAAGGTCGGCGCACAATTGAAACTGGATGACGCCACGAAATTGATCGGGTGTTACAAGGCGCTGAACAATCGCGATCCTTCAGACAATAAGGGACCGATGAAGCGGTCACTGGCCTTCTGTCAGTCTATCGCGACCTCACGGATCATCGAGGAAGAGTTCCCGGCCGTCGTCAATGAGTACTTTACCGATGACCGTGTGGAAGAGACCTGCCATCTTCCGGTCGAAGCCCGTCATGTAGATGGCAGCTTCGATGCCAATGCCCGCAAGGAAATGCTGGGGTGGTTGAAGGAAGAGGCAGATGAATGCCGCATCCTCACAAACGCCCGGGTGCTGTCCGAAGGGGTGGATGTTCCCGCGCTCGATGCAATCATGTTCCTGCATCCGCGCAAGAGCCAGATTGATGTCGTGCAGGCGGTCGGGCGGGTCATGCGCCGTTTCGAGGGCAAGAAACTCGGCTATGTGATCCTGCCGATAGCCATCCCACCCAACACCCGACCGGAAGAGGCGCTCAACGACAATGAAACCTACAGGGTTGTCTGGCAGATTCTGAACGCATTGCGCGCTCACGACGAGCGTCTGGATGCCAGGATCAATCAGGGCAGGCTTGGGGAGGATATCAGCGACAAGGTGGAATTGGTGAATGTATCCTCCGAAACCGAGTTGAAGGCTGTAACCGCCGTTGTTGAGGATATTGCCACTTCGAGAACGAAAGCGGAAAGAACAGGTGCGGGACTTGGAACGGGCGGATATGCGCTAAACCACCATGCGGACCCGTCTCAGGCGGAGATGGTGTTCGATGAGTTCACCCGCGCCATCATGGCAAAGATCGTCGAGAAATGCGGCACCCGGGACTACTGGGATACATGGGCCAAGGATATTGCAAAGATTGCCCGGACCCATATTACACGCATCTCCACCATCATTGCAGAGCCGGGTGCGGAGCGCACTGCGTTTATGGCTTTCCTTGAAGAATTGCACGACGATCTGAACCCGGAGATCAGCGAGAGCGAAGCGATCGAGATGCTGGCACAGCATCTGATCACCCGCCCCGTGTTCGATGCGCTGTTCGGGAACATCGATTTCACGAAGCACAACCCTGTCAGCCGGGCAATGGAAGGCATACTTGGCCAACTCCACGAGCATAACCTGGCCACGGAATCCGAGAGTCTCAACCGGTTCTATGCCAGCGTGGTGAGGCGAGCGGAAGGCGTGAGAACTGCCCAAGGCCGTCAGACGCTGATCACGGAACTCTATGACAAGTTTTTTCGCAACGCCTTCCCGCTGCTGACCCAACGGTTGGGCATCGTCTATACCCCTGTCGAGGTGGTGGATTTCATCATCCATTCGGTCAATGATGTGCTGAAGGCGCAGTTCGGCCAAACACTCGGGTCGAAAGGCGTTCACATACTTGACCCCTTCACGGGTACGGGAACTTTTGTCACTCGGTTGCTGCAATCTGGCCTGATTGCGCCAGATGAGTTGGACCGCAAGTATCGCAATGAAATCCATGCCAACGAGATCGTGCTGCTGGCTTATTACATTGCGGCGGTGAACATCGAGACGGTCTATCATGAATTGGCGCGGGGCGATTTGAACGACGATGCGCTCTACGTACCCTTCGAGGGGATACTGTTGACGGACACGTTCCAGATGTACGAGCGGGACCGCGACATGGTCACCAACCTTCTGCCCGACAACTCCGAGCGGCGGACCCGGCAGAAGGAATTGGATATTCGCGTGATCATGGGCAACCCGCCGTACTCGGCCGGTCAGAAAAGCGCGAACGACAACGCAGCGAACATTGCCTATCCGCAGTTGGATACGGCGATCCGCGATACATATGCCGCTAACTCGAGGGCCTCCAACAAGAATGCACTCTACGACAGCTACATCCGTGCGTTTCGTTGGGCCTCCGACCGGATCGGCGCTGCTGGGGTTGTGTCCTTCGTTTCCGGGAGCGCCTGGATTGAGCGCGGTTTTGCCGATGGAATGCGAAAATGTCTGGCTGAGGAATTCAGCGATCTGTACGTGTTCCACCTGCGCGGCGATATTCGAAAGAACATGTTGTCCAAAAATGCGGCACGCGAAGGGCAAAACGTCTTCGGATCGGGCAGTATGACCGGAATTTCGATTGCCGTTTTGGTTAAGAACCCGAACGCGACCGAACACGGTCGCATCAATTTTCGCGACATCGGAGATGATCTCACCACGAAGCAAAAACTGTCGGTAATCCGCGAGTTCGGTTCGATTGAAGGTATTGGTCTGGTCGAGGGTTGGGTGCACACAATACCTGACGGGAATAATGACTGGTTGGATCAGGTGAATCCGAAATTCGAAAAGTTTCCCGTTACTGGTGCGAAACGCGGCGATGAAGAGGGGCTGTTCGACAACTATTCCTGTGGTGTGAAAACTCAGCGCGATGCATGGGCGTATAATTCCAGTCGGATAAATTTGCTCAACAACATGAAGCGCATGATCGACTTCTACGGTGCAGAACTGGACCGCTACAAGGCAGAGGGGTTGCCCAAGGATGTGGGTAATTTCGTTGACGACAATGTCCGGAAGATCAGTTGGACACGAGCCCTCAAATCGGATTTGGAGAAAGGTAATGCAATCGATTTCAGTAGTAATAATGTAGTCATTGGCATCTACCGACCATTCCAAAAACAGTGGCTTTACTTTGACAGGCGAACAAACGAAATGATCTATCAGATGCCCCGCATTTTCCCGAATGCGGAGGCGAAGAACCTGGTGATCCAAGTCTCGGGAATAGGTGCGCGTGCCGGGTTTTCGGCCTTGATGGTGGACAGGTTACCCAATCTGCACACTGTGGACTCCGGCCAATGCTTCCCGCTCTGGCTCTACGAGGAAGGCAGGCCCGAAGGTGGGCTGTTCACCGAACCGGGGTCGGCAATCGGCACGTTGACCCGCCGCGATGCCATTACCGATGAAGGCCTTGCCCGTTTCCAGTCTGCCTATCCCGGTGCAGAGATCCCCAGAGAAGACCTGTTCTACTACATCTACGGCCTGCTGCATTCGCCGGAGTACCGCGAGCGCTTCAAAAACAACTTGTCCAAGCAACTGCCGCGCATTCCGGCGGTCAAAGGCTTCGAAGACTTTGCCGCCTTCCGTGACGCGGGTCGCGTTCTGGGTGATCTGCATGTGAATTTCGAAGCGGTTGATCCTTACCTTGTCACCTTCAAGGAGGGCGATCACAGGTTGATCCCGGAAGCGGAAGCCGATCCGGTGAAATTCTATCGCGTCAAAAAGATGAAATTCGGCGGCAAGCGGGGCGAGAAGGACAAAACCACCGTTATCTACAACGACAACATCACCATGAAAAATATCCCGCTGGAGGCCTATGACTATGTCGTCAACGGCAAACCGGCCCTTGAATGGGTGATGGAGCGGCAAGTGGTCAAAACCGACAAGGCCAGCGGGATCATCAACGATGCGAATGATTATGCCAATGAGACAATTGGAGATCCCTGTTATCCGCTGGATTTGTTCCGAAGGATCATCACCGTGTCGTTCGAGACCATGAAGATCGTGAAGGGCTTGCCGTCTTTGAATGTTGATATGTGAACATACAGACCAGACATACCGCGTTCTGTAAAATGCAAAAATTACTACTATAGTTGCAAAAATAACGTTTTTCTGTTGAAATGGTCAATATAATGATCATTTGTCAGAAAAATGGTGGTGACGTGCTTTTTAAAATTGAAATAGAGAATTTCTTCTCAATTGGGGAACACCAAGTTATCGATCTTCGGGCGCGGAGGTCGGTCGATGATACGTTGGGGCGACTGGTGCCAATTTACAAAGGCGCAGACGACAGAGCTCCAACTGTCATAGCGCTTTTTGGTCCGAACGCGGCCGGAAAATCCAATATTTTGAGGTCGATAGCTTTCGGTGTGTGGTTTGTTTCGCATAGCTTCGACCACCGGTTGGACCTCAATCTTCCGTATGAAAAATTTGGCAACGAAGAATGTATCCGAAAGCCAACAAGGCTCGCCTTTTCGTTCGACGGGCCTGCTGATCCGTATTCGCCATCCAATAACGGTAATGAATGCCCTTATTTCTACGAATTTGTATTCTCGGCCCGCAGCGAAAACCGTAGTGACGAAGTACTGTTTGAAAGGTTGAGTTACCAACCCCTCGGGAAAGGCAAACCCAAAACACTATTTGAACGCAATGAAAACGGCTTGGTTAGGGCGGGAAGTCAGTTTCTCACCTCGGGAACGCAGAAAGCTTTGAAGGAAGTCCTGAGACCTAGGGCGAGTGTCATCGCAACGTTGGCAAAGTTAAACCATGAGGTGTCGATGGCGTTCGTCGAGGCTGTCTCAACCGTGGCCACAAACATCTTCATCGACCGGATCGAAGATAATGAAAGGGTTATGGTTCAATGGTACAGCAACAATCCCGGCGCGCTTGAACAGCTTCAGGCGATTGCGCGGCGGGTCGATCTTGGTATTGAAGAGATCGGGATCGACATGACAACTGGCGAACCATTGATGCTTTTTCGGCACGCTGGTCTGAGCCAGATTATTTCGCTGAACCGTGAAAGTCATGGCACACAGCAATTCATCAAGATATTACCACACATATTGATGGCACTGGATGCGGGTGGAGTAGCTATCATTGATGAGTTGGACACAACGATTCATCCTCTCATCCTGCCGGAGATATTACGCTGGTTCAGAGACCCGAAGCGCAACCCACATGGGGCCCAGTTATGGGCGACATGCCATTCGGCGAGCCTGCTTTCAGAACTGACGAAGGAAGAAGTCTTGTTCTGCGAGAAAACCCCCAAGGGTAATACGGCGGTATTCAGGCTTGCCGACATTGAGCGTGTCCGTCGCGACGAAAATTTCTACGGCAAGTACATGGGTGGCGAATATGGTGCTGTTCCGGTGGTCGGATAATGTGTGGAAGAATTCGCCGACGGACCCGTTTTTTTGTCGGTTGCGAGGGTGAAAGTGAGCAGGGCTACGCGGCCCTGCTGCAACGCTTTGCCAGTGAGAGAGATGTTGCTGTTCACGTAGACGCAAAGGTCATCACGCGTGCAGGCGATCCTCTCTCCCTGATACGGCGTGCCAGTGTATTGGCTGCGCAAGGGGAGCGGAGATCCAGTTCAGCCTATCGGAAACGTTTTCTCATGCTTGATAAGGATTTGATGGGTCAGGATTCCAATCGCGACAATAAGGTTTTCAAATTGGCGACCGAGAATAACATATGTCTGCTGTGGCAGGATTGCTGCTTTGAAGCCTTTTTGCTCCGGCACTTTAACGGTCATTACAACGATGTCCCAGCGACAGCCGCACTCGCTCTCGACCGCCTCCGCGCGGTCTGGCCGGAATACAGGAAAGGTCTTTCGTCGCGTGAGCTTCATAACCACATAACCCTGGAACATGTGCAGCGTGCAGCAAAGAACTGCCACAATAATGATTTTCTCTTTCTGATTGATGAGTTGGGCTTGTCGCTGGACTGAAACTGCGATGCGGCATGGCATGCAAAATCTTGGAACACTTGACGGAGTGCGCATTCTGGCGCATCCGCCCACCGATTCTGACGCATCCGCCCACCCCTTTGGTGTGCTGTGAGGCGTTTGGGTTTTGTTATCACTTTCGGGCTTCTTGGTCACTCATATTTGCTGTGGTTTTTCGCATGGATTCTCCCTCGAGTTCGAGCCGGTAGGCATTGTGAACGATGCGGTCGAGTATCGCGTCGGCAAAGGTCGGATCTCCGATCACATCGTGCCATGATTTCAGGGGCAGTTGACTGGTAATCATTGTTGACGCGGTGCCGTATCGATCCTCGACGATCTCCATCAGATCGCGCCGTTGCGTGGTGGTGAGTTGCTCCGGTCCCCAATCGTCGAGGATCAGTAACTGGGTCTTTGTGAGGCGACGGAACAGGCGCGGAAACCGCCCATCACCATGACCGAGTTCCAGCTCTTCGAAGAGCCGTGGCAGGCGCTTGTAGAGAACGGTGGTTCCGGAGCGGCAGGCGGCTTGTGCCAAAGCGCATCCCAACCAGGTTTTGCCAACGCCGCATGGCCCTGTGATGATTAAGTTGCGCTTGCCGGTAATCCATTTGCCGGTCAGCAATTGCTGGAACAGACCCTTGTCGAGGCCGCGCCGCGCCCGGTAGTCAACATCCTCCGGGCAGGCCCCGACATGGCGCAGCCCTGCGGTCCGCAAGCGGTTTTGGTACCGCTTGGTTTCGCGACTGGCCTCTTCCCGGTCGACGAGGAGGCCGAGATATTCCGGGTGGGTCAGGTCCGCCGAACTGTCTTGCGCTTCAAGCTCGATAAAGGCCTCGGCCATGCCATCGAGGCGCAGCGCCTCCAGGCGATTGAGTGTTGGGTGTTTGAGCATGGTGTCCCCTTGTTGTTAGTGGAAGTATTCAGAGCCGCGGATATTAGGGTGAGTGATCGATGGACCTTCCGGCTGGCGTTGACGGTTTTGACGGTCAAGCCCGTTCTTCAGGATCGACTGTACCGAGGAATAGGAAAGCGCATTGATCTCCAGCGCCTGTTCACAGGCCGCGTCC
Organism: Paracoccaceae bacterium; assembly: GCA_965242975.1. Lineage (GTDB taxonomy): Bacteria > Pseudomonadota > Alphaproteobacteria > Rhodobacterales > Rhodobacteraceae > JAPPHA01. The sequence goes on along the minus strand of CBDETS010000002.1, from coordinate 20,759 downwards.
AGCCTGTCCTTGCCGAATTTGTCTGCCAGGCGGAGGACGCCAAGGCAGGTTCGAAAACCCTGCTCGGGATGCTTGCGGCCACGCATCACCACTTCGGTATAGGTGGCCACATTGCGCCCGATCCGCGCCGCTTTGGTGTAGATGTTGCGCGGCGTCCAATCCTCACGGAACCGGTGGTTGGACGGCATGTGCTCTCGCACGGTCGAGTGCTTGCGATTGCCTGAAGTGCGTCTATGCGAGGCCACGCGCTGGCCCTTGCAGAAAATCTCGACCGTGCGGGACGTTATGCGCACCCACAGTTCTTTCTTCACGAGTTGATACGGAACCGAGTAGTAATGCCGCTTCACCTCGACATGATAATCGATCCCAGCACGGCACTTCCTCCACTCGGAATAAACATGGGGCTCGACGGGCAGCGGTTTCAGGGCTGGCACATCCAGCGTTTCGAACAACTGGCGTCGGCTGGCCCCAAGATGACGGGTGACTTTTTCATTGAGTTGCAACAGCAGCGGGCGGATCGCGGCATTCAATTCCTCAAGGCTGAAGAACTGGCGGTTGCGCAGCTTGGCCAGCGCTCAGCCACCAAAACCCCGCTTTCAACCTTGGCCTTGTCCTTCGGTTTCTTTGGCCGCGCCGGGATGGCAACCGTGTCGTAATGCTCCATCAAATCCGCGTAGCTGCGGTTGATCTTGGGATCGTAAAAACAGGCCTTGGCGACCGCCGATCTCAAGTTGTCGGGAACCACCTGCGCGGTGACACCCCCAAAGTATGCGAAGGCGCGCACGTGGCTTGCGATCCAGTCCGGCAGTTTCTGAGTCCAGGTTGCCTCGACATAGGTATAGCTCGACGCGCCCATGGTCGCGATGAACACTTGTGCCGCACGGGTCTTGCCAGTCTCCGGATCGGTCACGTCAACCGTCATACCGGCGTAATCCACGAACAGACGCTCCCCGGCCGGATGATGCTGGCGCATCACAGGGGACAGCCTTCCCTTCCACCGAGCATAAACCTGGCAGAAATGACTGTAGCAATACCCGTCCGGATTGACCTCCCGGTACTCTTCCCAAAGCAAAGCAAGCGTCACGCCCTGACGGCGAAGCTCCTGATGCACGTAGGCCCAGTCGGGTTTGCTCGACTGCTGGATCGTGTTCTGAGGTGGACGCGGAAACAGCAGCCGTTCAAGCGCGCTATCAGACAAGTCATTCGGCAATGGCCAGCTGACACCTGCAGCTGAGGCGCGGGCCAGATACTCACGCAAGGTCGTTCGCCCAATGCCAAGGCTCTTGGCAATTTTCCGGGTAGACAAGCCTTGTGCCGCAAGACGCAAAACTTCTCGGGTCTTCTCCATTGGCAATCTCTTCATTGAGCTTTCTCCAGTCCAAAAACAAACTGAAAAATAGCTAGCTTCAGATTACCTCTCAGCAGCCCAAGAAGGGGTGGGCGGATGCGTCAGAATCCCCGGGCGGATGTTTTCAGAATCGGTGGGCGGATGTCACCAGATTCCGCAACGGAGAATCCTGCCGCATTTGACGGTGATTCCTACAACACTTGACGGTAGTTCTTACGCACTTGACGGCCTTGCACCCGGATGACCTGAGGCCATCCGAATTGCTTGCACCAGATGGTTAGAGCAGTCGACCAAAAGTTTCTCTCCCGACGCTACCTCGCAGGTCAATAGACCTTAACGAGGAAGCATGTTCGATGAAGAGAATCGATATGATCAACAGCAAAGACATCATTCGCCAGCGGTTTGATCTGGGGCTAACACGCGAGCAGATCGCGGTCGCAGTTGGCGTGAGTACGGGTACCGTTTCGAATGTTCTAAAACGGGCAAAGGAGGCCGGACTGGCGCACTGGCCGTTACCAGATGATCTCGATGAAACGGCGCTTCAAAAACATCTCTACCCATCAGACGGGCACCAAAAAATACGAGTACAAAGTAGCCCGGATTGGGACGAAGTCATCAAAGGGCTAAAGGAACCGCAGGGACCCCGCCGCACCAAAATGACCCAACGCCAGCTTTGGGTCGAATATCGAGATGAGGTCGAGGCCCTAGGCGGTACTGCTTACAGCTATAGCCGATTTTGCGCGAAACTAAAGGAACAGTTAGCGGTCGGACCGGAGGCGGCGGTGATGCGCTTCGATTACGCGCCAGGCCATTTTGCCATGTCGGACTTCTCCGGCAAAACGCTGTCGTTGCATGGCAAGGATGGCAGCATGGTTGACGTGGAAATTTTTGTCATGGTTCTTCCACACTCGAGTCTGATCTACACGGAAGCGGTCCCGAACCAGAAGATCAGCCATTGGGCGATGGCGCACCGTCGGGCGCTGGAACACTTCGGCGGGGCACCCAAGTGCTTGATCATCGACAACCTCAAGTCAGGTGTCACCAAACCGGACCGTGAAGACCCGCATCTCAACCCGACTTTCCGTGAACTTGCACTGCATTATGGTTTTGCAACTCTGCCAGCGCGCTCTCGCCGGCCGAAGGATAAAGCGGCGGCTGAAGCGGCCGTGCGCACTGTCCAGTCTCGTATCCTGCTGGCCCTGCGCAACAGGACGTTTTTCTCGTTGAAGGAAATGAACGACGCGATCTGGTTAGAGTTGGACAAGCTCAACAAGGCGAAAATGGCATGCGGAGAAACGCGCCGCGCGCTATTTGAGGCAAACGAACGCGCCGCGCTTTTGACATTGCCCAAGACCCCCTGGGAATGGGGAGAATGGATGAAGCGCAAGGTGGCGCGGAACTGCCATATCTCCGTTGATCGAAACCATTATTCAGTTCCGGCCGCGTATATCGGGCGGAATGTCGATACCCGCATCAGTGAGCGGATGATTGAGGTTTTCCTTCAGCGCGGAGGCGAACGTATTGCTGTTCACCCGCGCAAGAAGGGCAAAAACGGCTATTCCACGCGGGCCGAGCATATGCCCGAGCGTCTTAAGGCGGTGCAGCATATTCGTTCCCCGGACTATGGTGACTTTCTACTCCAGCAAGCCATGGAAATAGGGCCAAATGCATTGGCTTGGGCGGAACGTGCATTTGCCTCAAGGGACTTCCGTGAACAGGCTTTCACTTCCGTACAGGGCATGATTGGCCTCGCCGAGAAGCATGGGGCCGCCAGAATCGACGCGATCTGCATCGAGGCTTTGGAGGTTGAAAGGTTCGCTTCCGGTTTCCTCAGGGACAAGGTCGCCAAAGGCGGAGCGCCGAAAGCGCCTGTGAGGCCGGAACAGGCCGAGGCTATCCCCGAACATACCAATATCCGTGGCCCCAATTACTACAGCGAAACCAAGGGAGGAAAACCCATCCTATGACACTACGCCAGCCCAATTACGACCGAATGCTACAACTCGGCCTGTCCGGCATGGCCGAGGCTCTCGAAGAGCAGTACCATCTCGCCGGGGCCGAAGAACTCGGTTTCGATGATCGCATCGCTATGCTGCTGGAGCGGGAGGCCCAGCAGCGTAACCAAAAAAGCTATCTTTCGCTGCTGCGCCAGGCGCAATTGCGCATCCGCGCCGAAGTTCAGGATATCGATTGCGGGGCGGGCCGCGGCATCGCCCGAACCACGTTAACCCAGCTCGCCGCTGGCGACTGGATACGAAACGGCCTGAATCTGATCATTGAAGGCACAACAGGCGCAGGGAAAACCTATCTGGCCTGTGCTCTGGCCCATCAGGCGTGCATGCAGAAACAGTCGGCCCTCTACCGTCGCGTTCCAGAACTGGTTTCCGCGCTGAACAGAGCACGTGATAAAGGCACTGCTGCACATGACCGCATGATGCGCCGCCTCGGTAAAGTCGCACTGCTGGTCCTTGATGACTGGGGACTTCAAGGCTTCTCCGCCGAAGGACGAAGGGATCTGCTGGAAATCATCGAGAGCCGCCATGGCAGAAAATCAGTCCTGATTGCCAGTCAAATTCCAGTGGAGAAATGGGCGGAGGTAATTGGTGAACCGAAGCTTTCATAATACCTCTCTCTTTGATCGTTTGTTACGTTTAACACGTTCACGCAGGCTGTTGATCTGGTCATCATTCAGGGGGATTTTCCATGGTTGTCCCTTTGCCAACTGGCTTCCCTGCAGCAATCCCTTTTTCAGATATTTGAAGACAGTTTGCGATGTGATCCCAAGCAACTCTGCTGTTCCCTGAACGGAATATGACTTATCGGGCCATTGCCGCGGATTGAAGCCAACACCATTGATCTTGGCGCAGGCGATACCCCAGCGTTTTCGCAAAAGCCATACTGCGTTGGAATTGAAGGCAATGCCCCGAGCACTGATGAAATTGTCTGCATTTAACTCGACCGCGATCTGCTTGTCCATTTTGCCCTGGCGACTGAGTTCAAGGACGCGTTGGCGCAGCTTATCCTGTTGGCCATGGTTGTCGTAGCTGCGCACTGGTCTCTTGTAGCAATGTTCACTTACTGCGCCCGTTTGCCAGATGACTCTGAACCAGACTTCGCCAGCCTGGCGCTTCGCGTCCAGAATCACATTCTTGATGACCAAACGTACGATGTTCTTGCGATCAGCCCATGTCGTCGAGGCTGAAGACCAGAGATCAGGAATGTCCTGTGCCATTGCCAAAAGCGCCTGGTGGTCCTCTTCACAAAGCTCAATGGGGTCGTCACGCTGCCATTGCTGATAGTCCTGTTCGACTGCCTCGGCAGTTCTCAATTTGTCTTCCCAGGCCTTTTCCAGAGAACGGGCCACCAAACGGTTCTCTGGTTCTACCGCATCATATTGGCGCCGAGCTCGTTCCGCTTCATAATGAGCGCGCTCCCGGCGCAAAGCCCATTGTCGCTCAAGTTGATTTTTGTGAGTGTCGAGTTCCTCAAGTGCGGCAACGGCAATGTCGATCCTGTCAGGAGCCAGAGCTTCAAGCAGAATATGCTCAATCTGCGGGTCAAGAGAATGTGCACGCACTTCCTGACATAAGGGTCCAGTGTCGATACTTTTATCGGCGCGACAGCAATAAACCGGTTTATCTCCCGATGGGCCGCTATAGCGGACGCTCATCTGTCTGCCACAACGCCCACATAACGCGATACCTTGCAACACGGCAGATCCAGCCCGCGGGACACTTGTGGCGAGATGGTTTTGATTGTCAGTTAATTGTTTTTGGTTTTCCATGAACTCCTGCCAACTTATATAGCCGGGATGGGCGTCCTGCAGACATATTTCCCATTCTTCAAGCGGCACTTTAGCTGTCTTTGGCCCATTTGCGGTCGACCCGGGATGGCCTTTCAATGATCGCCGACGACCGTAAACATACACCCCGGCATAGGCCGGATTGTGAAGGATGGATAATATTCTGGGACTGGTGGCTGCGCGCCATATAACGACATGCGGCGCCGGACCTCTAAGGGGTCGTACAGGCACAGGCAGGCATTCTGTACGCAGACAACGTAAGACTGCCCGGGCACTCCTCAACTCGCGGAACTTCTCGAACACGAAGGCAATTCGAGCTTGTACTTCTTCATCGGGGTTGAGAACGGTAGCACCGCTTTGATCATATGCCAGACCGGCCGGAAGGGCCACTCTGAGTTCGCCCCGTGCTGCTTTCTGTCGTCCTCCCTGATGCAGACGTAACTTAATCTGATGCAACTCCGCCTCGCTCATAATGCCAGACAGGCCTAACAACAGACGGTCGTGATACGCGCAGGGGTCATACAAGCGTTCGCCGTCTGCTATTAAAACGCCGAACAGCGAACACAGATCCAGCAATTGATGCCAATCGGTGTTGTTGCGGGCTAATCTCGATGCATCAAAACTAACAACCAGACCTGTATGCCCGAGGCCGATCTCGGCGATCAGCTTCTGAAAGCCAGGTCGCTCAGTGCTGCGCGTGCCAGACTTCCCCAGATCATCGTCGATAACGCAAACACGCTCACGTGGCCAACCCAGCGTGACGGCGCGTTCGACAAGCCGATATTGCAATTGCGTGCTTTCCTGATGGTGCCGTAACTGACCGATAGAAGATTGGCGGACATAGATATACGCCATCTTGCTCCGATGGGCGTCGGACGGGGAAACACCCATATTATTGTGACTGTTCAGCATGGCGACTGCTCCGCGCTCTTTCGTCCTGTGCCAGACGTTGCCTCACAATCCTGGCAAAGGTGCGTGCAAGTTGCCTCGTTACCGCTTGAGGCAGGTTTGGCCATACACGCGGTACAGCCTTTCCGTCGCGGACTGGTTTCAGATCTTTTGTGCCTGCTATCTGCGCTCTCTTGTTCATCGCAAATCTCCTCCTCAGAAGGAAAAGATAGCGACCTGCGCAGATGGCGCATTAGTGTAAGCAATACCTCAACGTCGACCAGAAGACCGGGTGCAGGTGCTGCCGCCTGCGCCTGAGATGGGACAAGGTCCGTTTGGCTGCGTCGAAGAGAGCGATGACGCCCGTTGGGCAAGGCAACAACAATGAAATCCCGGCCACGACTGGAATGAAGCGACACAAGCTCAAGGCGCTGCCCGTAAAGCGCATGCTCCCGATCAGTGACCGTCACATGAGATATGAGGCCATCAAAAACTAGAGCATCACGTGATGTTTGCTGAGCCTACAATTGCCGATGCCGTGCTCGATCGTGTTGTTCACAGCGCATATCACATCCATCTGAAAGGAGATTCACAACGAAAACGTAACCAGCCGCCACCGCTTGGCGGCGACAACACATGAAACCCGCCCGACCTAAGGATCGGGTTTGGGCACCTTCGGTGCCTGACTCTGACATCACCGTTCGGAATACGCGGCGGCTCTGCCAGATTGGAAGGCTCGCCGCCGCGCTTACCGTCGTCTTGAAACGAAAGACTGGCTAGCTTACGCTCGCTTTGGGCTGGCCGCTGGCCAGCATTTGACCAACACAGAAGAGGGAGGAAAATCGACGGATCGGAAGAGAAACGGCACACACGTCAAAGTAGATTTGACCGTCAAGTGCCGCAGGATTCTCCGTCAAGTGTTGTAGGAATCGCCGTCAAGTGCGCAAGATTTTCCAATGGCAAACGGTGCGCGTAAAAGACAAACGATTTTATAGGTGTCCCGTTTCACTTTTCATGGCAGGACATCGCGCAGCAGGTCCTTGTTGCGGTCGGCCTGCGGGCTCCGGTCGAGGAAGCGTTCGAGTTCCTCGACGATGAGCAAGGCGAGGTCGGCGCGTGTACTCTGCCGGTCCAGCACCCAGGCTCCGAGCAGGATCAGGCGATGGGTGCGGTCGCGGTGTTCGGCTTGTGCGACGGATGTTTCCTGGTCTGCATGATCGGGTCCGGTGCCGGACCTGGCCGGGTCGGTCAGAAAGCCTTCAAGCAAAGCGAGATTGCGGGTGGCAACGGTTTCAGTCGGGTGGTCCTTGAGAAAGGCGCGGATATCGGCGGTGATGGCTGCATGGATCTCGGGCTTGTGGCGGCATTGCGCCACGAGAAACCCACCGAGCAAAGCCTTGCGGCGGGCATCGTCGGCGCGTGCGGCCTTGGCCAGCCGGTTGCGCTGCCGCGCGGCGTCCTGCTCGAGTTTTGCCAGCGCGGAGCGTTTGCGGGGATTGAGCGCGTCGATGGCGGAGGTGAACATGGCCAATGTGCCGGTGGCATCGAAGCGGTGGCCAAAGAACCCGGCCTTGTCGGCCGCCGCGATCAGGCGCTTTTCCTCGCGGGTCCGCACGCGGGCCAGTTCCGCTTCGATCTCCTCGAGACGCTGGGCCGGGTCGCGCCATGTGCGCTTCTTGCCGGTCTCGGTCGCGCCGTCTTCCGGGCGGGTTTCGTCCGTGTCGTTCGTCATGGTCCTGTCCTCGTCAAAAGTTCATCAAGGGCTGCCACCAGCCGCGAATGTCGGCCTCATGGATACGTCCGAGCAACCGGCTGTCCAGCGCATCGGGCGTATCGCCTTCCACGGTCAGGCTGCCATCGGGATGCCGTTCCGAGATGCGCTTGAGAATGCGGATGTAACCGGGGGCATCGGGAGAGCAGTAGAGGGGATAGAAAGGTTCGCCGCGATGGCGGGTGCCGAGGCAGAAGGTGACGTGATCGGCCTTGTCCGGTGCGGCGATGCGGTAGAGGCCGGGGGGAACCGAACGGGTCGGATTGCCGATGATCAGCCCGAGTTGATTGACGAGACCCGCCGTCAGGATCACGAGGGTCAGGCCCGTCAGGGCGTAGATCACGATGCGTTCAGCGCGGGTATGTTGCGCGCGGCGGGGCTCCGGTCCGACCCGGTTCCGGGCTTGCGGCTGATTTTGCGTCATGGGGGGCGGTCCTCCTGTTGTGGTGCCAGTGTCGGTAAGGCGGTGCGGTGGTCCTTCTCTTGGGTTAGGGGTAGGGGTCATCGAGCCAGGGGGGCCTGCCCGGAGCCCGACCCCACAGCCAGGCGCGCAGACGCCAGCGCAGGATGCTTTCCCTGCGCCGCCGCAGCTTGAGGTAATAGACGATGTAGCGATCGCCTGGATGGCTCAGATACCAGTCGAGGATGTCCCATTTGCGCAGCAGCCACGACCCTTCGGTGGCGTCATGGGGCCGGGGAATAATTTCCATCGTGTAGGGCATCATGTTGAGAGGGATGTCGCCCGGAGGCAGCATGACGCGCACCCAGAGACGGCGCAGGGGCAGCGTGGCGGTCCAGGGCGGGCGCAGCCAGCGGGGCAGGCGGGCGGGGTCCAGCGGCGGCTTGCGCCCGAAATCCAGTTGTTCCCACGGAACGCCGAGCTCTCCCCAGAACGCCGGGGGTTCCCGCCACAGCACATCCTCTACAGGCCGCCTCGGGGGGGATACCGGGTCTTCCCGGTCCGGTCCCTGCGAAACGGCCGGATCAGGGTGCGCCACGTCTTGTGGCGCTGCCGGACGGGGGTGCGCCGTTTGCGGTTTCTGTGATATTTCCGGCGCGTCCACCACTTGCGCTTGTTGATCCTGCCCGTTCTCTTTTGTCCCGGCCTCATCGCCGTCCTCGCCTCCATGACCGCCTGCTTGGTTTTGTGTTGCCGCGCTTTGTCCCCCGGGTTCAGGACCGGGCTCTTGCGATGCCTGCGATGGCCGTGCCTGCGCGTCGGTTTCATCGGTGTCGAGATCATCCGGTTCGGACGCATCTGTATCGGCGCTCGACTCTTGTGTTTCCGCGCCGGTTTTCCGATCCGGCTCAGGCCGGAGATCGCCGTCCTCGCCGGGTGCGGCGGTGTCGTCCGGGATGGGCTGTTCCGAGGGGTCCAGGCTCAGAAGGTCCGCATCCCGTTGCCGGTTTACCCAGCCGGCGAAGTCACGGCACAGGCCCGGATCGGGGACGATCCGGCGTATCTCGCCCCAACAACAGGTGATGCCGTTGCGCGTTTCGGGTTTGGTTTCAGCGGCTTTGGCCCCGGCTGACGGGGGTTGGTCTTCCGGTCCCGCGCCGGAACGAGGCCCGGTCGAGATCGCCGCGTCTGGTGATCCCTCAAACGCAAGGGGCATCTGTGCGGTCTGTGTCTCACCTGTGCTGGCCTCTGGTTCGGGCTGGCTCGCTGCCGGTTCAGAGCGAGATGGCATTTGCACCGGCTGCCCGCCTTGTTCCGAGGGGGCTGGCGCGTCCTCTTGGGTGTCCGGGTCCAGATAGCGCGCAGGCTCAAACTCCTGCTGTGCCTGAGATGGCTCTGTCCCGTTCTGCGCAGTGTGTTCGGCGGTCCCCGCCTCCCGGTCCGGGTTGGGATCAGGGGCGTTTTCCGCATCATCTGCCTCATCTGCTTCACCCGCTTCGCCGTCCTTCTTCTTCGCGATGGCATCCAGTCTTTTGATCAGTTTCTTCTGGCTTTCGAACACGTCGAGCTCTTCCATGATCTCCCTGGTGCCCTTCACCCGCTCCCTCATGTCGTCGCGGGTGAACCAGATGGCCTTGGTGGCCAGGATCGGCTTGGTGCCCGGGGCGGCGATGATGGCTGCATGGCCGGGCAGTTGGCTGATCAGGGTGGGGCTGATCAGGGGAATGTCGCGGACCTGTTCGGTCTCGCTGGAACTGGTCGAGCCGCCGAGCGCGCCGGACATCACCGGGGTCTGCGAGGAACTGCCCTCGGTGGCGACCCGGACCATCCGGCTGCCCAGCATGGTGGAGAGGTCCTGGGCGCTCTTGGGGTCGGCGACGGGACCGCCGATCACGGCCGAACAGCCGTTGCGCCATGAGCGCTGCCCGGCCTGCCCCCAGATCTTCTCGATCTGCCCGGCATCCTGGTAAATCATCATCAGGTGCAGCCCGATGGAGCGCCCGCGATCGCGGATGTTCTCGAGAATATCCATGGCCCCGAGCCGGGAGGCCTCGTCGATGACAATGAGCCGCCGGGTCCGGGGCGCTTCGTTGACCTCGACAAGCTGGGTGGCCACGAGAATACTGCCCAGCATGAGCCGCAGCATCGGCGCGAAATCCTCGGCCACGTGCTGGGGGATGTTGAGGAAGATATCGGTCTCCGGGTCCACCAGTTGAGGCAGGATCGGGCTGTCGGGGTCCATGGTCCAGTAGCGCTCGATATCGGGGTATTCGGCGAAGGCCAGGTTGTTGGTGATCTCGGTCTTGATCGAATACCAGAACCGGCTCTCCATGTCCTTGACATCCCGGAGTCTGTTGACGACGAAATCATCCGCATCACCAGTCATCATCGCGTCGATGGTATCATGCACCTGATCGGGCGGCAGGCTCAGGACACCGGCGATATTGCCGATGATGTTGCGCGAGCCGATCCTGGCGTAATGGGCCAGCAGGGCGGAAAAGAGCGCGGTGGCGGCGTCCTTGAAATACTTCCCGTTGGAGACCCCGGAGGCGTAATCCTCGGGGATCATCAGACGCGCCATGCGCAGCCAGGCGGAGGGGTGGTCCTCGGCCAGCAGCGCGATCAGCCGCGCGGGGTCGAAGCCATGGGACGCATCGATCACGACCGGATTGAACCCCATGTCGGTGCGGGCCTGCCGGGTGCGCGCGTAAAGCTCGCATTTGGGATCGAAGACGATGAGCGGGCCGCGGTAGTGCAGGATGTTGGAGGTGACGATGCCCGTGGTCTTGAAATCCCCCGCGCGCGACATCACCAGCACGTGGCCGTTGCCCTCCTTCGGGTTCAGGGTGATGAGGTCGCCGCGCCCCTGCTTGTGCCAGAACCGCTGTTTGGCTCCCGGCCTGAAGTTGGGGGTCTCGCGCAGCGGGTCGGTCATCTCGCCCAGCACGATGCCGCCGGGATGGCTGAAGCGGGCGCGCACCTCCGAGCGGCTGGCCCAGCGGTCCCAGGGCAGTTGCGCGGTGCCGCCCCGGCCGGACGCGGCACCGCCACCCGGTCCGCCAAGGCCGCCGTCGCGCAGCTGACGCCGCAGGACCTTGCGGACAAAGCGGATGGTCTGGCCGGTGATGATGGCGGTGACCGTGAATATGACCACCGTGCCGTTGAGCGCGGCGAAGGCGTAATCCGGGGTGCGGTCGTAGTGAAACAGCACCCAGGTGGCATAATCCAGCAACTCGTCGAAGACCCAATCCGGCTCCCAGCCGGTCCTGCCTTTGTAGGGGCGGATGGCCCAGATCACGACGCCGGGGGCGAAGAGCCACCACCAGAGCCGGGAGCGGAACCCGGCGAGGATCAGCCCCAGCCCGGCCAGCGCCGCCGGCAGGACGGCCACGGCCACCAGCCCGTAGTCATAGCCTGCCTCATCGATCCGGTAGGTGTTGAACAGCCAGCGATTGAACAGGAAGAGCAGGGTATTGGCGATCATGACCAGGAGCGTGATGGCCGTGGCGCGGGCGGCGTCAGTCCAGGTCATTTGCCGTCTCCTTCCGGGTTGCGCAGCAGGACGGTCCTGCCGGTTTCCGCGAAATACACTTCCCGCCCACTCATACGTGCCAGGGCGCGGGCCACCTTGCGGCGGGTGATGTGGAAGGGCAGGGGGGCGAGCCAGCGGTCGCTGGCCAGCACCACGATGGCGCGCGCGTCAGGCGGACCGGAGTGTTCGCCCGCGGCCAACAGCGGTACCCAGGCCCAAGGCAGCAGGGCCTCGTAACAGAACAGCCAGTCCGGGTTCGTATGCTTTTGTGGCGCGGTTGCGCCTGTGGCGGCCCCTTCGCCCGGCGCGGTCGGCAGCGGCGGCATTTGTCCCCATGTGCCGGTGAGGCCGGGAATGCCGTAGCGCGCGGCGGCGACCGGTTTGGGACCGGGGGACGTTGTATCCGGGCCGATGCGCAGAAGCGTTCCGCGTCCGTCCTGTGCCCGGACCCCGATCCAGAGGGTGAGCGCGCGGTCCTGCGCGGCCTGTCGCCAGAAGGCCAGCGCGTGTGCGTCATCCTGGTCAAAGAGGTTCTCACCCAGAATAGCCTCCGCGCCTTCGGGCAGGCTGTCGCGGAGCCGGATCCAGCCGGCGCGTTCGGTGATCGCGGGTGGAACGCGATGCGCCACCCATGCGTCCTGTGCCGGGCGCGTGTCCGTCCGGCCCGCTGAAAGGTCCGCAAAGACATGGCCCGCGCCCAGCCCGGCGCAGAAGAGCAGCGCGAGAAAGACGCGCGTAAGGGGCGCGGCGGGGCTTTCCACGGCCATCAATACGAGCAGGAGCAGGCCCAGCCCGGTGAGAGAGACCGGGACCGGCAGGGCATCGATCAGGGCGAACAGAGGGCTGGCGGGAAAGACCGGCAGAGCCAGCAGGGCGAGGCTGACCGGCACGACGCCGAGCCAGGCCATCAGCAGCGGCAGGACGAGGACGGCCAGGGCGGTGCCGAGGGAGACGGGCAGCGCGGGATGTCCGAGTTCGGTGAGGCCGTGCGTGGCGATCAGGGCGGGCCAGAAGAAAAAAGCCAGCGCCAGCACGAAGCGGCTTGTGAAATGCGGTGATACCATCGCCAGCATCAGGGGCAGGCCCGCGCACCAGAGCGGCACAGTGGGCAGGAAAAACGCCGCCCCGGTCAGGACCAGGGCAAGCGCCATCAACGGGAGGGTTCCGAGCGAGAAGGGCGCGGGCACACCGGTTCTGTCCCTGTGTCTGTGCAGGTCCGGCTCGGGGTCTCTGCCCCCCATCGGGCTCCAGCGCAGGCTGTACCATCGGAGCGGGGTGGCCCTCTCAAGACCGCGCATGGCTCGCTTCCTTTTTCTTACGCCGCTTGCGCCTTTGCAGGACGTGCTGCGCCGGACCCGCGCCTGCGATGGCCGCGCGCACGGCGTCTTCCCCCGCGCGCGCCAGCGTATCGGCCAGATCGCGCTTGCTGCCCTCGGGCTCCGGAGCCTCCGCGACCCGGAATTGGCGGCGCTCGGCGAGGTGATGCTTGACGGCGCGGGTGAAGGCCCGTCCCGCCGGGCTGTCCAGCGCATCCCGATCCGGCGCGAATATGATCTCGCATATGATCTCCCCGGGCGCTGGCATGGGTGCGGTTTTCCAGCCCGACACGCCGAAGACCGCCCAGGTCTCGCAAAGGCAGGATTGCCGGATGGCCAGCGCGGTTTCGGGGCCTTCCGCGATCACGAGGGGCCGGGCGGCATCCGCCGGTCCAGATGCGCTCTGAACCGACGCGAACCGTGCCGGGCAGCCCGCGATGCGTCCGAAGGCGGGTTTTTTCACCTCGACCTCCGCCGCCGTGCCATCGTCCCGCAGCAGGATGCGCTGGCCGCCGCAAACCGCGCCCTCACCGGTTCTGGCCCAGACCACGAGCGCGGGCAGATGGGCGCTGCGCACCGGCAGGCCCGGCACCGGGGGCAGGTCGCTCAGACCCTCCCGCGGCAGGTCGGTGATGCCGCGCGCGGCGAGATAGGCTTCCGACCGGCTGCCCGTGATGGGCCGGGCGCGGGACAGCAGCGCATCGAGAAGCGCCGCCTGGTAGGCTTGCTGTTTTGCATCGTCATTCTCCGTGTCGGCGGGTTTGCGTTTCGGGACAGGCCGGGCCGTGTCTCCGCTCACGCCGGCAAAGGCCGCGGCCTCCTTCAGCACAAGCTGGAAATCGCTCCGCGCCGAGGGCAGGCCGCAGAAGACGAGCGCCACGAGATCCATCAGATCGCCGCCCGCATCCGCCGAATGATCGATCCAGAGGCCGCGCTTGTGTCCGCGCATGCACATGGCCAGCGCCGGGTTTTCCCGCGCCCGCCAGTCCTTCGCGCCGATCCGCACCGGCGGGCCGAAGGCGGCCTGAAACAGGTCCTCGGCCCGCTCCAGCAGAGCCGCCCGGATCACAGCGGCCGAGAGGCCGGGCGTGTAGCGGCGCTTGCGCTGGTTCTGGCGCGGAGGGGCGTTCATCGGGAACATCCGTCTTGTGGTTCACCTGCGCTGGCTGCGCGGAGACAGGCCTCAAGGCGGTCCTGCATCAGGGCTTGGAGCAGTTCGATATCGTGCAGCGCATTGAGCGGGTCGCGTTGCGCAAGATCCCGGAGCGCCCTCTTGAGCCAGTCCGAGACCGCCGGGTCCGCAAAGAGCGCATGAAGCGTGTCCATGTGCCATTGGATGGTGACCTGCAGGCCCGTCGTGGTCGACAGGATATCGCCCGGCTTGAAGGCGGTGCTGTCGCCGTGTCGCTTATCGCTGGGCATAGGGGTCCCTCTTCCATGTTCTCAAGGAGGGCGTGAGCGTTTTGTCGCGCCGGGCCTTGCGCATGGCGGCGTTGATCTCCTCCACGGTGATGCGGCGGGCCCCGAAGGCCAGCGGTTGGGTGACGGATTGCCCGATGCGCTTGAGCGCCTGCGCGGCTTGCGCCGGATCCAGCGGTGGGGGTGCAGCCGTATTTCGGGAGGGGAGCCTCACGGGCAGACCCGCGAGCAGGGCCAGCAGGGTTTCCGGATGGGTGAGGGCTTTGTTGCCCGCCACGCCGTGATGGGCCGAGCGTCCCCTGTTCACGCCTTGGGTCAGCGGCAGGGCGGCCCAGATGCCCGCCAGGCAATTGCCGTAGCGCGGGTGGTTGGACTTCGCTCCCTTGCGTCCACATTCCCCGATCAGCAGCTGGGCCAGATGGTCCTGAAGCCCTGCGTCGAAGCGTCGGCTGCGGGGAATGTCGTATTTGGTGACCAGCCGCTTCAGGGTCGGGTGGATGATCTGGTAGCCCCCGGCGGCGGAGGAAGGCGCACCTGACCGGCGCACGCGGACCTGCCAGTCCAGCACTTCACCGATGCTCATGGCGGTCAGAGGTTTCGGGGGCGGGAGCGAGATGCGGCGTTCGTAATCGGCATAGCCGCGCGGCGCTTCCAGCGCCCGGATGAACCGCAGAAGATCGGTGGTGGTGCGGGTCTCCGGCCCGGCCTGCGCACCAGAATGCAGAATAACGGTCCAGACCAGGCATAACACGGAGATGTGAAGCCCCGCACCGAAGAGACGATTGCGCTTTTTCCAGGCCCCGCGCAAGCGCAAAAGACACGGGAATCTTCCCGCCATGCCGGATCGCGGAATGGGGGTGGTCGTGATGCGCGTCTCCGCTCCGGCCGCCTGGCCCCCCGAACGCAAAAACAGGATCCGGACGAGGGAAACCCTGAGGACTATGGCGTGTCGGGTTTGACCTTGCCTGCGGGTACAATAGAACCGGACACGCCCGTGGAGGCCCGCATCGAGGGGGCGTTTACGGGTCTTCCATGACGGGTACGAGCACGAAAGAAGATGGTGCCTGTGGGGCTGGTCCGGTAAATGAAACACGCCCGGGCGCAAGGGGTGAAACCGTGACGCCGGGCAGGATTCCCGCCCGGATTTCCCGGTCGGGTTCGCCTCATCGAGATACTGGAGAAAGGTGGTGCGGCTCTTCGGGCCGGAGTGGCCGGACGAGGGGGTCGAAGCCGGGCACAGCCTGCCGAAGACGGACAATCCCGCACCGCGGCGGCATCTATGCGGGTGTGGGGGGAAGTGCAAGCGGGATTTCAGCGCCGGTATTTTCGGGGGTTTCACGGCATTCAGGACGTGGAAAGAAACGGCGCGGGCCTTCAGTCCGGTATGTGCGATTTGCAGAATAACGTCCCATACCGGACTAATCCCGGGGAAGGTCGGACCCGCACCGGTGCGGCATTTACGCCGCGTCAGGGGCGCGCGCAAGCAAATTTTACTTGCCGCACTTTCCAATGGCTTCATAGTGTTTCGGATAAAGTGCGGGGTGGTACGAGACGCCCTCCGGCAACACGCAAAGCTGCTGTCCGGGATCCGCTTTGAACGGGCCGGGAAGCACCTGCAGGGGAGACGCCCTTTGATCGTGAGCCACCGGATCCGATCCCTCGAATAAAACCGCCTCGCACCATTTGCAAGTTTATGAACAGCAAGAAAATGCTGCAAGTGCGACATACCGCCGAGCGTGCGCGTCATGGAGGTGGTGCGGGGCATTGCCTGGCGGAGGAAGGTGTCGGCCAGTCCCATTGCCAGGCGGCGCATCGCGGGCCAAGCCGCTGAATCCGCGACGACGAGAGCAAGTCTTCTGGAAGCTTGCCGCCCCGCACCGCCCTGACCTTTAAGCCGCGTCAGGCGAGACCACAAGTACCGGGGTGAAACGGGTCCGGTCCGTGGCGGGGCCGCATCGCGTTGATCGGAACGATTGTCCACATCAAGCCCGAAACGGTCACCGGCCCCGCACATGATTTGTACGAGGCCGGTGGTCCGTGAGTGATGCGTGCAGTTTACGGTCTCTCTCAAAACCGGTCCTGCCTGTCCGGGCTGGCCTTTCATTCCGGGGGGGCCGGTGAATGAAAGGGTGAATGAAAGGTTTTGGACACCAAAAGTGACCTGCCCGGCGTACATGATGGATCGCAGGTCTTTGGCGGCGGTTACAACGCGCCGTACCATTTCGTGGAACCGGCGCCTAAAGAGACCGAAGAGGACCTGCCGTGCGCGCGGGAATTGGAGCGGGGTGGTGCAGGCGGTGATGCCGTTGCGAACAACCGATGACAGGGTAGCCGTCGACAGCGGCATGTGTGATGAACTGCCCGCACCGTAGGCAGCATAGCGCCATCGCAGCCGTGACGGCAATTGTGGAAAGGGTTCGGCACCCGTTCTGTTCAGCGATATCTTCCGTGTCATGATCATCCTTTCGCGAGCCTCCCGACGCTGGCGGGCAGTACCCAAAGCAGAATGAGAGCGAAGACCTCCAGCAGAGCGATAATGAAGCTGGCTCCAATGGAATGGATTTCGCTGCGCGTGTCCCAGGCGAGGTCCTGCACGAAGGCCAGCACCATGTAGACTGTCAGCAGGCTGAGCGCCGCGCCCAGCAGATGCAGCAGATAGGCCCGCATCACGGGCGTTGTCTGTGTCAGCCCGCCGAAGCCCATCAGGAGCACGCCGCCCGCACCGGTGAAGAAGAGATTGGCATACCAGTAGAGGATGAAACCGATCTGGAACGCCACGGCCCCGAGAATGGTGAGCGAGAAGACCGCCAGCACCAGTTGTGATCCGATCTGGTGCAGCATGAACCCCTCGTAGAGCGAAAGGATGAGCGCCATCTTGCCGGCCATGTAATCGGCCAGCGCGAAGGATGTGCCGCTGCCCGCTGCACCCCCGGCGGCCTGCCGCGCCTGTCCGGCCACGAGATCGAGGGTTTCTCCGGGCCATTGCAGCACCGCGGTGCAGAGACCCAGCGTTGCGAAGCGCAGGGCGATTTCGCCCAGAATGCCGCCCGGCTCCCGTCCGGTGATGGCCTGGCGACCGCCGCGCAGGACAAGCTCGAGCAGGACCAGCCCGAAGAGCAGGGCGATGCCCGCCGCCGCGGTGATGCCCAGTATCCGGCCCGCCCGTGTTGAGAACTCCTCCAGGAATCGGTCCCAGGCGAAGCCGAAGCGCTGTCCGGCCCGGATGACCCCGGTCTCTCTCAGCGCCTCGGCCACGGTGAGCGAACAGGCGAGCACGCCGAGCCAGCTGCTGGACGAGATGAGCGCGTGATTGCCCGCGATGCCCTCGTAGAAGGAGCGCCCGGGGTTGGTGCCGGAGATGCGGGGCAGGGCGGCCCAGACCCGCGCGATCCGGTCAGCCGCCACGGGGGAGCCGTCCCCCGCCGAATATCCCGTTTCGCGCAGCAGGTGCCGTCCAAGCTGGTCCTGCGTGGCGGCATCGAACAGCGCCCCACGGGACACCACACCCTGCTCGGCCAGCCGCCGCAGGGTCGGGCGGATGATCTGATAGCGTCCGGCGGCGGTGGAGATCGAGCCCTGCCGCACCGCCTCCTGTTGCCAGTCCAGCACCTCCGCCACACTCATGCTGGTGATCGGGCGCGGCGGCTGCAAGCGGACGCCGTAATAGACCGTGTCATAGCCGCCGGGCGCTTCGAGTTCGCCGATCAGATCGAGCACCGTGGCTTCCGTGCAGGCCCGGGTGGGGGAGGGCAGGCAGAGCCAGAGCGCGATGGCCAGAACGGCGCAGGTCAACGCAGGTTTGAGACGGATGTGTCCGGCCAGCCGCAGCCTGATCCTGCGCGGAGGATTGCGCCGCATCATGCCCGCACCCCTTGCGATTTCGCATTTGAAAATACGGAAATTCCGTGACATGAGATGTTGATGTCGTCAATTACTATGCATATATAATATCCGTGAAGCTGGACTGGGATGAAGCGAAGCGTCAGCGCACACTGGCAGAACGCGGCCTCGACTTTGCCGATGTGGCATCGATTGAATGGGAGAAAGCGATCACGTTGGAAGATATACGTCAGCCTTACCCTGAAACGCGCTTCATCACCTACGCTCCGATACGTGATCGCCTGTGCGTGATTGCGTGGTGCTACCGGGACGCAGCCCTGCGTGTAATCAGCATGCGCAAGGCCAACGCAAGGGAGATGCGTAAATATGACTGATCCAAAACCATATATCGACGACGATGGAGAAGTTCGCGAACTGGATGCGCATTTCTTTGCCAATGCCCGACGCGGGCGTCCGCCTCTGCCAGAAGCAAAGCGCAAGCAGCGCACCACGATCATGCTGGACCCGGATGTGCTGGACCGCCTGAAGCAAGGGGGAAGGGGCTGGCAGACGCGGGCCAATGCGCTGTTGCGTGAGGCGCTGGGATTGTAGCGGGTCCGTCTCATCACTTACCCTCCCATGCGGGCAGGCGCATATCCGTCTCGATGAGCACGTTCATGCGGGTGCCCGCCCTGACGCGGAAGCGCGGCCCCCGGCTCAGCAGATCGCCGAGGTAGCGTTCCGCCACCCGCCCAGTGGCATTGCCCGTGGCGGCGGCCAGGATTGCGCCGAGATCGCTGTCATTGGCCGACGTGGCATCCCCATCGGTCAGGATCGCGGTGGCGTTGCCCGCGAGATCGAAGAGCACCGCCGCCCCCAGAGCGGCAAGCAGACCCGTGGCCCGCCTGCCGCGCACGCCGCTTGCGCCATCGCTTCCCAATGTTCCGGTGCGGTTCAGTGCCAGCGTGTCTTCCGAGCCGGGCAGGCGCAGGTCGGTCCAGGCGATGAAGAGCCGCTTCTGGCCGCTTCTGGCGTCGGAGCCGTAGGTGCCGACCAGCTGCGCCCCGCGCGGGACCAGCACATGCCGTCCGCTGGCGCTGTCACGGACATCCTCGCTGACCTGCGCCCGCACGAGACCGGGCAGATCACTGTCGAGCGGGGTTTGCAGCACCGCCGGAATGACGCTGCCGCGCGCCAGCAGATATGTGGGGGTTTGACCCGTCCCGGGGAACAGGCCTGTGTTCTGCGGGCTGCCTTTGCCCGGCGCAACCGCTGTTCCGGCTTGAGATGGACCCGGCGCTTCTGCGGTGTCTGCGCGCCCGCGTCTTGCGATCTCGGCGGCATCCTCGACCCCCGGCGTCAGGGGCGATTCACTGGCCAGCCTGCGGCGCTCGTCGAGGCGTTGCTGATCCGCTGCCAGCCGTTCCATGATCGCATCAAGTTGCGCGCCCATCCCCGGCGGAGTTCCGTCCGCGGTGGGCTGTGGTGCCGGGTCTGCGGCGGTGTCGCCCTGTTGAGGGGGCTGTTCAGAATTGCTCTGTTCGGGCGGGGTACTCTCCCCAAGCCGGTCGCCCCTGCGGTCCACGTCGCCCGATGTGAACTCCGACGCGCTCTGGGACGGGCCGGAGCGGTCGACGGTCAGCAGGTAGCCACCGCCCGCTCCCACGAGGATGATGGCCAGTATCCCCAACACGAGGACCGGCCAGGGCAGGGTGATGCGCTTGAGGCTCATTTGGTCTGCCTCACCACATCGATATCCTCGATCACCATTCCGAACGGGTTCTCGGCCAGCATGGCGGGGTCGGAGACGGTGCGGCGGCCCAGGGTGACGGTGGCGGTGAACCTTTCGGTTTTTGTGACCAGGCCATTGCTCCGGTTGCGGGTCTTTTCGGTCCATTCGGCGAACCAGCTGTAGCTGCCGAGCGCATTGACGGTGTGCATCTCGATATCGGTGGTGCTGGCCTCGGAGCGCTTGTAGGGGTTGGTGGCCGCCGCATTGGCCCAGGCGACGATCTTGCGGTCGGCGGTGGAGTTCTCCTTCGTGTAGAACTGGATGCGGCGATGGCGGGCGCGCATGACGGCGCGGTCGGTGGAGACGGACCGCCAGTCGCGGATGAACTCGGAGACCTCGCGGCGCACCACGTGTTCGGGCCAGTCGGTGATGGCCTGCGGGGCAATGACGGGCGCGCGCTGGCCAAGTTCGTCCACGGCCACGATCACGGTCCTGTATTCCCCGCGCAGCGCCGCCCAGACCGCCAGCGCGGTGGTGGCGGTCACCACGGCCCCCAGCAGCATCGCGACGCGGAACCAGCGCTCGCGCTCCGCCTTCAGGACCCCGTGCCGGTCCTCCCAGGCCGCCTGTGCCCGCGCATGAGGCTCCGGGGCCGGTCGCGTCCCGGGGGCGGCATCTTCAAAGCGCGCGTCTGTCTCTTGCCCTGTGGGCGGGCTGTTCGGCACCGTCGCG
>CBDETS010000001.1:0-14252 GCA_965242975.1 Paracoccaceae bacterium | reverse complement strand
GGGTTGCAGCGTATAGGCTTTCTGCAAACCGAGATATATACAACGCCCAGATTTCTTTCGACCGCCGAAATCCTCAGATTGATTGCCCGTCTTATACTTCGAACCACCCCTTCTGACGCGTTCATTCTCAGATGGTCTCTCTGGCGAAGAACACATCAGGCGACCGCCGCCAGAGCGCATCGAAAAGCCCGCCCCAATCCGCAACTGTAGTATTAAAGCGCGTCCGGCGATCCGGCCGGAAGACGCCGGGTCTGGCAGAATTCCAGGGAGAAAGCGCATGCGCAGTGGCACCGTCAAATGGTTCAACACCGAGAAGGGGTACGGGTTCATCGTACCGGATGATGGTGGACGCGATGTGTTCGTGCACATCACTGCGCTCGACCGCGCGGGGCTGGTGACGCTGGAAGAGAACCAGCGGGTCGAGTTCGAGGTCGGACCCGCCCGCAACGGTCGTGACGCGGCTCAGGATTTGTCTCTGCTTTAATCCGGAGCAGTGCGGGGCATTCCCGGCGAACTGAATTCTCGTCGACCCGAAAGCCGTCTCGCATCAAGCCGCCTCACTCTCCATGTTCCCGGCCCGTTTGGTGCGGTTATCAAGGTCTGCCGCGCCCGTTCCAGCCGGTCGAGGCAGGCCCTGAGGCGGTTTTCTCCCGACTGGCGGTCCGCATCGGTGAGAGGGTCGCCCGGCTCCATGTCCAGGGTGTAGCGGCGGTCGCCTGTGATCATGGCATGGGAGTACTGGCTGGACGTGCAATAGAGCTTCAGGGCGTGGTCCAGCGCCTGATGACGTGGGTGTTTGTGATTTTCCGGGACCTTGTAGCGCACGGCGAGGTCGCTGAATGTGGTGTGTGTCATCACCACAGCCACCGGCAGGCGGAACAGCGGAGGCACATCCTCGTCGGACCCGATCTGGCAGGCAATGCGCAAGACCTGCAGGATGGCTTCGTGCTGCTCGGGGGTGAAGCGCCGCTGCTCGAGGACCTCCTGGTCAGGCGCTTTATCCGGATCGTGATGGGCCGGGAAATTGAATGGAACGCGTGTCATGGGGCAGCCTGTATGCCCGGATACGGGGGATGTGAAACCCTGCTGATCGAGGACGTCGCGTCAAGCCGTTGTCAGCCGCGCCCCGCGTTTTGATGCTCCGGGTGCCCGTGGCCTGGGCACACGAAAGCAGAGATCCCCCGCGCCCGCGCAATCCGGTCAGGAAATTGGCCCCTGCTATTAACCCGGCCCGCGCGCGGCGCCGCAGTTCAGAAGATGCGCCCCGCGCGGAATGAGATCATCATTTGCACCGCCCGCGATGATCGCCGGAGCGGCTGCCAGCTCTGGGGCAGCATCGCAAGCGGGTTGTTCTATGCCCATGGCCGCAAGGCGTGATCCGCACCCCCCGGCGGTTTGCGCCGCCGGGGTTTCCCCGTTCCCCGAAAGAGAAAGGCCCCGTCCATGAATTACAGCCCGTTGGTCCGCGACGAGAGAGCCGCAGCCGGTCTATGCACTGACTGTGGCGAATGCCCCCCGGCTCCCAATCGCAAGATGTGCCCGGCGTGCCTCAAGGTGCATCGTGACAAGTGGCGCAAGGCAAAGGGCCTTTGCGTGCGCTGTGGCAAGCAGCCCGCGCGGCCCAAGCGCAACGAATGCGCCGATTGTGCCGCGAACACAAGCGCGCGCTATGATCACGCGAAGGGCCGCGCGCTTGCAGCCAAACGCTACCGGGCGCGGATTGCCGCCGGGTTGTGCACCAAATGCGGCAAGGTGGAGCCGAGGCCCGATCAACGCCTCTGCGCGACTTGTGCGGCCAAGGCTTACCGGTATGAGACGAACCACAAGGCCGCGCGCCGCGCAAAAGGTCAATGCACCGGTTGCGGAAGCCCTGCGCAAGTCGGATATGCCACCTGCCAGAGATGCCGCGCGAAGCAGCGCCATTATGACGCCAAACACCAAGCGGTTCCGATCTGGCAACCGGGCTTCACCGTCTATGACCTCGCAAGCGGCGACTGTCTGGGCACCTATGACAGCCGCGAGGATGTCGCGCTTTGCCTTGCCTTTGCCAAGCTGGACCGCGACGCCGTGGAGATCGTCACCGACGCGCCCGCAATCTTTGGCATGGTGGGTTGGTCCTGACTGTAACGCAGCAGGCCGAGGCGGGGAAACCTGCCCCGGCCATTCCGTTTTTCAGGCACCGGGCGGGGAAAGGTCGGTTTCCGCTGCCGAGACTACGGCTTGCGCCGAGCCACGGCACCGAAACCCGACGCGCGCGGGGGGACACGCGCCAGCGCCGCAACCGGGTCCAGCCGCCTGACGGCGTCCGGAGGGGCTCCGGGCCGCCGCTTTGGGCCGGGGCGCGCGCGCCGCGCCGCTCATGGTGCGCTTTCTGAACGAGCGGTATCCGGAGTTGTCGTTCGGTGTTGAGACGGCCAAATCCTCCAAGCCCGGTCTGTGTGATCCGGATATTCTGATCACCACCCATTCCCGCATGTTGCGTGACCGCGTGTGCCGGGCATTGCGCGAGGAGACGGGCAATCCGCGCGATATGCCCAAATGGATCGTGTTCTTCTACGACCGGGGTGTCACCTCAGATCAACACCGGTGGTCGTGGAATGCCTGTCCCGAACATGATACCGAGGCCGTGCGGCGGTGTCGGCCCGGTTCCGGATTATCCGGCACCGCAGAGATGTTTAGCGTCGCGTTCCCGGATGCGGACGCGCTTCTGGACGCGCATATCCTGGACCGTGTTGCTGCCGGTGATCCGGTCACGCCAGCCGGGGCGGTCAACCGCAAATGGGGTGCGCTTCCCGCCGGCCCGGTCGAACTTCACCCGTTCGGCAAGGATCTGATCGCCTTCGTGCAGACGCACTATTGGCCCGACCAGTACGGGACGCTGTTTGAACTCGGCACCCTGGTCCAGCGTTTCCAGCCCGCGCCGTCGGTCGAGAGGCGCGGAATGCTGGCGCTCTGGCCGGACCGCGCCGCTTATGACAGGGGACCGGTCAAACGGTTGCGGGGCAAGCCGGGCCGGATGATTCGCAGGATGCTGCCGTTTCTGACCGACGGCCATGTCGAATGCCTGGCCAACAGGTTCAAGGCCGACTACGGGATCGACCTGTCCGATTACGTGATCCGGTCGGGCATGAGCGCGGAGCATTTCCGCCACGCCTACACGCATGAGCGGGGGGACATGGCCGACATGGAGACGGTCGCCAGCCGCAAGTCCCTTGCCGCGTCCTGCATGAACGAAGGGTATGGCGATCTGTACTGGCATCCGGCGGAAGCCTATGCGTCGGGGGACTTCACCATCGTCTGGGCCGAGGATGGCGAGGGCCGGGTCGCGGCCCGCTGCGTGGTGATGACCATGGAGGGCGCGGTGGTCGGCGGTCCGGTCTATGCCTGCAATAATCGGGTCTGTGATCTGGTCGCGGATCACATCACCGGCGCGATGGGCGGGCGCATGTGGACTGGCGATGAGTATGGCGCATGGGAGGGGGCCCGGCTGCGATATCTGCAGGACGGGAACGGTCTTGCGATCGGCCCCTATCTGGACCTGGAGCCGCAGGGCCTGCGCCATTGCGGCGACATGCTGGAAATCTGCGGGGACGGCGCGTTCGAAGCCTCGGAGACCTCGGGACTGTTGATGCACCAGGGTATTTGCTGCAACTCCTGCGAGCAGAGGTTCGGGGAAGAGCATCTGACCGATGTGGATAGCGAGGATTTCTGCGCCGACTGTCTCGCGGAGTTGTACGGGCGCTGCCATTTCTCGCAAGATCGCGTTCGCCACGAAGATCTCGTTCTTGTTTTTTTCGAGGCCGATACCGGTGTGTGGGATTGCGAAACATGGTCCTGGGAGGTGGCGAAGGACTACGCGGTGTTCTGTGTCGATGATGGACATTTCTGGAGATACGAGGACGCGGGCCGGATCGAAGGCGGGCAGATTTCGCCGCGCGGGATATGGCATGGCGGGGCATCGCCAAGTTAATTTGCTGAGTTTGTAGTTTTCTGGCGATGCTTGGTCATGCGGTCATTTCGAGGGCGTAGAGGCGCCACAGATCGAAGGCGTCTGCTCTTGATTGTCGGTAGTGGTTGGCGTGCATGCGATAGCGGCGGGGACGGAAGACTGTATTGATTTGGTCATGAGCTGCCAGGAACCTCTGAGCTTGCGCCGGTGACTTGAACCGGCCCATGACCTTCTCTCGTTTTCGTGTCGGTCGATGCGACCCTTCTGCACGATTGTTCAGCCCCTTGTGGGCCCGGTGCTCCGCGGTTGGGGCCAAGCTTTTGATCGGTTTTATGTAGCTGCGCAACTTATCCGACACGACAACCCGCGGGTCGCCATATACGTTGATCAAGCGGTGTAAAAACCGCCTGGCAGCCTTAGCATTCCGGTGCCTCTGGACGAGAATATCAAGAGTATCTCCATCGGCGTCTACCGCACGCCACAGCCAGAAACGCTCTCCCGCGATGGTGATAACCACTTCATCAAGGTGCCACTTGTCGTTTGGGCGGGGACGATCGCGTTTGATGCATCCCGCAAAGTGGCGACCAAAGCGGTTCACCCACAGCCGAACTGTCTCCCGGCTGACGATCACGCCGCGTTCGGCAAGCAAATCTTCAACATCCGCTGTACTCAGAGCAAATCGGTGATACACCCAAACCGCATACGCGATCACCTCGCGTGGAAAACGAAACCCCTTCAGGCCCGGCATGCTGGATGGTATTTTCATTGCAGATCCTTACGCCATCAAGCTCCCCACATCAATTTGGCAATGCCCATCAGTTCGTCCCTGTCTTTGACCAGGCATTCGGTGGCCTTTGGATATTTCGCCTCGAACGTCTCGATGAACAGATCGAATGAGGCATGAGCATCCTCGCGCGTCTCCGCCTGCCAGATGTCATGCAGCATCTTCTTGGCTTTTGGTTGGGTTCGCTTGGGCAGGTAATTCAGCACATTGCCCGTTTTATGCATCCAACAGCGCTGTTGTCGGGTAGTTGGATAAATTTCTTCCAACGCCGCCCAGAACCCCATGGCGCCATCGCCGGTGGCCAGTTTCGGCGCGGTCAGTCCGCGATGTTTGAGGCCAAGAAGCACCTCGCGCCAGCTTTGCGTGCTTTCCCGGACGCCATCTTCGATGGCCAGAAAGTGCTTTTCTCCCCGCGCATTGACGCCAATAACGACCAGCACGCAGAGCCGGTCATCGGAGCCGCGAAAGCCGCTATAGATGCCGTCGGCCCAGATGTAGACCCATTCGTCGCGACCGAGATCGGTCTTGCGCCAGGTATCATATTCCGCCGACCATTGGCCTTTGAGGCGCGATATGGTCTTGGCCGAGAAACCGGTGGCGTCCGGGCCAAGAAGCATCTTCAGCGCCGAGCCCATTTCACCCGTGGAAATCCCCTTCAAATACAGCCACGGCAGCGCCGCTTCGATGGCTTTTGCCTTCCGAACATAGGGCGGCACAAGCGCCGAGCGGAATGTCACCGGCTTGCCGTCCTTCGCCCGCACCTTCGGCACTTTCACCGTGACCGGCCCGATCCCGGTCTGCACCGCGCGCTCAGGATGATACCCGCTGCCGACAACCGCCGCGCGGCCATCCGATGTCCGGCGCTCGGCGAACTCAGCCAGAAAGGCATCTCTTTCGGCTTCAACTGCTGCCTGAAGCAATTCCCGAGATCCTATGAGAAAGCGGCGACTGGTGCCAAAATCGCGCCGTCAAACACAGAATAGGAGAACACGAATGTCCACCACAAACGCCACCGCAGCACCAGTCTTCGGCGAGAATAACACGGTCTACGTCGCAGTGGAAATATCACGCAAGTCTTGGGTGTTCGGGATTAAAAGCCCGACCCGGGATCGGATCGGCCTGCACGTGCTTCCAGCGGCAGACACGGACGCCCTCAAAACCCTGATCGAAGAACAACAGGCCAGGGCAGAGCGAGTGCTTGGCCAGCAGGTGCGCGTCCTTTGCTGCTATGAAGCTGGTTATGAAGGCTTCTGGTTGGCCCGCTGGCTGGATCAGTTCATGTCGATTGAGACAATCGTACTGGATCCGGCCAGCTTGCTGGTCAATCGCAAGGCTAAACAGCGCAAGACCGACCGGATCGATGCCAAGAAGATGGTGCGGGCGCTGTTAGCGCATGATCGAGGCGACAGTTCGGTTCTCAGCCAGGTGCGTGTTCCGAATGTTGAACAGGAAGACCGTAAACGTCTGCTTCGAGAACGTAATCGATTGGTCAAAGATCGAACATCTAAAACAAACTCGATCAAGGGGTTGCTGAAGCTGCACGGCATCTTCGATCTCGACCCTCGGAGCAAAGACTTTGAAGCGCGGTTCAATGAGGTGAAAACCGCCTATGGGACGCCGTTCCCTGCACAGGCCCGCAAGGAAATATTGCGGATTCTGGATCGGATGCAACTGGCCGAGAAACAGATTGCGGAGGTTGAGGCTGAACGTGACGAAGTTGCCTGCAAGGGCGCAACGATAGCGATAGCTGATACGGTCGCAGGCAGCGATGAACAGGTGGCCGCAAAGATTGCGACACTCAGCCAGCTCAAAGGGATCGGCGCGAACGATGCCACTTTGCTGGTCAATGAGGTCTTCTACCGAGACTTCCGCAATCGCCGCGAACTGGCCGGTTGGGTTGGGATCGCACCGACTCCCCATGCAAGTGGCGATACGGAACGGGATCAGGGGATCGGCGGCGATGGCCCTGGATGGATCCGCGCAAACCTGATCCAAATGGCCTGGCGCTGGGTTAGATATCAGCCTGATAGCGCGCTCAGCAAGTGGTTTGAAAAGCGCACTGCAGGGGCAAAAGGGCGCATGCGCAGGGTGATGATTGTAGCACTCGCTCGCAAACTGCTGATTGCGCTATGGCGTTTCTGTGAAACCGGGCTCGTTCCCACTGAGGCAAAACTCGCCTGACCCTATAGAATCTAGTCTGGCCGGACGCGGCAGGGCTGGAGACCGGGCGGTGTGTGACCGTAATGGCACGAGGCTGAAAGACGCCGATCCCGAGATGGGTCCCACCTCCGGAACGTTGTGCCCGCAGCACGCGGGATTGTGGGAGAGTACCAGCGTCGCTGGAAGCCACCCGGATATAAGTTTGGTGAAGCGCACACAAGGCGCAACCGTTGCAAAGAAACGTTCCGACCCGAATACCAAGCCAGCAAGGCCGCCTGAACGAAGGAAAACGAAATGCTCTAGAACCCAAAATCTCCGGGCTTGACAACCGCTTTCTCATATAAGCGCCTTTGCGCAGAAGATCGGTCAGCGGGTCACTGATAGTGTCTCGACCAGTGAAATTGATGATGGTAGCGTCGTCCATGGTGGTGCGTCCTTGAATGGTTGGCTGGATACTTGGCAACGCCATTCCAACCAGATGCACCGCCGTCATTCAAACCCCCGGACACCAGATTCACTCATAGCTCACTAGGTGCTGGATGTTGGATTCCGAGAGGATGATAGTCGCTTGCGCGACCGCAACGCTGCCGCAAACCTCGCGGTCATCCGAAAGATCGCAATCAACCTCGTGAAGGCCGAAAAATCCCCTAAAGCCTCCATCAAGGGAAGAAGAAAAGCCGCCGGATGGGACAACGAATATATGCAGAAACTCATCGGCTGCTGAAATTCATGCGTTTGCCCTGGGGGTCGTGGGGGTTTTGGGGGTGCAGGACATGCCAAATCTCCGAAAAAAAACCGTTCCAAACCTTTGCTTCAGAAAAATGCAACTTTGTCAGCAAGTTATTCAGTCGATTACCCTGGCACCTCACGCCTTACCACCCTTCAAAAAGTTGTGGTTGATTTGACTTTTGGCTGATCTGTGTGATTCAAGGAGTCTCCACTGCGTGTTTGGAGGCTGCTATGACGGGAAGCGATTGTTTTTTTGAGCTTTATTCAAGAGTTGAGGCAGACTTCCAGAATCGCCTGCCCGAATATCACAAGTCGCGCCGGGAAGGTTTGTCGCTGATCGCCAGCATGATTTTGAACACACGCAGCGTCAATCTGATGGAAAATGCGGCTGCGTTGCCCCGTGATATTGGCTCGGTGGACCACCGTTATCAGTACATTTCTCGGGTTTTGGGCAATTCCCATATCGATCCTGACGAGGTCATGCAGACCTATGCCAGTGAGATCCTCCGTCGCCAGCAGGATGCCGGAGATACGATTGTGCTGGCCCTTGATCAAAGCAAACTCAACGAAGGCCACGAGGTTTTGATGCTATCGGTGCGAATGCGGGACCGCGCCCTTCCGGTCGCCTGGCGCGTGCGACAGACCAAAGGGCCAATTGGCTGGCGTGTGCAACACGATCTTCTGGAAAGCGTTTGCCCATGGCTACCCGAGAGTGCGCGTGTCTTGCTGACCGGGGATCGGTTCTATGGGACGGCCCGCCTGATCGAATGGTGCCAAGAGGCGGGCTGGGGTTACCGGCTGCGTATGAAGGGCAATATCACGTTGCAGCATCAGGGTGGTGAACTGGCGACCCGTGAGATTGCTGAACTGACGCCCGAAGGCCTCGTAAACGCGGAGCTTTATGGGACGGGCGTCATTACCAACATCGGCGTGCTCCACCAAGACGGGCACAAGGAACCGTGGATCATCGCCATGAATGTAGCCCCGTCTGAATACAGAGTTCTCGACTATGGCATGCGGTGGAGCATTGAGGCCATGTTCTCCGACTTCAAGACCCGGGGCTGCGGCATCACCCAAAGCCAGATCAAAAAACCGGATCGATTGGCGCGTCTCATCCTCGTGCTGGCAATCGCCATGTACTGGGCCGTCTCAACAGGAACTGCAGAAGAGCACCACGTCGCGAAACGCGGCGAAAAAAGGGGATTCGAAAAGCCCGACGGTCCCTATGCTCGCTCTTCAAAGCCGGTCTCCGGGCCATCCGAAGATGTCTCGCCGGCTACGCAAAAATCCCCAAACTCTGGGAGGTCTGGATAAATTGAAGGGTGGTAAGCAACTCACGCAAAACAACTTGCCAATGCCCTTCAAACTTCATAAAGTTTTGCTGCAGGGGCCATTTTCTTTATAATCTCTATGGAACGAATGCATTCACTCTTGCGCATGTATGATTCATTTGATACCGCAATCGCTTCGTGGTCTTCAGCGTGAAATGTCCAGAACCACTGCCCGATGGAATCGCGATGTATTCGAAAATACAAGGTATCATCTGCCCTTTCTGTCACAATCACCTTTAAGAATTCATGTTCAATAATCGCTTGCAGCAAGGCTGATTAGACTGGTTGATATTGATCCGAGATTTCCCAAGTGATCGTACTTTGAGATGAAGATCGTCTGATCTCGCCAGTTGATCAATCGCATTGTGTCATTATGCGGTATTCATCAGCTTCCCAAGGTTCGAAGTCCGGGTGTGCCGCAATCCGGTCCCGCACCTTGGGCCGCCGGACACCCAGGGCACCAATCCCCGTCTGGATCTGCCGTTCAGGCCCAAATCCATGCCGCACAATCCGCTGTCGGCCATCCTCCAGCTGTTCATCGGCAAAACTGGCGACAAACGCATCAGCTTCCGCTTTCAGCGCTTCCGCCAGCATCCGGCGCGCACCTTCCCGGGCGAGCTCTGTCAAAGGGTCCGCTATCAATTCCGATTGGCGAAAAGACAGGATCGTTGTATCGTTCTTCATAGGCGTATTGCTCCTTGTGAGGTTCTGGCCGGCTTCAACACCCGCCACAATACGCCGCCTTTCAATTCAGGCCATCACCCATATTTCCGCATAGCTCGGGGAGCCGCGGCCATCATACCTCCGCGCAAAAATGCCCAACCTTGGAAACCAACCACGGCGGGCGCTATCGCGCGAAACGAAGCCATAAGAGCCTGCAAATATCTCGGGCGTGCTTTGTGGCGAAAGTTGACCAGATATCACCGCCGGAGCCGCGCAGAGACAAAGATAAACTGCGTCAAACTGCTTGGCCAAGGCCTCATGGCTCGAGACTTCGACCGGCAGCTGGCTGAGCTCCAGATCCGGATAGCAGTGCTCAACCGCTACACAGCTCTTGGCATACCCGTCACTGAGCCCGTAGGATAAGTCCGTCCGGGGAAAGGGGAAGTCCGTTCACACCACGATTTGTGCAACAGAGCCGCGCGGCTCCAAAGGGCGGGGTTTGGTGAAGAATGTCGGGCTTTGTCGCAAAATTCGCTGAAGTGTGAAGGCTGGTTGAAATTTGCTGTGTTTAGACGGCTACTACCAAAGTTGCGTTTCTTTATCTCTGCTTCATTAACAAGGGTCGCTCGATTAGGCAAGTTCGCGCTCGGTTGCCAAGCGGTGGCCCAGAAGCGTCAGCCAATTAAAAGCGACGGTGTTTCAGCCCCGCTCATCCTGCAATTCATAGAAAGCCCGGTCGAGGAAGCGGCCCGTCCGGTCGATATCCGCCCGGTACGCGTTGGAAGGGTCAAAGCCCGACGGGTGCAGCATCAAGCTCCATTGCGCGCGTACATGTTCGAGACCAAGCAGGGTGCAGCAGAATTTGCGCCGGGCGGTCTTATCCGGCCTAGCGAGATAGTCGCTGAAGAAATCCATAATCGGGGCCGGTAAGGGATGGGGCATGACATCCGCTCCATTCTGTTGCGCATGGTGATCGGTATTCTGCGCGACCTCATGCCGGTGCCGCAAATGCGCCGTTTCGCATTGCGTCCGGCGGTCAGAACTCTCCCGCGCAACGGAACCGGTCTCCGGGATAATCCCATTCCATTCGAAGAGCCGTTTTGACAAACGCTTCGAACAGCACGTCATCGGTCCAAGCTTCGGTTTTCATCAATGGCAGACCGAGTTTCAGGGAGGCAACATGGCCGAGCGCTTCGAGACCATCGACGGGAAAACCTCTCTCAGCGGCGATTCGGTTCCCCAGAAGCACGAGCCAGCAATGCTGCACGCCGAGATGAGCCTGATCAGGCCTCTCGCAATTACGTGCAGCTTTCAGGGCGCGCTCGGCCAGGGCCATATCGGATATATAATTCAGGTTCGTCTGAAACAGCGGCGAATCCAGAAACAGGTTGTGCCGCGCACGGCGAAGTTCGCGGTCAAGAAGAGCGATAAGAAGATTACGGCGGCTCACCTCATCCGGATGCTCGACAAACCGGACAAAGAAATCCAGAACAAAATCTGCTACGGGCTGCGTCACGGGTACCGCTCCAACTTGCTATGCATGATGCCCGACATCCTGTACGACCTCGCACTGGAGCCGCAAACAGGCCGTTTCGCAATGCGTTCGCCCGATCCGGCCAGGGTAATCGACGGCATTGCCAAATTGATGTGGGGAGCTTGATGGCGTAAGGATCTGCAATGAAAATACCATCCAGCATGCCAGGCCTGAAGGGGTTTCGTTTTCCACGCGAGGTGATCGCGTATGCGGTTTGGGCGTATCACCGATTTGCTCTGAGTACAGCGGATGTTGAAGATTTGCTTGCCGAACGCGGCGTGATCGTCAGCCGGGAGACAGTTCGGCTGTGGGTGAACCGCTTTGGTCGCCACTTTGCGGGATGCATCAAACGCGATCGTCCCCGCCCAAACGACAAGTGGCACCTTGATGAAGTGGTTATCACCATCGCGGGAGAGCGTTTCTGGCTGTGGCGTGCGGTAGACGCCGATGGAGATACTGTTGATATTCTCGTCCAGAGGCACCGGAATGCTAAGGCTGCCAGGCGGTTTTTACACCGCTTGATCAACGTATATGGCGACCCGCGGGTTGTCGTGTCGGATAAGTTGCGCAGCTACATAAAACCGATCAAAAGCTTGGCCCCAACCGCGGAGCACCGGGCCCACAAGGGGCTGAACAATCGTGCAGAAGGGTCGCATCGACCGACACGAAAACGAGAGAAGGTCATGGGCCGGTTCAAGTCACCGGCGCAAGCTCAGAGGTTCCTGGCAGCTCATGACCAAATCAATACAGTCTTCCGTCCCCGCCGCTATCGCATGCACGCCAACCACTACCGACAATCAAGAGCAGACGCCTTCGATCTGTGGCGCCTCTACGCCCTCGAAATGACCGCATGACCAAGCATCGCCAGAAAACTACAAACTCAGCAAATTAACTTGGCGATGCCGGCCGAGATATTCCGGGTGGGTCAGGTCCGCCGAACTGTCTTGCGCTTCAAGCTCGATAAAGGCCTCGGCCATGCCATCGAGGCGCAGCGCCTCCAGGCGATTGAGTGTTGGGTGTTTGAGCATGGTGTCCCCTTGTTGTTAGTGGAAGTATTCAGAGCCGCGGATATTAGGGTGAGTGATCGATGGACCTTCCGGCTGGCGTTGACGGTTTTGACGGTCAAGCCCGTTCTTCAGGATCGACTGTACCGAGGAATAGGAAAGCGCATTGATCTCCAGCGCCCGTTCACAGGCCGCGTCCAGCCTGTCCTTGCCGAATTTGTCTGCCAGGCGGAGGACGCCAAGGCAGGTTCGAAAACCCTGCTCGGGATGCTTGCGGCCACGCATCACCACTTCGGTATAGGTGGCCACATTGCGCCCGATCCGCGCCGCTTTGGTGTAGATGTTGCGCGGCGTCCAATCCTCACGGAACCGGTGGTTGGACGGCATGTGCTCTCGCACGGTCGAGTGCTTGCGATTGCCTGAAGTGCGTCTATGCGAGGCCACGCGCTGGCCCTTGCAGAAAATCTCGACCGTGCGGGACGTTATGCGCACCCACAGTTCTTTCTTCACGAGTTGATACGGAACCGAGTAGTAATGCCGCTTCACCTCGACATGATAATCGATCCCAGCACGGCACTTCCTCCACTCGGAATAAACATGGGGCTCGACGGGCAGCGGTTTCAGGGCTGGCACATCCAGCGTTTCGAACAACTGGCGTCGGCTAGCCCCAAGATGACGGGTGACTTTTTCATTGAGTTGCAACAGCAGCGGGCGGATCGCGGCATTCAATTCCTCAAGGCTGAAGAACTGGCGGTTGCGCAGCTTGGCCAGAATCCAGCGCTCAGCCACCAAAACCCCGCTTTCAACCTTGGCCTTGTCCTTCGGTTTCTTCACCCGCGCCGGGATGGCAACCGTGTCGTAATGCTCCATCAAATCCGCGTAGCTGCGGTTGATCTTGGGATCGTAAAAACAGGCCTTGGCGACCGCCGATCTCAAGTTGTCGGGAACCACCTGCGCGGTGACACCCCCAAAGTATGCGAAGGCGCGCACGTGGCTTGCGATCCAGTCCGGCAGTTTCTGAGTCCAGGTTGCCTCGACATAGGTATAGCTCGACGCGCCCATGGTCGCGATGAACACTTGTGCCGCACGGGTCTTGCCAGTCTCCGGATCGGTCACGTCAACCGTCATGCCGGCGTAATCCACGAACAGACGCTCCCCGGCCGGATGATGCTGGCGCATCACAGGGGACAGCCTTCCCTTCCACCGAGCATAAACCTGGCAGAAATGACTGTAGCAATACCCGTCCGGATTGACCTCCCGGTACTCTTCCCAAAGCAAAGCAAGCGTCACGCCCTGACGGCGAAGCTCCTGATGCACGTAGGCCCAGTCGGGTTTGCTCGACTGCTGGATCGTGTTCTGAGGTGGACGCGGAAACAGCAGCCGTTCAAGCGCGCTATCAGACAAGTCATTCGGCAATGGCCAGCTGACACCTGCAGCTGAGGCGCGAGCCAGATACTCACGCAAGGTCGTTCGCCCAATGCCAAGGCTCTTGGCAATTTTCCGGGTAGACAAGCCTTGTGCCGCAAGACGCAAAACTTCTCGGGTCTTCTCCATTGGCAATCTCTTCATTGAGCTTTCTCCAGTCCAAAAACAAACTGAAAAATAGCTAGCTTCAGATTACCTCTCAGCAGCCCAAGAAGGGGTGGGCGGATGCGTCAGAATCCCCGGGCGGATGTTTTCAGAATAGGTGGGCGGATGTCACCAGATTCCGCAAGCTGACGGTCTCGCATTCTTTGGCCTGAAGGATTACAGCCCGCGCGAGGGGCACCTGTCATTCCCTCGGCATTGCCAAATTGATGTGGGGAGCTTGATGGCGTAAGGATCTGCAATGAAAATACCATCCAGCATGCCAGGCCTGAAGGGGTTTCGTTTTCCACGCGAGGTGATCGCGTATGCGGTTTGGGCGTATCACCGATTTGCTCTGAGTACAGCGGATGTTGAAGATTTGCTTGCCGAACGCGGCGTGATCGTCAGCCGGGAGACAGTTCGGCTGTGGGTGAACCGCTTTGGTCGCCACTTTGCGGGATGCATCAAACGCGATCGTCCCCGCCCAAACGACAAGTGGCACCTTGATGAAGTGGTTATCACCATCGCGGGA